>JAHIUA010000077.1 GCA_018817385.1 Pseudomonadota bacterium
AATCTGCTGCAAATTTGACAAATCGGCCCATATTTCCATGGCTTTTCGTTAAATAGACCTGCTATTCGCCTCAAATCCATGAAAATCTGGTCTCGATTTCTCTAATTTTCGCTACGATTCTCTAAATCCGACAGACTCCTGATATGGTTAACACTGTCAATAATAAACAAGTGTCCCTTGCCTTTTTTTTCGCCGGGTTTCCCGGCGCTTGCAAAAAGGTTAATTAACATCTTTCCAGTTCATGACCAGAGGCGGGGTCATCGTGTAACGACGGTTGATCAGTCTGATATGCGCGGGTTGGGTACCGAATGAATTGGCTTCGTCGTGGAGCTACCTCTATCTAGAGACGGGAGTTTCGGCTATAGCTATGCTTATTCCCATAGGAGTCTCGAGGATTCTCCTGACCTTGACCGCGCCCCTGGCGATGAACTGAAAGAGTTATTGTGATTTCTCCTAAGACACTCCTTTAAGGTGGAATTTTTATTTGAAATTGCTGATAAAGTTAGCAATTAACTGCGTCTTTGTTCTATCGTTCTGTTTTTATTTGTCACTATTTCTCTTTTTGTTATACTGACAGAGCTTACCCGGAGGATAGGGCAACGCTGAGGAGCGACCCGAGCGCCGTGGTAAGTGACTGATGAATGGGAGGCTGGACAGTTTTACAACTGCCCAGCCTTTTTT
The DNA here is from genome assembly GCA_018817385.1 of Pseudomonadota bacterium. Classification (GTDB taxonomy): domain Bacteria; phylum Desulfobacterota; class Desulfobulbia; order Desulfobulbales; family Desulfocapsaceae; genus Desulfocapsa. The sequence continues at coordinate 682 of JAHIUA010000077.1, forward strand.
GATTTGCACTTCCTGTTCATCGGTCCTTAAAGCGTTAAACCTACTACCGGCGAGCGTAGCAAGCCGCAAATAATCATAGCTCCACTCAGCTTTAGCCTGCGCCACAACAATCAGGCCGCCTTGGACAGTTCCTGCGAAATGGCCCAGGAGAAACCTGCGATCTCTCTGGCAATCGCTGTTTTAGTAACATTCACATTTTTCCCTTTGGCGGTTAAATACTGATAGCGGGTGCAAAGTCTACACTGAGCTTTCCAAGAAATATTGATCACTGCTTCGGGTAAGTCTTCTTGTCGTTTCCGGATGGCCTTGCTTTTTCTTGCCGGGAATCGATAGGCATGAGCTGCTGCCACTAAGGCTTTGCGTACGTGTCCGTTCCCCGTTTTGGTGATTGAACCTTTACTCACTCGGTCACCACTTGAATGTTCAGATGGGATAAGACCAAGAAATGCCATAAGCTTTTCCGGGTTCTCAAAACGAGTGAGATCGCTCAGTTCTGCTACTATTGTTGCGGCAATAATAAGAGAAATTCCGCGCATAGACTGCAGGGCCTCTATTAACTCATGTTGATGACTTTGTCTGGACTGAAACCGGACTTGTTCGGTTAGTCGCTGAACACGGTTGCAACAATTTGTCACGGTATCAATATACTCTTGGAACACTATTTGTTGCGCGGGATGTGGCATTGCGATATCTACCAACCAGTTAAAATGAGACTTTGACCATTTTGTTCTCCCTGAATATACAATATCGTGCCGAAGTAAGAATGCACCCAGTTGCTGCTTGGCTGTGCGAACTGCACGAGTTGCGTCTTCTCGAGCTCGCACTAAATCCCTTAAGGCCTCATCTTCCTCGGTTGGAACGTGCACAGGCGTAAGCTCACCGGCCCGATGCAATCTGGCTAAAGAAAGGCAGTCCCGCCTGTCATTTTTTATACGATTACCACTTTGCTGGGGAATTTTAGACGGAGCAATAACAACACAATCCATAGCATTTTTGGTTAAATAGCGATAGATAGCATATCCACACGGTCCAGCTTCGTAGACAAACCGAAGAACAACCCCCTTCGATATGAGTTTCCTGATAACTTTGTCTAATTGATTCATGTTGTTATCAATTTTACCATAATATCTGACTTCGCCATCACGGCCCTCATCTGCTATTCCAATTGAGATTGAGTTTTTGTGGACATCTAAACCGATATTCTTTATTGTTTTCTTCATGACCTGCCTCCTTGATTTTGGCTCTGAGTTGATTGTTGAGTTTTACCTTTTTCAACTTAACCCACGTTGGCAAGGTAGGCAGGTCTATTTCGCCAACGTGTTAACCATCATATCTAGGATGCGTTGATTGAGCAAAAAGAGCACCCAAACAGGGGGGTGCAACTGGCCAATTTCAAAAAAAGAAGCACCATGGACAACATCCCATGGCTACGCCTTGCAGATGGAAGGAGGTACTGGGGAAAAAACGCATCACGAGAATTCTATCTGCCAGTCAGGACCCAAAAAAAGCGGGATCTGAAAGGCCAGGCCTGAATCATACCACTTTTCGCCCCCAGATATACCAAAAGCCCCCTTGATAATCAGACAATGGTCTTTTCTTCTACTTCCGCCAAGGTACCCGCACCCAAGGAGACCTCCATGGCCCGAACAGGGCAGATCGGAACGCAAAGGGAACAGCCGGTACATTTTTCCGGATCAAACACCACCAGCATTTCTGGGCGCTGTATTGCCAGTGCCCCCACAGGGCAGATACCGGTACAGGCCCCGCACTGAAAACATTTTTTATCATCCCTGTGAATGGACGCTGCCAGACGTTCCACCTTGACCCCCAGGGACTTGAGAAATTCTATTCCCTTGTTGACACTTTCCTTGGCTCCTTTCAATTCCAAAATCATGACCCCTTCCCTCTGCGGCAGGATGTCAGCCTTCAGGATATTGAATTCAATGTCGTACTGTTTAACCAGTTGGTAAATGATGGGATCATTGCTGGTCTCTTTTGGAAAGCGTAATATATAAATTCGTGTAGACATCACACACCTCTTGTATAGGTTTATATCAAGGTCAGAAATTCAACTCCGGCGGACCATGTAATGACATTTTCTGGCCAAAACAAAATGCTATGCCCCGGGCTTGAACCTGCCACCTGCTTTTGTCTCTTGCTCCATTCAGTTCTGGCAACTCGTCTTGGAACCGATCTCCACCCCTTGCTGTCGGATGTTCTCCTCGATCCTGGTCAACAACTGCTCCAGAGGAGCATCGGTATCAAGCCCTATTACCTCAATCTGTTCCAGCGCCGTTACAGGTTGAAAACGTTTTTTCTGGGCAAGATAGATCTCCCAACGCCCATCCGATATGGCCTGGGAATCCATGGCCCGCAACCGCAGTCGTTCTTTCACCACAGCTTCGCCACAGGTGCAGTGGACAAAAAGGATACGCACGCGACCAGAAAAACGATCGCGCAGGAGAGCCCTCTCTTTTTCAGATTGATAAGATCCATCCAGGACCACACAGCTCCGCGAATCCTTGCGAAAATGCTTATCGGCGTAATCGAGGAGGGCATCATAGGTCCGTCGGCTAAAAGCGGCTGTATAGATCCCCTGATCCACCTTCTCTTTCTGACTGCCTTGAGAAGCAATTCCAGCCAACTCCTTGCGTACCCTGTCCGAATTATAGTAAGGCAGCCCATATCGTTCTGCCAAGGCAGAGGCCAGATAACTCTTGCCAGTGGCAACCATGCCCCAGAAGACCAGAAGGAGCCCTGAGGGCAAAACCTCTTTACTTTGCTGCTGCATACTGTTCGGCCAGAAGAAAATGTTTTCTTGCCTGCTCAAGACAGTGGTTGGCCGTTTTTCCATCCACCGCCGGATCACTGGCCGTAAACAGCCCGATTTTTCCTCGCACATATGCTCGGTAACACTTATAAAAATCAAGCATCACCTTAAGGCCGGAATCTTCAGATTTTGCGACAAACTCCTCGATAAAATAGTGGGAGAGCCCCTCAAAACCATGGAAATCCAGATCCATGGCCAGAAAAGCAACATCGGCAGCGACGTCGGTATAGCGAAAACGCTCATTAAACTCGATACAGTCAAAGATACAAACAGGATCTGCCAGGCAAATGTTTGCTGAGTGCATATCGCCATGACAATCTCTGATTTTGCCATCATCAATACGTACCTGAAACCGATCTCCATGGCCAAGAAATTCTTTGGCATAGCTGCTGATGGCATCGAATTGGCCTCTATTGAGGGCCCCCTGACCGATAAAGGCCTCTGTCTGGGCAAAATTTTCCAGGACATTGACAGCAACGGAGCTGGCCTGCCCAAACTCCTGAATGGACTTGTCTCCTGCCGCCGCCTGATAGAAAGGAACCAGAGTATCAATGATGGCATCGATATGGGCCTGAGTTAACTGACCGGCGGCCATGATCCGACCCATCATTTTCTCTTCCGGCATTCTTTTCATCCTGATGCCATATTCCACAACATTTCCGGAACCATTGAGAGCAAACCCTTCACCCTCTTCAGTAACGGTGACCAGTTCTTCATAGATATCAGGACAGAGCCTGCGATTAAGCAGCAACTCCTGTTCACAAAAAAATTTCCTCTTTTCGAGGCTGGAAAAATTGAGGAAGCCAAAATCCACCGGTTTCTTCCATTTGTAGACAGAATCGCCTGCCAAAAAAACAAAGGAAATATGGGTCTGCACCAAGCTGATGTCCGCAGCAGGGTGCGGATAACTGCTTTCCTGGAGCAGGTAGCTGACATAGGCAGGAAGATTTGCTTCACTCATCAACAACTCCTTGTATTAAAATGATAAAAACAGAACCGGCTCGACCCGGATTACAAAAAAAGAACAGTGTACCAGAATCCCTCCTGAGAGTAAACTCTGGACAAAAGCTTTACCTTATTTTGTTATCATGATACTTATCACTTTTAACATACTTATAAAAAGTGAAATTCTGAAATAATTCACCAGTGCTTGTCCATACCTGAGACAGTTTTTTCCTCAATCGAAGCCTTTGCCAACTCTTTAATAACGTACATGATTCATCTCCGAGGCGTAACTATTTGAGCAAGCCCCCCCCTGGACTCCGAGGGTGAAAAGAGAGCCACTATACGCAGGCACTAACTAAAATTCTTCATCAGCTGCACCATGAATCAAGAAACCATAGAAAAACTTCTCTCCCGGGTACAGCAAGGCACCTGTTCTGTTGAACAGGCCCTGCACCAACTGCGCCATCTGCCTGGTCAGCGTATCAAGGACGCCTGTATCGACCACCATCGGAACCTGCGAACCGGAATTCCGGAAGTGGTTTATGGGGCAGGAAAAAGCAGCGCCCAGATTATTGACATCGCCAGGACCTTTCTCCAACACCAATCGCTGTTCCTGGCCACCCGGATAGATCGCAAAAAGGCAGAGCTGGTCATGTCCGCCCTGCCGCAACTCTGTCATCACCCGCAAGCAAGAATGCTCACCGGCAACCAGCAATCAATAGATCCAGGACGTACCCGGGGCACCATTGCTATCCTCTGTGCCGGAACCTCTGACATTCCAGTGGCCGAAGAGGCCAGGATAACGGCGGAGAGCCTCGGCAATCCGGTCGCCACCCACTACGATGTCGGGGTAGCGGGTCTCCACCGCCTGTTCAACAAGCAGGAGCTCTTGACCTCCGCCTCTGTCATCATCGTTGTCGCTGGTATGGAAGGGGCTCTCCCCAGTGTGGTCAGCGGCCTGTGCAGCTCTCCGGTGGTGGCTGTTCCCACATCAGTAGGATATGGGACCAGTTTCGCTGGAATCGCTGCCCTGCTTGGCATGCTCAACAGCTGTGCTCCGGGCCTCGGTGTCGTCAATATCGACAACGGCTTTGGAGCAGCCTGTCTTGCCTCATCCATTAACAGGAAAAGAGAAAATAGCGAGGAGGCCTTGCAAGATTCAGGCAGTACTGTATAATCGCTTTCGGTTCAACAGAATAACTTATCTTTGCACATCAACCACTGCCAATTCTCGTCACCACGAATCCAGGAATTCGAATGAACACCTCACTCAAACTGAAAATCAGCGCACTCATAGTTATCGTCATCCTTTCTATTATCACCATAATTCCATCATTTTATGCCTCAACACCTGACTGGTGGAATAAATATATGGCACCTGAGGGCCTCCGCCTGGGACTTGATCTCCAGGGTGGCATGCACCTGGTCCTACAAGTCAATCTGGACAAGGCGGAAGAAGATTCCCTTGAACTCGCTGCCACAGAATTAAAGGACAGCCTCCAGGAGCAGTCCATCAGTGCGGTACGCACAAAATCTGACCCGGGCACTGTCCTCTTCACCCTCCCCAACTCCAGTGCCGTGGATACAGTCACCAGTGTGGTTGCAGACAGCTTCCCCAATATCAACGTCAAAGTGGACACCAAAGAAGGGTCGTTCCCCAAAATTTTCATTACCCTCAAAGACTCGGAAATAGATTTTATCCGCACCCATGCCGTGGAGCAGTCTCTCGAGATTATTCGCAACCGTATCGACCAGTTCGGGGTGGCAGAACCGGTGATCATTCGCCAGGGTGAGGCAGAGATCGTTGTCCAGTTACCAGGTGTCAAAGACTCCAAACGGGCTCTCAAGCTCCTGGGAGATACCGCCCAGCTCGAATTCAAACGGGTAGCCGATGCAGCCGGTCTCAATCTCGGCCTCCTGGCCGAAGAAATACGGACAGCTGGACAATGGAATGGCACCTGGACCAGCACCGAAGAGGTGGCAAAGCTGAACCGGGCCCTGCAAAACCGCTTGCCTAAAGACACCAAAATCTATATCGAGAAAGACACCGACAGCCAAACCAACAAAGAGATCATTCGTCCCATTCTCCTGGAAGAAAAAATCCTGATGACCGGTGAAATGGTCAAAAATGCCCAGGTGAGAATTTCCAATCAATTCAATGAGCCCTATGTTTCCATCGATTTCACCTCCAAGGGCGGAAACGTCTTTGCCAAACTGACCGAAGCCAATGTGGGCAAACGGATGGCCATTGTCCTGGATAATGTGGTCCGTTCCGCCCCTGTCATCCGTGAAAAGATCATGGGCGGTTCAGCCCAGATATCAGGCAGTTTTACCCATGAAGACGCAGCCGATCTCGCCATCGTCCTGCGCGTGGGTGCCCTTCCAGCCCCAGTGGATATCATCCAGAACGTGACCGTCGGCGCCAGCCTTGGCCAGGATTCCATCAGCAAGGGGATGACCGCTGGTGTCTTCGGGACTATTCTGGTACTGGGCTTCATGACCATCTACTATCGCCTTTCCGGCATCATTGCCAACAGTGCCCTGGTCCTCAACATCCTCTTTCTCTTCACCGGGCTTGCCATTCTCAATGCCACCCTGACCTTGCCGGGTATTGCCGGTATCATCCTCTCCATAGGCATGGCAGTCGATGCCAACGTCCTTATCTTTGAAAGGATGCGGGAGGAATACAGCCTCGGTAAATCCGTGAAATCAAGCGTTGATGGAGGATTCAGCAAGGCCTTCTCGACCATTGTTGACTCCCAGGTCACCACCCTTATCACAGCCATGGCCCTCTTTATGTTTGGCACCGGCCCCATCAAGGGCTTTGCCATTACCCTCTCCCTGGGTATCATCTTCAACCTCTTCACTGCCCTCTTCTGCTCGCGGCTTATGTTTGACACCTTCTACTCCTTCCGTGTCCTGAAAAAGCTGACCTTTATGCAATTTATCGAGAAGCCGAACCTGGACTTTATGCGCATAAAAAATATCACTTTTACCATCTCCGCTGTCTTGGTGGCCATAGGCCTCATCGCCTTTATCCAGATTGCCAGAGGCAAGGCCAACATGGGGGTTGATTTTTCCGGTGGTTCGTTGCTCCAGTACCAGGCCAGCAAAAGCTTTACCATGGACGAGGTTCGTCAGGCCTTTGCCAGACACGACATGAAGGATATCAATCTCCAGGAAGTTGAAGGGGAACACCGGCTCATCGTTAAGATCAAACGCTCAGAACAGGTCATCGACAACATCAATGAACAGATCACCGACCTCCTGACCACAGAGCTCCAGGACAAGCAATTCACCCTGGAAAGTCAGTCGGAAATCGGCTCATCGGTCAGTACCGTCTTACGCAACAAGGCCATTCAGGCCATCTTCATCTCGCTCCTGGGCGTTATCATCTATCTGGCTCTGCGCTTTGACATCCGCTTCGGCCTTGCCGGTGCCGTTGCCACCTTCCATGACGTCATCGTGGTACTGGGAATCTGCTGGCTCTTGGACGTTGAGATCACCCTCCTCCTTGTCACCGCCCTCCTCACCCTGGCCGGTTACTCGCTCAATGACTCGGTGGTCATTTTTGACAGGATTCGGGAAAATATGGAGAAATCAGAGGCCCACTCTCTGCTCAAAGAGATTAATAGAAGCATCAACGAGGTCATGAGCCGAACCCTTGTCACCGGCCTGACCACTGGTTTCGTCCTGATCTGCCTCTTCTTCTTTGGCGGATCAGTCATTCGTGATTTCTCCCTGGCCCTGCTTCTGGGTGTCCTGGTTGGAACCTACTCTTCCATCTTTATTGCCAGTCCGATGCTCACTTTTTGGCCCGGCAAAAAGGAGTAGGAGCATGGATCAACTGCAACTGCCGAAACATGTCAGCCGCATCGAAAACGATGAGTGCTTTTCCTTTTCCTGTCATCCGGGTGTGGACTGCTTCACCGACTGTTGCCGGCAGCTGGAACTGGCCTTGACGCCCTACGATATCCTGCGTTTGAAGCAGGAAACCGGTCTCCACTCCGCTACCTTTCTTGAGCGCTATGTCATCCAAGAGCAGGATGCAAACGAGGCCTTTCCCCGCTTTTACCTTACCATGGTCGATGACGGCCAGGCCTCTTGCGTCTTTGTCTCGGACAAAGGCTGTACCGTTTATGCGGGAAGGCCAGGGGCCTGCCGAACCTACCCCATGGGTAGAGCTGTCATACGCCAAGACGATCATTCTATCCACGATTTTTTTGTCCTCCAGAAAGAGAAGCACTGTCACGGATTTCTGGAAAAAGATCCCCAGACAGCAAAAAAATACTGCCTGGAGCAGGGATTGGAGCGCTATAACGAACTCAACGACCGGGTAGCCGCACTACTGCAACATGAGAGAATACGGGGGGGAAAACAGTTAACAGACAAAGAAACAGAACTCTTTGTCCTGGCACTCTATAATCTCGATAGCTTTCGCGAACAACTCGAGGCCGGCGGACTCCCGAATCAGGAGCAATACCTTGCCCGAAGAGAAGCCTGCACGGATGACGAACAGCTGTTACTCTTTGCCGTAGATTGGTTAGGTAATATACTCTTTCAACACTGAACTGCCATCTCTGGACTCTCTGCCAACATGGTTGAGCTGTTCCCATACCAGGGGGGTACGACCTTCCTTTTCTCTCTAGCCAACAGATTTCAATGAAACTCAAAGTCGTCATCTTTGACTGCGACGGGGTCATGTTTGACTCCAAATTCGCCAATCAAACATACTACAATCAGCTCCTCCACCATTTCAACTACCCTCCCATGGATGAAGACGAACTGGAATTTGTCCATATCCACAATGTGATGGAGTCGACCCCCTACATCTTTCGTCACTACCCCGCACAAGACCTGGGAGAAGTTGACCGCTACCGGCAAGCAATAGGCTACGCCCCTTTTCTCAAGTACATGCGCATGGAGGAGGATCTCGTTGAATTTCTCGACATCTGCAGATCACGTTACCAACTCGCCATCTCCACCAATCGAACCGACACCATGACCTCGATCCTGGATATCTTCCACCTCCGCGACTACTTCACCAAGGTGATGACGGCAGAGAATGCAAAGCGTCCCAAGCCAGCACCCGATGCCTTACTGGAGATCCTCGCCCACTGTAACTGCCATGCGCAAGAGGCCATCTATATCGGCGACTCCATCATCGACCGCCAACATTCAGAGGCCTGTAATATGCGGCTCATTGCCTTTAAAAACGCTGACCTTCCCGCAGACTACCATGTCTCGAGCTTCATGGATATTCTGAGCCTGCCTCCCTTTCTCGAGTCTCACGCTGAGTCCCTGAACTCATGACCTCTCTCCTGTTTCGTCAACCCGCTTAATTCCTTCCATGAGGAGCATCATAAAATCCCCGATCTCGGCAGAGCGCATCTCATCAGGTGAGAGTCCCGTGCTAAAGGCATAGCGTCCTTCCTTTTCTCCCAACATGGCAAAGATGGCCTCCTGGTTGTTCTTTTCCCCATAATGGGCATTAATGACACAGCCTTCCCGGAAAGAAACCTTGGCCATTCCCTGGGGAAAATCAAGACTAAGAACACCTGTCTTTTTATTCATGTGAAAAATCTGAAAAAGTTCCGCGGGAGGCATTTCAGGAATCCAGCCACTCATACAGGCATCAAAGGTATTAAAACGGGTCACGTTGGCTCGGCTCAACCGCTGGGCCAGGACCTTGGCCATGTACAACTGCAGTCCAGGAATTCGGTCAAGAAGCTTGCTGACATCATCCCCGGAAATGGAAAGGACCTCAGCGTCTGTTATCGCCTTGACATCCGCCCCAGCGACATCACTGACAAGGTAGCTCATTTCACCACAAATTTCTCCAGGACTGAGGGTGGCTATCACCAGCGAACCATCACTGACCACCATATTTCCGGAAAGAATGAGATACAGATAGCAAGAGCGCTGCCCCTTGCGAATAAGAGTAGCCCCGGAGTGTACCCGTTCTCGACGTAAGCGCTTAAGCACTCGCACAAGATCCGCTTCAGGTATCGCCTTGATCATAGGAAAATCGCGGATGCGGGCCAGCAACGACTCGGCTTCCGAGTCGAGTTCAGGCTGTGAAGGGATCAGACCAGCATCGTGGGCAGCTTGCTCAGATATGAGCTCGAACTTGATAAGACCTGTGCAGCCACTGCAACTAAAGACTCTTCCTTTTCCGACAGGTTCTGCGTCAGTATCAAGGAGACGAAAAAGGAGGCCTGTCATCTCTCTGACGAGAATCAGGCAGGTTGCCTTATTCTCGGGACAGGAGAGGCTTTTTTCGGAAAGGGACAGCAACTCCCCCCGTTCATAGAGGGGACAGTTATTGTCGGTAATTATCTTAAAATAGAGTTTGAACGTTTTCATTGTTTATACTTTTACCATACTCTTTCTTTTGAGAAGGGAAAAATAAATTTTTTCCATCAATACACCATTTTTTTTGTATTTTGCCTAAGGTACTTGGTATAGTCATTATTATTTGTCAACTCAGTTACAAAGAGTATTCCCTTCCTGACGTTGCCAATTGTGCTCACCTTTATCGACTCACTTCATTGACTGATACGGAGTAAGCAGGGTCTTATCAATTCAATCAACCTGAGAAAGCCTGCATTTGCCAGTTCGCCTTCTCCTTACACGACCAAATAACCAGCATGAGTCAAACTAGCAAGCAACTCGAAAACGTTTTTAAGGAAATAACATCTCACTTCAGCAACGTCTCACAAATTATTGTTACACCTGAAGAAGGAAACCCTCCTGAACAATACAAAGTCACCTACCATCTGCCAGGGGTCTGTAAGAATGATGAGGGGCAAGTCTATCCCTGTGACCAGCACGTAATTTCCATAGCCCTTCCCTTTGGTTTCCCTCATTTCCCCCCTAATTGTCGTCCGGAAACCCCCATATTTCATCCTGATTTTGATTCTTCAGCGATATGTATCGGCGATGCCTGGCAAGCTGACCAGTCCATTGTCAAGCTCATCCTTCATATCGGTCATATGATATCCGGAGAGATCTATTCACTCAACAATGCATTCAACGAAGAAGCCGCCGAATGGTACCAGGAGCACAGGGACCAGCTCCCCTTTGGTCAGCCTGCCTTTTCCGCTTCCCCAGCAAAACCTGCGGCCAAAGAAGCAGAAATTGAAATGGCTGAAATTGATATCCTCAGCGATGACGATTTCAGCCACTCCTTTTCCCTGGAAAAGGAAGAAGAATCCACTGGCAAAGAGAGCCCATCATCTCTTTCAGCAACCATTGACATAGACCGCCTGCGCATAGTAGCCAAACAAAAACGCTTCCATACCCTCTCCCAGGAACTGCAAGCCATCGACAGCCATTTCAATGGCCGGGAACAACTGGAAATCCAGACCCGGGAGGCCATGAACAAGGCCACGGCGCTCTACCGCGAGGCAGATGACCTGGAGCATCGAGGAGAACACAAAAAGGCCTTAGCCAAGTATCAGGCCGCTGGGGCAGTGGTCTCCGACTATCCCCTCCTTGAAGAAGCAAAAAAGAGGATTCAACAATCCCTTGATCTCTTAGGTGACTGGGTAACAGGAGAAAAAAACGAGATAGAAGCAGAAGGAAATGATGTAAGCGAGGACGATGCAGAATCTTCTCTCGAAGAAACCTCCTCCGCTCCTTCTTCAGCCAAGGGAGAAAGGACCTTTTATGAAGAAGAAAAAACCAGGGGGAGCCGCTGGCCACTCTACACCATAGGAGGTGGAAGTGTTGCCCTTCTAGTGACCCTTGTTCTCTCCTACTTTTCTCTCAGTTCCGGTTTAAAAGAGGCCCAAAAGAAGGTGAGTGAGTGCCGCACCATGTTGGAAGCCAACAATTTCAGTGGTGCAGAACAAAAATGCGTCGAAGCTCGCGACCTCATCTCCAGTGTCCAACTCATCAAACAGAATGAAAAGGAAATTCTGGCCGAGGAAATCCAAACCCTGCTGACATCAGAAAAACTTCGGCAGGGACTGGCAGGCAAGACATTGCTGGATGGAAAATTTGTCTCTGAATCAACAAAGGCATTAATTCTGACCTTTAAAGAGGCGAAAAACAACGGAGATACCCTCTTGCAACAGAAAATCTGGCAGGAAGCAATTCCCCATTATGAAAAGGCCCTGGAGGCAGCAAGCAAGACCACAGCCGTCGATCAGAAGCTGGTTGTTGAAATACGCAGGCAACTGTCACGTGCCCGTTTCAATTCCTTGATGCTGGCCGGAGAGAAATCTTTGTCCACCTCTGATTGGCAAGGAGCCTCAAAACACTTCGCGCAGGCGCTGGAACTGGCCAAAACAGATCCGAACGTCCCCGTGGAAAACATTGCCCAGCTGGAAATTCTCTCAAATCAGACAAAATTCAACACCCTGCGCGATCAAGGAAAAGTCTTTTTCGACAACAATGAGTGGCTGGCGGCCCTGGAGACCTACGAGCAGGCCCAGAAACTGGCTGCGCAACTGGAGCTCCCTGAAGCGGAGGCCATATCTGCCCTACATGAAAGTATTGCCCGAACTAAAATTTATATGACGGTGGAAAAAGGGCAAGAGGCCTTTGCTGCCACGCGTTGGGATGATGCCATCAGACAGTATGAACATGCCATTATTCTCCTCGAAGAAAACAGCAAACTCCTCACCCAGATAGACACCAAGGACAGTCGAGATAAACTCTCCCGCATCATGCTCCACGCCTCTATCATCCGCGACAAACAGGATGTGGCAAAGCACCTTAAAGCGGAAAAGTACGGCCCCGCACTGGCAAAACTCCAAAACATTCAAAAATCCATTACTGCCAGCCCATTTGCGAAACAGCCTGAATTTCAAATCATTCTTCAAGAAATCTCCACTCAGATAGAGACGGCCCAAACGCAACTGCTCATTACAGACAAAAGCACATACCTCATCGACAACTTTAAAAAACTGTTTTTAAAACACTATCCTGCCGCCGCTCGCTCCACACTCAGCTCACCAAAAGTCGAGTATTTGAAAAATAGAGAAGGCAAATTGCTTTTCAGAATGCAGTGTACCGAGGAGAGTGGGGGCAGACCCATACGATTGCAGATGAATTACCTCTTCACCCCAGCAACCGGTCAGTGGGAATTCTCCAATGATGAGGATCAATAACCAATCCGGCTGCTATCTCTTTGATCCGGGGGGACCTGGAATTAATGATGGTGGTGATGGTGATGATCTGCTCTCTCCTTCCCTGCACCACCCGCTGCCATCAGCGCCTTTTCCAAACACTCTCCAACTGTCTCCATGGCAAGCAAAGCCGCAGCAAGATGTGAACTGATATCCTCTGTCGCTTTGCTCTGGGCAGCCAGTGTAGTCCATTTTCGACACTCTGCAGCATGACCGTGATTATGCTCAATCCAGTGTGGCAGCAATACCTGTAGTTTTTCTATCTCATTCATCTCTTCTCCTCCAACTCTTTTTCTTGTCCAATGTCCTTTTCTTTTCGCCAAAGCAGAAAGCAAGGGCTGATTTGTTAAGACGCCGCCGCGAGTGGTACCCCGACAAAAACCTTTCCCCCGAGAAAATCGATGGATTGGACCTGAACTCCGGGCACAAATTTCGGCTCTTCAAAAAAGGTACTGACCTCAACTCCCCCCCTCTTGACTTCCAACCTGGTGACGCTCTCCATCACCAGTTCTTCCTTATCATTTTCAATTACAAAAACACTCATCTGACACATATTATCCCTCACACTAAAAAGCGGAATTCACCTTTTCCCAGTAAGTCGTGGAGATGAAGAATCCCGATCAGACCTGAGCCCTCTCCGACAATGGGTAAAATCGTTATCTCATGCTGCTGCATAATACTCAGGGCATCAACTGCCTGTACCCCACCCCGTATGGTAAACGGATCAACAGTCATCATCTCATCGACCTTTGCAGTCGAGAGATCTCGGCCTTCCACCATGGCCCTTCTGACATCACCATCAGTGACGATTCCCCTGACCCTGGACTCCTCATCAACTATCAAAACGGCACCCAGGTTGGCCCTGTTCAGGACGATCACTGCCGCGATCGCCGGCGTTCCCAGCTTGACAGACGGGATGGCCTCTCCCTGCAACATGACCTCACTGACATTTACCTTTAACCTCTCACCTAGACTGCCTCCCGGATGATTCTCACGAAAGTCGGCAGCCCTGAACTGCTTGCGTCTCAACAGTACCACAGCCAGGGCATCGCCCATGGCAAGGGTTGCAGTGGTACTGGCCGTGGGGGCGAGGCCAAGGGGACAGGCCTCCATTGGAACGCGAATATCGAGGACAACATCACTGGACCTGGCAAGAGTAGACTCTCGACCGCCAGTCATGGCAATAATAGGGTTTCCCCTTTTTTTGAGGCTGATTAAGAGTCCGTTGAGTTCTGCTGTTTCTCCGGAATAGGAAATAGCGATGACCACATCGGATGGAGCCACCATTCCCAAATCACCATGCATGGCCTCCACTGGATGGAGAAAAAAAGAGGGGGTCCCGGTGGAATTTAAGGTAGCGGAAATTTTTTGTCCAACAAGACCGGATTTTCCGATTCCACTTATGACCAGCCTGGTAGGACAGCTGAGAATCATCTCCACAGCCTGGTTGAATTCCTCTCCAATACGTTCTCGAACCGCGGCCAGCCCTTGTTCTTCAATTAATAAAACTTCTTGGGCTTCTTCTATGGACATTACCAATACTCCTTACAGATAGGTGCAGTAGCCCTCACCTGATTTACATCAATGCATCGAGGAAATTATCTCTTGCTATCCTCCTCGAACCCTTAGATGCTCCACTGCCCTGCTCCGATAGGATTGCTCAATGCAGCGAATAGGGCAAGGGTACGGGGAGCTCTTATACCATTTTGACAACCACTCGGCCTCTTATCATTCCGGCCAGAATTTTTCCGAAATTTTCACCAAGTTCGTCTAAAGTAATCACTGTTACAAGATCGGCAAGCTGATCCAGAGCCCATTCCCCCGCCATCTTTTGCCAGAGCGCAGTCCTTCTCGAAACCGGACATCGCGCTGAGTCTATACCAGCAAGGGTTACCCCGCGCAAAATAAAAGGATATACAGAGAGATGAAGATCAGCCGATGCAGCATTCCCGCAGCAGGTCACCGTAGAACCATAGCTGCATTGCCTTATCGCAGTCTCAAGATATCCCCCCCCAACGGTATCCACTGCCCCAGCCCATTTTTCCTGGAGCAGGGGCTTACCTGACGCCTCCAGAAATGCCTCTCGGGTCAAGACCTCGACAGCGCCAAGATCGACGAGGAAGTGCCCTTCATCTTTGCCGCTCACCGCAACCACCTCAAAGCCAAGTTTGGCAAGGAGAGCAACGGAAAACGACCCCACTCCACCAGAAGCGCCAGTCACCACAATTCTCCCCCGTTGGGGTGTGGCCCCATTTTCAAGAAGTTTAGCCACACACTGAGCGGCAGTAAATCCAGCCGTCCCCCAGCTCATACTCTCCTCAAAATTCATCCCTGCCGGCAAAGAAAGCAGCCACTCTTCAGGGGCAGTGAGGTATTCAGCAAATCCACCATCATGGTTCATTCCCAGATCAAACCCTGAAACAATTACCCTCTCACCTGGACGCCATGCCCCCCCTGCTGATTTTTCAACAACCCCGACCGCATCAATACCAGGCACATGCGGATAGCGCCTGGTCACTCCCCGATTGCCAGCGGCAGACAAGGCATCTTTATAATTTAACGATGAATAACACACTTTGATCAGTACTTCATCATCGGCCAGCTGAGCAAAATTGAGTGTTTCCACCTGGCCGACAAAGCTGCCTTTTCCCCTCTCTCTCACGACCAATGCCCTGTATGTTGAACGCTTTTCTGCCATATCCCCCTTCCCCCCGACAAACATATGCGCAAAGAATCTGGATCAGGCTTAAAAAATGCGCCTTACCGCCATTTTTCCTTGACAATTCATGCCATACAGCGTCATAGTTTAAGATTGTTTTTTCAAAAATCCTCACTATACTTCTCGATCCTATCATATTTTCAACATATTTTCGCAGCAGCGCAAATGAGAATATAATTACAACGGAGACTTTCCATGTCAAATCACTTTTTCACCTCTGAATCTGTCTCAGAGGGGCACCCTGACAAAGTAGCAGATCAGATTTCAGATGCCATCCTTGATGCTATCCTGAGACAGGATCCAGGCGGTCGCGTGGCCTGCGAGACCATGGTGACCACCGGTATGGCCATTATCGCTGGCGAAATAACCACCAGTGCCTGGGTTGACATGCCTGATGTGGTGCGGCAAACCATACGTTCCATTGGCTATAATTCTTCCGACATGGGCTTTGACTGGCAATCATGTGCCGTTCTTACTTCCATCGACAAACAATCCACTGATATTGCCATGGGCGTTGATGAAGGAAGCGGAATGGACCTTGATCAGGGGGCCGGAGATCAGGGATTGATGTTCGGGTATGCCTGCGATGAGACACGGGTCCTCATGCCGATGCCCATTACCTATGCGCATCGGCTCACCAAGTGCCAGGCCGATGTCCGCAAATCAGGAAAGCTCTCATGGCTCCGTCCTGACGCCAAGAGTCAGGTCACCATTGAATATGAAGGAAAGACCCCCAAACGGATTGAGGCGGTTGTCCTCTCTACCCAACACGATGAATCTGTTTCCCATGCCGATCTCCAAGAGGCTGTTATGGAGTTGATCGTCAAACCCACCCTTCCTGCCAACATGATCGATAAAAACACAAAGTTTTTTATCAACCCCACCGGTCGCTTCGTCATCGGCGGTCCTGTTGGTGACTGCGGGGTCACCGGGAGAAAAATTATCGTCGATACCTATGGTGGCAGAGGCTCCCATGGCGGCGGTGCCTTTTCCGGTAAGGATCCCTCCAAGGTAGACCGTTCATCGGCCTATATGGGTCGCTATGTCGCCAAAAACATTGTTGCCGCAGGAATCGCATCCGAACTGGAAGTCCAGGTAGCCTACGCCATCGGTATCTCCCAGCCTGTGTCCATCAATGTGGAAAGCTTTGGTACCGGTAAGATTGATAATGATGCCATTAAGGCCTTGATCAGTAGAAACTTCGATCTCCGCCCCAAGGCCATTGTCCAACACCTGAACCTCCTGCGCCCGATTTACCAGGCAACCGCCGCCTACGGCCATTTCGGACGCGAGCTGGATAATTTCACCTGGGAGAGAACAGACAAGGTCGAAGCCCTCAAAAGTGACGCCGGGCTGTAATATTTTTTCTCCCCCTTGAACAGAACCCATCGCCCGCTTATCATGGCAGATGGGTCTTTCATTTTTCATCAGAGAGTAATGAGGATACGATAATGAGTAAATCCCCTAATGATTATAAAGTTGCCGACATGTCCCTTGCTGCCTGGGGACGGGCAGAAATCAAAATCGCCGAAACAGAAATGCCGGGACTCATGGCCCTGCGCCAGGAATTTCATGGTTCTCAACCCTTGAAAGGGGCGCGGATTGCCGGCTGCCTCCATATGACGATCCAGACCGCAGTCCTCATGGAAACCTTGGTTGAACTGGGTGCGGAAATCCGCTGGTCATCCTGTAATATCTTTTCCACTCAGGATCATGCTGCTGCAGCCATGGCAGAGGCAGGAATCCCCACCTTTGCCTGGAAAGGTGAAAGTGAGGAAGAATTCTGGTGGTGTATCGACCAGACCATTTTTGCTCCCGATGGTTGGCGCCCCAATATGATCCTTGACGATGGTGGAGATCTGACCCTGATCATGCATGAGAAGTATAAAGAAGAAATGAAGGCCATCAAGGGAATCAGTGAAGAAACCACCACAGGCGTTCACCGTCTCAATGAGATGGCCAAGGCCGGGAAACTGATGTGTCCCTCCTTCAATGTCAACGATTCTGTTACCAAATCCAAATTTGATAATCTCTATGGCTGCCGCGAGTCTCTCATTGATGGGATCAAGCGAGCCACTGATGTCATGATCGCCGGAAAAAGGGCAGTTGTGGTCGGCTATGGTGATGTTGGCAAAGGCTGTGCCCAGGCATTGCGGGGTATGGGAGCCACCGTCTATGTCACTGAGGTAGATCCCATCTGTGCCCTGCAGGCGGCCATGGAAGGCTATCGTGTGGTGACCATGGAGGAAATTGCTGCAAAGGGCAATATCTATGTTACCTGTACCGGAAACCTCAATGTCATCACCAGGAACCATATGGAGCAGATGCCTGACGAAGCTATTGTCTGCAATATCGGTCATTTTGACTCAGAAATAGATATTGCAGGCATCAGGGACCTACCTTGGGAAAATATCAAACCCCAGGTAGATCATGTCATCTTCCCTGATGGCAAGAAGATCATCGTCCTCGCCGAAGGTCGCCTGGTCAACCTTGGCTGTGCCACAGGCCACCCAAGCTTTGTCATGAGTAACTCCTTCACCAACCAGGTACTGGCCCAGATTGAACTGTGGAAAAACTCAGACCAATACGAAAACAAGGTCTACTTCCTGCCCAAAAGCCTTGATGAAAAGGTGGCACGACTCCACCTGCAAAAGATAGATGCCCACCTCACCACCATGAGCAAAGAGCAGGCCGATTATATTGGTGTCCCTGTTGAAGGACCCTACAAGCCTGAATATTACAGATATTAATTCCTTCCGCCCACCAAAGAACCGGGTACCCAGTTACCCGGTTCTTTTTATTAATTCTCTTTCAAGAGTTGGACATCTCCGGAAAGAATCTTGTGCACCCCCCCCTCTCCGTCCCGGGCAATCAACTGACCCTCATCATCCGGTCCCATACCCCATCCACGAATGACCTTCCCTTCCGTGGTCAGCCACTGCATCTCTTTTTCATAAAGGACATCACGTAGTCTCCATTCTTTGAGGATTTCCGCAAAACCCTGTTTTTCATGAAGAGCGATATGATGGAGAAGCGAGGCGTGAATAGTATCGTACAGCATATCGATATCCCACGGCAATCCTGTTTCCATGAACAAAGAGCTCGCCTTCCCTGCAAGTGATAGCGGAAAGGCATTCCCCCTGGTATTGACGTTCACCCCAATGCCGACGATAACAAAGAGATTTTCTGCTCCCTGATGAAGGGGGGAGGATTCGACCAGTATTCCCCCGCATTTTTTTCCAGCACAGTAGAGATCATTAGGCCATTTCAGGCCAAAAGGACGGCTGGTGAGTGATTCGATAGCAGAACAGAGGGCAAGGCCTGCGGTAAGGGTTATACGAGGAAATTCTCCACATGGCAGAGAAGGCCTGATGATAATAGAGCAATAGAGGCCTGTTCCTGGAGGAGAAATCCACTCCCTACCCAATCGTCCTCTACCATGACTCTGTTCTTGGGCAAGGACCCCCACCCCATGCGCTGCCCCTCTGATCGCCAAGGCATAGGCATCTGCATTGGTAGACTTCGTTGAGCGCAAATAAATTTTCTGGTCCATGATCCCTTTTTTTCAAAAAAAAAAGGTACAGAGTCAAACTCTGTACCTTTTTAAAACCTGGCATTCAAGGAAAAACAAAGGTCAATTAATACCTTCGGCTCCCTCTTCATTCTTGATACGATCAGGACGGGCATACATGGTGGTAGAACCAGAAGACCAGAACATCAGTTTTCCTTCCTTTACCAACGCGTTAGCTATATTCTTGATCACACGAGGCTTGGTATCAGGATCACAGGCGTAAAAATCTTTGATATAAAGCTGGGGTTTTGGGGCTTTTGTAGCCTTTTCAATCATTGCAGCTTTAATTTCGTCTTCGCTAAGTGCCATAACAGAAACTCCTAAGGCAAAGTGTTATCAGGCAATAACCGAGAAACGCAGTCGAAGAAAGGGTCTCCCCGACTGCGCCTATCAGATCAATTACTTGATGTGATTGGTGTACTTAAACTGAGTCGTTGTACGCCAGGTATCATAGGCCAAACGGTAGTCGTCGATGGACTTGATGGTGAAGGGGATGTTACATTTTTCAAAGAACTTCTCCCAACCAATGCGCTCGGCCCACTCACCAACACGCTCATACTTCTTGGCGTCTTTGGCGTAAGTCTCCAGGATATTCTTTATTGCAGCAACGGTCTCAGGCCAGCGGGGCGGAGTGTTGGGCAGGAAGGGAATAACCAGTTTGGAAAACTTGGGAGCAGATTTGGCATTGGAAACCTTACCACCAACAAGGATGGCAATTCCATCTCCATCAGGATCAGCGAGAGGCATTGCAGGACACATGGTGTAACAGTTACCACAGAACATACAACGATCAACGTTGACCTTAACAGTCTTGATCTCTTTACCGTCTATCTCAGCCTTGGCTGGTTTAACCGCGCCCAAAGGACAGGAAGCAATAGCCAGAGGCAACTCACATACACCGGTGATACGGGTATGATCGATCATAGGGGGCTTACGATGAACACCAAGGATGGCGATATCGGAAGCATGTACAGCACCACACATGTTCAAGCAACAGGCCAGAGCGATTCGAACCTGAGCAGGAAGCTTCATGGAGGTGAAATAATCAAACAGCTCATCCATGACTGCTTTAACAACACCAGAGGCATCGGTAGCAGGGGTATGACAATGGACCCAACCCTGGGTATGAACGATGTTGGTTACACCGGCTCCGGTTCCACCTACGGGGAACTTCGTGCCGCGAGAGGCCAGATCATCCAGAAGAGGCTGAACCTTATCTTTGGAATCTACCATGAACTCAATGTTATTCCTGGTGGTGAAACGCAGGAAACCGCCGCAATGTGCATCAGCGATCTCACAGATCTCACGAATGTGCTCAATGGAAATCAGACGAGCTGCACCGACACGGACGGTCCAGCACTCGTCGCCTGTTTCTGATTTATGCATCAAAACGCCAGCCTGGGTGATCTCATGATAGAGCCATTTGCCTTTATTCTTGGCAATCACCGGGGGATGAAAATCAGCGTAGTAATGGGGACCGATGTCTGTAATCCTATCCACCATCGGGTTTGCGGGATCGTAACCCATAATTATAACCTCCTTGAATATGTATTCGAACGTTTAACTCTGCTCGATTAGTGTTCTTATGCAGCGTGTTTTTTACGGAACTCTACAACATCACGCTCGAAACCACCGGGGACTTCCTCATCCTGCCAGAAGACATAGGGATTAGAACGAGGCTCTCTGACGTGCTGCGGGATGGGCTCAAGACCCATGACCTTGATAAAGGTAGGCAGACCAACACGCTGCATGGTCTCACCAACACGCTCACGGTTTTTACCAACTTCCATCCACCAGTCCCAGATACCTTCAATAAATTCGATCAGGTTCTCGAACTCGTTGTCTTTAGAGAGTTCCATGAAGGGGACAATCAAGGTGGCGAACTGGGCACCATCAAGGATCGGGGCCTTAGCGCCGACACAGACAGAAGCTCCCTGATGGGCGCCTGGGCGCAGGGCACGAGGCATAACATTGATGCAATGCATGCAACGGGTACACTCAGAATTGTCGATCTTCAGCTTATCGCCTTCCATCCACATACAATCGGTGGGGCAAAGGGCAATCACTTCTTTCTGGATGTCAAATGCACCCCAGTCACCATCGGCATGGGCACCACCGTTGGAGACGATATTTCCTGCAATATACTCTTTCACGGCAGCCTGGTCGATACGAATATCATCTCTCCAGGTACCGATAACCGCCACATCGGAACGAGCGATGGCGGCAACGCAGTCATTAGCACAACCGGAAAATTTAAATTTAAACTTGTAGGGGAAGGCAGGACGATGGATCTCGTCCTGGTAATGCATGGTCAGGTGGTAACATACTTCCTCTGTATCGTAGCAGGACCATTCGCAACGGGACTGACCGAGACAGTTGGCAGGGGTACGCAGATTGGAGCCGGAGCCACCAAGATCCTGTCCCAGAACATGGGTCAAGTCATAGAAAAAGGGCTCCAATTCCTCGGTACGACAACCAAGAAGGATAATATCGCCAGTAGAACCGTGCATATTGGTCATACCGGAACCATGTTTCTCCCAGAGATCGCAGATGCCGCGCAGATTTTCGGTGGAGTAGTATTTCGATGAAGGCTGATTCACACGAACGGTATGAAAATGCTCAACACCGGGGAACCGCTTGGGTACGTCAGAGTAACGACCAACAATACCACCACCATACCCGAATACACCTACGATACCGCCATGTTTCCAGTGGGTAATCTTATCTGTGTAAGACAGCTCAAGTTGACCAAGGATATCCCAACAATCGGGATTTTTCTCAGCCTGGCGCTTGATGTCGGAAACGAAGCTTGGCCATGGGCCACTCTCAAGCTGATCCAACAAGGGTGTATCATGCTTTGCCATGAATTTTCCTCCTTTAAATTACTATTTAGACTTCAACCATTACCAGAATTTACGCATCAAAAGCGATTGCTTCAAAACCGAATAAAAGAGGTACTGGGAGCACCCCTTGTCATTCGGCTTTTTGCATTTGCCAATGACTTAAACGGCAGAAATGAAACGAACACTATTGAATAGTCATTCAGCGTTCGAGAATATCTCCGAAGCAGCCCTTTGTCAACAAAAAACGAACCAAATAAGCTGTAAAACTGAATGGAGATTCATCCTTATCTCTGTGACCAGGTTTTACAACGTGGTAAAAACATTTATTTTTCACCGGCCAAACAAAAAAGTTCCCAGGCGAGCCGTTCATTTTTCCGGCATTTCCGCCCCTCGCATCCGCGACCATGCCAAACAGGCCGAGAAGATTTGCAGACAAGGCCAGGAACCGTTACTCAATTCCTACTGCCCCGAGAAACGCATTTTCCAAACCGCCTTCCTCTCCCTCCCCTTGCATTGCCGAAAGAATGCGATTGGCAAGGACCTTACCGAGTTGCACTCCTTCCTGATCAAAGGAATTCACATTCCAACAAAAGCCCTGAAACACTATTTTCGCCTCGTAGAGGGCAAGCAGAGCCCCCATACTCCTGGCTGTCAACCTTTCACCCATGACAAGTGAATTTGGGCGATTCCCCGCAAATCGTTTGTTGGGATTTTCATCATCCTTGCCTATGGCCAGAGCCAGAGACTGGGCAAGGAGGTTGGCCACCAATTTTTGCTGCGAACGTGTTCCATGAATCTCCATGTCCCGGCCACGCTGATTCTCTTTAAATCCAATAAATTCAATAGCCACTTGTTCCGTTCCCTGATGGAGGAGCTGATAAAAGGCATGCTGGCCATTGGTTCCCGGCTCTCCCCAAACCACTGGTCCACTCTGAAATCCCAGTTCTTGGCCGTTCCGCTGCACCGATTTTCCGTTACTCTCCATATCACACTGCTGGAGATGGGCGGCAAAACGGTGCAGGGCCTGGCTGTAGGGAAGAACCGCTAAGGTAGGCATGGCTAGAAAATTGTGATTCCAAATCCCGACTAAAGCGAGAAGGAGAGGCATATTAGCGCGGATATTTTCCCCCTCTGCAGCCGCATCCATCCTGGCCGCGCCCTCAAGAAACTCCAGCACCTGCCCATATCCGAGAGCAAAACCAAGCATGACCGTTCCCACCACCGAAGTCGAACTGAAGCGGCCACCGATAGAGTCATACATATAAAAAGATCTGAGATAGCGTTCCGGGTTATCCAGAGGACTCGACTCCCCGGTTACAGCCAGGCAATGCCGGGCAGGATCCAGACCTGCCTGTCGTAACGCTTGGCGGACAAGGATCTCGTTACTCAAGGTCTCAAGGGTTGTTCCACTTTTGGAAACAACTGAGACAAGGGTCCTGGAAAGATCAAGACCATCAAGAACGGCAGCCGCATCGTCGGGATCAACATTGGAAATAAAAAAAACCTGCCTCCCTTTTTTCCTGTATGCGCGCAGGGCCTCATAAATAGACCTCGGTCCCAAATCGGAGCCACCAATCCCAACATGAATAAGATTGACAAAGGATTCCCCTTTCCTGTTACAAACAGCACCACTTTCTACCTCATCAAGGAAGGTCCTGAGCTTAGCAAGCTCTTTCTGAGCCAGTTTTGTGGCAGGGGCACAGGCTGGAACTTCTGTGAAAAGGTCGCGACAGGCCGTATGCAGGACCTGTCGTTCTTCAGAGGGCCAGCCATGGATACGATTCATCACCGTCCCTCGGCGCATCTGCCTGAACTGTTGCACCAGCTGGCATTCATCAGCCAGGGCCTGCAGCAGATCGAGGACCTCTCCTGTCAGGCGCTGGCAACCATAATGAAGATCAAACTCAGGCCCGGAACAGCGAAAGTGAAGCAGCCGTTCAGGGGTCAAATTGCCTGGCCTGGTGAGATCAAAGGGACTTTGCGCACATTGTTGAAGTGCCGCAAAGGCCTCACAATCAAGTAGTGACTTCCACTGTTCCATATTCCTTCTCCTTGCTCTTACATCTTTCCCCGTCTTTCCCTTCCCTCCTCCGCCAGCACCCGCATCTGTTGAATAACGGCCTCATAGTTCTCACACCCATAAATGGCCGAACCTGCAACAAATATATTGGCTCCAGCCTCCGCCACCCGACCAATGGTGGCTGGACTTATGCCGCCATCAATCTCTATCCCCACCTCTAAGCCCAGGCTATCGATTCTCTTTTTCAGAGTATCTATTTTCCGCAAGGTGGACTCGATAAAGGACTGGCCACCAAAACCCGGATTAACACTCATGAGCATCACCAGATCCACCTCTTCCAGAACGTAGTCGAGGCTGGAAAGAGAGGTTGCCGGATTCAAAACGACGCCTGCTTTCTTCCCAAGTTCTTTGATCCTGGAAACGGTGCGATGTAGATGGGCACAGGCTTCGACATGAACGGTGATCCAATCGGCCCCAGCGGCAGCAAAAGACTCGAGATACTGATCAGCGTTTTGGATCATAAGATGGACATCCAGCACCTTTTGGGTGACTGGCCTGGCCGCTGCCACCACCAAAGGACCGATGGTAATATTGGGGACAAAATGACCATCCATGACATCGATATGAATCACTTCGGCTCCAGCCCGGTCCACAGCAATAATCTCTTCTCCCAGGCGGGAAAAATCAGCCGATAAGATCGATGGGGCGAATTGAATTTCCTGCATACTCTCCTCTCAATAGTAGTTAGGTGGTTTAAAAAATCAGGCGCTGGCAGTCGTCAAACCGTCCCCGTAGCCAAAAGGACTATTCTTGGCCACGGCCCTTAGTGCTTCTTATCAGCCGATACGCCTTACCTGGTCACCGGGAAGAATCTCTACCAGCCCTTCCAGTTCCAGAAGAAGCAAGAGCTCCGTTACTTTTGCCGGACCAAGACCTGACGAAACAATCAGTTCATTACGGGGACGGGGATAAACCTCAACGCCCTGAAGCAAAGCGAGGGCCTCAGGATCCATACTGGCAGCCACCAGAGGTGACTGCTCCCGCCCCCCACCTCTCTGTCTTTTCCAGCCGCTGTTCAATTCAGTCAAGACATCGTCCGCAGATTGGACCAGTTTGGCACCCTGCTGCAAGAGCCAATGGGTGCCACCACTCTTCAATGAGTCAATCTGTCCCGGGACGGCAAAAACATCCCTGCCCTCTTCAAGGGCCAGCTCAGCCGTTATCAGAGAACCGGATTTCCTGGCCGCTTCTACCACTACAACCCCCTTACTCAGACCTGCAATAATCCGATTTCGGGCCGGAAAACGAAAACCCTCTGGACGAGTGCCTGGCAGATATTCCGAAACAAGGAGGCCTTGCTTTCTGATCTGAGCATACAACTCGCGATTCTCTCTGGGATAAACCACATCCAGGCCACAACCCAACACCCCAATGGTTGCCCCCTCTGCCGCCAATGCGCCACTATGGGCTTCGCTGTCAACACCCAAAGCCAGGCCCGAAACCACTGTCACCCCAGATGCTCCCAGAGCTCTGGCCAGGGCAAAGGCGCTTCTCCTGCCATAAGTGGTGGCTGCACGAGAGCCAACCATGGCCACACACTCGGAATTCAGAAGTTCAGTACGGCCCTGGAGATAGAGAACAGGAGGGGGGGTGAGCGTCTCTTGCAAAAGTTGCGGATAGGCCTCATCATCTGGACAGACTGCCGTCCCTCCTTGGTCATGAATATTTTTCAGATAAAATGCTGCCTGTTGGCGAAATGGCGCGGGATTGGCCAGGGAAGAGAATACAGTTGGGCGGATATTTGCAGCTTTTTTCTCTCCCTCTGCACAGGCGCTAAACAGCGCTTGCACCCCACCAAAATGAGTCACCAGCTGCCAGATAGTCTTACTCCCCAGACCAGGGATTAAAGTCAATGTCATCCACTCAATTACAGAATCATTTGCCATCCCTGCACCATGGTGACGGGCTTTCAAACAAAAATCCCGGGCTTCTTGCCCGGGATTTTTGTTTGAAAGTCCATTTTCAGAAAATAGAGAGTTCAGGCCTAATCTGTCATAAACACACGCAGCTCCTCGATACGCGAAGGATGCTTCAATTTCTTGATAGCCTGGGCTTCGATCTGGCGAATACGTTCTCTGGTCACAGCAAAACATTTTCCCACCTCTTCCAGGGTATGATCATAACCTACATCAATACCATAACGCATCCGCACGACCTTGGCCTCGCGTGGCGAAAGCGAAGACATTACCTTACACAGACATTCCTTCAAACTCTCTACCATTGAGGCCTCATGGGGGCTAACGCCAGAACAATCCTCAATAAAGTCACCAAGAAAGGTCTCTTCATCATCTCCCACAGGGGTATCGAGGGAAATGGCGTCCTTGGCAGTTTTCAGGGCTGCCTTCACTTTCTCCACATCTGTACCGAGTTGTTCCGCCATCTCTTCAGGACTGGGTTCCCGGTTCTCTTCACGCACAAAATCTTTTGAAACGCGGAGTAATCGATTAATGGTCTCAATCATGTGTACGGGGAGACGGATGGTACGTCCTTGATCGGCTATTCCTCGAGTGATGGACTGACGAATCCACCAGGTGGCATAGGTACTGAATTTATAGCCCCGATGGTAATCAAATTTTTCCACGGCCTTCATCAAACCTATATTTCCCTCCTGAATCAAATCAGGGAATTGGAGGCCTCTATTGACAAACTTTTTGGACACAGAAATCACCAGGCGAAGATTTGCCCGTACCAGTGCCTCCTTGCCATGTTTATTGATATCACGTCCCGTTTCCACCTCATGGAGGACAGTATTCAGGGCCCGGTAGCCAAACCCCAGCCCCTCTTTCAGTTGCATGGCAATACGGTGCTCCAACTCACTTGGGCTGATATCGCCCTCACCGGTCTCCACCGCAGCCAGCTTATGTTCTTTCAGGAGCTCGACCCGAACTCTTCGAAAACGCCTGACCAGATCTTTCAGATTGGATGCCACTCCGTTAATACAACGGGTACAGATAATCCGGTCATGGAACAGAGCCGAAACCTCTGCCCCAATAGCCAGCATCTGCCGACTGATGTCATCAATCTCTCCCTGATCCCCAGAACAGGCAACCAGCCTCTCCTGCAGAGCCAGCCGTTTTTGGTCCAGGAGCAAGGCCTTATCTATCTTCTTGAGGAAAGCCTTTTTTTCTTTTTCAACAACTGCCGGTTGATTATCCTGAATTCCACGCAGAATCTGAAATATTTTCATAGTATCCGCCCGCAATTCATCAGCAACCTGTTGCAAAGCAGGGATAGCCAGAGGGGTCGACAGAACTGCATCCTGAACCTGCAAGAGGCCCTCTTCCATCATGCGAGCCAATTCCAGTTCTTCTTCATGACTGAGCAGAGTCAAAGTACCCATCTCTCGCAGATAGATACTCATTGGATCCACAGCATGATCAGCCCGCCTGACTGAAGTCCTGGCAAGGCGTCGACGCTGCCCCTGTCTCCTGTCGGTAAAAGGGCCTGCGCGCCGATCACTTCTATCAATGGTTCTCCGGTCCTCTTCCACGCCTTTGGGAAGACCAACAGAACGCAGTTCTTCTCCGGAATCAAAGATTCCAGTGAGATCCAGTATATCATCACCTAACAGATCGTCATCAGCCATTACACCCCTCCCACGGCAACAGCACGCCTTCTAACCCACCAGAAAACGGCCAATCAACAGCATATTCTACTCTCCTGTTTATCAAGCTGCACAGTATAACAAAATCGTAACGTAAAGCAACGTTTTCACGATCAATACCTAAAAAAAAGAAAAATCTGCAGTTCCTGGCGAGGTGGGGACGTCAGTAAAAAGATTTCAAGACAACACATTACTCACGCCAATTCAGCACCTTAGAGATTGTGACAGCGGTTTCCGAGTTAGCTCATTAAAACTCACAGCAATGGGCAGGTATGGCTCCCCTTCGCACCAGAGCCATAAGCGAAAAGAATCTCATGTTAACTCACCATCCTGGGGCGAAGAGAGTGGAGCTTATTGTCCACCTCTTTTTTTTCAAATACCAGCTGCTGCAGCAGTTCACTGGCCCCCCCCCGCTGGGCGCATTCAATCATTTTTTCTTTTAATTTTAATGACATTCGCTCCAGTTTTTCCCGTTCCAACCAGGAAAGAAACTCGGCCAGCTCTTTTTCAGTCTCTTCAGCACTGAATGGCCTGCTGCCAGAAGAAGAGTTGAGCAATATTTCTGCAACGAGAACACGCTCTCCTCCTTCTGGCAGTCCTGCCAACAACTCCTCAGGCTCGACTTCAGCCGACTTTTCAATCAAGGCCTTCAATTGCAGATAGAGGATTTCACCGATACTGCCGACCAGGCAAGAACGAATCCCAGCCTTTTCCAGCTGTGGTAAAGAACGGGGATAGAGAATCATATGGGTAACCATCTGTTTCTGAAAAAAAGTCAGGGGGGCAAGTTGTTCATGACGGGATAGTTGTTTTCGTCTCGCCTCCGGGGGAGGGGGAGGAGGAGGCACAGCCAGCGAGACAGGGACCAGGGCAGCCCCTAATTCTTTTACTGGAACACCAATGGTTTCACTGAAATGAGAGAGCATCAGAGAGCGCTGGAGAGGAGAGACGGCTGCTTTGAGCAAAGGGCGAAGCTCATCGATAATCCTGCTTTTACCATCCAGGGTCAGACCATGTTCTTCAACCAATCGCTGGAGAGTAAATTCAGGCAGGGGCATTGCCTGTCCGAGAAGGGCCTCCAGAGCAGGAAGCCCTTTCTCACGGATAAAGGTATCCGGGTCATAGCCAAGAGGCAGCAGGGCCACTTTCCCAGCCACCTGCTCAGCCAGAAATAAGGGAACCGCCCGCATGGCAGCCTTGACCCCTGCCACATCTCCATCAAAAAGCAGGACATATTCCTCGGCATAGCCCTTCAACAACTTCAGTTGCTGGACGGTGAGCGCAGTCCCCAGAGGTGCCACCACATTAGGACAGCCTTCAACAACCAGCGACACCAGGTCAAAATTCCCTTCCACCAGAATCACCTGTTGTCTTCGTCGAATCTCCTCCCCCTGCTGATACAGGCCCAGCAAAGAATTGCTCTTATTAAAGACCAGGCTTTCCGGGGAATTCATATACTTAGGCTGGCCCTCCCCCACAATACGCCCCCCAAAACCGGTTATTCGCCCCTGACGATCAAAGATGGGGAAAAGGATCCTGTCTCGAAAACGGTCATAGCTCCCTCCCTGCTCCTTTTTCACTAGTAACCCGACCTCTTGGCCAAGATGACGTTCTGCAGCGTCCAATTGGCCCCCGAGGAAATTCCAGCCAGCTACTTCGGGTGAGGGAGCATACCCTATCTTAAAACGCTCCTGAATCTCAGCTGGAATCTGCCTCTCCTCCATATAACGCCTGGCCCCCTCCGCCTGAGGAGCATGAACAAGATAGTCCTGAAAAATCGCAGCCGCCTTCTCATTGAGTGCATGCATGGCCTTACGCCGCCGACTTCGTTCCTGCTCCTGTGCCGACTGCACTTTTTCAGGAATTTCTATCTGGTAGCGCCTGGCCAGATTCTTGAGCGCAGCGGGAAAATCAAGGTTATGATATTTCATGAGAAAACTGTAGACGTCTCCCGATGCTGCACAACCAAAGCAATAAAAGAATTGCTGTCCGGGATGCACTGAAAAGGATGGTGTTTTTTCCCCATGAAAGGGACAGAGACCAAGATAACGGACCCCGGCGCGCTTCAACTCCACACATTCCCCTATAACCTCAACGATATCAGCCTGCTCCTTAACCTGAGCCGCGAGATCATCACCGAATTCTGTATATCTCATATCATTTTCCAAAAAAGAAAGGTGCATGTCCCTCTCGAACACGCTATATTTATTTTTACTCCTTCACAACGTCGTAAAAACAAAATGCCAGATGACACTCAACAGAACACATCATCTGCTTTGTTGTGGCAAATTTTACCCTATAGAAAGGCAGGATGACCCTTCTGTCAAGAAGATAGACGTTCCTAGCCTGGCTGACACGAGGTATGCCATGGAAGATTTCAGTCAGACACTGGCCTTTGAAGTAAAAAAAGAGATTGCTGATCGCTACTTTGGCTTTCGCAAAATCATTGAAGAAGACTCGAATTATTACCAGCAGGAAGTCATCGCCTCTACCCTCCTCCTGGAAAAACGAATCGGTTTCGACCTCCTCCGTATCTATTCCCTACTCCAGGAGAACCACCTCATCACCCGCTTTTTTGAGCTCACTAAACTGGACGATGTCCTCTTTTTTGACACCTATGTCAGCCATTCACCTACCATCCGCAAACGACTTTTTGCAGATCAGCGCGTCCGTGGATTTTTTAGAAAATGGCGTTTTCGCAATATGTTTGTTGATGTCTACACAGCCCTTGGCGATCATGTGGACAGCTACCGAGAAAAGTTTGCCTCTCTTGTTGAACAGCATGAAATTATTGAAGAAGAAATCAAACTCTTCTATCAAAAAAATGACATCAGCGGCATCATGCTTTTTCTCCGCAAGCTCGATGGGGCCAATGCGGGAACCTCCGGTTCCATGTCCGGAACCATTGACAGTGAAGGGGCCATCGCCATCGAGCAAAAAATGCGTCTTCAGGCCCCGCAATCAGTGGAAAAATTTCTCCCTTCCATTCCTGCCATCCCCCCCTTTTCCTCCATCAGATCAGAACTGAACAAGCTGATCAACGAGGCCTACTCATCCCAGCCTGGTTTCGACCTGAAAAATCTCTAAGCAACAGTCCTTCTCTCCATCTTGACAGAACCTGACCCATCATTATTATGTCGTCAGTGCTGTCCTTTGAGGACAAAAAGAAAAAAACAAACCAATTATGGAGGACCTATGACGAGTATGCTCAAAACAGGCCTGCTCATGGCAGCCCTTACTGCTGTTTTTATGGTAGCAGGACAACTCTTGGGCGGCAGCAACGGCATGGTCTTTGCTCTGCTAATGGCCTTGGCAATGAATTTTTTCGCCTACTGGTACAGCGACAAAGTGGCCTTGAAAATGAGTGGGGCCCAGGAAGTATCTTCAACAGAGGCCGCAGATCTGCACCAGATGGTGGCAAGCCTCTCTTCTCGGGCAGGACTGCCCAAACCACGAATCTATATTATCCACCAGGATACTCCCAACGCCTTTGCCACCGGCAGGAATCCTGATCATGCCGCAGTGGCCGTGACCAGTGGCCTGATGCAAATTCTCAAGCGCGATGAACTTGAGGGGGTTCTGGCCCATGAACTTGGCCACATCAAAAATCACGATATCCTTATCAGTTCCATAGCCGCTACCATGGCTGGCGCTATCAGTTATATGGCCAGCATGGCTCAGTGGGCAATGATTTTTGGCGGTCGCTCCGATAGGGATCAAGGTGGTGGTTTGATCAGCAGCCTGCTGATGATGATTCTGGCACCCATTGGCGCCTCGATTATCCAGATGGCTATTTCAAGAAGTAGAGAGTTTCAGGCCGACGCCACAGGTGCTGCCATTTGCGGTCACCCTCGCTCCCTGGCTTCTGCCCTCCAACAACTGGAGCATTATAATCGACGCCGCCCCATGCAGGTCAATCCCGCAACAGCACAGATGTATATCGTCAATCCCCTGGCCGGAGGCCAGCTTGCCAATCTCTTTTCCACCCACCCCCCCATTCAGGAACGAATCAGGCGGTTGAGTCTTCTCTAGAAGCCTGTCGGACTCGGACTTAAATCTGCTGCAAATTTGACAACTCGGCCCATATTGCCATGGCTTTTGGTTTAAGAGTCCTGCTCTTCGCCTCAAATCCATGAAAATCTGGTCTCGAGTTCTCTCATTTTCGCTACGATTCTCTAAATCCGACAGACTCCCAGCATCTCAAATAAACAATCCCTTCTCCCCCTCTCCCATTGCCAATAGTGGATTGTTTGCCATTCGCCGCCCTCCTGTGCACATAACAGTTGCTTTTTCTCAATTCCAGGTCATATAATACCACATAGATTCTTTATCCCTTATGTCATTATATACCCTTAGAAAGCCATATGCGCGAAACCATTATCATAGCACATCCACGTTTCGGGGAGGCCCAATCCCTTGCAGCGCGAGTGACTGCCGCTATGGCAGAGTGTGTCGTCCTTACAGCCGACTCCTGCAAAGAAGTGTCCTCCCTCTTCAAAAAACATAACTGTTTAATGGTGCTTATCGACAGCGACCTCTGCCTTGAGCACCTTCCCGACCTCCTGTTACCCGATGAGGCCTTGCTCCTCCTCACAACAGAGAGAGAACTTAATGGAGATCTTCTTCAACCACTCGCCAGGCGGCCATGGTCCTACGACGTCATCGATTCCTCGGCAACCACTTTTCAACTCACCAGAAGAATTCATCTTTTTATCAAAATGGCCAGAGTCGGCAACAAACTCGACGAATGTCAAAGACAGGTCAAACACCTAACAACTAAAATCTCCAATACCGAGCAGTCATTGATCTCCCACCAGCATTACCTGGATATCCTTGCCGAGTGTGACGGACTCACAGGTCTCTTCAACCGTAAACACCTCTCGAATGTCCTGCAGCAGGAATTCAAACGGGCCAAACTCAACAAAACAGACCTCTCACTCCTTCTCCTCGACATTGATCACTTCAACGAGATAAACAAGAATTCCAGCCAGCTCTATGGTGATTTCGTCCTCAACGAAATGGCAGCCAGACTCACCAGCAGTACTCGTGACAGTGACATCTGTTTTCGATTTGGCGGCGGAAATTTCATCGTCCTTCTCCCCCAATCCGACATTGCATACAGCCGTCTGGTGGCAGATAAACTGAGACAGAGTTGTGAAACAAAGCAATTTGATAACGGACAGGTCTGCAGGCATGTGACCATTTCCATAGGCATTGCCTCCCTGCACGGCTCGCAACCTGAGACACCAGATGAATTAATCCACATGGCAGACAGAGCTCTGTACCAAGCCAAAGCCGAAGGCAGAAACAGATGCCAGGTGTTTTTCAAGAAGGAGTCACCTTCTCCCCCTGACAGCGTCACTGTCCTCCAGGAAACCCTGAGCAGGATGATGGAAAAGACCCGAAACAGTTCCCTCGCTTCCATTGAATTGCTGGCGCGTAACGTTGGCGGCGAGAATGACAAAGACCATATCCGCAAGGCCAAACAGGTAATCGATCTTTTCAGCAAGCGTCTCAAATTCTCCGAATCAATACAGCGGACTCTGAAGAATTCACTGACCCTTTCCGTCTGTTTCCGCTACCTGCTGCACAAAGACCTTATCAGCAAGGCAGGCAAGTTGAGTGCTGATGAGCTAAAAACCATCGAAGACCTCCCTTATAAGTATGTTGAACTGACGCAACTCTTCGACTACTTTTCTCAGGAACGTCGAATCCTCCTCTGTCATCGCGAGTGGTATGACGGGAATGGATACCCAGAGGGACTCAGCGGTGACGAAATCCCGGTCGGAGCCAAGATATTCAACCTGGCCGATGCCTTAGCTGCCATGATTACAGACAGGCCCTACCGCAAGCGCCTTGCCTCAACACAGGTTCTAATCGAGCTTGAAAAGGGCGCAGGCAAACAGTGGGACCCGCAGCTCGTCTTGCTGTTACTCGACATCCTTGAACAGGAAGACTTCCTGTCCCTGGAAAAGCATCTCATTACTGAGACAAGAGACCGGATACTCGACACTTTAGGATAACGCATCCATGCAAAACCAGCATATCACCCAAGTTTTTAATCAGGTTGATTCCCTTCCCTCTCTGCCGGCAACTGTCGCCAAGGTCCTGGCGGTAACCGCAGACCCAGAAAGTTCGGCCACTGATCTGATGGAGGCCATTCTTCCTGACCAGTCCATGTGTGCGACCATCCTCAAGATAGCCAACTCCGCCTTCTTCGGAATGCCTAGAGAGGTTGCTACCATGGACAAGGCAGTCACTGTCCTGGGCTTTAATGAGGTACATAATATCGTTTTGGGAAAAGCTGTTTTTAATTCTTTCCAAAAGATAGGGACAGGAAGCCAAAAGACGATACAGGAATTTTGGGCTCACTCCTTCTCCTGTGCCCTGGCAGCCAAGATCCTGGCTGACGATCTCGGCTGTTCTCCAAGCGAGCTCTTTATTGCCGGCCTCATTCACGACATAGGGAAACTGGTCATTTTAATGGCCCTCCCAGGAGAGTACCTCCCCATGCTTGAACTCACCGGTATCCATCAACTCAAATGCCATCAAGCAGAGAGTGAAACCTTTAACATCAATCATGAGCAGGTGGGCTTTCGCCTCCTCACACGCTGGCTCTTTCCAGAACGGCTTCTCAACTCAGTTGGCTTTCACCATCATCCCCAGAATGACGGGAACAATTCACTCTACGCTCTCATCATTCAGCTCAGTGACATCCTCAGTATTCTCCTCCATGAACAAGGAATCGACTCCAGCAAGAGCCTGCTTTCTCAGGTTTCCACGCTTCTCCCTGGGACAAAATCCCTCTGGAAACAGCATCATCTTGTCATTAAAGAAGAGCAACTGGAAGAATGGAGTCAAAAACTGAAAATCAGCCTTGAACAAGACAATGGAATCTTACAGATGTTTTCCTGATGTCAAGGGGAGATGATGGCGCGAGCCCTGGATATAGGCCCGCCGCCGAGACTGTCGCCTCTCCATCATCATCCTTGCCCATTCACGCCCCACCAAGAAGTCCCCTTTTTTCGCAATTGGCAAGCAGCGGCCTGGCTGAAGCCGAAATCACTGGCGCCGGCTTCATGGCCTCTTTTTTCCTGGCACAAAAGAGAGAGACACCCTCTCAGCTTACTGGCCATCTACTTCCTTGAGGGAAGCCCGGACCTTGTTGCAGATGGCAACAAAGGATTGTGCATCCAGACTGGACTCGCCGACAAAAAGTCCGGAAAGCTGGGGCAGACTGATATAGGACGTTACATTGTCGGGAAAGAGGGAACCACCATAGATCACCGGCCGTTTAGGATGAACCTGCGCGATCGATTTGACAGCCTCAGCCACGCGTTGCGGCTCCTCGGGAACCCGGGCCACAGTTCCTTCTGTGGGACTATAGGCAATAATCATTTCTTCACATTCAATCTCAGTTAAAGCCATCAACTGGGACATGGGGTACGGCTGATCAAGACAGACGATGGGCTTTAAACCTGCGTCTACAGACTCGGCCAGTTTGTTGGCAATATCCTGTGGTGTTTCGTGAAAATATCGTCTTCGTTCCGAATGGCCGATAATGACGTACTCCACCAGGCCCTTGAGCATATCGGCTGCCACAGCTCCGGTATAAGAACCTTTGGGAAAAGGAGATACATCCTGGGCTGCCAAAGAGACATTTTTCAACTGCAGGGCCCGGACAAACCGAGAGAGAGGGAGAAGACAGAGAAGAGAAGGGGCCACGACAACCTGGAGGCCGGCAACGGGTCTATACAGTGCGGCAAACTCTGCAAACCAATCCTCTGCCGCGCTCTCCCCCTTATTGCACTTCCAGTTGCCAATCACATATTTTTTTATAGCCGTTTTCTCATTACCCTCAGTTCATGACCATTCAGGGAGAAAGAACAGAAAAGATCCGCCTTCTGACCTCTTCACCATCGAGAACAGCGATCAGAACGCCCTTGTTCCGGGAGTGGAGACCATGCCTGATCTCTATATCTTTTTTTTTTAATCCCAGAAAGGAGGCAAGAAAAGTAACAACAGCAGCATTGGCTTTGCCATCGACAGGTGAAGCGGTGATTGCCAGCTTTATGGAATTATCATAAATTCCCTCCAGGCCATTGCGGGAAGCCCTGGGCTGGACATGCACATTGAGAAGAACCCTGCCGTCTTTGTGGGTTGAGAGAAAGGACATCTCAAGGAGATCCTTTTCCCTTGTTCTTTTCTTTTCCCTTGAGGCCAACGCTTTGTTTGAGGTCGAGTGCATCACCCTCTTCACGATTCTCACCAAGCAGGGTGGCCAAAGCCTCTTCATCCACTGCTCCTGCAAGGATGGCACCGGCCAAATCCATCTCCAGTCTCTCCATATCTTCTGGGTGCAACAGGCCATCCTCTCCGATCTCCACCCTCTCAAAGAGCTCCGTGTCATAATCCTCGGCAGAAGACTGCTTTTTTTGCTTTTCCGGGTAAAAGGCATCAAGGGTTTCGAGATGGGTCTCGAGAATCTCCTTCAGCTCCTGCTTGACCTCTGCTCTTTTTCTCACAAGGGCTTCAATCTCTCGCGGCAAACGCTCCAGTTCGGCCTCGGCATCCTCGCGAATCGTGTTGATCTCGGCATGGGCTGCTGCGATCATTTCTTCAGCCTCCACCCTGCTCTTCGCTTTTAGATCTTCAGCGAAACGCTGGGCTGCAGCCAGGGTAGACCTAAAATCGACCTCTTCCTTTCTCAGCTCGTCATTCTGTTCCTTCAGCAGGGCCAGCTTCCATGCCAGATCCTCTTTTTCCTCATTCACCCGTTTCAAGGCCTCTTCCGCCTCTTTTATTCTGGCCTCGGCAGCACTGACCTCTTCTTCCTGTTCCTCTTGTTCCTGTTCAATATCAGCAATACGGAGGTGGAGTTCCTCAATCTCTTTTGTCAGTTCCTGGATTTTTTCCTCTTTCTGGGAGCAGCCCTCTTTCAACTCCTCTGAAATCTTCCTGGTAAACTGCATATCGGTTTCGAGGGAACTATTATAGGTCACAAATGTTTCCTTCTCCTGACGCAAGCTCTCCAGTTCTGCCAGCTGTTCTTTGTACTGTTCCTGAAGAGTAAAAAATTCATCGGCAATGGTCTCCAGATAATCTTTCACCTCAATGGGATCAAAGCCCCTGAACTTGCTTTGAAATTCCTGATCCTTGATAAGCTGCGGAGTAATAGACATAACAGAAGGTTCCTCTTTCAATGGACAGATACTAGCAATTGCCACCCTTGGCTCAAACTCACCCCATCCCCACAGCCAGCTGCTTCAAGGTGGGAACGAGAAAACTCTGAAGAAACATGATAGCCATAATGAGAATCATTGGAGAGAAATCAATCCCCCCCATGCTCAACGGCAACAGACGCCTGATGCGACTGAGCAGCGGTTCGGTAGCCTCATAAAGAAAACGAACGATAGGGTTATGCGGGTCGGCACTGACCCAGGATATCACAGCCCGACCAATGATGATCCACATATAGGCCGTAAGCAGAAAATCAATGAGCTGGGCAATGGCCATCATAAAATTATTGACAACAAACATTTCAATACTCCATCTTTTTTTGGATTGTCAGAAAAATTCTTCATCGATTTCAGGCGACACGGGATCCTGGGGTCACGGGGCCACTTACTGTGGAGAGGACCAGACGCTGTTCTCCCCCCTCTTCCATCTTCGCGGCCAGAACCATACCCTGCGACTCAACACCCATCAAGGAAACTGGTTCGAGATTGGCGACGATCAGAACCAGCATACCAAGGAGTTCCTGCGGACGATAATATTCTCCAATCCCTGCTACAATCACCCGCTCCTCCGGAGCCTTGACCGTCAGTTTGAGCAAGCGATCTGATTTTTTCACCGGCTCCGCAGCTACTATTTCCGCCACCCGTAACTCCACGGCCTGGAACTGTTCAAAGGAAATGACCCCGACTGCGACCTGCCCTTTGCTTTTCTGTTTTTTCTTTTTCTGCCCTGATTCCTTCTGGACAGCCGGTTTCACCTGTTTTTGCTCAACACGGGGAAAAAGCGCATCTATCTTCTGCAAATGAGTACCAACGGGCAGAAGTCCCCAGCCGCCACCACTCTCCAGACGGGTCACCAGTGGACTCTCACCTTCCAGTCCCAAACCGATTGCCATCCTGGCACAGGTCCCGGGCATCACCGGTTGAAGGAGGAGAGTAAGCAGGCGCAGGACTTCAACCAGATTATAGAGCACCGCATGGAGCCGGCCTTCCTGTACCGGATCCTTGGCCAACGCCCAGGGTTCATTGATGACAATATATTTATTGGCCACACTGATCAGCTCCCACAGGGCCTGGAGGGCACGGTGAAACTGAAAGTCTTCCATGGCCTCCTGATACCGTGTCAAAACGGAGAGGGCCAGTTCTTCAAGAAGGGTATCAGCTGTCTGATCGGCCGCCGGGTCCGGCACGACACCACCCGTGTACTTGACAAGCATTGCCGTGGAACGGCTGTAAAGGTTACCAAGGTCATTGGCCAGGTCTGAATTCATCCTGGCCACAATGGCCTCGGAGCTAAAGGAGGCATCAAGTCCAAAGGACATCTCCCGCAAGGTGAAGTAGCGCAGACAGTCCACCCCATACGCCTCCACCAGTTCAGCGGGACGGACCACATTGCCGATGCTCTTGGACATCTTGGTTTCATCCATATTCCAATAGCCGTGAACATGGAGTTTTTTATAGAGAGGCAGTCCCAGAGAAAGAATCATGGTTGGCCAGTAAATGGCGTGAGGTTTCAAGATATCCTTGGCGATTAAATGTTCGGCCTCCCCCCAGTAACTCTTAAACTCAGGACCATCAGGATAGCCAAGTCCACTGAGATAATTAATCAGGGCATCAAACCAGACATAGGTAACAAAGGAATCATCAAAGGGAAGGGGAATCCCCCAGGTAAGACGAGACGTGGGACGAGAGATGCAGAGATCTTCCAGAGGCTCGCTGAGGAAAGAGAGGACCTCGTTTCGATACCGCTCTGGAGTAATAAACTCAGGGTTGGCTTCAATGTGATCGATCAGCTGTTGCTGATAGCGTGACATGCGGAAAAAATAGTTCTGCTCGCTGATCTCGGCAGGCTCAATCTGATGGTCTGGACATTTGCCATCGACCAACTCTTTTTCGGTCAGAAAACGTTCGCACCCCTTGCAGTAGAGACCCGAATACTCATCAAAATAGATATCTCCCTGGTCATAGACCTGCTGCAGAATTTTCTGCACCGTGTCCATGTGATGCCCATCCGTGGTACGGATAAAGTTATCCGGGACAACAGACAGCAAGGGCCAGGTTTCCCTGAATAAGCTGCTGATTCGATCCACATACTCCTTAGGACTCAGCCCTTCTCGAGTTGCGGCCTCAGCAATCTTATCTCCATGTTCATCGGTGCCGGTCTGAAAGCGGACTTTCTCACCCTGGAGACGGCGAAAACGAGAATAGGTATCGGCAACAATGGTCGTATAGGCATGGCCAAGATGTGGCTCTGCATTCACATAGTAGATGGGGGTGGTTATATAGGTTGTCATGATTTCTCTGCGGCAACAAAAAAAGAGCTCCTCTATAAAAACAGCAAAGATGAACTTACTCTTCCTTATTCGCTTTTTTTTCCTTTTTTCTTTTTTTCGCTGGTTTCTCTGTCTTTAATACTTCACACTTTTCCCATTCCTCAGGTGTTAACAGATGTTGTTCCCCCTCCTGGTCCACCACCAGCAGAGATCTCTGCAGAGGATTCTGACGTTTTACCCGCAGGGTACGGCCGTCCACCAGGATCTTTTTGCCGGGCTTCGGCATTCCCTTTCGCTCTCGCTTATAGGTCTCGAACTCATAGGTCAGGCAACAGAGGAGTCGGTTACAGACCCCGGATATCTTGGCAGGATTTAAGGGTAAATCCTGCTCTTTAGCCATCTTGATGGACACGGAATCAAACTTTTTCATATGGGCAGAACAGCAGAGCTCTCGGCCACAGGTACCAACCCCGCCAAGCATCTTCGTTTCATGGCGCACTCCCACCTGTCGCATCTCCACCCGGGTACGGAACTCCTGAACCAGATCTTTGACCAGAGCCCTGAAGTCCACCCGTTTATCAGCAGTAAAGTAGAAGATCATTTTACTGCCGTTAAAAAAGCGTTCAACCCTGACAAGACGCATCTGCAGAGAATGTTTCTGAATTAATTTTTTACAGGTAGTAAAGGCTGCGGCCTCTTCCTGAGGAATATTGACATAACGGTCACACTCCTCAGGACCAGCCCTGCCAACCAGTTCGTAACTCGCTCGCCGCTCTTCTGCAGCATCGCGGCAGGCCGGGGCGGAGCTGGTAATAAAGGCAGCTTCCAGTCCATACTCACCGCGAACCATAACCACATCGCCTCTCTCCAGATCAGGCAGTGTCGACTTCCCCGTAAACTCCTGGCCATTATCACGAAAGCGAAAACGATAAAAAAAGGATTCTTCCTGTCCTGTTATCTTCTGCTCTGCATCGTTCCTGTCTTCTTCCTGCGATTCTGCCATAACCTGCCATCAGTATATATGAATTTTCCGTGTATCAACAAATCGTTACTGCTCTTGCGGAAAAGAGTATTTTTCAACATCAAAACCTGGGAGAAAGTGAAGACCCAGCTGCCCCTCCCTGAACCAGAAGACCGGTTCCAGATGGGCACCTGGGTCTCAGGCCTGAAGCTGGAAAAGAAGGACCTCACAGACAAGAGTTCGATTACAGTTCCGATTCAATTCTTTTTCCGCTTGCTCAATAGCCTGTAGTTTAGCAAAATATTGTTCAGAATTCCAGTCTTTCCGAGTCTTCATGATACTGGTCGTCACCTCCTGGCAAGAGGCGCTGAACAAGCCATCTCTGAGCCAGAGACGCAACAGGCCAAAAAGAGAGCTCAGATCCTCCTTAAGCCCTGCCATAGCCTCCGCTGTCTGCAGAAAAAGCCCCACATGCTGGCCTCCACCCTTGGCTGGATCAGCGATCAACTCCACAACCCGCATGCCAAAATTCACCAGATCTTTCCGATGCAGAAGCAGGGCCCTTCCTGGACTCCCCTCGGCCAGCCTGGCCAGAAGCATTGCCGTCTCTCGATCAAGCTCCTTATTTTCCCTGACAATAACTTCCACTGTCTGCTCAAGAGTCAGCGGATAGAAGGGAATGGCCTGGCACCTGGAGCTGATCGTCGGCAGAATAGTCCTTGCAGAGTCTGCGGTGAGGATAAGAAGATTGTCTTCTGGCGGCTCCTCCAAGGTCTTGAGCAGACTATTGGCCGCCTCCCGGCGCATGGTGTGGACATCTTCAAGCAAAACAACCCGCATCCCAGCCTCATAGGGGGCATAGGAGAGTTTTTTGATCAACTCCCGGACCTGATCAATCTTGATTGCACCTTTTTCCGGTGAGACAAGGAGAAAATCGGGATGAGTCCCGGAGGCAAACTTCCTGCAGCCGGAACAGATACCACAGGCTGCAAGCCCTTTACCAGCAGCACAGTTTACCGCGGCCGTCAGTCCTCTGGCAAAGAGCTGTTTGCCAATGCCTTCCGGCCCTTGAAACAGGTAAGCATGGGCCAGACGGCCAGAAGCCAGACTTCTGCTCAACAGCTTTCTGGCCTGGGCTTGACCCAAAAATGGCTTCCCCCCGACGAGGAGCTCACTTGACACTCTATCCTCTTTTTCGATGGTCATCATAAAAGACATTGTTGAGTGTGGACCAGAGAATAGCGAAACCCGGAATCTAAAACAAGGTCTGTTGACGACCCGCAGAAGCGACTTGCCTCTCTGGCTTCTCAGACCGTTCCTCTTCTACAGGAATGGGACTGAGGTAGAGAAAACGTTCAAGAGAACGCTGATATTCGGTCCATTGCAAACCGGAATCCGTCATCTTTGTCCTGAGCTGTTCCATAAGATTCATCTTGGCGTCCAGGTCATCGAGAAAGCTGAGAAGAAAGGCCTCAATGGTCATGGGTACTATTGGCGAGCCGAAATCCTGCCTGCCATGATGACTGAGGATCAGGTGCTGAAGCTGCTCCAGGAGCTCTGTGGGGAAATCTTTGATCCGGGCTGCCTCTCCTGCGACCATCTCACTGCCCATGACCAGATGCCCCTTCAGTCTGCCGCGCGGGGTGTAATCGATCAGGGCCAAATCCATCTCCAGCTCTTCCACTTTCCCCACATCATGGAGCAAGGCTCCAGCAATGAGGAGAGAACGATCTACCCCGGCATAATGGGTAGAGATGGTGTCAGCCAACACTGCCACAGAAAGAGAATGCTCCAACAGGCCGCCCAGATAGGCATGATGGATTCCCTTGGCCGCAGGAGATTCCTGAAACCGCTGCCACATGGGCTCTCTTTTCATAAAACGCCTGAGGAGCTTTCTCAGAAAGGGATTATCCACAGAGCGAACCAGCTCCTGAAGCTGACCTGCCATCTCCTCTCTATCTTTGCTGCAACTTGGAACAAAATCAGCGAAACAGACTTCCTCCCGGGGCCAGGGCTGGAGGGAATCAATCTTCAGCTGCAGTTGTTGCCGATAGGACTGCACCAGGCCCTGGAGGCGAATAAAGCTCCCACTCTGACAATGAGGTGCCAGTTCCTCTGCCCGCTCCCAGATTGGACCGTTGATTTCGCCGCTACGATCCATGACCGAGAGCTGGAGGTAGGGTTTGCCGGCGCGAGTCTCAGCCAGACGAGATGACTTGACCAGAAAGAGATCATCAACCCGCTCTCCCTCGTGGAGATCTTTGACAAATTGTGTTTTGCTCATCTCATTGCGTGAAATCAGTTCAGACACTGCAGACACCTGTTTATCACCTTCTCTCTTCAACCTTCAGACATTAAAACGGAAATGCATACAATCTCCGTCAACGACGACGTATTCCTTTCCTTCTGATCGCATCAGCCCCTTTTCCTTGGCCTTATTCTCTCCGCCACAGGCCACAAAGTCATCATAGCTGATGGTCTCAGCGCGGATAAAACCACGCTCAAAATCAGAATGAATTTTTCCGGCAGCTCCTGGAGCCGTGGTTCCGCGACTGATGGTCCAGGCACGAGTCTCCTTTTCTCCCACTGTAAAATAGGTGATAAGGCCCAGCAGTTCATATCCGGCATGAATCAGACGATTCAAACCAGGTTCCTCCATACCCATGTCTGCCAGGAACTCCTGCTGTTCATCGGCTTCCAGCTGACTCAGTTCCTGCTCAATACTCCCGGCAATCACCACCACCCCATCACCAGCCTCTGAAGCTATCTTTTCCAGGACCCGGACATATGCGTTCCCCTCTATCACATCTTCTTCGGCCACATTGGCCACATAGAGGACCGGCTTGTCTGTGAGGAGGCAGAGGTCGCGGAGCAGTTCCCTCTCCAAGTCACTTTCCGGCACCAGGCTTCTGGCAGAGGCACCGCCATCAAGGATATCACGCAGTTTTTCCAGAAACAAGGCCTGGGCCTTCAGGGTCTTATCCCCTGATTTAGCCATACTCTGCGCCTTTTTCAGCCGTTTCTCCACAGTGTCAAGATCGGCAAAAATGAGCTCAAGGGTGATCACTTCCTGATCGCGGGCGGGATCAATGGTCCCATCCACATGGATGATGTTCTCGTCCTCAAAGCAGCGAACAACATGGACAATGGCATCCACCTGCCTGATGTGGCCAAGAAACTGGTTCCCTAGCCCTTCTCCCCTGCTGGCCCCTTTGACCAGTCCTGCTATATCAACGAACTCCATCTGAGTGGAGACCTTGCGTTTTGTTTTCACCATCTCGGCCAGGACGTCAAGCCGTTTGTCCGGAACCGGGACAATCCCGACGTTTGGTTCAATGGTACAAAAAGGATAGTTCTCGGCATCAATGCCGGCTGCAGTTAATGCATTAAAGATGGTCGACTTGCCCACGTTGGGAAGTCCGACAATACCACAGCGAAAGCCCATAGAAAAACTCCTGAAAAAAATAAGTGACGGTGCAGAGAAAGAGACTGAAGGCCGGGGCCTGGAAGAAAGAGCGTGCAACTGGATTCATCATCCTCCCCCCGTGATAGAAACGACACCGGTTCCATCTCCAATGTGTCCTTTTCTCCTGCAGACAGTAGCCTCTTCCCCAAGCACCTGAATATTTTAAAAGCCAGTTTCATACTCCGCAGCCCGCTCCTCCAAGAGGAAGACAGGCCTGGCCTAAAAATGGTAAAATTCACGACAAAGAGAGCAAAATAGGATAATATACTCGTCTCCTGCAGAAAAAGCCCTCATTTTTAACCTTTTCCCCACTCTGCAGCCTCTCAGAATGAGCA
Organism: Pseudomonadota bacterium; assembly: GCA_018817385.1. Lineage (GTDB taxonomy): Bacteria > Desulfobacterota > Desulfobulbia > Desulfobulbales > Desulfocapsaceae > Desulfocapsa. The sequence continues at coordinate 44,682 of JAHIUA010000077.1, forward strand.
AGCACTATGAACGCCCCCCTACTGATTACAAATGTCACTCTGTTCACCGATCCGGATACAGCTCTCCTTGGCAATCACTGGCTCCTCACCCACGGAAACAGGATCCACTCCTTTGGCCCCATGGACACCCTCCCCCAAGAGGATACGGCCATCCTCATAGACGGAAAAGGCAAACTGCTCATGCCCGGCCTGATCAATGGCCATAACCATTGTGCCATGACTCTCTTTCGTGGACTGGCCGATGATCTGGAGCTGGGGGCCTGGTTGAACGACTACATCTTTCCGGCTGAAGCCAGTCATGTCAGCCCGGAAATGGTCTACTGGTGCAGCAAACTGGCAGCGGCGGAGATGATTCTCTCGGGTACCACCACTGTGGCCGACGGCTATTTTTATGAAGAGCAGACAGCCCAGGCCCTTCTTGATGCCGGAATGCGGGCTATTCCGGCCCAGGGGATCATTGACTTTCCTGCCCCCGGAGTTGCCGAGCCACAAGACAATATCGATGCTGCCGAGACCTTTCTTGCAGCCTGGCAAGACAAGGACGAGCGCATTCGGCCAGGGATCTTTGCCCACTCGCCCTATACCTGCTCACCTGAGACCCTGCAACGGGCAAAAAAGCTGGCCAGGAAATACCAGGCTCCTTTCTTTATCCATGCGGCGGAGAGTCGCCAGGAATCAGCACTCCTCATGAACCCGCAAGGCAGCAGTCCCATCCGCCACCTGGCTGCCCTGGACCTCCTCGATGCCAACACCATCCTTATCCACTGCGTATGGCTTGATGAAGAGGATAGAAAAATTATCCGCGAGAGCGGTGCCGGAGTAGTGGTCTGTCCGCAGAGCAACCTCAAACTGGCCTCAGGCATCGCAAAGGTAAGCGAGATGGAGAAACTGGGAATCCCCGTGGGACTGGGTACGGATGGAAGTGCCAGCAACAACAGCCTCGATCTCTTCCGGGAGATGGATATCCTGGCCAAGGGCCAAAAGATGCAATCCCTGGACGCCAGGGCCATGCCTGCCCGCAAAGCCCTGGCAGCTGCCACCACGGTCAATGCCCAGATCATGGGCTTTCCCAGGCTGGCCAGGATAGCACCCGGCTTCATGGCCGACCTCATCCTCCTGGACCTGGACCAGCCGCACCTCCAGCCCTGTTACAACGGAGACCTTCTCGTTTACAGCGCCAATGGAGGAGATGTCAGCGATGTTATCATCAACGGCAACATCGTCTTAAGAGCACGAACCATTCTCTCTTTCGACCTCCAGGAGACCATGCAGCAGGTGAGAAGACTTGCCTCTGAGCTCCACGCCAACCCATGCGAGGCAAAGCCCTCCACAAGAAGGAAGGAACAATAATGAATCCAAAAGCGGTAATTCTTGTCACCAATGACGACGGTGTCTACGCCCCGGGCGTACGGGCGCTGTTTGAGGCGGTGTCTTCCCTTGGTCGAGCGGTCCTGGTGGCCCCTGAACGGGACAACTCTGCAGTCAGTCACTCCCTGACCATGAACCGACCACTGCAGGTCAAGCAACTGGAAGATGAGATCTATACCCTGGACGGAACCCCCACCGACTGCGTTACCATCGGCATGCGTAAGATCCTGGCCAAACCTCCCACTCTCCTGGTTTCGGGAATTAATCCCGGTTCCAACCTCGGCGATGACATCAGTTATTCAGGGACGGTCTCGGCGGCCATTGAAGGCACCATGTACGGAGTACCCTCCCTGGCCTTTTCCCTGGGAGGCGATTCACCTCATAACTTCACGGTGGCCGCAGGTGTGGCCTGGAAACTGGCCTCCATGGCTCTCACCTTTGGCCTCCCTCCAGCCACCCTCCTCAATGTCAACATCCCTGACCTGTCGGCAGGGGCCATCAAGGGCATCCGTTTCACGGTGCAGGGACGAAGGATCTACAAAGACGCCATTCAGGAAACCTTTGATCCCTGGGGACGGAAACACTACTGGATTGGCGGGGGAACCGTACAGTGGACGGGAGGCAGCGACACCGATGAACATGCTGTCCGACAAGGATACATCTCAGTGACCCCTATCCAACTCGACCTTACCAATCACAGTGGCCTCACTTTTCTTGAGAACCAGTGGAAGATGTGAGTCTTTTGTTAAGCAGGAGGACGAGAGAAGCCGAGGAGAGGCCAGCAAGGGCCAGGGAACGGGACGGACGAAGCTCAGCAAGAAAATCTTGAGCAAAAAGGCATCATTCAAAAAAAGAACTTCAGCAAGGCAAAACCGCCAACCAGGAGAAGAATAAAGGCCACACAGAGGAGGTTGAAGTACCGATCGATAAATCGTTTGGCAGGGGCTCCCCATTTATGAAGGAGCCAGGCAACGATGAAAAAACGACAGGCCCTGGCCAGCAATGAAGCCAGGAGAAAGACAGGTAAATTGACCCGAGCCACCCCGGCAGTGATGGTGGTCAGCTTATAGGGTAAGGGGGTCAGGCCAAAGACAAAAACAATCCAGGCATTCCAGTAATCATAGACCTGGAACAGGTATTCCCCTCCCAGAGCAGCCCCCATACTGGAGACAAGATACGATGGCAGGGCGATATCCAGCCGACCATCAACCTCCACCAGGGACATATGGGCCACATTCTCAATGATCCATCGGCCCATGGTCTCCCAGGCAAATACCCCGATCCCATAGCCGGCCAAGCCACCGGCCACCGAGGCCAGAGTGCACCAGAAGGCATATTTATACCAGCGGCTGCTGGCCCCGAGAACCAAGGCGATGAGGAGAACATCCGGCGGGATAGGAAAGAAGCTTGACTCGGCAAAAGAGAGAACAACCAGGGCTGGCAAACCGTAGCGACTGTCTGCCCAGTGCAACATCCAGTCATAGAGCCTGCGGATCGGCCCCTTCTTTTTTTCCCTTTCAACCATTCCAGCCCTGTTCTCCGATGAGGCTGACAAAGCGTACGCTCTCCAGACGCCGGGTATGGATTTCTCCGGCCTCCTTGGTGAGAAGCAGCAGCTCCTGCACATCGTGACCGCCAACAGGGATCACCAGGCGACCTGGATCTGCCAGCTGCCCCAACAGAGAATCCGGGATTTGAGGTCCACCGGCAGTGACGATGATGGCATCATAGGGCGCATGTTCGGCCCAGCCCATGGTCCCGTCATCAAGACGGGAGAGGATATTGTAGTAATGGAGTTGATCAAAGATCCTCCGGGCTCCGGCGAGGAGGGTATTGATCCGTTCCACTGTATAGACCTTGGCACAGAGCCGGGACAGGATAGCAGCCTGATACCCGGACCCCGTGCCGATTTCCAGGACCTTCTCGTCTCCCTGCAACTGCAGGGCTTGAGTCATGGCTGCCACAATATAAGGCTGGGAAATGGTCTGATCAGCGGCAATGGGCAGGGGATGATCACCATAGGCAATGGCCTGCATGGCATCGTCGACAAAAACATGCCTGGGCACCTCTGCCATGGCCTTCAGAGTTCCTGGGTCCGTGATTCCGCGGTACAGGAGCTGCTCCTGCACCATTCGCTCTCGCACCGTGGCAAAGCGATCCATCATTTCTTTATCTCTTGCCAAGAGTAGTCATCCTGCCAATCAAATTCATCCTGGTTGTAGGCACTGTAGCGACAGGTGGAAACCGTATCACCATCCAAAGTGATCATCACCATATTATAGCCATTGGGATCAAAGGTTCCTCCCACTAAGGGGGCAGCCTGCAAGGCGGATTTATCCTCCTCGTAATAGATCCATTGTTCCGTGGATGCTGCAACCATCCTTTTAGAGTCTGGTTCTCCCATCAATTCCAGAACCTCCTGACGAGTGGTCTGGCCAGGCTTGACCATACAGACATCGGATGCCAGGTGGCGAACCGGTCCCTTGGCACAGCCACCTACAGCCACTGCCAGAAAAAGAGCCACCAGGAGCGAACAAAGAGGCCGAAGTGTCATTGACATGAGAATCTCCTATTAAAGAAAACGGCGAAAATAACCGTGAAGTTAGCAAGTTCACCCGTTCTATAGTCTGAAGAGTCCCTTTTTTCAAGTAAGAGTTCATCCCCATCCATCTTTGGCCTCCAGTGCCGAGGCCTGAAGGCACATGCCTCTGCCCGGTGGAAGCGAGGAGAGCAATGAAGGCGGCGCTCCCGGGATTGCAACTCGAAAAAAAGTTCCCTTGGATGACAAACCAGTATCCATCCACAAACAAGATCCTTCTTTCTCACTCGAGGCCCACAATCGAATTTCCCCTCCAGACATCGAGAGTTCCCGTCTGAGGGATCATTGTTGCGGACCCCAAAGAGCAAGAAAAAAGGAGCCGCTTGTGGATGAACCCTAGTGAATTCAGGCCCCCACAGCTTTATTGAGAATCTTATAATTGCGCTCTACCATGGCCATGGGATCCACCACCAACCCTGCCTGGATCATGGCATTATCATAGATCTGGGCAGCCACTTCGGCGGCAAAGGGCGCATCGTTTTTCACCAGTTCCGCCAACTGCTTAATCAGGGGACTGGCAAGATTGACCTCCAGGTTCTTCTTGGAGCTCTCAGGGACCATTCCCTTTTCCATACGGCTGGCAGCCATGACCCGTTCCATGGAAGAGGTCATGAAGCCACTGGGATTGACAATCATGGCCGGCGAATCCACCAGGCGTTTCGAATCAATGACATCAGCCACCTTGTCTTCCAAGGTCTTTTTCAACCAGGAAATGAGCTCACCCCCGGCCTCGCTGTCCAATTTTTCTTCGTTTACCGGCTCAGCTGCCTCGTCATTCCCAGTGGAAAGATCAAGATCAGCCCGATCCGCAGAGACCAGTTTCTTGCCCTCAAACTCACCCAGGTGACTGAGGACGAAATCGTCAATGGGCTCCATGGTGTAGATGATTTCGATATTCTTCTTGGTAAACATCTCCACATAGGGACCTGACTCAATGGCCGCCCGGCTGGGTCCATTGATATAATAAATTTTATCCTGACCCTCATCCATACGTTCCACATAGTCAGTAAGGGAGGTGGGTTTGCCATCTTCGGAGCGAGAGGATTCGAAACGAACCAGCTTGGCCAGCTCCTTCTGGAACTCAAAATCAGAGGTCACCCCCTCTTTGAGATAGATGCCAAAGGTATGCCAAAAATCAAGGTAATGATCTGCATCCCGCTGTGCCTCTTCATCGAGGAATTTAAGGAACCGTTTGGTGATCACCTTACGCAGTTTAAGGACCAGGGCATTATCCTGCAGTGCCTGGCGGGAGATATTGAGCGGCAGATCTTCACTGTCCACTACCCCTTTGAGGAAGCGCAGCCACTCCGGCAGGATATGCTCAGAGTGTTGATCAATGAGGATACGCTGACAGTAGAGATTGACGCCAGGATCAACGCGACCAAATCCCATACCCTCAAAATTCTCCTTGGGGACAAAAAGAACCGCACTAATGGCCAGCGGCGCATCCACGGCGAAGTGGAGACGATAGTGGGGCTCATCCATGGCGTTGCCGACAAACTTATAGAAGTCGTTATACTCTTCGTCGGTGATCTCATTCTTACTCCGGGTCCAGATGGCCTGGACCGTGTTTACGGTCTCCCCCGCAAGCTTAATGGGAAAGGGGACAAAGGAAGAGTACTGTTTAATAATATTTTCCACCTTCCACTTCTCGGCATAGCCATAGGCATCTTCCTTCAGATCGAGGATAATCCTGGTGCCTCGATGCAGGCCCGGGCATTCAGAGATGGTAAAGCTGCCTGTTCCATCAGAGATCCACTCGTTTCCTTCGGATCCATCCCAGGAACGACTCTGGACCGTTACTTTTTCGGCTGCCATAAAGGCGGCATAGAATCCAACTCCGAACTGACCGATCAGGCTCACATCCTTTTTCGCCGCCTCGGCAAGCTCTGCGACAAAAGTCCCCGATCCAGAGTGGGCAATGGTACCCAGATTTTTCTCAAGTTCTGCCCTGGTCATCCCAATTCCGCTGTCGATGATGGTCATGGTATGCTTTTCCTCATCCAGATTAATGGAGATTTCGAGAGGAACATGTCCATCAAAAATTTCCTTTTTGAGCAGACTCTCATGACGCATTTTTTCCAAGGCATCCGAACCATTAGAAATCAATTCGCGAACAAAAATATCACGCTCTGTGTAGAGCGAATGAATAACGATATCAAGCAGTTTCTTTGTTTCTGCCTGAAACTCATGGGTACTTGTTTGACTACTCATCTGCAACAAACCTCCTCTGGCAACTATCTTCTGAGATAACTTTTCATAATAAAACCTCTACTTCGTAGGATCTGCGGCAAAGACCGGACAAAAGACAGCGATCCAATTCCATTGCTTTTTTTCCTGAAGTCGGCCAAAATGATAAACATACATCTCTTGCTGTCAAGTCCACTGTCCGCAATAGAAAACTATTCCTCTGGAACTAAGCAATAGTTTTATTGTTGAAAAAATCGAAAAAAGGTGGCTGAGAAGAAAAGCACGGACTCCGGGGAAATTCATATATCCCCTCGTAGCCACGAAGCGAATGAAGATTTTTTTACGACGCCCTACCTATTGAGGAGAACGCTATGAAAATTATCGCCTTTGGTGACATCCACATGTCCCTTGGCAATTTTGCCAAAATTCCAGAAATTTCCTCAGCAGACCTGATCATCCTCACAGGTGATCTCACCAACTACGGATCTCGACGCGAGGCCCGCGAGATCCTCAATCAGGTGCTTGCAGTCAACCCCCATGTGCTGGCCCAGGTAGGCAACCTTGATGAGTTTGAAATCAATGCCTACCTTGATGCCTTGAACATGAACATTCACGGCCAAGCCCGTCTCTTCAGGCGCGAGGTCTGCCTCATGGGCTGCGGCGGCTCCAACCCCACTCCATTTAACACCCCCACGGAATTCAACGAAAAAGAACTGGCACACACCCTGGACCAGGCCTATCTCCAGGCCCAAAATTTCATTGAACTGGCCGAGCCCCTTGAGCGTCATAAGATTCCCCTGATCCTCGTCTCTCACACCCCACCCCTGAATACAGCCCTTGACCGCCTGCTCGATGGGAATCATGTGGGATCGTCGGCTGTGCGCACGTTCATTGAGCGAAAGCAGCCGCCGCTGTGTATCACCGGTCACATCCATGAAGCAAAGGGCAGCGACCACATTGGTGAAACATTGATCCTCAATCCAGGAATGATCGGCAAGGGCGGCTGGGTCGAAATAGTCATTGAAAATAAAGGAAAGCTCAAAGCAACAATCCAATGAAAGACATCAAAGATACCCTCATCATCGGAGCTGGGCTCTCCGGACTCACCGTTGCCTGGAAGCTGCGACAGCTTCCAGAGCACTCCTTTCTCCTCCTCGAACAGTCTGAAAAAACAGGCGGTGCCATCTGGAGCCACTCTGAAAACGGCTACCTGGCTGAAGGCGGTCCCCACGGCTTTCTTGACAATTGCCCTGAAAGTCGTGCCCTCCTCGAAGAGAGCGGCCTGGAGCAGGAATGTGTACGCGCCCCCCTCGCCAGGTTTGTCCGCTATGTCTGCATGAACGGCAGCCTCAAACTTATCCCTCAAACACCCGCGAAAATCCTGGCGGCCCCCCTTATTTCCCCCCTGGAAAAACTGCGGGTTGTGGCTGATCTGTGGAAGAAGCCACTGGCTGGAGAACCAACAGTGAGTGAATGGGTACGCTACCGTTTTGGCAAGGCCCTCCTCCCATACGTGGATGCCGTCTTTACCGGCACCTATGCCGGAGACCTGGAACGTCTGGTCATCGACGGGGTCATGCCCGGTGTACGCCAGATTGAAAAGGAGCACGGTTCAGTGATCCGGGGACTGTTGAAAAAAATGAAGGGAGCGAGAAACACGAAAAAGGGAACAAAGAAGTCCTTACCTGCCATGACCAGCTTTCCACAGGGCATGACCCGTCTCGGCGAACGCTTGAGTCAGGATCTGATCCCAGGAAAAGAACTGCTGACCAGTTGTTCGGTAAACGCTCTTTCTCGCACCAACGGATGCTGGCAGGTGGAAACAGGACAGGGAAATTTCAGGGCTCACAACCTGGTTCTGGCCCTGCCGGTGAATCGGGCCCTGGCCCTGCTTGCTGGCCTCGGTACCCCCCCGCCCCAAACAAAAATAGCCGAAGCCAAGATCGTCACCATTGCTCTCGGCTTTGGGGCAGGAGCCAGCCTTCCTCCTGGATTCGGTTACCTGACCCCGGAACAGGAACAGCGTTTCTGTCTGGGCGCCCTCTTCTCCTCCAACATGTTTCCCCAACGTGCCCCCGCGGGCCACATCCTGCTGGAGGCCCTGGTGGGAGGACGCAGACACCCTGAACGTTTGCAAATAGACGACGCCAACCTGATCAAAGAAGCGGTCAGGGATTTGCGGCAACTCCTCAACCTCCCAGGCGAGCCCACCTACTCCCGTGTTCTGCGGCCAGGCGGCGGCATTCCACAGCTAGAAGGCGGCTACCCAGCCCTCCTCCAGTGGCGAAACACTCTCATGCAAAAAGAAAAAGGACTCTATGTAACAGGATTTGGTTGGGAAGGAATTGGCCTCAACGATATGATCAAGACGGCTTTTCGGGTAAGCGAGGCGATTAAAGAAGGGGAACAGGATAGTGGGGAACAGGAGGCAGCCATCAAGAAAGTCTATTTCTAGGAGTCTGTCGGATTTAGAGAATCGTAGCGAAAATTAGAGAAATCGAGACCAGATTTTCATGGATTTGAGGCGAATAGCAGGCCTATTTAACGAAAATCTATGGAAATATGAGCCGATTTGTCAAATTTGCAGCAGATTTATGTCTAAGTCCGACAGGCTCCTAGTCCGGAAATGAAAAAATCTCGCTCCTCCAAGGGGGCGAATAGCTCGCCCCCTTATCGCATCATAACTGACTCATTTTTTGATCGAGAATTTCCATCTGCCGCCGAACCGAAGTGTCATGAAGACAGAGGTTTGAGACCACCTTCACTGCATGGAGAACAGTGGCATGATTTCTGTTAAAGGTCTGACCGATATCTGCCAGGGACTCAGAAGTGTGTTTCCTCCCCAGATACATGGCCACCTGGCGGGGAAAGCTCACCACCTTTTTTCTCGACCGCGACTGCAGTTCTTTGATACTGACCTTGAACTCCCGACTTATCATCTCCCCGATCAGGGCCGTGCTCAGTGTCTGGGAGACGCCGACAAGACCTTCCACCACCTCCCGAACCATATCCATCTCTATCCGCCCACCAGCCAGAGCGGCCTTGGCACGCAAGGCGAGCAGGGTCGACTCGATACGACGCACATCCCCCTTAACCTGGGCGCTGATATGGGAGATTGCCTCCCCTTCCAGGTCCAGCCCGCACTGCGCGGCCTTGCTTTCGACAATACGATAACGGGTTCCCAGATCCGGGGCCTGAATAGTCGTCACCAGGCCTGCCCCCATGCGGGAACGAAATTCATTATCAATGCCATCCAGATCACGAGGCGTGTTATTGGCCGTTAAAATAACACGCTTACCAGATTTAATCAGGGAATCCAGGAGTTCATTCAACTCCTCCTGAGTCTTTTTCTTTCCCTTCAGGGTATGGACGTCTTCAACCAATAAAAAGTCACACTGCTCATGATACTTCCTTTTAAACTGGTCCATGCCATGGGATTGAATCCCGCGAACCATCTCAGAGGCATACTGCTGAGCTGTCACATAATGAAGCCTGGTTTGAGGAGACTCCGCCAGCAACCAGTGAGCCACGGCATGGGTCAGATGACTCTTCCCCAGCCCTGTAGAGCTGTTGATATAGAGACAGGAACCAACACTATCATCCCCTTTCATCATTGACTTGCAGGCGGACTGGGCCAGAAGGTTACTTTCACCCAGCATAAAGGAGTCAAAGGTATAGCGCGGATGGAGAGAGCGGACAACAGATCGACTCTCAGGGATATGGGGGAGGCGCAACTGACCTTTTGGCCTTGCAGCAGGCAGGGCTTGTGCCCCCTTGTCGCAGAGCAGCACCTGGCAGGGAACCGTACTGAGCTGATTGATCTTTTCCTGAACCAGACAAAGATGATTGCGGGTCAGGTGGGCACGATAAAACCTATCGGGACAGGCAAGATGGATACTTTCAGCATCGGAATAGATGCACTCAAGGGGCTCGATCCATAGACTGTAAACACTCTCACCGAGACTCTCTTTCAGAACTGCTTTTGCCTTCTCCCAGACCATTTCCCCCCCTTCACACAATATAATCGATGACGAAATTCCGCCAAAATAGACAGTTTTTGAGCTTTTTTCTCTACTGGTTCCCTTATTAGCCTACTGGAAACAATATCTTTTTAAGAAGAATCAGAGATGAACTCTCTTCCCTGTAAACTGGAATCGGCAATGGAAGCCACCACCACAATTCACGCAGGCAACTAACCTCATTTTTCGTTCGCGGTCAAAGCCGATTGAGGCAAGTTTTTCCATATGTACCACATACTATCGCCCCTACGCTGTACCTCCCGACAGTTACGGGATCTCAAGCAACCCTACTCTGAAACCCGCGATTCATGGGCGGAGTAACCACCCATTCCTTATCTGCTGTTATCTTCAAACCTTAGTACGCTTACAAACAACTTATTAACAAATTATCATTTTTCTTTAACTTAATATACCTCATCATATATACAATTTTCTTCATTTATCTAAATATAGCGCAACTATCAATCCAATATCTTCGCAATATCACGGAGTCCAGTAGTTTGCCAAATTTCATTTTTTTTGATCTTTTTTTAGGCAGGAATATTGGAGCACCAAGGCAATTGTCAGGGAGCAGAGAGGCTCCTCTTGTTGCCCCTTCCCAGCTCAAGACTCGACCTGCTCTGACAAGGGCAATTTGGACAATAGGCAAGCGGAGAAGCTGGGCAGTTGAACGAAGACATCGGCCCTTTCCATCGAGGATACGCCCCTGGAAGAGGCCATTAGATACGCGCAAAAGAATTTCTTGAAACACTCATCCAGGGAAACGACGGAAGCCAAAAGGCAGCCACACCTCTGTACGCCTTCCTGAGCAAACAAGACGAACTGGAGAGTAAGGGGCTTACTCCCGTACTCTGGCCAGAGTCAGAACACGCACCTCATCGGCCCCTGCTCGGAGCAGCATCCTGCTGCATTCAGACACTGTGGTGCCAGTGGTAAAGACATCATCCACCAGGACAATCGTTCTTCTCCGCACCCGTTCTGGAAACCGGACGCTAAAGGCCTGGTGCAGATTCTTTCTCCGGGCAATCCCGTCGAGACCAGTTTGAGGAATGGTATGACGAACCCTTACCAGGGTATCAACGAGGATATGATCTTTCCGGGTCGGAAAGAAAAGTTTCGCCAGGACAAGGGCCTGGTTAAAGCCGCGCTGACGCAGACGTGAGGCATAGAGAGGTACAGGAACAATCCTTTCTTCCTCCTGGAGGACAAATGGAGGGAGAAGGTCAATAACATCCCGTAAAGCCGGAAGAACCGAGGTCTCTCCCTGGTATTTCAGCCTGTGCAGGAGTCCACTGAGCGGACTCTGGTAATGGCCAACACCCCGGGCCGAAATGTAAGGAGGAGACTTGCGTAGACAGCGACCACAGCAATGATCACCAGCAGTGGAATCAGGCAATTCACGACCACAGACTGAGCAGAGAGGCGACCTGATAAGGGCGACATCCTGCAGACAGGGGGAGCAGAGAATCTGTCCTCCAGGCGGGAGGTTCGTGCCGCAGACGGGGCAGGCAGCAGGAAAGAGAAGATCAACGGCACCCCTCAGCCATTTTCGCAGAAAAATGAGCTCAGAGAGCATTCGATCAAGATACGCCGCCGGAACCAGATCCTTTTCCATCACCACTCGTCCTCTCAGCTATGTTGTCACTTGGAATGAAAACAAAGGATTGGCTGTCAGTGTTCATCCATTTGAAGTCAGGAAACACCTGGAACTGGTTATTTCCAATTCATTGCCGCTTAATATGTTTTTTATAGGATTAGAGGGCAGTATTCAAGAGCTTTGTAGAAATTGAGGAGCTGGAAAAGGAGGTGAGACAAACAACCAAGGATGACAGAGGGGGACACAAACAGTTTTCTTGAGGGCACGAATTTACCGGAAATGAGGATTTTCAGAAACAGTCAATCAACCTGAATGGCAGCTGCAAGATCTCACCCATCCCCTGAAGTCACAACAAGGACCTCAAACAGAGGCAACCCGTCTCCCCCCCAGGCATGACCACGAAAACTGAGGAAGCAAAGGAGTCATTGGCCAAGGTATCTTGCCGGGGGGTAGAAGGGCAGAGAAAAGGAGTTCAGCTCAGTTTGAATTTGGCGGTCAGGGCCTGCAGTTGTTTGGCCAGAGCGCTGATACTGGCCGCATCGTCATTGAGGCGCTGGCCTTCTCTTTTCACCGCTTCAGTAGACTTGCTCACCAGGTTGACATCCCTGGAGATGTCACCGGACACCGTTGAACTCTGGGCCACATTTTCATTCACTTCACTGATACCGGAAGCTGCCTGGTTGATATTGGTGGCGATTTCTCTGGTGGTGACGGACTGCTCTTCCACCGCACTGGCGATGGTGGAGACGATTTTATTAATTTCCCCAATGATCTCGACGACCTGCTTGATCTCGCTGACCGTGACATTGGTCGACGACTGAATATGCTCGATCTTCCCCCGAATCTCACCGGTAGCCTCGGCCGTCTGTTTAGCCAGCTCCTTGATTTCGTTGGCGACAACGGCAAAGCCCTTGCCCGCCTCACCGGCCCGGGCCGCCTCGATGGTGGCATTGAGGGCCAGGAGGTTGGTCTGCTCAGAGATTTCAGTTATCACTCCGGTGACCTTACTGATTTCACTGGCGGCAAATCCCAGTTCATCCACCTTGATAGAGGCCTGATTAGCCTTATTCACGGCCTGCCCGGTTATGGTTCGGGCTTTTTCCGAATTGGAGGCAATTTCACTCACCGTGGTACTCATCTCCTCCGAGGCTGCAGCCACCATGGTCACATTGGTGGCCGCCTGCTCACTGGCAGCGGCAACGGAGTTCATATTAGCGCTCATCTCCTCGGAGGCGGCAGCAACCGTATTGGCCAGCGCAGTGGTCTCATTGGCACTGCTGACCAATTGGCCGCCCACCGAACTGAGATGGGCAGAGGTCTCAAACAAGTTCACGGTCTGGTCACTGATACTGCTGAACATGTGGTGCAGTTGCGCAATCATATCGTTGAGAGAATGGGACAGTTTGCCGGCCTCGTCCTCTCCCATGACCTTGACCTTGGCCGTCAGGTCACCCTTTGCAAGTTTGGCGGCCAGATCAACGGCTGCATTGAGCGGTCTGGTGATCTGGGCGGAAAGAAAGAGGCCGGCACCGATGGCAAACAGCGTAGCCAGACTGACAATAATAATTGAGTTCCGCACTGCCCGCCGCATCCCACTGGCCATATCCTGCCTGGCATTGACCTCAATACCATCCAGGAGTTCCATGATCTTGACCCCGGCCCCGTCTGCCTCTTCATCTATCGCACTCAGTCTGGCCTCCTGATTTTCAGCGGCACGACCAGCCAGTGCCTCTTGCTTCAGCTCATGAATCTGGACCATGCCAGGCATAAACTGTTTTTTGTAAAGCCCCTGGGCCTGATTGAGGTTATCCCGAGAATCAGGATTGTGAAGGGGAGCAAGGTAACCGGTATCAGTCTCACCGCCGTCCAGAAGTGCCTTGGAGTACCTGTTATACGTCAAAGCCACCTCTTTATTCTCACTCCAGGCACTCATGAGCTCACTGCTATCAGCAGCCACCAAAACTTCCATAAGGAGCTGCATGGAGCTGCGCACCGAAAGCTTCATCTCCATGGCTGCATCAACATTGGCAGCGGAGCGCATATTTCCAACCATTGTCAGATAGCCACTGATCCCGGTAAGGACTACCAACAGGGCAACAAAAACAAAACCACTGACAATTTTGGTGCGGATAGAAATGTCATTCACCTTCATGTGCATGCTCCTTACAAAACAGAAATAAAGAAAATCAACGCCAAGAACTCGCGCAACCCTTTTCAAATGGTCTAAGCGACAAGGCTGCAGCACCCCGTGCAGCAACATCAACTCTCTGGCAAAAATATCAAGATGACAACATTCGTTACCCCTTTGTTTAAAGTATATGTTTATAAAAACCCAATGCAAGAAAAATCGATCCTCCAAAAATTCTGCTTCCCCTTTTTCAGAATACCTGGAACAAAATGAGGACAACCCACTCCCCAAAAAAAACGGACAAGAGGAGGCGGATGAGCCCTTTTCTCAAAGAAATATAGATGGCTGCTGAGTATGGTCAGCGGCCATCTATTCTAAAAATCCACTGCTCTGCTGACGAAGAAGACCAAGGACTCTTTTCTCTTTTTTTTTTCAGCACCTCAATGAGCAAAAAAGATGTTTTTCCAAATTATTCATGCTAGGGTATGAAATTATACAGTATTACAAAAATGGGATATAGTTATTGTTCAAACAATAGAGATAGCTACTCCGTGGCACACAACAATTCTTCCTCAACAAAACTTCTGGGCGTTCTCATCGGAGGATCCGGCCTCATTGGCGGTACACTGGCCCATTATTTCAAGACCAAGACCCCTGATACTATAGAACTGCGCGCGCCAAGCAGCAAAAAGCTTTCCATCAGGGATGCGGGAGATATCCGGGACTACCTCAAACGAACGAAGCCCGATTTTGTCATCAACACGGCCATTGCCAATATCGGCTCCGACTCCCATCTGGCCCTGGAAGTCAACTATCTCGGGGCCTTGAATCTTGCTCGAGCCGCAGCTGCCCTCAAAATCCCCTACATCCACATCAGCTCTGCCTCCACCCTGCCAAACGGTGAAAATCTCCGCGAGGAAGACCACCTCCCCATTACGCCCAAGCTGAGCAACTATGCCAAGTCCAAGCTCATGGCCGAGGAGACGTTGAAACACATGCACAAGACTGTAGGGCTGGACTTCACCTGCATCCGTCTGGCAGTGGTCTACGGAGAACATGACCATAAAATTCAAGGCTTTCATCGCCTCTTTTTTTCCATTGCCGATGAATCCATGCCTGTCCTCTTCACCAAGAGAAAAGTCCTCCACTCCTATTCCAATGCCAATAAATTCCCCTATTTTGTCCATCATATCCTTATGAACAGAGAGGAATTCAGCGGCCAGACCTACCATTTTGTCGACAAGGATCCGGTGGAGTTGGCTAATCTCATCCTCACTATCCGCTCCTATCTGGAACTGAATAGCCCTCGGGAGATATACATCCGTATGCAGTGGCCACCTTTGGCAAAAGAACCCTGGAGGCCGTGCTCAAGGTCCTCTCCCGGGTTGGCCTCAAGGGGGGACTGCCTGCAGAGCTCATGTTTCTGGATAGTTTTTACAAGACCCAGACCCTCTCTTCGCAAAAATTGCGCAACTCCAGCTTCGTTGACCCCATGCCGGAAGAGACTATCTACACCAAACTGCCGGAACTGGTTATTTATTATCTCACTCGCTGGACCCACCAGAATCTTATTTCCACCTATAATGAGGTCATTCCTCACCCCAATTCCATGGCCCATGAGTTCGAGCAGTCCCCACAGGAGCTTCTTAACATGATCCATTCAGACTCCATCTCACCCTTCCGGGACCTGAGCGATCTCTGACCGTTGTCGTTGTTACGACCCTATCCATTCTGACTCAAGGGTTCTCCGCAACCGAAAAGATCCATGCCACCAACTCGTCATCCGTCAGCCTTCAACCAAGAAACAGCAGACTCCACACCTCACGACCCACAAAAAAGCCATCTCCTTTCTTTTTTCCTCTTTTAGGAGCCTGAACTCTTTGCAAAACTCTGCAAACATGGCATAATGCCTGATTCTTAGACTCTAAACCTGTGCCAGGAGTTAGATGTCGGTTTATGAGACGGTTACGGATCAATGGCGGCAGATACTGCCCATGAGCCTGAATCATTCCCTTTCAGCGTAATAGGACACCATATGAATTATTCGATAAATCCAAACAACCCTTCTCGAATTCAGGGAGGATACCAGCTGAGCTGTCTTCTTCTGGCCCTTATCGTCTCGCTCAACCTCTTCTTTCCCGGCCTTGGTCGTGCTGTTGAGCAAAACACCAGCTTTCTCCCACTCAAGATCAACAGCCCCACAAAACAGGCCGAGATTACTCTCCAAGCTGATCAGGCCCTGGCAAGTGTCCTTCTGCCCTTGACCTTTAGCGAAATGAAGAGAGTAGAAGCAGCAAGACTCCTTGACTACACTGGCCCCTGGCCGCCGGCGCCGGATCAGCTGCAAAAAGTTACTGCTGCCACCGGCCTCGACTATGTGGCGGTGGGCAGTCTCACCGTAATCGGCAATCAAATCAGCGTCGATTACAAGGTCTTTGACCTCCTGGCCCCGAAGACCCCTCAGTACTTCTATCGTAAGGGGGAATCTCTCGAAAACCTTACCACAACCCTCTCAGAAGTGATCAGAGAGATTATTGCCTCCACAGGCCGCGACTTCATTATTGCCTCCATTGGCCCCAATGGCAATAAACGCATTGACTCCGGAGCCATTTCCCGAAAGATCAACACGAAGGCAGGAGATTTCTACAATCAGACTGCCTTGCGCGAAGACCTGAAAGCCATTTACAAGATGGGCTATTTTGAAAATGTCCGAATTGAAGTGGAAGAGAGTGAAAAAGGAAAAATAGTCACCTTTGAGGTAACGGAAAAACCGATCATCAAGCGTATTGAATTTTCCGGGACCGATGCCATTTCTGAAGATGATGTCAAAGAGGCCGTCAACATCACCCCCAACAGTATCATAAACACGACCAAGGTCAATGAAGGAAGTGCTGCCATCAAGGCCCTGTACAAATCAAAGGGATATTACAACACCATGGTCACGGCCCAGATCAGTTATCCTGATGAAGAGTATGCCAGCATTCGCTATATCATTGAAGAGGGTGAAAAAATATTCATCAAAGAAATCAAGTTTATCGGCAATAAAAGCTTTGACAGTGATGACCTGAGCGATGTGATTGAATCCAGTGAAAAAGGATGGCTCTCATGGCTCACCGAATCCGGACTGATGAAGCAGGAAATGCTGATGCAGGATGTTGCCCGGCTCGGCTCTTTTTACAACAACCAAGGCTTTCTCGAGGTGAAAGTCGGTGACCCGAAAGTTGATCAAGATGGCGAGTGGCTCTACATCACCTTTACCATTGAAGAAGGTCCCCGCTATCGGGTAGGCACCGTCACTTTTACCGGAGACCTGCTCGATGACCAACAGAAACTCCGCAGTTTCCTCAGCATTCAAAATGAAGAATTCATCAATCGCCAGATCCTTCGTGACGATATTCTCAAAATTACCGATTATTACTCTGAGCATGGCTATGCCTTTGCCAACATCCGTCCCAATATGAACAAATCTGCGGCCGGTGCACGAGTGGATATCAGCATCGATATCGACAAAGGCGATCTGGTATACATTCAACGTATCATGATCAAGGGCAACACCAGGACCCGTGACAATGTCATCAGACGAGAGTTGAAGATTGCAGAGGGCGGTATTTTTGACTCCAAGGCCCTTCGTACCAGCACCCAGCGTCTTCAGCGGCTGGAATTTTTTGAAGAGGTAAATATCGTTCCGGCACCAGCTATGGATCCCACAAAAATGGACGTGACGGTCAACATCAAGGAAAAAAGTACTGGACAGTTCAGTATTGGTGCTGGATACAGTTCAGTCGACTCTTTCATGCTCATGGGTGAAATTTCGGAAAACAACTTCCTTGGCCGTGGTGACAAGCTCTCTTTTGTGGCCAACCTCAGCGGCACCAGCAACCGTTTCAACCTGGGATACACCAATCCACACCTTCGTGATTCCAAACTTTCCGTTGGTGCCGATCTCTTTAACTGGTTCCGCGAATATGATGACTACGACAAGGACTCCAAGGGTGGAGCCCTTCGTTTCGGCTATCCGCTCTGGGAAAAATGGCACGGTTACGGGAGTTACAGCTACACCGACACCACCCTTTCCGACGTCTCTGAATATGCCTCCCAGATCATCATTGACTCCATGGACATCAATGTTACCAGTGCAGTCAAAGTCGGACTGGTCCGTGACAGCCGTGACCGGATAACAAATCCCAGTGAGGGATCACAAAACTCAGTTTCAGTAAAATATGCAGGTGGCCCCTTCGCCGGTGATGCCGAATTCACCAAACTTGAAGCCTTCAGCAGCTGGTATTTCCCCCTGCCCTGGACCACGGTTTTCCACTTCAAGCTGGCTGGTGGCCAGGTATGGGAAAACGAAACAGGCAAGCTGCCGGTATACGAGCGTTTTTACCTCGGCGGAATCAACACCATCCGCGGTTTTGAATACGCCATGGTCAGTCCCATCGACTCTGAGACCGGTGACCGCATCGGTGGTGACAAGATGTGGTATAGCAATATCGAATACATCTTTCCAATTCTGACAGAAGCCGGGATCCAGGGTGTTGTCTTTTTAGATGCCGGGAAGGTCTTTGCCGATGATGAGGACTGGTCCGGTGACAGCTACAACAAGGCCGCAGGCCTGGAAATGCGCTGGATGTCCCCCATGGGGCCCCTGCGTCTGGTGTGGGGTTACAACCTCGACCCGTCGGATGACGAAGACCAATCCGTATGGGATTTTTCCATCGGCGGTTCTTTCTAAACCACTCACCACTCCCCAAACCTTTTTCCTTGCCGGCTGCATCGACCTTATGCAGCCGGCACTTTTTTTTGACCCATGCCTAACCTATTACAGACGACTCTCCTTTCTCCGGGTACAACCCGCTCCCTGACTGCCCTGCGCGGAAGCTCTCCGTCTCTGCTCGCCGCCCTCCAGGCTGAATCCCAGCCCTGCTGCTGTATTGTCCCCGATGAAGATATGGTCGCCCTGGTGGAAGAAGACCTGAAACTCTTTACCGGTCTGCCAGTCTTCACCTATCCCGGCTATGAGATCCCCCCCTACACCCCGCTCTCGCCCGATCCGCACACCACTGCCGCACGGCTTTCCACCCTTTATAGTATTGGTGACATAGAGAGTTCGTTCATTCTGGTTATCTCGGCAGAGGCCCTGATGCGTCGTACCCTTCCCTGCAAGATCCTGTCTCGTAATGCCGAGCTGTTGATAGCAGGTGAAGAGTGTGACCGGGACAAGCTGCTCCACAACCTCACTGCCTGTGGTTATGAGCAGGTGGCTCTGGTCCGGAGCGTCGGAGAATATTCAGTTCGTGGCGGTATAGTTGATATCTTTCCCCCCTCTTTTCTCGTCAAGGGAAGCCTGCACACCTTCCCTCTGCGTCTTGATTTCTTCGGAGATACTGTGGAATCCCTGCGCGGATTCAACCCCATCAGCCAGCGCTCCATCTCCGAACTGGAGGAGGCCATACTCCTCCCAGCCAGTGATATCTGTTATCCACCCCTTCATTCTCCACAACTGACTGAAATCTCTGCTGCCTTTCGTCGTCAAGGAAGGAAACTTTCCTGGAACAGTGAAGAGAGCAAAAGCCTCCAGGAGCAAACCAGACAGGGGCTGCGATTCCCCGGTATGGAATTCTTCCTGCCACTCTTCTATCCTGATGCCAGCAAGATGGAAACAGTCCTCGACTTTCTCCCGGCCCATACCTGCCTGATTCATTTTTCTCCAGAGATGGAACACCAAGCCATGGCACTGGTCGCCGAACGGATCGACACCAATTATGAGGAAGCTGAGACCTTTCATACCCCAGCCCTGCCCCCGGAGCAGATCTTTTCCCTCCCGGTCGAGCTCGAGAAATCGATGCACTCCTTTGCCCGCATTCACTGCTCCACAGTCACGGATTCAGATCTCCCCCATGCCCTGGCCACCACCAATCACCAGATTCTCAAACAAGAGATCACCGTCCAACGCCGAGAACGAGGACTTATTCCTCCCCTTTCCGACCAGATTCGCCTGTGGCAGGACCAGGGAGACCAGGTCCTGCTCTGCTGCCGATCCCAGCGTCAGACGCAAACCCTGGCCGAATTAATAGCAAAACATCAGCATAGCATTGAACTCCTGACAGCGCCCTTGAATTTGGCAACCCTGCCAAAAACGGGCCACAGCGATACCCTCTTTCTTTGCGATCAGCCGTTGAGTGCCGGATTCAGCCTCAATGGCCTGGGGATCCACATCCTTTCCGAAAGCGAACTTTTTGGAGAGATGCGCCTGGGAAACAGAAAGGGAAAAAAGGAAAAAGAGGGCGAACCACTTCTTTTTGCCGAACTCCACCATGATGACGTGGTGGTTCATCGTGATCATGGCCTGGGCCGCTACCAGGGAATCTCCACCCTGGAACTCCAGGGGGTGGTCAACGATTATATGCTTATCGAATACCGGGACGGGGACAAACTCTACCTGCCTGTGGATCGCCTCAACCTTATCAGCCGCTACGAGGGCCTCTCTGACCGCGAACCACGAATCGACAAGCTCGGCAGCCAGGCCTGGCGTTCAACAAAGGCAAAGGTCAAAGAAGAGGTGTGGAAAGTTGCCGAGGAACTCCTGGACATCTATGCCCGCCGTGAACTGCGCACAGGCAGACGTTTCTCTCCACCGGGAGAACTCTTCCACGAACTGGAGGAGTCTTTCCCTTATGATGAGACATCTGGGCAGGACAAGGCCATTACCGAGGTCATTGACGACTTGACCTCAGACAAGCCCATGGACCGGCTGATCTGCGGTGATGTGGGCTACGGAAAAACTGAGGTCGCCATCCGAGGGGCCTTCAAGGTAGTAGAAGATGGCTTTCAGGTCGCCATCCTGGTACCAACTACGGTCCTAGCCGAACAGCACGCCAAGACCTTCAGGGAGCGGATGCAGGGATTTCCAGTGACAGTCGAATGCATCAACCGCTTTAGGACTCCTGCTGAACAAAAACGTATCCTCAAAGAGCTTGCTGCTGGAAAGGTCGATATCATCATCGGCACCCATCGCTTACTCTCCAAGGATGTGATTTACAAAGAACTGGGCCTGCTCATCATTGACGAAGAACATCGCTTCGGGGTCGCCCACAAGGAAAAGCTCAAAAAGATGAAGGCCGAGGTGGATATCCTGACCCTCACCGCCACTCCCATCCCCCGGACCCTGCAGATGTCCCTGCTCTCCATCAGAGATCTCTCGGTCATTTCCAGCCCACCGGAACATCGCCGTCCGGTAAAGACCTTTGTCTCCCGCTACGACGACCTGGTCATCAAAGAGGCCGTACTCAAAGAGATGCGCCGGGACGGGCAGGTCTTTTTTGTCCATAACCGGGTCAAATCCATTTACCGCATGGCCGCCACCGTCCAGGCCCTGGTACCAGAGGCCCGGATTGCCGTGGCTCATGGCCAGATGGGAGGCAAAGAGCTGGAAGAGATCATGGTCAAATTCGTTAACCGTGAACTCGATGTCCTCCTCTGTACCACGATCATAGAATCCGGCCTGGATATCCCCACAGCAAACACCATTATCATCAACCGTGCCGACATGCTGGGACTCGCCGAAATATACCAGCTCAGAGGACGAGTGGGCCGTTCTTCCAAGCAATCTTTTGCCTACCTCCTGGTTCCCTCCCTCGACAGCCTGAGTAAGGATTCCAAGGATCGTCTCCGCGCCTTGATGGAATGCAATGAACTGGGTGGTGGCTTTAAACTGGCCATGAGCGATCTCCAGATCCGAGGCGGCGGTAACCTCCTTGGTGTCTCTCAATCCGGTCATATTGCCGCCATCGGCTATGACCTCTATCTGGACCTCCTGCAAAAAACCGTGGCTGATATGAAGGCAAGGGCCAGCTCCGAGGACAACCGGCAGGATACTCTGGAGCAACTTGAACCGGAAATCAATCTCCAGATCTCCGCCTACATTCCCCAGGATTTCATTCCCGACATCAGTCAACGCTACGTAGCCTATCGCCGTATTGCCGCGCTCTCCACGGCCGACGAACAGGCCTATGATGACCTCATGGAAGAACTCACTGACCGCTATGGTCAGCTTCCACCGGAAACGACCAACCTCTTCAAGGTGGTCTCCCTCAAGAAAGATCTCTCTCTCCTGGGTATCGAAAAGTTGGAGAAAGGAAAAGACACCCTGGTCTTTTCCTTCACCGAACGGACCCCCATAGACCCTGCGCGCCTCCTCACGTACCTGCAGCCAGGGAGCAAGAAGCGAAAGAAAACCCCACCCCGCCTCACTCCGGACGGACGCCTGATCATCTCGGCCTCCCTTGACTCCACCGACCAGCTGTTTACAATACTGCAACAGACCTTCAGCGAACTCAATGCTCTTCAATCATAACAAGGCGCCATCATGTCTCCCCCCCAAATAAAACCCGACTTTTCCTGGTCAGAAGTAGACACTGTCCTTCTCGATATGGATGGGACCCTGCTTGACAAGTACTTTGACGACCACTTCTGGGAAGAGTATGTCCCTAAAATATTCGCCGAAGTACATGGCCTCTCGGCTCAAGAGGCCCGCAAAGAGTTGCTCCTGCGCTACCAGAACGTGGAAAGCACCCTTCAGTGGGCAGACCTGGATTACTGGTCAGAGCAACTGGGCCTCGACATCCCGGAACTGAAGTGCAAGGTAGATCACCTGATCCAGGTCCACCCCTATGTGGTCGATTTCCTCAATTATATGAAGAGGATCAACAAGCGTGTACATCTGGTCACCAATGCCCATTCCAAGACCCTGGATCTTAAACTACGAAAGACGGTACTGGGCTCCCACCTTGACAGTATCGTCTGTGCCGAAGAAATAGGATATGCCAAAGAAGAGCCACAGTTCTGGAGCAAACTCCACCAGCGGCTCCAGTTTGACAGAGAGCGAACCCTGCTCGCCGATGATACCGCAAAGGTCCTCCATGCCGCCCGTCAATACGGGATAGGTTTCCTCATTTTTGTGGCCCGCCCCAGTTCACGACTGCCGGTGCAACACTCTGCCGATTTCCCCTCCGTCGTCTTTTTTAATGAGCTCATCTCTCAGTAAAATTTTCTCACCGACAAGTTCATTTTCATTTGGTGAACGTAGCAACGGTATGTTACATTTTGTGGCAATTGTCTCTCAGACCAATCCGTCTCAACTGAAAAATCCCTGGCCATGGCCACTGAAGCCACACTACCTATCTTGCCCACTATCCACGCAAAGGAGTTTTCATGACACTCTCATCCTATGAAGCAAAAGACCTCTTCCAATGGCTCACCAACAAAGAGGACATCCTCGTTCTCGATGTCAGGAACAACAAGGATTTCAGTCGCTTTCAAGTGGAATCCCCTTATCCCTTTGATATGATCAATGTCTCCTATTACGACTTCATGGAGATTGAAGAAGAAAGTGTCGCCAAGGTTGCACAGGACCGTGCCATCCGTATCGTCTGTGCCAAAGAAGGCTCGGCAAAATATGTGGGTGAGATTCTTGTCAAGTACGGCTTCGCTGATGTCCGCTACCTCAGTGGAGGAATCAAGACCTGGGGAAATCTCCTGGTGCCCAAACTGTTGCGCCGGGAAGAAGACTACAGCCTGTACCAGTTTATCCGCCCCGGAAAGGCCTCCTGCAGCTACGGACTCTGTTCCGAGGCAGAGATGATGCTCTTCGATCCCAGCCGCAACATCGAATTTTATTTTGATTTTGCCAAAAGCCAGGGCTGCAAGATAATAAAGACCTTTGAGACCCATCTCCAGGCTGATTATATCGCCGGTTCTCGCATGATTGCCGAAAAGACAGGGGCAGAGTTCTGGGCTAACCAGAGTGATTTCAAGGCCGCCAAAACCAATCACAAACCCCTCACCGACGGTGAAAGCCACCGCTTCAGCAAGGGAGGTCCGGAGGTCAAGGTGATGTTCACTCCCGGTCATACCCCCGGTTCCACCACCTATCTCATCGACAACAAGTTTATGCTCTCGGGAGACACCATCTTTATCCAGTCCATTGGTCGCCCGGATCTGGGTGGCAAGGCCGTGGAATGGGCCATTGTTCTCTTTGACACCCTGCAGAAAATCAAAAAGCTTGATGATAAGCTTTTGATCCTGCCCGGACACTATATGGACTGGAGCGAGGCCACAGAAGACCTCCTTTTCTCCTTACCCATCGGCCAGGCCAAGGAGCGCAACAAAGAAATATACTCCATCAGTAATGTGGAAGGCTTCATCCAGTTCATTCAAGACAACATGCGTCCACAACCCCCTGAATACGGGACCATCCGTCTGGCCAACGCCAACCTCGAACAGTTTGAAGCAGAGAAACAGGAAGAACTTGACCTCGGCAAAAATGAGTGCGCCGCCACTGCCTATGCCAAAACCCAGGCAGCGGCCTGATCCATAATCCAGCTCACAGGGCAGGGGGGAGAGCCTCTGTTATCTCCCCCCTGCCCGAGCTCCCATCATCAGGCACCTCAGATAAGGTGCTATGCAAGCCGACCATTCCCCCAAAGAAACGAGTTGCTATTGACTTCTAACTCACCGTTTGCGATACTTATATTGTCTCATTAACGTTCGCCACAGCACTGAGCGAGCAAACGGGTTGATAGCTGCATAAACACTATTGACCTGATCTTAAAAAGCGACACATTATCTTCATCTTATCTGAAAAATGTGGATAAAACGCTGATGAACCACCTTATTCGTCTCGTTCCCTGTTGCAAGGATATACCGATACTAGGAGACCCCACTCTCAACTAGTCAGAAGATAACGTCCTTTTTTCAGCGAGTAAGGAGGACTCCCTGTGAAAAAACGTATTCTCTCATTGCTTTCTCTGGCCACTATTGTCTGCGGCCAGACAGACTTGGTGCAGGCCGAGGCGGAACCCGATTTTGGCGCCAGTGCCGAGGAGGAACTCCTCTTTCAAGACATTCCCTCTGTCTATAGCGCATCCAAATATGAACAGAAGGTCAGCCAAGCCCCGGCCCGGGTCAGTATTGTCACCCAGGAGGAGATTCAGCGTTACGGCTACCGCACCTTTGCCGATATCCTCCGCAGTCTGCCCGGATTTTACATCTCATACGACAATAATTACAGTTATGTCGGGGTACGCGGTTTTGGAATGCCAGGCGACTATAACACCCGTATCCTGATGCTGGTGGATGGCCATCGCCTCAACGACAATATTTTTGACAGTGTCTATGTCGATACCGCATTTGTCCTCGATCTCGACCTCATTGATCGAGTCGAGGTAGTGCGCGGGCCCAGTTCTTCCCTCTATGGCAGCAACGCCTTTTTTGGGATCATTAATGTCATAACCAAGAAAGGCCGGGACCTGGACGGGATCGAATCATCGATCACTGCCGGCAGTCACCAGAGTTACCAGGGCCGCCTAAGCTACGGCAAGCGTTACCAAAATGGCCTGGAACTGCTGCTGTCTGGAAGCTATTATGACAGCCAGGGGAGAACAAATCTCTATTATCAGGAATTTGATGACCCCGCCACCAACCACGGTGTAGCTGAAGAAGCTGATGATGACCGGTTTGACCAGCTCTTTTTTCGTATGTCCTATGGTGACCTGAGCCTTGAAGCCCTTTATGCAGACAGGGAGAAGGGAATCCCCACAGCCCCCTGGGAAGTGGAATTCAACAATACTGGAACCCGCACCTGGGATACGCACTGGTTTGTTGATCTGCGCTATCAGCATCTCCATGAGAGCGGTACAGAGATTGCAGCACGCCTCTTTTTCGACCGCTACGACTATGATGGTGACTACGTCTACGACTATGGCCCACCATCTGATCTCGTCACCATCAAAGACCGAGACGTCGGCGAGTGGTGGGGCAGTGAGGTTCACGTTTCCCGTCATTTCTTCAGCGATCACCGTCTTACCCTGGGAGGAGAGTACCGTGGTTCTCTCACCCAGGAACAGAAGACCTATGATGCATATGATCTCTGGCTCGACTCAAATCCGGAAATCAATGTCTGGGCCCTCTTCATCCAGGATGAATGGGCCTTACTGGACACTCTCCTTCTCAACGTTGGCCTCCGTCATGATCAATACGACAGTTTCGGTGCTTCGACCAACCCACGCCTGGCCCTGATCTACTCCCCCCTTGCCGAGACCACCCTCAAACTTTTATACGGCAGGGCCTTCCGCGCACCCACTGTCTATGAACTCTATTACCATGATGGCTACACCACTGCCAAACCCAATACCCAGATTGATCCAGAGACCATAGATTCCTTTGAATTAGTCTGGGAGCAACAACTGAACAGGAACGTCCGCAGCGCTGTCTCTCTCTATCACAATGAGATCAAACATCTTATTGCCTACACCGTGGACCCGGACGACGGCCTCTTCTATTTCGACAATCAAAATGCCGCCCAGGCCTATGGGACAGAATTTTCCATTGAAGGAAAATGGGACAACGGCTGCCTGGCCAATCTCAGTTACACCTATCAGGACGCCGAAAACAAAGATACTGGAGAACGGCTGGTCAATTCACCCCTTCATATGGTAAAGCTGAATATCATGGCCCCAGTCGTCACCAATATCCTCGACGGTGGTCTCGAACTGCAGTATGAAAGTGGACGGAAGACCGTTTCCGGAGCTGAAACCGATGAGACGCTGTTGACCAACCTCGTCCTGGTCAGCAAGGGTTGGCTGAAGGGGATGACAGTTTCGACCGGAGTCTATAACCTCTTCGACGTGGCATATGACTTTCCCGGTTCCGAAGAACATGCTCAGGATATGCTCAGACAGGATGGCCGAACCTTCCAATTAAAGATTAACTACTTGTTCTAATAGTTGAAACACCATGAAACGCCTGTTTCCTCTACTCCGTAACACACTGAGACTCCTGCCCCTGATTCTGGTCTTGAGTGCAGCAAGCCTGGTGAGCGAAGTTCCCGCCAGGCCGCAACCACTCATACTCATAGTCAGCAGTTCTCAGTTGCCACCATACCAACAGGTTGTCCAGGGGTTTAACAACTCGCTCAAGCAGCGCTTTCCTGAAGCCCTGATCAATACCTTTTTTCTGGACCACGATTTAATGAAAACCCAGGCAACCCTGCTCCAGATCAAAACCAGGCATCCCGACACGCTCTTTACCCTCGGCACCAAGGCGACCCAGGAGATGCAGGCCATGTTTCCAGACCGGCCTCAGGTTGTGACGATGATCCTCGATGGTCAGTTGCTCGAACACTCACAGCAGAGCACCGGAGTTGTGCTCAACTTTCCCCCAAAGGTCCACTTCGACTGGTTACGACGATTGCTGCCCGAGGCAAAACGGGTTTGCCTCCTCTACAACCCCGCTGAAAATGCTCCCCTCTTTGCAGAGCTGGAAAAGGCGGCCAAGAATTCCCAGCTGGAGCTCTATGGAATACCGGTGGAGAGACTCGCACAATTGCCGGCAGCTCTCAAGTCGGTCAGCAGGCATGGCGATATATTGCTGGGCTTACCAGATAAGACAGTCTACTCGAGCAAAACCGCCAAGGCCATCCTCCTTTCCACCTTCCGAAATCGTATTCCCTTCGCCGGCCTCTCCCGCTATTGGGTCAAGGCAGGGGCCCTCTACGCCCTGGACTGGGATTACCTTGACCTGGGCAGACAGTGCGGAGAAATGATGGTCCAAATCCTTGAAGGAACCGCTGTTGCAGATATTGCCCCAGCCATCCCTGCTGCAGTACGGTATGTCATTAACATGAAGACCGCTGAGCATCTTCGTCTTACTCTCGATCCGAGCGTTGTTCAGGAAGCGACGGAGGTGTTTCAGTAGTGGCCAAAACCAGAGATAAGGGCTTGTCGGCCAAAATGAATTTTCTGACAATTGCTCTTGTCCTGGTCACAGCCATGACCATTGCCTCATTTGTGGTCTACCAGCGACGGGTCGATGGACTGGCTACCCTCCATGAGGATGGCCAGAGACTTGCCCGCCAGATAGCCGCATTCAGTGTCTATGCAATCTATACAGAAGATCTGGAGAGTCTGGAACAGGCCATATCCTGCCAGGATGACAGAACCGTCTACACGGCTCTCTTACGTGACGATTTTTCCATCCTCATTGAGAATCACAGAAACAAGAAATTTTCCCCAGAGAAGGTGGATCTGCCCTCGTCAGAAAAAGAACGTGATGCCTATTTCCTTGACAGGGGTGAGACCATCCAATTTCTTTGGCCCATCACCAGCCAGCCATCCTCCCTGGACTCAGTCGATCTCGATGAGACCCTGAACCCCGAGCTCATCGGTTACGTCAATCTCGTTCTCTCCAAAGAGACCATGCGGCAGCAGATTAATGACGCCGTCTGGTCCATAGTCCTGGTAGCCACCATTATCAGCATCCTCGCCGCTCTGGTGACCATTGTTATGGCCAGGAAAATAACCACTCCCCTGAGCAGACTGGTGGAAGCAATCCAACAGATCAGTCAGGGCGACTTGAGCGGCCAGGTGCAAGTAAGCGGAAGCCGGGAGCTGATAACTCTTGCTGAAAACTTTAATGGTATGCTTTCCCGACTGCGAAAGACGCAAGAAGAAGTCAAAGAATACCAGGAGACCCTGGAAAAAAAAGTTGTAGAACGCACCCACCAGCTCCAGGTGGCAAAGGAAGCTGCCGAGGCAGCTAACCGCACTAAATCAAAATTCCTGGCCAATATGAGCCATGAGATCAGAACGCCGATGAACGCCATTATCGGTATGACTCGTCTGACTCTGGATACAGAGCTCTCCGAGCAGCAACGTCATTTTCTCCAGACCGTGAAAAATTCGGCAGACGTCCTGTTAAGTCTGCTCAACAACATCCTCGATTTTTCCAAAATGGAAGACGGTCAAATCCTCTTAAGCCCTTCCCTCTTCTCCCTCCATGATTTCCTGGAATCCATTGTAGTAACCATGAGCCCAAAGGCAGAAGCCAAGGGCCTCACACTCCAGTTACAAAAAGATCCGGCCATGCCAACCGCCGTTTTCGGCGATGAACTCCGCCTGCGGCAAATTTTGGTGAATCTGCTGGACAATGGTATCAAGTTTACGGAAAAGGGAGCCATTACGATCTATGCCACCATGAAGACGGAGGATGAGAGCAGCAGCATGGGCATCTTCTCTTGTCAGGTACGAGATACCGGCATAGGTATTCCCAAGGCCAAACTTGAAACAATCTTTAACGGTTTCGCGCAGGTGGATGACTCCTATGACCGACACCATGCGGGCAGCGGCCTAGGGCTTGCCATCAGCAGGAAACTCGCAGAACTGATGGGCGGAAACATGTGGGTGGAGAGCGGAGAAGGACAGGGGAGTACCTTCTATTTTACAGTATATCTCCAACTCTGTGCAGAAACTCCGGTCCACGCTCTCAGTGAAAACCGACAGCCGATGTGGAAACCCAAGTCAGAAGAGATTTCTGTCCAGGAACGAACCAGAGTATTCCCCCTCTCCGTTCTCCTGGTGGAAGATAATCGAGCCAATCAGGAGTTGGCCCGGATGACACTGGAACATGTCGGCTATCATGTCCTTGTCGCCGAGGACGGCTTGGCTGCCTTAGCCCTGCTCGCCAATGAGGATGTCGATGCGGTATTAATGGATATCCAGATGCCAGTCATGGATGGCTTGAGTGCCACTCGAGCTATTCGCGCCTTTGAAAAAGGTATGGCTGGAGGAGACATGCTTCCCGAACTTCTCAGCCGACTTCTCGCCGAGCGTCTTGCTGGCCGCCATCTCCCCATTATCGCCCTGACAGCCCATGCCATGGCCGAAGACCGGAACCTCTGCATGGCAGCCGGAATGGATGCTTACCTCACCAAGCCCTTACTCCCAAACCAGGTGGTGACGAGTCTCGGACTGTTTTTGGATCCCCCCCCAAAGGCATCAGCAATGCCAGCGAAGCAAGAACTGACGCTGCCGGAACAGATTCGCCACTACCTGCGCCAGACAACTCACCTCAGCGAGGAACAGGTGAATACAATCTATGACTTGTCATGTGACAGTATCACAAACAATCTGGCCAAGGCGGAAGATGCCATACAAAAAGGTGCCCTCTCCGAGCTGGCATCTTCGGTTCACAGCCTGAAAGGTACCTTGCTTCAATGTGGGCTTACTCCCTGGGCGGACAAGGCCCAGAAGATAGTGACTGCCGCCCACTCCCAATTACAGCGGCCCTATAGCAGCTGGCTCCAGGAGTTCCGGAAAGAGTTGGCCTCTTTACTCAGGCCTGAGCAAAGAGGTGAGCAAAAAGAGGAAGGCGGGGAAACCAGAACAGGCCTTGAAGAGACACCAGTCACCGCATCCACTTCTAGCTGCAGGGGTAGAGTACTGGTGATGGATGATGAAGCGATGATCAGAGATATGGCAACGCTCCTCATCCAAGGCCTGGGCTATCAAGTTGATTCAGCTGCAGACGGAAAGCAGGCCCTGACCATGTACCAGGCAGGGCTGCAAGAAAAAAACCCCTACGATGTGGTGATCATGGACCTCCTTGTCCCTGGAGGAATGGGAGGAGAAGAGACGGTGAAGCATCTCCGCAACCTCGACCCACAGGCAAGGGCCATTGTCTGCAGTGGAGACCCGAGCCAACAGCTTATGGAAAAGTTCCAGGAATATGGATTCCAGGGTGTCCTCGCAAAACCCTACACCATGAATAACCTCAGCAAAATCCTCAAGGAAATCATCAGGGGCTGAAACACGCCCCTCCCAAAAAAACAAAGCACATGGCACAAGGCCAGAACATAAGCACCATTGCCAGGGATCCCTTTGCAGGACCCCTGGCATCACCAGTTTAGCACGTTTAACGTCCTCTGAAACTAGCGGCGGCTACTGGAACCGCCTGAGCCGCCCGAACCGCCAAAACCACCTGAGCCTCCGGAACCGCCTGCGCTATCGGAACCACCGGAACCGCCTGCGCTATCGGAACCACCGGAGCCGCCTGCGCCATCGGAACCACCGGAACCGCCTGCGCCATCGGAACCACCGGAGCCGCCTGCGCCATCGGAACCACCGGAGCCGTCTGCGCCATCGGAACCACCGGAACCGCCTGCGCCATCGGAACCACCGGAACCGCCTGCGCCGTCGGAACCACCGGAACCTCTAGCACTATCGGTTCCAGAGCCGGCCTTCATAAAGCCATTATCACTTGATCGGACACGAAGCTCTGCCGGGGCAACATCTTGACTGATATCGGCAGAAAAATCACTGGCAACATCTTCAGGCGATCCATACCTGGTTTGCTCAACAAATGATTTCTCCAGCATGCGCATCTCACGGGCCTGATAAGCATGCTGAAGGGCATTTACCAGGACATCTGCAGCGGTTGTTGAATCAACACCCCGACGCGCCATGACACGGGCAGTAGCCATGGTCTGGACCATGAGTTCATTCGCCTCTTGCATATTTTCTGTCTTGGTCCTGGTCTGGAGTTGGCTCATTATCTGGGCGGCGTCCTCTTCCGTCAGACCAGCGGTATAGGCCTCGGCTATAACCTGCCCCAACTCCTTGGCCTCTTCGCTGTCACTAATGAGACTGTTGGCCTGACGGTAGGCATTTTCATACCTGTTCTGTACACGCTTGACCGCCTGCACAATTTTCTCCTCGCTCACCTTTTTGACCATCCCTTCATACACCTTATGTACCATGGGATCACTGGGCAAACCTTTCTCTTGCGCCTCCTCAATCATATTGCGGACCTGGACAAGAGTCTTATTCCTGAACTGGTTTCTTTGCATAGCCTGCAATAGAGCCTCGGTACCATCAGACTGCAGCCGGGCCTGATATTGTAAGGTTGTCTCTTCCTGGAACTGAGTACTTTCGCTGTTCGCCAGATCAGCTGCAACAGCATGCGATGAGACCAGCAACATGCTGCCCATCAAGATTGTCATTTTTTTCATTACGGTATCTCCTTGATAAAATATAATGTTCACTATTAGTTATTAAACGCAGATCAACCTCAATGTTTACATGGTAAGAACATAAAAACAATTTTTTGTTCCGAAATCATCCAACACCGTATTGGGACAATCCGGCAGAGTAACCTCACCGTCAACAATATAAAAATAGGAAAATTCGTTGTTCAACGGCACCGTCACTTGCCATACATTTTCAGGGCCTTTGGTTGCGGGGTGAGGGCGAAAGTGGTCTGCGGAGAAGGCAAAAGAGACATCTTTTGCCTTGGTATCAGGGTAAAAAAACGAAAGTGAATCATCATTGACTTGAACAAAATATTTTTTGCCACATCCCATTGAGCAAAGAATCAACAACACCAAAAAGACGTGCGTAACACGAGAGAGAAAGTTATTCATTTCAGGCCTCCACCTTGAGAACAGAATTGCTCGAACCAAAATCATCTGCCTCCCGGGTGGCGACAGTCGGATCCGGAACATAGCTTGCGCCATCGACAATAAAGCTATAACGGTGCTCTCCTGCCGGAAGTTCCATTGATATCTCCCAGTAGCCATCTGTACCAGAAGGGACAAGAGCAACGCTCTGCCAATTGGTAAAACTGCCCGTGATTTCGATAAGCTGACTATTTTGACGCTGAATAACAAACCGATGCATTACAGTGGCCGGTTCTACTCTGAATTGGTTTTGGCTCTGCGAATTAAAATCCCCACGGCCCATGAAGGTAAACACAAGCAAAAGAGAGGCCGCAACGGCCCAGCCCAGGGAACGATTAAAAATTGGCAGGATCCTGGCAGGCCTGGTTTTCAGGGGAACGTCCGGAGCTGTCCTGTTGAGTGAGGCACTCAGCAGTATTTCCTGCTCAAGCAGGGCGACAGCATCTTCCTTATAAGGCTTACTGTCGTGGACGTGTTCAATAAAATCTATTTTCTCGTCCAGGGAAAGTTCGTTATCAATATACATACTGATTAAATAATCCATTATTCGAGCTCCTCTTGTATCATCTGTCGTAACTTGATTCTCGTCCGGTGTACCCTCACCTTGACATTCGCCACACTCAATCCAAGCGTTGCAGCTATTTCTTTATAGGCAACTCCACCAACAGCCAGCGAAAGAACATCCCTGTCCTCTTCAGAGAGCCGGCTCATGGCCTTGTAAGCCATACGGTTATCTTCTTTGGCAATTAATATGTTCTCCTGGTCATTCACAACCTGGGGAATGACCCCTTCCACTCCTTTGAATTTTTTCTCCTGTCGCAGGTGATCAACAAGTACATTACGGGCAATGGTAAACAGGAGTGACGGCGATATAACAGCATCATGGCCGTAGTGTTGAAAATGACGAGTAAAACTTTCCTGCATAATATCTCTGGAAACCTCATAGTCGCCACTCTTATATATCAAATAACTGAAGAGTTTATGTTTGTATGCATCATAAAATTCCCGGTATTGTTCAGACATGACAGGGGCTCACTATGGGCACAGGAGAGTGTTGAGTCGTAGGGATCAGGCGGTGGTCATCTCTCTTCAGCATGGAACAGAAAAGGCCTTCACCTTGCGCCAGGATATGCCCAGACTTATGCCGGGAAAATACACTCTTGCTCGTTTGCATCAGACACCGACAAATAAAGAAGATTTTTTTTCATGGTGTTGAACGACGGGCCATCCCTTCCCAGCCAGTCTCAACGCAGTCAATATACTAAAGATGTTATCCATTTTCCTCAAGGGTAGTTTTTTGTACATCCCTCTGCCATCAATTCAGGCCCCCATCACTCCTTCTGCAACGCTATCTATGCATAATTAGTGGAAAAGAGCACATTCTTTGCCTGTAGCAGGTTCTTCCTCGCGCTCTCATCATAGACGCTGGGAGGGTTTACCTTTCATACTCACAGCCTACCTCAACAAAAAAAAGGGGGGAAAGCCCCCTTGCGATAATCCCTGCAGCTCCAGGTCACCTGGAGGCTGCAGGAACTGTCCGCAGACCTTTCCCTAATCGGTCAGGGCATGGAGAAAGACAACGATATCGGCGATGTCTTTCTCACTCAGCTCCATATTCCCAACATCTATGTCGTTACGGTTCTCGGCCACCTCAGGATCCGGCCAGCCATCGCGGCTGTTGTGAAAGGAAACGATGTCGGTGAGGGTCGGAAAATAACCGTTATGTGAGTAAGGCGCCGTCAAGGCGACATTGCGCAGGGTGGGGACCTTGAACTTGCCGTTTTGACTGAGATATTCCGCATTATTTTCGCCCAGATACGCCTTGAGAAAATCTCCCAGGCCATTATCAGGAACGGTATAGACAGAGTTTTGATCAGCCAGAAGATCCTCATTCACCGGTACACCGATATTTTCGTACTGATAGTTGGTAAAAAGTGCCTCCTGTGCGCCAAAAGCAGCCTCTGTGCTGTGACATTTGCTGCATTTGTCCTTGACCAGAACCAGCCCCCGCAGTTCCTGCTCGGTAAGAATTTTCTGATCGTAACGAGAGCTAAAGGCAGTAATTTCAGGGGACCGTTCATAGGCGGCGATGGCCCTGCCAATATTATCATAGGCATCATCAACATTGGTAAAGGCATCCCGTCCAAAAACCTTGAGAAAAAGTGGGGCATAATTGGCGGCTGCAACCCGGGCCACGACATCTTCTTCGCTGCCCATATTCATCTCCACCGGATTGAGTGGCGGCCCCTGGGCCTGCTCAGCCAGGGGATCGCCAAGGATTTCGCCGGTTTTCCGACCATCCCAGAACATCCCGCCCTGCCAGTCACCACTGCTGAGCTGTTTAAGGATTGGACTATAACCAGCATAGGCAGAGGTAGGCGCATTACGGCCACCCTTAGAAGAACCGTCATCCCCCAGAGAAACCACAGTATTATAAGGATCGCGGCTATTCGTCGGATCGGCAAAACCGTAATTGTGATGATGGCAGGTAGCACACGATTGGCTGCTATTCAAAGACAGGTCCTTATCCATGTAAAGATGACGGCCAAGCTTTTCTTTATAGGTAAGATCTGGAGCTACTGGGGCAGCCAAAGCTGCACTACCGACCAGAGTTACACTGCATAATGCTGTTAAGAATACTGCTTTCTTCATTGATTCCTCCTGTAAATGGGTGTGATGAAACTGGTAAATTCCAATCTTGAGCGACAGCCATCGATGTGGGCTCCATAGGCTCTCCTTTCCTCATAGGGTAACTGGAAAGAAATCACGGAAAGAGGCACACAAACGAGTGCGGCAAAAAATCCCTCAATTATTGAACGAATATCCCGGTCGTTGGTTACAAAGAAAATGAAAAAAAGAGGAACCAATGGAGACCGGCAATGAAAGAGAGAACCTCCTCCATTAACAAGATAGGAACGACAGCCAATCTTACCGAATATAAAGCGGATACGGGACAACCTTTATGCCAGCCACAACAACCGGGCTAAGAACCAGGGGAAAAAGGAGGCACCCTTTTAGAGAAAAAGGATGGTCAAAAAGAAAAAAATAGCGTATTTTCAGATCAGCTTTGATAACAGATATCATATGGTGACGGCATCACTCAACCATACAAGATCAGACGACAGATCATATTCCTCAGGATCACATGGACAAAACAAAACTTTTTCCACTCCTGCTCTTTACGACTCTCCTCAGCGGCTGCTGGTCGAGTTCAGCAACATATGAAGGCGTCAAGTTCCCCCAGACCACAAACAGCCAGGCAACCTTTCTCGAAGAAGGGGTCTCCTCTGATTGTACCGCCTTTGCCCATCTCCTGATGAGCAGTAAAAGCCACTCAAGCGGAAAAGATATTGCTTCTGCCATGCACAGAGAAGCAGAGGACAAAGGTGCCAATCTTATCCTTATCGGGATCTCCCGGGAATTACCTGATGCAGAACTGATAGAAAATCGATTTAATTATTATGGCCCTGAGTACCCCTACGCATTCAAGAGGACTTGGCTGGGATGGAAATTCGGTTTTGAAGAATGGGATGAGGCAGGTTCCCTTACCGACTTAGGAGTGGACTCCTGGGGTAACGGGAATAATACGTACGACAACAGTCTGATTATCCAGGCCGTTTTTCTCCGCTGTGGTCAAGACCTGTAATCCTTCAGAGATTCGTAGCATTACAGGTTTTCTTTTCTCCACTGCTCCAGCTCAACAAAGGCCTGTTGCAACTCAGGGAGTCGTTTTTTCAGGCTCTCAAGCTCTCCGTCACGGGCCAAGCCTTCAAACTCCCTGGCAAGTTTGGCAACATGCCAGGAAAAAACAGTGGCAGCAGCACCCTTCATCGCATGGCAGACCCCTTGCAAATACTCACTATCACCTGATTGCAGCCCCTCCTCCAAAGAGGATGTCCACTTGGGAGCACTTTTCTGGAGGAGATGGTTCACCAGTTCTGCAACAATATCGAGATTTCCATGACAGTTTGTTGTGAGTCGCTCCAGATCAAGCACCATGTCCGGCCACTCACCTGTCTCATGTTTTCTTTGTTCTTCCATACGGCTATCTTCTCTTTCAGTTCCACCCACAAGCAGGACGATGCCACAAATAGCACCTTCCCCTGGCCAGCTTCCTAACACACAACAAGCCTATCACCTTAGTCCTGAAAAAAAAAGACAAATCAGAGAGTCACACCCCTTATCAGGGAATCAGGAATGACAGGTTTTACAGGATTTTCCCTTTACCACCTTCATCTCCACATGACAGGGCCAGCAGAATTTTTTATGGAAATCATTAGAGGTACCGGTCAATTCAACTATGTCAACGACAAGCGGCCCTCCACCCTTGACATCCTTATGACACTTGGCACATTCCACCTTTTCCTGATGTTTATGATGGGGAAAGATCACTGCACTCTTTTTTCCCTCCACCTTATAGGCGGCCTTGAGATCCACCGTCTCTGGTCCCTGCCCTGCAAGGGTCAGGGAAGCGGCAGAGACAAAAGTAAAAATGAGACAGCCAGCTATAACGACTTTTTTCATGCTCAAACTCCTCTATACCTATTTCGTCTACTTGGGGCATGTACGCCAATACCAAAATACTATACTTTTTTGTCACTGTTCAGACAATGGCCAATAATAGCCAAAGCACCGCTCTGTAACTATGCAGCAGTGCTTTCCCTTCGTTCACTGAGGACTTCCAAGCCTGCTCGTGCTCTTCGGAATGCCCCCCGAGAGACAGAGATGAAGGACCGCTGAGATAAAAGGAAAAGTTACCATTAACTCCCCCTAAAAGTCAAAATGTTCTTCTGCCACCTTTTCCCTCAGCACCTGCATAGTTTTCAATCCAAACACAGCGCAACGAGCCTTTTTTTGACCTCTATGATCAAAAAAAAGGCCTGCAGCTTACCATACAGCCCGCATCCCCTGCAATTTTCGCAGCTGGTCTATCCTTCTCTCCAGCTCAATCCGCCATTCGGCATGGATTCTGGCCGCAGACGGGGCAATGAGCTCAGGAAGCCCATAGACCAGCCGGTCTGAAGCACGACTGGCCTCAATCACCGCCTCGATGGAGCGCGCCCCAAACTTATAACGCCCCAAGAGGAGACGCAACAAAAGCCCAGAGGTCTTTCTCGCCGCTTTCTTCCAGTGGGTATCCATCTGATGGGCGATAAGAAATGCCCGTTTAAGGAGAATCCTCCTCAGCTCATCCAGATCATCACTGCTGGCTGAATCACGGAGGAGAATATCGGGGAGATCGATGCCATCAATATCAAGAACCACCCTGAGACGACTCATGAAATCCGGAATTTTCAAGGTCTTCATCAGGGCCAGAGATTCTTTGTCCGCCGGATCAAGGAGTTCCTCCATGCCAGACCAGCTGGCCTTGACCCCGCCGGCGAAGACAAAGATTGCCCTTCCGATAAAATGGGGGATACCGTTAACATAGGTAACACCATCCTGCATGGAGGGCAGAAAATAACGCAAGTAACCGAATTCATTGCCGTCATAGCGACAGTCAAACTCATCCCAAAAGACAATGGGGACCTTGCCCATGGCCACTGAAGCCCGTACCGGCTCAATGGCGGAGTTGATCTCATCGGGTGAAGCGAACTGACTCAGATTAAATTCAAAAAAATCAAAGGGATTCCCATCATACTTTTTAGAGATAACATTGGCCACCTCTTTGACGGCAAAGGATTTCCCCGATCCAGGAGGACCAAAGACCCCGAGACAGAGGGGACGAAGAACACTCTCCTTGGAGACATAGGAATCCATGACATTCTGGAGGGTTATCACCGGATCAATCTCCGCCGGATCCGTAGTCCGCAGATGTCCCACCTGAAAAATAGGGAGATCATTAAAACCACTCTTACGATTTACCTCTTCTTTCAGATTATGGAGGACAGAGACAATTTCATCCATATAGCCGTGCGCATTACCCAGGGCCGGATTGATGATGGCCGGTGATGGTTTGCGGAAATAAAAAAAACGGCGCAGGGCATGCTTCTTTTCGTTGGACCAGATCTGGCTGGAAACCAGATCAAGGATGGCCTCAAAATCAGCGGAGAGCGGCGGCAGCTCGAAAAAACAGGGATCAGGTCCGTTGTCTATATAGGAACAGGCATAGCCCCCTGGAAAACTCTCAGCAAAATCCAAATTGGGAAACTCCAGAGTTTCTCTGAAATAATAGCCATGACGATAGAGGCTGTCCCAGTTATTCAAAACCCGCATGGAAAAATCATAAAAATAATTCCTGGCAAAGATACTTTTTCCGAAGCGGAGGGAATCAAGAGCCAGCATGGCCGGGGCCAGGGTATCGTAACAGGGGACAGAACCGCGTTGCCGTGGAGAACTTTTCTCAGGCAGACACCCCTTCCGGTGGCGAAAAAAAGTGGCCTCCGGTCCGATATAGAGGATACCATGGGGAAACATTTCTACCACGATATGACAGCGAAAGCATCCTCTTCTGGAATCCCAGAGCCCTACCTCATCAGTTCTGAGCGCCCGCAGACACATGGCCACAATGGTCTCCCAATTTACAGAACAGTCCATTTCCATACGGGTGGTTTCAAGATCCGAAAGCCGGCAAAAGAGGACAAAGCGATCACCCAGCGATTTGGCCCAATTTTCCCAGTGGGCAACACTGATGCCCATGGCAATGGCCCAGAGTCCGGGATTACGATCAAACTCCTCCTGGCTGAGTTCTGGAGGATGCCCGGAGTCATCCACCACCACCAAGCCATTGTTATTGGTAAATATCTCCCTGTTGGAATCATCCACCACAAAAGCCTCCGCCGAACTGGAGCGGCCACCTGCCGGCAGATACTGATTGACCATAAACCATCCATGGTCTTCACGCTCCACCTCGGCATTGCGATATTTCTTAAAGATTTGAAAAATATCCTTCTGTTCTCCATAGGTTACAGAATGAATCCTGGGAGTCATGTCTGACTCGGCAACATAGGCAGCCAACCAGGTCAATAACTGCTCCAGCCTGCCATACTCCACCGAGACATCTCCAGCCATGAGTTCAATATGGTCACCAGGATTATATCCATAGGCCGGCAGATTCCCCTCTTCCAGGAGGCTGACCTGTTTAATCGGCAGATTTCGTATTTTGACCTTGGATCCCAAGAGTGTCACTTTTTGTTCATTTTCAGACATAGTCTTTCTCACTTGAATAGGGGCAAGGGAGGGGACAAATCAACAAGCCATCATCTTCGCCAGACCCGCTGACTTCTTTGCAAGGCTCAACGAACGATGGGAGGCTTAAGCCTCCCATCGTTCGTTGAAAACAGTATCTTCTCCAAACACAAGAGAAGGATCAGTGAAGAGCTGTTATAACAGACCTGATCGATCCAAGGCAAAGACGGCAGCCTTATAAGATAAAGCAATAACGCCCACATAGCCAAGCAGCAGTACAATAGTCATAGGGTTCTCCTTCGTTAGTATTTCCTTTTCGCGGAAAAATGCCCCCAGCTCGACACATGAGCCGGGGGCAATCCTCTCTTAATAAGACTCACTGTCCATGGCCTCGTGGCTTGTCAGCTTCTTCGAATCCATCTGTTTCCAGACATAGGCGACATAGGCCAGGACAAAGGGAATGGCCAGGGCAACATAGGTCATGCTGGCCAGGGTATACTGGCTAGATGATGCGTTATAAATAGTCAGACTGGACTGCAAATCAAATTGCGAGGGATAAAATGCTGTCCCATTAAAAGCCGGCAGGCAGAGGACACACAATCCCACGAGTACAGTACCAAATCCGGCAGGCCAGATGCCTTTGTAGCTGCCCTTAAAGGCGCCGGCCAATACTCCGAGTATCACCAGTCCCAGACCACCCAGAAGCATAATGAGGAGCTGAGGCAGGGCCAGAAGATTGAAAAAATATTTAAATGACACCTTGGAAACCACTCCACTCTCATCGACGTGAAATCCCTGCATCAACAAGATAGACACCACCACATAGAGGAGAAAAGGAAGCAAACAGAGGAAATTGGTCCATACCGCCTTGCGCAGTCGTGTCTCCATGGCGGCAACAGGACCAAACTCGATATTGTTGAGGAGGTAGAGCGCGCCCAGGACCCTGGCATTAAAGACCAGGAAAAGTCCCATGGACAGATTAAACAGAGAAAAGGCGGCCTCAAGGCCACGCAGGTTAACTCCCCCCAGGGTATACTGCCAGCTCACCTGGTTATAGTCGTTCAGCGAAAAGTTTGCTCCTGTGTAAAAGGTCCCGACGGCCGTTCCAATAAGGAGGACCCCCAGCGTGCCGTTCACCAAGAGAAA
Organism: Pseudomonadota bacterium; assembly: GCA_018817385.1. Lineage (GTDB taxonomy): Bacteria > Desulfobacterota > Desulfobulbia > Desulfobulbales > Desulfocapsaceae > Desulfocapsa. Next base: position 85,146 of record JAHIUA010000077.1, read on the forward strand.
CAGTTCATAGACCTTTGCCCCCCAGACATTACCCGGCTTTTTCCGATATTCAAAACTCACAGCCTGGACAATGAAGGTAAAAAGGATCAGCATCCACACCCAGTAAGCCCCTCCAAAACTGGTGGCATAGAACTTGGGAAAGGAGGCAAAAAGTGCCCCCCCGAAAAGAACCAGGGTAGTAAAGGTCAACTCCCATTTCCGTCCCAGGGAATTGATGATCAGGGCGCTTTCCGTTTCAGTTTTCGCCATCTGCCAGAGGAGGGTATTCCCGCCCTGAACAAAGGTGAGAAAGAGAAACAGGGCCCCAACAACTGAACAGAGGATCCACCAGAGTTGCTGCAGGGTTATATAATCAAGATTTGCTATCATTTTCAGTGGCCCTCCGGTCCGATGGATATCTGTTTCAGCATGATGGATACTTCCGCAATGAGAAGCAGGGTAAAGACCGCTACAAACATGAAAAAAGTGACCTGCACAGCGGTTGTGGAAAGATTGGTCGTGGCCACCTTCACCGGCATTAAGCCCTGAATGGCCCAGGGCTGGCGGCCGACTTCGGCCACAATCCAACCTGCCTGCTGGGCCAGAAAGCCAAGGAAAGCTGAGATGAGACCAATGGGCAGCAACCAGCGTTTCTCGGTCAACGTCCCTTTCAGGGTATAAAAAAGAAAGGCAGCAAAGATCACCGGAAAGAGGGTACCGAGGACCACCATGACATGGAAGGCATTGAACACTATCAGCAGAGAGGGTACCGCCTCTTCCGGAGTGGAGAGGTACCCGTAGCCGAGATAGTCTTTGTTGACATCAAAGCGAGCCAGGGCCTCTGTTGCGCCCACATCATTTTTTTCCTTTTTCGCCTGTTTATAAGAAGCCAGATCGGCCAGAGCCAGCTGCCCCTTCTCCATCATGGTATTGACCCCCATGATCCCCTCATCCTTATTGCCATAGATCAGATCATCAACACCGGGCACAAAAGAACCAAGCTTTCGATTGGCGAGCAAAGAGAGGAGTTCAGGAATCTTGAACTCGTAGAGGAAGGCATCCTGATCATCACCCGGTTTCTTTGCCGGGTTAAGAATACCCATGGCCACCAGTCCAGCCCCTTTCTCTCCCTTATAGAGACCTTCCATGGCAGCAAGCTTCATAGGCTGCACCTGTGCCACCTCATAGGCCGCCTCATCACCATTAAAGGCGACAAAGATGGAAGAAATCAGGCCGAAAACCGAGGCCACAACGATGGATTTTTTGGCCATTTCGATATGTCTCCCTTTGAGCAGGTACCAGGAGGAGATAGTAAGAACAAAGAGCGAGGCAAAAAGAAAACCGGAAGAAGAGGCGTGGGTAAATTTGGTGACGGCCATGGGATTAAAGACCACTGCCGCAAAATCTTCCATCTCAAAGCGGACAGTCTCAGGATTGAATACCATGCCCACAGGATGCTGCATCCAGCCATTGGCCACTAGAATCCAGACCGCGGAAAGGTTGGATCCGATGGCCACCATCCAGGTGGAAAAGCAATGAAAGCCCTTGGACACCCTGTCCCAACCAAAAAACATCACTGCAAAAAAGGTAGCCTCAAGAAAAAAAGCAAAGATCCCTTCAATGGCCAACGGGGTACCAAAAATGTCACCAACCATCCAGGAATAGTTGGACCAATTGGTGCCGAATTCAAATTCCAGGATAATACCGGTAGCCACGCCAATGGCGAAGTTAATACCAAAAAGGGTCATCCAGAATCGGGTAATACTCTTCCACTGCTCATTTCCGGTCTTGAGATAGATGGTCTCAAAAAAGGCACAGAGAAATGACAGCCCCAGGGTCAACGGCACGAAAATCCAGTGATACATGGCCGTGAGGGCGAATTGCGCCCTGGACCAGTTCACCAGACTGAAATCCACATCAATCATTTTTTCCTCCTTGGATTAATTAGTGTCTGTCCAGCAACGAGAATTTTTTCCACATCCGCAGCGAAAAAGATCCTGCACGAGCTGTGGAAATTAACGTTTCCGGATGGGCATCAGTTGTTCTGGCCGGCCTGTCTGGTTATCTGTTCCAGGACATGACCAGCCCGTTGTTCATCTGTCTGAAAATTGGTATTGAGATAATCAGGGAAAAAGAAAAACTTGAACACCACAAACATCACCAGCAGCTTGACCAGGATAATTTTCCACAGGGTCCTTCCCAGGGTCATCCGTTTGAAACCGTCTAGGTAAAAGGCATATACTCTGCCAGGCGCCTCCAACATATCTTTCCCTCCTTCCTTCTCAAACACGTTTTATCCCTCAGACAATTACGACTTATTTGATCTCTTTATTGGATGTACAGGAAATATCGGAATACAAGATTCCTCTTCTATCAATTGGGCAAAGGTCACTGCGCCCAGCGTCTGACGCAGCTGGTTGCGGGCCTCTTCCCAGATCCTGTGCACGGCACAACGCTTACTGGCCACACAGGTTTCCGGCCTGCCCACACAATCGTTGAGGTAAATCTCTCCAATCATCACCTCAACCACCTCAAGCAGAGTCACCTCCGCAGGATCCTTGAGCAAAACATAGCCCCCCCTGGATCCCTGGCGAATCTCTATCAGGTGCGCACGCGCCAGATCTTGAGCGATCTTGGCCAGAAAATGAGTGGGAATTTCCGCCCCCCCGGCAATCTCCTGCTTGGAAACGAGAACCCCAGCCCCTTTGTGCGCCAGGCAAAGCATACACCTGACTGCATATTCTCCTGCACGTGTCAACCTCATACTGCAACAGCCCCCTTAACAGACATATAGGATATTTAATATCTTATATATCATATTGAGACATACAGGCAAACACTTTTTTCCTTTCACTGGTTTTTTTTTGCATTTAGGAAGATGAAATCATATACTTCAGCCTGAAGGATTCTTTTCAGCCCCCCTTTAAGAGTTGGTAACAAATAGGTTACCAGCAGATACCCCAGTTCTGAAGAAAAATCGTAGCTGTTTCATTTCCTGGCCAAAAACGAAAAAAATCAAACCAATTCTGAGGCAGTAAACAATTTATCACTGCTTACAATGTTTCCTTCGCAGGGGGCAAAAAAAAAATCTTTTCCTGTTCCGCTGGCCCACACTTTCCAGGTAGCGGAGTATCGTTCAGCTTAACCCTTCAGCATCCCATCCCTTGCCTGTGCGGTTATTTTTTCTTGGCCATCACAGAATCCTACAGCCTGCGATGATATCTTCTTTGCCAACCTGAACATGTTTACCCAAGAGGTGGATCCATGACAGCTGCCCAACTCATCCCGACACCTGATATACTTCAAGTTCCCTGGGGCTGGTTTCAGGTCCTTCTCACCAGCACATTTTTCCTCCATCTGCTGCTGATGAACATTCTCCTCGGCTGTTCGCTCATCACCTTTTTTCAGCACGCCGCCGGCAAGAGTACGGAGATGAACAGGCTCATTTCCGGGAAACTCCCCTTCGCTGCGGCCTTTACCATCAATTTTGGTGTTGCCCCCCTCCTCTTTCTCCAGGTACTCTATGGCCATTTCATGTATGCCAGCACCATGCTCATGGCCTTCTATTGGCTCCTCATTGTTGGAATCCTCATCCTCACTTATTATGGAACATACATCTACAGCCTGACCTACGACAGAGCCGCTGATTTTCATACCGTGCTGAGCGGTGCCATAGCAACTGCCCTGCTCGTGGTTGCCTTTCTCTTTACCTGCAACCTCTCCCTCATGGTGAATCCCGAAAAATGGTCTGCCTACTTTGCCAATCCTCAAGGAACCCTACTTAACCTCACAGATCCGAGCCTTATTCCTCGTTTTCTCCACTCGGTATTTGCTTCCATCGCCGTAGGCGGCCTGACTATTGGTTTCTACTACGACTTCAAAAAACGGCGAGGTGAGACTAATTGCGACCCAGGGATCGCTACTGGTATGAAATGGTTTGCCATAGCCACCATCCTTAACTTCGGGGCCGGCCCCTGGTACTGGGGAAGCCTTCCCCTATCAGTACGTGCTCTCTCGGGAAGTGGCAGTACCTTTTTCCTCCTCTTTCTCCTCCTCGGGATTATGGGGGCAATCTTCTCTCTCATCTACGGAATCCTGCAGCGGGTGCGCCCTGCCATCTATTTCCTCCTCACCACTCTCCTCTGCATGGTCCTGGTTCGTGAATTTTCCAGACGCTTGACCCTTGCCCCCTGGTTCAAGACCTCTGATCTGGAGGTTGTTCCTCAGTACTCACCCCTTGTCGCTTTTCTTCTCATCTTTGCCGCCGGGATCGGCCTTGTCTGGTACATGATTCGCCTGGTTCTCAGCGATAAGGAGGTGCGCCCATGAATTATCCGGTATGGCTCCTCGATGCATTGGGCGGCGGCACTCTCATTGCACTCATTGCTGTGGTCCACGTCTATATAGCCCACTTTGCCGTGGGTGGGGGCCTCTTTCTGGTCTTGACAGAACTCAAAGGCCTGCGTGAAGAATCCCCTCCTATTCTTGAATACACCAGAAAACATGCCAGATTTTTCCTCCTCCTGACCATGGTCTTTGGCGGACTCACTGGAGTGGGAATCTGGTTCACCATTTCTCTTCTCAATCCCGCCGCTACTTCAGCACTTATCCATATTTTTGTCTTTGCCTGGGCCGCAGAATGGGTCTTTTTTTTAGGAGAAATCGTCTCCCTGCTCCTCTACTACTACTCCTTCAACAAGATCAGCTCCCGCAACCATCTGATCCTGGGCTGGATTTATTTTGCCTGTGCCTGGTTTTCTCTCTTTTTCATCAATGGAATCATCGACTTCATGCTCACCCCCGGCAGCTGGTCGGATAACAACAATTTCTGGGTCGGCTTTTTCAACCCCACCTTTTGGCCCGCCCTCTTTTTCCGAACCTTCCTGGCCTTGATAATAGCCGGTCTCTTTGGCTTTCTCACCAGTGTAAACATCAAAGATGTTATCCTCAGATCCAAGATGATCCGCTACTGCGGACTCTGGCTCATGCCCCCCCTCCTCCTCCTCCTTGCCTCTGCACTGTGGTACAAGACTGCCCTGCCACCGGCCCAGCAGGAGATGATTTTCGCCACCTCTCCAGAGCTCAAGCCTTTCCTCTCCGGCTTCATCTTTCTCTCGCCTATCCTCTTTGCCGGAGGTCTCCTCCTTGCCGTGTTACGCCCTCAGGCAGTGCTCCGGCCCTTGGCCTGGGTCCTCCTTTTCCTCGGCTTTCTCTATATAGGAAGTTTTGAATTCATCCGTGAAGGGGGTCGCAGGCCCTTTATCATTCACGACTATATGTACTCCAACTCCATCCTCAAAAAGGATTTTGCCACGATCCAGGAAGGCGGTGTCCTGCAGACGGCTCGCTGGATCAACAACCGGGAGGTTACCTCAGAAAACCGCATGGCTGCTGGAAAAGAGCTTTCCACTCTCCTCTGCCTGCCATGCCATTCTGAAGGTGGTCCCCTCAACAACATCACCCTTCAGGCCAGGAAATACACCCCGGAGGGCATGCAGGCCTTTATCAGCAGCATGGGCACAGCCAATCCCTACATGCCGCCCTTTGCGGGAAATAAAGAAGAAGTCGCCATTCTGGCAGAGTACCTCAGCACCCGGCTCGGGCCACGCTTTGCCACTGTACCAGCAGAGATTACCCCAGTGAACGTGGCCCCACTGTCCTTTGACCCACAGACCTCTGAGTATGTCCTCCTTGGCGGACCAACACTTGGCACCATCCTCTCTTCAGAACCGGAAGCATCCGGAATAGATATCTCTTACGGTCCGCCAACCCTTCGCGCCCAACTCATTTTCCGCAATGCCAGTCCCAGCGTCATCATGGACGGGATCACTATCAGCTACAACATAGAGACAGGAGAAGGTCTCTTGCAGGGAGATCTCAGCCAACAAGACGGCTATTTTGAGACCACACTGTCTGAAATGCCCAGCATCTCCAACCCATTTCGTCCTTTTCTCATCGCTGAACTGCGGGCTGAAAGAGAAGGCAAGATCGTTGCCGCGACCAAACTCAAATTGGGAATTTCCACAGAACTCGGCTGCCGCAACTGCCATGGGGGCAGCTGGCGCCAAGACGGAAAGTCCGGTCTTTCCAGAGCCACAGCGGCGGCCATCCTCTTAACCCACGACCAGCGCAGCAACACCAATCTCAGTGCAGACTTTTCCAGGGGAAAAATAGTGGTCTGCTCTTCCTGCCACGGCGATTTCAGCCGCGGTACAGAAAGCAGGCCCGGACTCCTCAGCCTTTCGGCTGCCATACACGGCTTTCATGCCAGCCTGTTATTCAACGCCGAGGGCAACAGCTGTACTCTCTGCCATTCATCCAGTGCAAGCGGAGCCAGTCACTCCTTCGACGGCATCCACAAGCAACTTGACCTCGAATGCAGCAACTGCCACGGCTCACTGGCAGATCATGCCGCAGGCCTCCTCAAAAAAGAAGAAGGGAATGGCCAGGCAAAAAAACTCCTCTCCCTCCTTCAAGACAAGGGCGAAGTGGCCATTGCTGATATCAAGCCGCGCTCTCCCTGGACCATGGAACCCGACTGCCTCACCTGTCATGTGGATTTCCAACCCCCGGAAACAGACAACGGCTTCAATTCCTGGACAGAAAACGAAGATGAGCTGTTCCATAATCGCATGGACGAGGCAGGTGCCCTTCTCTGTTCTTCCTGCCATGGTCAGCCCCATTCTCTTTATCCGGCCACCAATCGCTACGGCAAGGCTATCGGAGCACTGCAACCCCTCCAGTATCAGGGCACCTCTTATCCCATCGCTGCAGACAAGGGCTGCGCTGTCTGTCATACCGTAGAAATGGAGGACGAGATGCACCACCCCGGTTCTCTGGCCATTTTCAGAAATCGAGAATAGGCAACGGGCCAGCTGGCCCCAAAAAATTACCTGGGAAAAGAATATGCCCCCCAGCTTTCTTTCAGAAAAAAATCAGCCGCAGCAGGCCGATTGGAAGCAACATTGACTCAATCAAAATAACAGGCCACACAGGTGCCAGCAAATCGGCATCCCCTTTGAATGGTGAAAGGTTAGCCGTGAGACAGGACGAAGACAAACAGACTCTCCAGCCTTTTATTGACAGGTTGGAGCAATGGGGCTGCCAGGTCCTGCGGGCCATCAACCAACCCAACCCGTATCGAGGAGGATTCTCCATCCTCTTTCGTTCTAATGAGGCCACGGCCCGGGCCATTGCTGATCTGGGAATTGCTCAGATACTGCTCGACCTCAGGGCCGATACCTACCTGTTACGCCTGCCGGAGGTCAACATCGATGCATCCTCAGGCCCTCGCCCGCCAATACTTCCCTGGAACGAGGTGACAAAACAAAAAAGACTGGATGAGCTTCTCAACCTTTGGAACAGCAGTGGGGATATCCTGGAAAGACGAAAACGCCGTCTGGGCATGTTTTACCAAGAGCTGTAAAAACAGAGGAGCGCAATGGGGAATGACAATAAAAACTTTTCCTGTTGGCCATTGTCTCTCTCAGGCCGTATTCTTGGCACTGACTTGCCATGAAGGTGAAAGCTCCTACCTTTTCTGCCGGCAGGCGATCATCCGGCCAGCAGGAGATCGAGAAGATCGGCCCGCTCTCCAAGCCGTTTTCGATACTCCCCTTCCACTCTCTCCAAACCCTGCCCATCCACTATGATCCCTGAAACCCCTCCATAGCGGAGTAAAAGAGATTCGAGCCTTCCACTCTCTGTCTCCCCTCTTTCCATTTCATTTTCCCAATCTTTGAGAGCCACAAATCTGCTCAACAAATCCGCCAGGATGAGAAGCTGACTGGAATGGGCACAGTCTGCCAGCTTTTCATAATTATGATGCTCACCAACCATCTGTACCAGGCTTGGCGGGAACATCCAGCGATAGAGAAGCTGAGCCCCCAGTTCATCGTGACCGCACCCCAGGGTCCCCAGCTCAATCTCCAGATCCTCCGCCCCTGTGAGCTGACCATAATGGGCTATTCCTTCAATTTCCTCGGAAAATTCGTTCACAACCAACAATTTTCCGAGATCATGGAGCATTCCGCCTAAAAAAAAGAGCTGGCTCTCTTCGTGACCCTGCTCGGCAATACATTCTGCAGCCAGGCCACACTCCAGTGAATGCCTCCAGATGCCGGTCACCAGGGTACGCTGATGACTGTTCGTCAGTTTGAATGTCTGGAACAGCACCCTGGCCAGGATCAGGTTCTGGACCTCGCTCTTGCCCAGAAGCGAGAGGGCATGTTTAAGAGAAACGACCTGTCGCCGCAATCCGTAAAAAGCAGAGTTGGAAAGCTTTAAGACTGCGGCAACCAAAGAGACATCTCCTCTGAGTACGGTCTCTAGATCTGCGGCCATGGTATCTGGGTCAGATACCATCTCCATAACCCGCATGGCCACTGAGGGCAGGGGAGCAAAATCCTCAACACAGGCAGCAACACGTTTATAGAGCAAGGTCTGTTTAGTGTCCGTCCGTCGAAGCATCTACTGACTCCTCGAAAGTGGATAAGAAATTATTTTCCTCGAGCACCTTGAGCAACATATCGACAAGAAAGGGATCGAACTGGCCTCCGGAGTGCAGGCGAAGCTCTTCCGCCACTTCCTCTCTGCTCATCCCCCTCTTTTCAGAAATTGGAGAACTCATGGCAACGAATGAATCAATGAGGGTAAAAATCCTTGATGCCATGGGAATTTCATTGCCCTTCAAGCCATCCGGATATCCCGAGCCATCATAATGTTCATGGTGAGAATAGAGAATGACCCGTTCAGAGGCGAAAAAATCAAACATGGTTGTCAGTTCCCGAAGCATGAGGGGCTGATCAAAGAGCATGTTTTCCTGTTCCGTATTCAGGGGTCCTTCCGTCTCCAGAGAACTGTCGTGAATGTAACAGCGAAAAAGGTCATGCAGTTTGATTGCACGACGAAATGAATGGATGAGCTTTTCGGGAAGGTTCAGTTTCTTGGTAAGTTGGTCCAGGACTTTATTGAACAGATTATTACGATCCACCAACATGTCATATTCTCGAGTCTGAGCATGGACCATGGCCTCAAATGAGGCAATGGTCATGGCACGGGCCTTTTCGATGGTGGCATTGAGTTGACTCTGCTGAGAAGAATCGATGGCATCCTTGATATGATTTTCAAGACCGTGCAGACTCCCCTCAGGGGCTCTGTAGTGAACCACACGATTGCGTCCCTCGGCCTTGGCCTGATAGAGGGCATTATCCACATAATCAATAAGGACTCCAGGAGGGGCAATCTCATCACCAAAACCTGAATAGACTCCAATGGAGACCGTTACATACCGGGTATAACGCCTATTGGCAAAAACGGTGGAGGCGACCTTCTCCCTCAGTTTTTCGGCAACTGCTTCCGCCCGTTTCGCATCAATATTGGGTAAAATAACCAAAAACTCCTCTCCTCCATAGCGACCGAATATATCAGACTTACGAAGATCCTCCAGCACCCTCCTGGTAAATTCTTTAAGAACAAAATCACCAAAGGGGTGTCCACAGGAATCGTTCACATCCTTAAAAAAGTCAAGATCGAGAAGAAAAACCGAGAGAGAAGTCTTATAGCGCCGCGCCCGGGAAACTTCCCGAGCCAGTTGTTCCTGGAGATGATTATGATTGTAGAGACCGGTCAGACTATCCCGGATAGCGCGCTGTTCCAGCTTCAGGTTCTGCTCGTGGACCTTGCTGGTAGCAATTTCCAGCTGCTGCTGGCGAGCGGCCAGCTCCAGAAAAACTTTGACCTTGGCCTTCAAGACAAGGGGATTCACCGGTCGTTCGAGAAAATCAACAGCACCTGCAGCATAGCCCTGCTCCAGCAAGCCCCCTATCTCCTCTGCCTCTGCCTGAAATATAACCGGGATATGGCCTACCTGTTCACTTTTACCAAGGATACGAACCCGTTCGAAAGGTTCTGGATCCGAAGAGTCCACGGCGAGAAGAATCAGGGCAAAATTCTGCTCCAGCACCAGATCCAGTATCCTCTCAGCATGTTCAGCAACAACAACATCCACATCAAGATCTTTCAGGACCGCTTGCACCGTGGTCAGATTGACGATGTCATTATCTATGAGCAAAATGGATTGATTCCGATCTCCCCCCATACTTCCTTTCCATTAAAAATGATTGGACTGCGAGAAAACACAAAAAAAAAGGACAGGATCGCCTTTTCAAGAAGTAAGAATATCTAAGCATACCACTATAATAAAAAAATAAATAGAACAAGGAAAACAAAAATTCCCCCTGCCACTGTCCAGGCCTTGAACTACAGACAGCTTTCCAGTATAAATCAGTCATTCTCCGGCACTTGTTCGTAACAGCATTGACCCCACCAAACCAATGAGGACGATCATGGGACAACTCGACACTTTTTTTCAGCAGAGCATTGAACAACCCGAACAATTCTGGGCCAAGGCCGCAGAAGGCATCGACTGGATAAAAAAATGGGATAAGGTCCTTGATGCTTCCAACCCTCCGTTTTATCGTTGGTTTGCTGGCGCCACCCTCAACACCTGTTACAATGCGGTGGACCGCCATGTGAATGCTGGTCGTGGTGAACAGACCGCCATCATCTATGACTCACCAGTGACAGACACCATTGCCAAGATCACCTACAGAGAACTCCAGCAACGGGTTGCTCGTTTCGCCGGCAGCCTCAGAGATCAGGGGGTGAGCAAGGGAGATACCGTCATTATTTACATGCCCATGGTCCCCGAGGCAGCAGTGGCCATGCTCGCCTGTGCCCGACTCGGCGCTATCCATTCCGTTGTCTTTGGCGGCTTTGCCGCCAGCGAGCTGGCCATTCGGATTGATCACGCCCGCCCTAAGGTTCTGGTCACAGCCTCTGGAGCTGTGGAGGGAAAAAAAATCATTCCCTACAAACCCCTGGTAGACAGAGCCATTGACCAATCTGCCCACAAACCGGAAAAATGCATCGTTTTCCAACGAGAGATGGTGGAAGCGGAAATGATGGCAGGCAGGGACCTGGACTGGCAAGAAATCGAGGCTGCCAGCGAACCGGCCGACTGTGTCCCCGTGGCAGCTACCGATCCCCTCTACATCCTCTATACCTCGGGGACCACAGGCATGCCCAAGGGGGTTATGCGCGATAACGGCGGCCATGCCGTGGCCCTCCACTGGTCCATGAAAAATATCTATGACATAAATGCCGGAGACGTCTTCTGGTCAGCATCCGATGTGGGCTGGGTGGTGGGTCATTCCTACATCGTCTACGGCCCCCTGCTCAAGGGAGCCACCACCGTCCTCTACGAAGGCAAGCCCATCGGCACCCCAGATGCCGGTGCCTTCTGGCGGGTTATCTCCCAGCATGGCGTCAAGACCCTCTTCACCGCTCCCACTGCCTTTCGCGCCATCAAGAAAGAAGACCCCAAGGGGGCACTGCTGGGTCAATACGATCTCACCTCCTTTGCAGCCCTCTATCTTGCCGGAGAACGTCTCGATCCTGACACCTATCACTGGGCCTCAGACCTCTTGGCCGTTCCCATCATTGATCACTGGTGGCAGACCGAGACCGGCTGGGCCATTGTAGCCAACTGTCGCGGAATCGAAGAACTGGAGATAAAGCCAGGATCGCCCACCCGCCCTGTTCCCGGCTACGATGTCCACATCCTCGACAACGAGGGCAAGGAACTGCCTGCCGGTGAGGAAGGGAATATCGCCATCAAACTCCCCCTGCCACCAGGTACTCTTGCCACCCTCTGGCGCAATGAAAAACGCTTCATCTCTTCCTATATGTCTTCCTTTCCCGGTTACTATGAAACCAGCGATGGCGGTTTTATCGATGAAGATGGCTATGTCTTTGTCATGGGCCGCATAGACGATGTCATCAACATAGCCGGCCACCGCCTGTCCACGGGCTCCATGGAAGAAGTGATCGCCACCCATCCTGATGTGGCCGAATGTGCGGTCATCGGTACCGACGATCAACTCAAGGGCCAGCTGCCCCTGGGACTCTTTGTCCTCAAGGCAGGAGTCGACCGTGACGTCGAAGAAATCAGAAGAGAACTGGTGCAGATGGTCCGGGAAGAAATCGGCCCCATAGCCTGTCTGCGGGTAACCTCCTCGGTTAACCGCTTACCCAAGACCCGTTCCGGCAAGATCCTGCGCGGTACCATGCGCTCCATTGCCAACGGCAAAGAATACCGGATGCCGTCGACCATTGACGATCCCGTAAGCCTTGAGGAAATCACGGATACCCTCCAGGTCTTGGGATATCCCAAGACCTGACAGATAAAAAAACTGTTCACGAACAGAGAAATTGGCAGAAAAGAAGCAAGTATTTTTGCCATTCTCCTGTTCATGTTCAATAAAATTGTTTAACTTGCTGCTGTTCATCCAGCTACGGTTTGCCGAAATAGAACTATGAAAATCCATGAATATCAAGCCAAGGAACTCTTTCGTCAGGCAGGAATCCCTGTCCCGGATGGTCAAGTCTGCCACCAGAAAGAAGAGATCCCTGCCCTCGTCGCCAGCCTGAATCTGCCAGTGGCAATCAAGGCCCAGGTCCTGGCTGGCGGTCGAGGCAAGGGAGGGGGAGTGCTCTTGGCTAATACCGCAGAAGAGGCCCAAGTGGCCGCAGATAAAATTCTCGGCATGCAGCTGGTCACGCTCCAGACCGGAGAAGAGGGAACCGAGGTCAAGACCATCCTTTTTGAGCAGGCGATAGCCCTGAAAAAGGAACTCTACCTCTCCATGCTCATTGATCGGGAGCGGGCAGACATCGTTATCATTGCCAGCAGAGACGGGGGAATGGATATCGAAACAGTGGCCCAGCAGACACCGGAGAGGATTGTCACCGTCCATGTCAACCCCCTCCTCGGCCTCCTGGGCTTCCAGCTGCGAAAGCTGATCTTCGACCTTGACCTCGACCCGGCAGTGAAAAAGCCCTTTACCGCTCTTGTCAAAAAATTATTTGCCCTCTTCCTTGACTCAGACTGCTCTCTTGTGGAGATCAACCCACTGGCCATCACCGCAGACAATACGATCATGGCCCTGGATGCCAAGATGGAGATCGACGACAACAGTCTCTTTCGCCATCGCAAGATCGCTGCCACCCATGACTGCAGCCAGGATGATGTCCTCGAGGTCGCAGCTGCTGCCCATGGACTCAACTATATCCGCCTCGACGGCAGCATCGGCAGCATGGTCAATGGCGCAGGCCTGGCCATGGCCACCATGGATCTTATTAAGCAGGCCGGGGTCGAACCGGCAAATTTCCTCGATGTCGGCGGCGGGGCCAGTGCGGAAATGGTAGAAAACGGCTTCCGCATCCTCTTGAGCGATCCTAATGTGCGCGGGATCTTCATCAATATCTTCGGAGGTATTCTGCGCTGCGACATCCTGGCCCGGGGGGTGGTGAGTGCTGCCCGCAAAGTTGACCTTTCTCTGCCAGTGGTGGTGCGTATGGAGGGAACAAACGTGGAAGAGGGACGACAAATCCTCGCCCACTCAGGACTGAACCTGACCAGCGCCCACAATCTCAATCACGCAGTGTCCCTGTTGACTGCAATGGTGCCCTAAATGCAACGACATCTCTCTTTTCTTCAACCAGGCGGACTTTGCCTCCTGCTCCTGATCTTCAGCGCCGGCCCCCTCTCTGCCGCCACAAAGGTGGTGATAGCCAGTGCTGGTGCCTCAGGCTATCTGATGGAACACAACCTGCCTTCAGTGGCCCTGGCCGTGGCCATGGAGGCTGATCTGATCAAACAGGACCTGGTCCTGACCAAAGATAATGAGGTCATTGTCTTTCGTAATCCAACCCTGGAACGGGTAACAAATATTGGCGAGCTCTTTCCCGACAGGGCCCGTGAGGATGGCCGCTACCATGTCCTCGATTTCACCCTCGCCGAAATCCGTCAGCTCAGTCTCCACGACCCGAGCGGAAACTTTCCCCCAGAGCTCCAGCCCCGGTTGACCATCCCCACCCTCCGCGAAGAGCTGGCCATGATTCGTGGCCTGGAAAAAACCCTGAAAAAGAGCATCCGGATCGCTCCCGAAATCAAGCAGCCCTGGCTCTATCGCCAGGAGGGGCGTGATATCAGCAGACTGGTTCTCACCATTCTCCAGGAGTATGGTTACAACGGCCAGGAAGACAAGGTCATCCTCCTCTCCTTTGACCCTGAAGAGCTGCAGCGCATTGGCCAAAAACTCTTACCGGAAATGGGGATGGCGATCAAACTGATCCAGCTCATCGACTCCAATGAGGGCACCGAAACCATGGTCGAGGAATGGGGAGCGCTGGTCAGCTACAATTATGAGTGGATGTTCTCCAAATCAGGACTCCGCTCCCTGAAACGATATGCTGATGGAATTGGTCTCCACAAGTCCATGCTCGCCGACAACAGGGGCATGCTCCTCCTCCCCGGCTTTATCGACAATATCCATCAGCTGGGGATGCTCGCCTATACCCTCCCCGAGGAGCAAGAAGGCCAATCCATGGCCCCCTTTGTCAACAGCTCTAATGAAGAACTCGATTTTTTCTATTTCACCGTCGGGGTAGATGGCATCATGACCGGTTTTTGCGGAGAGGCTGTCCGCTTTCTCAAAGACAGGCCCCAAAAGGTAGACTCCGCAACTGAGGAAAACACGACGCCTGCCGCTGCAGGATCTGTTCCTCTGCAACTGCCACCTCCACCTCAGCCGCCCACCTCAGGCGACAAAGAATAACACTCTTATATAATCTATGGTTTCAGATGGTGAAAAAATTACCCTCCCTCCCCAAGGAACTTCCTCTGAAAAGTAATTTGTGCCAATGTAACAGATGAAAATTTTTCAACGCCAGCAAGGAATAATTCATGGCCATTTTTATCGATAACAAGACAAGGGTCCTGGTTCAGGGGATCACCGGCAAAGAAGGCCAGTTTCACAGCAGGCAATGCCGGGACTACGGAACCCGGGTTGTGGCCGGTGTCACCCCTGGAAAAGGTGGCCAGAAGATGGATGGGATCCCTGTCTTCAACAGTGTCGCCGAGGCTTGCTTAGAGACCGGAGCCAACGCCTCCATGATCTTTGTCCCCCCACCCTTTGCAGCAGAGGCCATCCTTGAGGCAGTTGATGCGGACATGGAACTGGCAGTCTGTATCACCGAGGGTATCCCGGTCCTGGACATGCTCCGGGTCAAGCAGGCAATGGCTGGCAAACGAACCCGTCTCATAGGCCCCAACTGTCCGGGTATCATCAGTCCGGGGGCCTGTAAGATCGGAATCATGCCCGGCGCCATCCACCTGGCCGGTGGTCCTGTGGGAGTGGTTTCCCGCTCCGGAACCCTGACCTATGAGGTGGTCCACCAGCTCACCTGTGAAGGGCTGGGCCAGACCACCTGCCTCGGCATTGGCGGAGATCCCATCACCGGGACCAGTTTCATCGACTGTTTGCAGGCCTTTGCAGAGGACCCGGAGACTCAGGGGGTGGTGATGGTGGGAGAGATTGGTGGCAATGCCGAGGAAGAGGCCGCAGCATGGATTGCGGCCAACATGAGAAAACCTGTGGTCGGTTTCATTGCCGGCCTGAGTGCCCCTCCCGGTCGGCGTATGGGACATGCCGGAGCCATTGTCAGCGGAGGCCGGGGTACGGCAGCGGCAAAGCTTGCCGCCATGCGCGAAAATCACATTCATGTCTGTGAGAATCTCGGCAATCTCGGCAGACTGTGCAAGGAAATATTTTCAGAGGTGCGCCCATGAAAGAGATCAGCTGGCAGGAATTTTCCCAGGTTGAATTGCGCACAGGCACCATTATTGAGGTGCACGATTTTCCGGAAGCACGGAAACCTGCCTGGAAACTGGTCATTGATTTCGGAGCGGAAATCGGCAAAAAATTCTCCAGCGCTCAGATCACAGACCTCTACAGCAAGGAAGACTTAACCGGCAAACAGATCATTGCCGTAATCAACTTTCCGCCAAAACAGATTGGTCCTTTTCTCTCCGACTGCCTGGTCACAGGTTTCATCCAAAATGACCAATCAGTGGTCCTGGCAGTTCCCGACAAACCAACAGCAAACGGCCTGAAACTGGCATAAGGACTGGATTATGGAAGAACAGCAGACACCCTATCGGGTACTGATCGGCAAACCCGGCCTTGACGGCCACGACCGTGGTGCAAAATTCATTGCCCGGGCCCTGCGGGACGAGGGATTTGAAGTGATCTATACCGGTATCCGCCGCACAGCCGCCGAGATTGCGGCTACAGCCATCCAGGAAGATGTCGATGCCGTTGGTCTTTCTTCTCTCTCCGGTGCCCACCTCCGCCTCTTTCCCGAGGTCATTCGTGAACTGCAGACAAGAGGAGGAGAAGACATCCCGGTGCTGGGCGGCGGCGTCATCCCGGATGAAGATATCCAGCAATTACTGGAGGCTGGATTAAGTGCAATCTTCACTTCAGGCACCCCGGCCGCTGCCATTATCCGTTCCTTCACCGAGGCCTGCCGGAAACATTGTGATGGCACCAACATGTAGCAAACTGCTGGCAGGAGTGCGGCGCCAGGATCCCCGGGCCATTGGCAGGGCCATATCCGCCGTGGAAAACAACAGCGAATCTGCAGCAGATATCCTCTCAGCCCTGGACCAGGAGGCCATAGACGGGGTCCTGGTCCTTGGTATAACCGGCCCTCCCGGAGCAGGAAAGTCGACGCTTACCTCATCCATGATCCGTGCCTTACGCAAAGAAAAAAACCGGGTGGGGATCATCGCAATCGATCCCTCATCTCCCATAAGTGGCGGCGCCATCCTCGGTGACAGGATCCGGATGATGGAACATGCCCTGGATCCTGATGTCGTGCTTCGCTCCATGGCCACCCGGGGACGACTGGGCGGACTCTGTGCCTCGGCAGGCGCGGCAGTGAGGATCATGGCTGCTGCCGGCTGCCAGATAATCATCATAGAGACCGTGGGCGTCGGTCAATCTGAGATGGATATCGTCCGTCTGGCCGATATCACCCTCATGGTCCTGGCACCAGGATTTGGTGATGACATCCAAGCCATGAAGGCCGGACTCCTTGAGGTTGCCGACCTCCTGATAATCAACAAATCCGACCTGCCAGGGGCCGAAGCCCTGTGTATGGAAATGGAACAGATTTTTCGCGACAAGCAGGAAAAAGATGGGATTTTACGGGTCGTGCAAACCATTGCCGCACAACACCAGGGCATTGACCAGCTCCTGGCGACCCTCAATGCCCTGGCATTCCATTTGAAATCCACTGGCATACAAGAAGAACGCCGCCACAAGGCCCTGAACGCGGAAACTCTGGACTGGATATTCGAGATCCTTCGGCCCCACTTTATCAAGGCCATGAACACGAAACCGGAAAGAAAAGAGCCTCGCATACGGGCACAGGAGCTGATCCATGAGTTCACAACCACAGAGCACCCTGAATAAAAATGCTTCTCTGCCCATCGACCTCCAAGACAACCCCTTTTAAATGGATAGGCATCGTGACTACAGATAAAAACACAGATGATTGGCAGGAAAATGAACTGGCTGCCAGCTTGGATCGTTTTCCAGAACGACGGAAAGAATTCACCCTCCATGGCGGAACCGAAGTCCAGCGTCTGGCCCTGCCCGAAACCATTGACGATGACTACCTGGAGCGCCTTGGTTTTCCAGGACGCTATCCCTTTACCCGTGGCGTCCAGCCCACCATGTACCGGGGCAGATTCTGGACCATGCGTCAGTATGCCGGGTTCTCCACGGCAGCCGAGTCCAACAGACGCTATCGCTATCTTCTCGAGCAAGGCACCACCGGACTCTCTGTGGCCTTTGATCTCCCTACCCAGATTGGCTATGATTCCGACGACCCCATGGCTCTTGGAGAAGTGGGAAAGGTCGGAGTGGCCATTGATACCCTGGCCGACATGGAGACCCTGTTTCGCGACATTCCTCTGGACAAGATCTCCACCTCCATGACCATCAACTCCCCTGCCATTGTTCTCCTGGCCATGTATATCGTGGTTGCTGAAAAGCAGGGGGTCTCTTGCCAGCAGCTGCGGGGAACCATCCAGAATGATGTCCTCAAGGAGTATGTGGCCAGGGGCACTTACATCTTTCCGCCAAAGCCCTCGCTGCGACTGATCACCGATATTTTCCAGTGGTGCAATCCCAACTTACCGCTCTTCAACACCATTTCCATCTCCGGGTACCATATCCGCGAGGCCGGTTCCACCGCAGCTCAGGAGGTGGCCTTTACTCTCGCCAACGGCATTACCTATGTCCAGACTGCCCTCGATGCCGGTCTGGAAATCGATCAATTTGCCCAGCGGCTGGCCTTTTTCTTCAACGCCTCCTCCAACCTCCTCGAAGAGGTGGCCAAGTTCCGGGCCGCACGCAGACTCTGGGCTCGTATCATGAAAAATCGCTTCGATGCGCAGAATCCCGCATCCATGATGATGCGCTTTCATACCCAGACGGCAGGAAATACCCTGGCAGCCCAGCAGATCGACAACAATATAGTCCGTGTTACTCTCCAGGCATTGGCCGCAGTACTTGGAGGCACCCAGAGCCTGCATACCAACTCCCGTGACGAGGCCCTGTCCCTGCCCACCGAGGCCTCGGTTCGCACCGCACTCAGGACCCAGCAGATCATTGCTCATGAATCCGGCGTTGCAGATACGATTGATCCTTTTGCCGGATCGTATTATATCGAGCAGCTTACTGACATCATCGAACTGGCGGCTACGGAACTGATCGCCAAGATTGAAGGGGCGGGCGGTGTGGTAGCCTGTATCGAAGACGGCTTTATTCAGCGTCAAATCGAAGAGGCCGCCTATGAGTACCAGAAGGAAATCGAATCCGGAGAGCGGGTTATTGTCGGAGTCAACTCCCTCCAGATCGAGGATGAAGAAAAACCAGAACTCCTCCGTATGGAATCCAAAGTCGAAGAGGAGCAGGTAACACGCCTGCAAAGAGTACGTGCAGAAAGGGACGAAGATGAGGTACAGTCGCGACTGGCCATTATCAAACTGGCAGCCGAGTCGGAGAGCAATCTCATGGAACCGATCCTTGATGCAATACGTGCCTATGGCAGTCTTGGTGAAATCTGCTCTGTCCTCCGTGAGGTTTTTGGAGAATACAGAGATTGAACGGAGAGTGGAGAGACAGACCAGCATCCCTGCTGCCAACGTTCCTGCACGGACTCACCGCACTCCCTTATTAAAAGCTGATACCTGAAACGTATATGTTAAAAAAAATAGATCACCTGGGAATTGCAGTCCATTCCATTGCCGAGGCCCGCTACTTTTATGAAACTGTTCTCGGACTCACCTGTGAAAAAGAGGAAGAAGTCGCCTCTCAGAAGGTGCGAACCGCCTTCTTTTCTCTGGGTGAGACCCATATTGAGCTCCTGGAACCCACAGCAGAGGACAGCCCCATTGCCAAATTCATTGCAAATCGCGGGGAGGGCATTCATCATGTGGCCTACTGCTGCACAGATGTGACAAAACAGTTAGACCAGGCCAGAGAACATGGCTGCCGCCTGATCAACGAGACACCGATTTCCGGGGCAGGAAACAAAGAGGTGGCCTTTCTCCATCCCAAGTCCAGTCACGGAGTCCTCACCGAATTCTGCAGTGGAGAACAGCAATGAATACCCATCTGGACCATTTGATGCAGCTGAGAGCCGAAGCCCAGCTCGGAGGCGGCCAGGAACGTATTGACAAGCTCCACGCCAAGGGGAGAATGACTGCCCGGGAACGCATTGATCTCCTTCTCGATCCGGGCTCCTTTGAAGAGTTCGATATGTTCAAAACCCATCGCTGCCGTGATTTTGGCATGGAAGAGAAAGTCATTCCAGGAGACGGTGTGGTCACCGGCTATGGGACGGTTGAAGGCAGACTGGTCTATGTCTACGCCCAGGACCCCACAGTCCTTGGCGGCTCGCTTTCCGAAACCATTGCCGAAAAAATCTGTAAGGTTATGGATCTGGCTATAAAAAACGGGGCCCCCATAATCGGCCTCAACGACTCAGGCGGGGCCCGCATCCAGGAGGGTATCGAGAGCCTGGCCGGATACTCAGACATCTTTCTTCGCAATGTCATGGCCTCTGGGGTTGTGCCGCAGATCTCGGCAATTTTTGGCCCCTGCGCAGGGGGAGCAGTCTACTCTCCCGCCCTGACTGACTTCGTGGCCATGGTCAGAAACAACTCCTACATGTTTCTCACCGGCCCCAAGGTTGTCAAGTCCGTGACCCATGAGGATGTTACCGTTGAAGAACTGGGGGGGGCGGATATGCACTCGTCGCGCAGCGGTGTCTCGGATTATGCAGCCGAGTCAGGCATGGATTGCGTAAGATATATCAAGAAGTTACTCTCCTATTTGCCTCAGAACAATGTAGAAACCCCGCCCATGTTTCCCACTCTTGATCCCTCCGAGAGACGGGCAGAGGAGTTGAACACGCTCATCCCAGCCAGCGCCAGCACGGCCTATGATATGCAGGAGGTCATCCTGACAACCATCGATGACCGGGATTTCTTTGAAATCAAACGAGCTTTTGCCCCCAACCTCATTATCGGTTTTGCCCGCTACAGCGGCACCGTTGTCGGGATTGTCGCCAACCAGCCCTCTCACCTCTCCGGGGTTCTTGATATCGACTCCTCGATCAAAGGAGCCCGCTTTGTTCGTTTCTGCGACTGTTTTAACATCCCGGTGGTCACCTTCGTCGACGTACCCGGATTTCTCCCGGGTACTGTCCAGGAATATGGCGGCGCTATCCGTAATGGGGCCAAAATCCTCTACGCCTATGCCGAGGCAACCATTCCCAAGATCACGGTCATCACCCGCAAGGCCTATGGCGGTGCCTATTGTGTCATGTCCTCCAAGCATCTTCGCGGTGACATCAATTATGCCTGGCCCTGTGCCGAGATTGCGGTCATGGGGTCCAAAGGAGCTGTGGAAGTCCTCTATGGACGGATAGCCAAAAAGCAAACTGATCCGGCAGCCTTTCTCGCCGCAAAAGAGGTCGAGTATCAGGAAGCCGTCGCTAACCCTTACGTGGCAGCCAAACGAGGCTATGTGGATGATATTATCGAACCGGCCCGAACCCGTTTCCGAATCATCAAGGCCCTGGGAATGTTGAAGAACAAGAGAGACAGCAACCCCATGAAAAAACACGGCAACATTCCCCTGTGATGAAGCAGTAAAATCGTATCAGAGGGCCAGCCGCGAAACTCCATTTTCATGACAACAAATCTGCTGCAGTCCTTGAACCTTCATACCACCTCCAGTAAAGTGATACTATGTCATTTGCAAATATAGGTTTCCATAACCTCATCCAGCCTGGATTCAATGCACTGCAGTTTTCTCTCATAGGCCTCAGTCTGGTTTTTGGCGGACTTTTGATCATTGCCCTCTACATCAGCCTGCTCCCCAAGCTACTTGAATGCACTCAGGGCCAACAGGCAGCCCCCCCTGCAAAACAGAAGACAGCTGCAGACACTCAGGAGGAAGAAGAAATCCTTCTGGCCATTGCCATCGCCTTCCACCTGCACAGCAACTTTCCCGAGGGCAGCGAACGTATCACCTGGAAGAGTCATGGTGACATGGAGTCGCCCTCGCCCTGGCTGGTCTCCGGCCGCATGCATTCTCTGAGCAGTCGTAAATTACCCAATAACTGGAAGAGGTAATGAGGGGAGCCCTTCCTTACCATTACCGGGCATGGTAAGGTGAACGAATCAGTCACCAATGTTTTGCCCCCCATAAACACAGACCAAGAGACAATGAAAGAATATAAACTCAGTATTAATGCCAATAGCTATACCGTCGTCATCAAGGATGTCACAGATGATGCCGTGCTTGCCGAAGTGAATGGAAAAAAACATCTTGTCCGTATCGATACCATCGCCAATATCTGCCCGCCCCTGGAAAAACAGCTGCCAACTCAACTAACCACCTCCTCCCCATCCCCATCCCCATCATCCTCAGCACTGACTGCTGATTCCGGGACCATCATCACCCCCATTCCCGGCCAGATCATCAGCATCAGTGTCAGCCAGGGAGAAAAAATCCGCTGCGGTCAAAAACTGCTGGTTCTGGAGGCCATGAAATTAGAAAACAGTATCACTGCCACCATGGATGGGACTGTCAACGAGATCCTGGTGGCAGAGGGTGATGTGGTCACTCAGGGCCAGCCCCTGATTGTTCTGGTCTAAGGAGGATCCGTGAATCTGCTCAGCTTTTTCAACAACTCCGGATTTGCCTACCTGGAATGGGGTAATCTCATGATGATCGGGGTGGGAATACTCTTCATCTACCTCGCCATCACCAAGGATTATGAGCCCCTCCTCCTCATCCCCATCGGTTTTGGGGTGATCGTCGGCAACATCCCTCCCATAGAAGGTATGCCGCTCTCTGTATATGCAGAAGGTTCGGTCTTTTCCTACCTCTATATGGGGGTGATGAAGGGTATCTATCCCCCTCTTATTTTTCTCGGCATCGGGGCTATGACCGATTTTTCCACCATGCTCTCCAACCCCAAGTTGATTTTGCTGGGTGCTGCGGCCCAGGTCGGTGTCTTCCTCACCTTTCTCGGTTCCCTTTTTCTCGGCTTTAGTCCTGAACAGGCTGGAGCCATCGGCATCATCGGCGGAGCAGACGGCCCCACGGCCATTTTTCTTTCCTCCATGCTCGCTCCAGAACTGCTCGGTCCCATTGCCATTGCCGCCTACTCTTACATGGCCCTGGTACCTGTGATCCAGCCACCCATCATGTACCTCTTTACCACGAAAAAAGAGCGCCGGATTCAGATGAAACCTCCCCGCCAGGTTTCCAAAAAAGAAAAAGTCATCTTTCCCATTGTCGCCTTTCTCATCTGTGCCCTGATTGCCCCGGGTTCCATGACCCTCCTCGGCATGCTCTTCTTCGGCAACCTCCTCAAAGAATCAATGGTCACCGAACGACTTGCCAACACTGCCCGCAACGGACTCATTGACACCGTCACCATCCTCTTAGGGTTTTCCGTGGGAGCCTCCACTCAGGCCCAGACCTTTCTCACCGCCCAGTCCATTTTGATCTTTGTCCTGGGGGCAGCCTCTTTTGTGGTGGCCACCATGGGAGGAGTACTCTTTGCCAAGTTCATGAACCTCTTTCTCAAAGAAAAAATCAATCCCCTGCTCGGTGCAGCAGGGGTATCCGCCGTCCCCGATTCAGCCAGGGTTGTCCATGCCATCGGTCTCAAGGAAGACCCCAACAACTTCCTGCTTATGCATGCCATGGCCCCGAATGTGGCTGGAGTCATTGGTTCTGCCATAGCCGCTGGTGTGCTCTGGTCAGCCCTGGGTAAATTTTAGAAAGTGAGGCCAGTTCCCTGCCCAGCTGACCAATTCCCTTTTCCTGTCCCTTTACAAGGAGATACTCCCATGCCCCACCCTCTCATTCTTGGTGATTTCCAATTATACTGGCTAAACGGAGGGAGTTTCCGCCTCGACGGCGGCACCATGTTTGGCGCTGTCCCCAAGGTCCTCTGGCAGAAAAAATATACGGCCGATGCGGCCAACTCCATCCCTCTGGTCAATGACCTCCTCCTGGTCAAAACGCCGCAGCATACCCTTGTCATAGATACCGGTCTTGGAAATAAACTGACTGCCAAACAACTCTCTATCTTTCAAGTAACCTCGCCCTGGTCAGTGGTGACTGACCTGACAGACCTTGGCCTGTCACGCGATGACATCGACCTTGTCCTTCTCACCCACTGCGATTTTGATCATGCCGGTGGTATTGTCATGCTCAATGAAGAGAAAAAAGAAGAACTGACTTTTCCCCGCGCCCTTCATTATGTGCAAAAAGCAGAATGGGAAGACGTGGAAACCCCCTGCCACCGTGCCCAGTCAACCTACTGGGCGGAAAACTTTGACCTCCTCAAAAGGGAAGGACAGCTGAAAATCATTGAGGGCGACCTGGAAGTCGGCCCTGGTATCAGGCTTCGTCACACAGGGGGCCACACCCGCGGTCACCAGTTGGTAGAACTCTCTTCGCAGGGAAAAACAGCCGTCCACCTTGGTGATCTTTTCCCCACCCATGCCCACATCAATCCTCTCTGGATTATGGCCTATGACAACTTTCCTCTGCAAGTCATAGAGCGCAAAAAAGAATACTTCAACCACTATGGCAAGCTCAACAGCTGGTTCACCTTTTATCACGATCCACAGATCAAGGCCTGCAAGATAACTGAACAGGGAGATATCAAAGCCACCTGGCCTCCATCTCTGCAGCGGTAGCCCTGCTTCCTCCGTACCCCGCCCAGGCGTGCTGCGCAGCAAGCAGATCTCTCCACGTCCTGTTCTTTTTCAGGGGACGTCGTTGCTGGGCCGTCCTGTCTCCACCCTCTGTTACAACGAGAACTCTTCTCTTAGCAACGCATCAAGTTCCTGACAGCCCCCCCCTTTTTTTAGGCAAATAGTAATTGCTTTTTCAGGAGAAAAGATATTAATTAGCTGCAACAAATAGTTATAGTCGTATTGTTACAATAAAGTGGAATACGCCTGTACAACAACCAAAGGAGAAACATATCATGAACAATAACAGGAACATGACCAAAGTCTTTTGTACTGCTATTGCCCTCCTCCTTACCAGTGGCATCGCTTTCTCCAGCGCCTTTGCCTCCGGTACAGAATCTGCAACCCATGAAATGGCTGAACATACAACCGGAGATATGGCCAAGGAAGCTGCCACAGAAGTAGTAGACGCGACCAAGGAAAAAACTATCGATATGGCTAAAGAACAGGCCAACACTGCGGTAGACTCTGCCCTTGGACAAGTTGATGAGACCCTGAAACCTGCTGAACACGCAACAGAGGCAGTAAAAGAAGTTACCCATTAATTTTTCCCCTGCCATCTGCGGCCAACCAGCAAGATCCTCTCCCCACTGGTTGTCCGCTGCCGGCACCTTCCTGATCCTCGACTCCAGACAAGCAGCGGGGAGGCAATTCCGGACAAGGAAAAAGAGAGCGAGCACCTCTCGCCGCACCACTTATTATTCAAAAAAACACTTCTCCTCCCGCGAAGATCTGCAGAAAGCCCTTCCTTTCTTGCTCATATCTCCGCTACAATAAAACCTGCAGACCACCTCTCTATGAACCTTGAGAGCATAAGCGCTTCTTCGCTGGACCTGCTTCTCGCCCGGACAACTGTGAGCAACAGGGCATCAATATAACCTTTCATCCCCTTTAATGGACACATTCCTCGCCAGACAGCCAATATTTGACCGGAACCTCAATATCTATGGATATGAGCTCCTCTTTCGAGCAGATCCAAGCAATATTTTTCCGGAAATAGACGGCGACTGCGCCACTGCCAAAATCCTCTCCTCCTCCTTTTTCACCGTCGGCATTGAAGAAATCACCAACGGCAAAAAGGCCTTTGTCAACTTCACCGAAGAACTGCTCCTCCAGGGAACAGCCCACATGTTTTCTTCGGAAACCATTATCATCGAACTCTTGGAAAACATCTCTCCCAGCCCAGAAGTCATCGCAGCCAGCCAGGAACTTCGCAAAAAGCACTACGATCTGGCCCTTGACGATTTCACCTGGAGTGAAGATTTTATTCCTCTGCTGCAAGAGGCCACTTTTATCAAGATCGATTTCCAGCAAAGCAGTGAGCAAGAGATCCTGACAATCAGTGAGATGGCCAAAAAATATGACTGCATCCTCCTTGCTGAAAAAATTGAAACCTACCAGGAATTCAATCAGGCCAAGTCATTAGGCTTCGGTTATTTTCAGGGGTATTTCTTTTCCAGGCCCGAGATGATGCAGAACAAAGACATCTCACCCATGAAACAAAACGTCCTCCAGCTCCTGATGAAAGTTTTTTGCGAAGACTTCTCCATTGATGAGCTCGAAGAGACCATCTGCCGCGATGTGTCAATGAGCTTCAAGCTCCTGAATTATATAAATTCTGCAGCCTTTTCCCGGCTTACCCCAATCCAATCGGTTCGCCAGGCCATCGCCTTTCTCGGTATCAACGAATTTCGTATTTTTGTCACTGTCATTGCTGTGGCCAAACTGTGTCAGGAGAAACCAAGCGAACTGATCCGTTCGTCGGTGATCAGAGCCCGATTCCTGGCCTTGCTGGCCATTGAACTGGGCAAAAAAAAGGACAAGGACATCTACTTCATGCTCGGTCTCTTTTCCCTCATTGATGCCATGCTTGACCACTCCATGGATGAGCTGATGAAGAACCTGCCGATCAATGACGCTTTGAAAAAAGCACTGACAAAACGACGGGGTGAACTTTTTTCTGCCCTGGAATTTATTGAACTGTATGAACAGGGTGAATGGGACATCCTGGAACAAAGGAGCCAGGCCGCAGAGATTCCCGAAGGCAAGATCGCCTCCTTTTACCTCGAAGCCATCACCTGGGCAGATAATTGTCCCTGAGGGATCTTCAGTTCCTCGTCTCATTCTTCCTTTTGCCAGTGACGGTCTTCTTCTCCATACCTGGCCCTTTTCCTTCAATCCTCAGAGTCCCCACCCACCTTGTTGCCCATCAATTTTTATTCAATCATAACTCATCGAGATAGCGGCAATTCAATCCATCAAAGGCCTTGACTGAGAAAAAACTCTCTCATTTCCAGACAGACACCAGTTAGTGTTTGAGATTTACTCCTTGCCAGAGTATCTTCCACTCACAAATTCCTTCAAAAATTTTTCCAGGAAGATTTTCCTGGCAGAGGTAAGATCCTTCATTTCTTTCAGGAAAAAAAGTATGCGGGCAGTGGTGCAGCGAGTCAGCAAGGCCTCAGTTACTGTGGACACCCAAATCAGCGGAGAAATCGGTGCCGGCCTCCTTGTCCTCCTCGGTGTCCATCGCGATGACGGAGAAAATGAAGTCAAATGGCTGGTCGACAAGATCATCAATCTGCGGATTTTTGCAGATGATGCTGGGAAAATGAACCGTTCCCTGCTCGACACCGGCGGTGCCATGCTTATTGTTTCCCAATTCACCCTGTATGGCGATTGCCGCAAAGGGAGAAGACCTGGCTATTCAACGGCTGCCCCTCCGGATAAGGCTGATGCCCTGTATCAACGATTCGTCAGTGAGGTGGAACAAAGGAACATCCGCACTGCCTGCGGTCAATTTCAGGCCCATATGGCTGTCGATCTTATTAACGACGGACCGGTAACCCTCCTCCTGGACTCCAGTAAACTTTTTTAATTGAGCAAACTACGATTATGATCTTCACTCCCGGTACCTCCTACTCTGGATTCACTCTGAAACAGCATCAATACCTTTCAGAAATCAAAGCCGATGTCTATCTCTTTGAACACGACACCCTTGCCTGTCCGCTGCTGGCGATCAAAAATGACGATAGCAACAAGACCTTTTCTGCCTCCTTTAACACCATCCCCACCGATTCCACAGGAGTGGCCCACATCCTTGAACACTCAGTGCTCATGGGATCGAAAAAGTATCCGGTAAAAGATGTCTTTGGCGAGATCAACAAGGGTGGCCTCATGACCTTTCTCAACGCCATGACCGGCTCAGACATCACCTACTATCCCTTTGCCACCAGAAATCTGAACGAATATTTCAATATCATGGATGTGTATATGGATGTGATGCTCAATCCACTCCTGGAGCGCTCAACCTTTGAGCAGGAAGGCTGGCACTACCACCAGGAAGGCCCGGATATGCCCCTCCAGTATCAAGGTGTGGTCTATAATGAGATGAAGGGTGCCTTTTCAGACCCCATCCGTCTCATTTTTCATCATATCTTTGGTGGACTCATGCCCGGCTCCACCTATGCCCATGAATCCGGAGGGGATCCACAAAACATTCCCGACCTCAGCTACGAAGAATTCTGTACCTTTCATAAAACCCATTATCATCCTTCCAATGGTACTTTTTTTGTCTATGGCGATGCCCCTCTCGAAAAGGAACTGCGCTACCTGCAGGACAACTTTCTCTGCCGCTTTCCACAACGGGGGGAGCGGATGGCGGTGGTATCCGGCTCTGCCATCGAAGAGATAACCTTCATCGAGGACAGGTATGGTGTGGAATCCTCCGACACAGCCGGCAAGACCTTCCACGCCGTGGGAACCAGTGTCAACACGGTACAGAACCGTCAGGAAAACGCCGCCTTCCAGATCATTGCCAATATCCTCTACAATTCAGATGCCTCTCCTCTGAAAAATGCGATCATTTCCAGCGGACTGTGCAAGGACTTCGGTGGCTTTTACCTCTCCTCTTCAAGTTTCAAAACCCTGATGGTCACCTACCTGGTAGGCAGTGAACCTGAAAAACGCGATGCGTTTCTCTCTCTCTACAACAAGACCCTTTCTGAAATGGCCGCCACTGGCCTGGGTCATGATTTGATCCTCTCTGAACTGAACAAATACGAATTCGGGGTCCGGGAAGAGGGTTGCAAGGCCCAGCGTGGACTCGACCTCATCGGTAAGGCGATGTCCGCCTTTAAATACGGCACAGATCCCTATGATGCCCTGCAGATCGATGAGCTCCTGATCACTATTCGCCATAAGGCCTTAAATGAGAACTATTTTGAAAAGCTGATCGACCAATATCTCCTCAATAACCCGGCAACCGTGGTTGTCACCCTGAAACCAGATCCCGGAAAACAGGCCGAAGGACAGGCCCGAGAAACTGCCCGACTCCAGGAATACAGTAAGAGTCTTGACCAATCCGGACGGGACAAGATCATCGCCCGAACCCGGGAACTGATGGCCAACCAACAACTGCCCAACAGCGTGGAAACTCTCTCCCTCCTGCCCCAGCTCAACCTTGCTGATCTCACCCCGGATATCCCGGTGCATCAGGTACAGGCCACTGAGATAGGTGGCTGTGAACTGTTAACCAGTAACCTGCCTACCGATCATATTTCCTTTATCGATATCGGCTTTGACATCTCCTGTCTGCCTTCCAAGTTTCTTCCCTGGCTCGACCTCTTTGGCACCATCGCCACCGAGATCGGTACCGACAAGATGGATTACATGCACTTTGCCCGGGAAATAAGCACCTGTACCGGCGGTTTTTCGCACAACTTTCATTGTCATATCAAAAAAGGGGAACAGGGCCACTTCCGTCCTATTCTCTGGTTTCAGATGAAATGCCTGCCCGAATATCAAGAGCCGGCCATGCAGTTGCTGACCGAGGTTTTTACCAATCTTTCCCTCAAAGATCGGGCCCACATCCGTGAGATTGTGGTACGAGAGTTTGCCTGGTCCGAACACGAAGCCCAGAGCGAGGGGTATGGCCTGGCCACATCACTGGCATTTGCCCCTTTAAGCAAGGCGGGGGCCATGAATGAGCTTATCTCCGGTGTATCCGCCTATCGCAGCACCAAGGAACTGGCCCACAACTATCAAGCCCATGAAGATGCCTTTCTTGCAGGATTGGAGGAAATGGCGCAGTTCATTTTCAATCGCAACAACCTCCTCCTCTCCATCACCGCCGATGACCAGGAACTCGATTCATTCAAAGAACTCTGTGGAGACCTGATCAATGCCCTCCCGGACAAGATTCTCCACAAGCAGGAGTTAATTCCCCCGCAATTCCCTCGCCACGAGGCCCTGATCACCTCCGCCGATGTGGTGTATGCAGTACAAAGTGGTAATCTGTTACCGGAATGTGAGGGATATACTGGCCATTTTGAAGTACTGAAGACCTATCTCTCCCGTGACTATCTCTGGAACACGGTGCGGCAGATGGGCGGTGCCTACGGCTGCTTTATCCAGTTCAGTCATCTCAGTGGCAATTTTGCAGTGATCAGCTACCGCGATCCCCAAGTAAGAAAGACCTACGACAGCTACCAGGCCATACCTGCAATTATCACCAGACTCGATCTCCCCAAAGAGGTGTTACAACAGCTCGTAATAGGCACCTACGGAAATTTTACCCCTCTCCAGGGCCCTGCTGGCAAAGGACTTACTGCCCGCAACGAATATCTGAGCGGCATTAGCGTAGAATACAAACAGCAACGGATAGAGGAAATAATCAGTACCTCTGTGGACGACCTCCGCTCGTACGCTTCTGCCTTTGCCCAGATGATGCCTGACAGCCACCGGGTAGTCATCGGCAATCGGGCCAAGATCGATGCGGACAGTGATCTCTTTGATGTGGTTGCCGAACTGTGAGGAAAAAGCGAGACAGATAATCGGAAAAGCCGCCAGGCTTGGTCTTGGCCGCAAGAGGAGACAAGGACAAAAGGAATCTTGAATAGGTTTTTTTATTCAAGATCGAGAAAAGAGAACATCAAATGGACCGGCAGAGAAGAAAGAGGGGCCCCATTTTTCTTCTCTGCCCTGGCCAGGAGATTGGACGAAGAGGTTATTATTCAAGAGGACTGGAGGAGAAGACAGAATCATGACAAGCACACATTTTGACAAGGCCGCAACAGACTGGGATACCAAACAGCCAAGGGTTCAGCTTGCGGCAAAGATCAGCGCAGCCATTGCCAGACTCCCTCTGTCTGCGACAATGGATGCCATGGAATATGGCTGCGGTACCGGCCTGGTTGGCCTCTCCCTGGCCCCAACTCTTGGTCATCTGACCGCCATTGACACCTCTCAGGGCATGCTTGATGTCCTGCAGGAAAAGATAGTCGAGCAAGGAATCGCTAACGTCTCCCCTTTACGTTGCGACCTCCTGATCGACGACTACAGCAAGCGACACGACCTTATCTTCTGTGCCATGGCCCTGCACCACGTCCAGGAATTCGAACCCCTCTTACAACGCTTTGCCGGACTCCTCAACCAAGGCGGCTATCTTGCCCTGGCCGACCTGGCCCAGGAAGACGGCTCATTCCACGATCCATCAGCAGAAGGAGTCCATCACCATGGTTTTGACAGCGAGCAGCTCGCGGCTATCCTCAGCGCCGCCGGCCTGATCAAGATCAAAAGCGAAATCATTCACACCCTGATTAAAGGAGAGGGGGACGGCACACAGTATCCGGTCTTCCTCCTCAGCGCTCAAAAAGCTTGACATATCTATTTCTTTTCATCTCCAACCTCTTGCCGACTCTGCTGCAGGAATAGACGCCCTGGGGCAGATATGAAACGAGGACGCCCGTGGACATCGTTCCCCTTGATCTTCATTTTCACGGCTGGCTGACAGCACTCATCCAGCGAGTCAGGCGTGAAAACGGCCTGCTCACCCCTCCCCTCAACCGCCGCACATCCATCAAAGATATCATTGAATCCTTTGGCGTGCCACACACTGAAGTCGGATCCATCCAGGTCAACCGCCACCTGGTCTCCTTTGCTCACATTATTGAGGAGGAAAGCTCTGTGGAAATCTTCCCTCTTCAGCCACCGGTCAATGTCCTTGCCCCCTGCCTCCTGCGAGCAAAACCCCTTGCCGCCATCCGCTTCCTGGTAGACGCCAATGTGGGAAAACTGACCGGAAAATTACGGATGGCTGGTTTCGAGACCTTCTACGACCCCCAGTGGCAGGATGCGGAACTGGCCGAGATGGCCGAAAAGTGGCAGTGTATCCTCTTGAGCAGAGATCTTCAGCTCCTCAAACGAAAAAAGATAGCATTCGGACACTTCGTACGGGAATCCCTCCCCGCCAAACAACTGGCTGAAGTTATCCACTTTTATGGCCTCTCTGACAAAATCCGTCCATTCAGCCGCTGCATGCATTGCAATGGCCACCTGATCGCTGTGCCAAAACAGGAGATCATTGACCAACTTGAACCACTCACCCGGAAATATTATTACAGTTTTCGCCGTTGCAGTTCATGCAAGCAGATATACTGGTCCGGTAGCCACCGTCAGGCGATGAAAAAGACCCTCAAAGAACTGAGCCAGTATCGTCCACTCGTCTACTGAAGGCCAAGTGTTTCTTGAAATCCTCTACCCAGCCAGGATCTTAAGCACTCAATGCCACCCCAGGAAAGGGAACAGGTACAGTTGCTCCTGCGAAGACCTCCTCTTTTCAGGAAAAAACTGCTCCAACCCAACTGTCCCCCCCCCTGCTGTAACCTGCAAAAAAAACGTCCCTTTGCCCCTCACCAGGCAACAGGTTTTATCTCTAAGAGATCCTCCTATTCCCTTGACGTGGCCCTCTTAATATGGAACCATAGGCATAGCGGAAGATTTTGATTTCATAACACAACAGCTCCTATGCTGCTTCCTCTGAGACACGTTTAGAGGGACACCGTTTCCCGGTCAAAGAAATTGTGAAGGCTACAGCTGAGAGCTTTTTGGGAGCCATCTCCTTATGAGCAAACAAGCCGTCTGCGAAAGCAGTCAAAAATCGACATTCTTACTCCTCTTGATCCTCTTTTTTCTCTTCAATGCAGCGATGCTGTTTCGCGCCGCAGTAAACAGCCTTTATTTCATGGAGGATCCCGGAAAAGACTACTCCGAGATCACGGCCACCGTTACCGCCCTTCTCCCAGAGAACAATCCAGCAGCTCATGAAAAGGCGTTCATCACCCCTGTCTTCTCTTTTTCTTACCAGGGAGAGCCGATGACCCGCGAGGCTCCGGCACTTCACTATCCCCAGTTGGATAAGCCACCAGCATATCAGATGGGCGATGAAGTCCTTCTCTGGATCAACAATTATCGAGGAGAGATTATCCTGCCGCCACCGTTAAGCCAGAAAGATACGGGAATATCACAACTCATGATCAGCTTCCTCTCGTTTGTCCTGGCCATGGTTTTGTGGAAGGTTCGCAACCTGCTTGCCAAACGAAAAGCAACAGAAATTGTTTGCTAGCATCCTCCACCCATCCCGGTTTTATCGTCTCCAGGTCGAGCGGTTTTGCAACGCCATCAGCCCCTCATCTTTTCTTCGCCATACCGGGACGATAGAAAGGCCACAACAGAGAAAAGCGCCCGCTTTGTTGCCGTCCACTCGAGACCGACTGAAACAGGGCATCCTTATGAGTACACACAATTCTGTTGCCAGGGAATGTTTTCCCTTTCCCCTTTTCGCTTTTTCTTTTATTCTGTATCTTCCAAAATCTCCCCTTAATGGCCATATAATTCTTGGTGAAAGACAATACGGTCACAATTTCAAACTCTTATCAACTAAGAGACAAATTCTTAGAATATCCAAGTAAGAATCTAACCAAAGGAAACTCTTATGGAATACTCTTCTGAAGTAAAAGAAATGTGTACCCTTGCCCAGGGGACCAACCATGGGCCTTCGCCTATTCCCCAGGAAGGGGGATGGACTCAGGCCAGGGAAATAAAAGATATTCGCGGTCTGACCCACGGTATTGGCTGGTGTGCCCCGCATCAGGGGGCCTGTAAACTGACCTTGAATATCAAAGACGGTATTATTGAAGAGGCCCTTATTGAGACCATAGGCTGTACCGGAATGACCCATTCTGCGGCCATGGCCTCTGAAATCATGCCTGGCAAGACCATCCTTGAAGCCCTCAATACCGACCTTGTCTGTGATGCTATTAATACTGCCATGCGTGAGCTCTTCCTCCAGATCGTCTACGGACGCAGTCAATCTGCCTTTTCCGAAGGTGGCCTCCCGATTGGCGCGGGCCTGGAAGATCTGGGCAAGGGCTTGCGCTCCGTGACGGCAACCACCTACGGAACCAAACTCAAAGGCCCCCGTTACCTGGAAGTTACAGAAGGCTACGTCCTGGAGCTGGCTCTGGATGCAAACGATGAGATCATTGGTTATAAATTTGTTCATCTTGGCCGCATGATGGATGCCATCAGGAAGGGTGAGGATGCCAACAAGGCCCTGGAAGCCGCCACCGGAACGTACGGCCGCTTTGCAGAGGGTGTTAAAACCATTGATCCGCGCAAGGAATAAGGAGAAACCATATGGCACTGTTTGAAAGTTACGACAGACGGATCAACCAGATCACCCCTGTTTTAAAAAAATACGGCATAAAGAACCTGGAAGAGGCCAAAGAAATCTGCAACGCCTATGGCGTAGATGTGGCAGCAATCGTCAAAAAGATCCAACCCATCTGCTTTGAAAATGCCTGCTGGGCCTACACCCTGGGTGCTGCCATTGCTATCAAGAAGGGAGAAACCAAGGCCGTCGATATCGCCACCACTCTGGGTGAGGGTCTGCAGGCCTTCTGTATCCCCGGCTCTGTGGCTGACAATCGCCAGGTGGGTATCGGTCATGGCAACCTGGCCTCCATGCTCCTCCGTGAAGAAACCAAGTGTTTTGCCTTCATAGCCGGCCACGAGTCCTTTGCTGCGGCAGAGGGCGCCATCGGTATTGCCAAATCCGCCAACCGGGTCAGGAACGAACCACTGCGTGTCATCCTCAACGGACTTGGCAAAGATGCGGCCCATATCATCTCCCGCATCAACGGTTTTACCCACGTGGAAACCAAGTACGACTATGCCAACTCCAAACTGTCAGTGGTCAAAGAGACCCCGTACTCAACGGGAGACCGTGGGGCAGTACGCTGTTATGGGGCTGATGACGTACGCGAAGGTGTAGCCATTAACCATCTGGAAGGTGTGGATGTCTCCATCACCGGTAATTCCACCAACCCCACCCGCTTCCAGCATCCGGTGGCGGGAACCTACAAAAAGGAATGTAACCTCCAGGGGAAACGTTACTTTTCGGTGGCCTCAGGTGGTGGTACAGGACGTACCCTCCATCCGGACAACATGGGTGCAGGCCCTGCCTCCTACGGCATGACCGACACCATGGGCCGCATGCATTCCGATGCCCAGTTTGCCGGTTCTTCTTCAGTGCCAGCACATGTGGAGATGATGGGCCTCATTGGCATGGGCAACAATCCCATGGTTGGGGCTTCGGTGTCCGTGGCTGTAGCCCTGGAACAGGCCAGTTGATAACAGAAGTTTGTTGAGAGGCTGAAGACACTGGGGAAGAAAACAAAAATAGCCGGACGGTAGTGACGTCCGGCTATTTTTGTTTCTGCAACTCTGGCAGAGTGGTATGAGGAGAGCCCTCTCTCAAAGATCCTGTTGAATTCCACTCCTCTTTTCCCCTTGAAGGGAGGCCAGGATGGCCGCTTCGCAATCAGTCTGCTTAATGTTCCGCTTCTGGAGCAAATGACTCGGGGGCAGTGAGTTCAGGGCCAGTGGCCTCAGGGACAGTGGTATCAGGAGCACTTACCTCAGGGGCAGTGGTATCAGGAACACCTGCCTCAAGGGCATTGGTATCAGGAACACCTGCCTCAGGGACAGTGGTCTCAGGAACGCCTGCCTCAGGGACAGTGGTCTCAGGAACGCCTGCCTCGGGGACAGTGGTATCAGGAACACCTGCCTCGGGGCCTGTGACTGCATGAAGTTTAGTCTTCCCCTCTTTCCACAACTCTTTGCTCTTCTTTTTGGTGGAGTCCCACACCTCGACAGATTCCTCCTTGGTTGCATCCCACACCTTCTTTGAGGAGTCTGTAGTAGCATCTCCCACAGCACGGACAGCGTCCTTGATCTCATGCCCAGCCTTTTCCCACTTTCCAGGTTCCTCGGCAACAATCGTCTCTTCTGCCTGCAGATCTGCAACACCACTGACTAACCCCAAAAGCAGGGTCAACGCCAAAATTTTCATCTTCATCATAGACCTCCTTCATCTTTCTCTTCCCCTCTCAAGGAGAAGAAGCATTTAAATAATTGATGCATCCAACCGTTAATTTCGGCAAATCTACCGCCACTGCTCAGCATCTCCTCTTCACTCTGAATCCAGGGTGCTGCGACCAACTCCTGACGACAGTTGTCTATAAGTGCGGCGACACTGTCGCGAGTGGTTTCCAAATGAAACTGAAGCCCCAGGACATGATCCTTGTACAAAAAGGCCTGGTTGGCGCAGGCCTTGCTCGCATACAATCGAACCGCACCATCAGGCAGGGTAAAGGTATCACCGTGCCAATGAAAGACAGTAACCTCCTGGGGCAGGACAGGGCGGAGAAAGGCAGGAACATTCAGCGTTCGCACAACAGGAAACCAGCCGATCTCTTTTTCCGGGTTTTTCCGGACCTCTGCTCCCAGGACAGCGGCCAGGAGTTGGGCTCCGAGGCAGATACCAAGGATCGGTATGCCACGATCGATAACCGATCGTAAAAAGACTTTTTCCCGAACCAGCCAGGGATACGCCTCATGATCGAATACTCCCATGGGGCCTCCCATGACGACCAAACCGGCAAAGCAATCCAAGTCTGGAAAAAGTTCTCCGGCCCAGAGACGGGTGCAGCAGAGATCATATCCCTGTTCCAGCAACCACTCCTCCAGGGAACCCAGGCCCTCAAAGGGAACATGCTGCAGCCAATGTATTGTTGCCATCTTTTTCAAATCAGGGGATAGAGGTTATCTTTCAAGAACTGCGGAGGAGAAGGGGAGCTGATGCGGAAAGGCTGACTCCTCTCCTCCCCGTCCTCTTACAAAATCTGGCTGAGAAAAAGTTTGGTTCTCTCAGATTGAGGAGTATCAAAAAATGCATTGGGCTCATTCTCCTCGATAATCTCGCCCGCATCCATAAACAGAACCCGATTGGCCACGGTTTTGGCAAAACCCATCTCATGGGTAACGCACAGCATGGTCATGCCCTCATGAGCCAGGTCAACCATAACATCCAACACCTCCTTGATCATCTCTGGATCAAGGGCAGAGGTCGGTTCGTCAAAAAGCATGATGGAAGGATTCATACACAGACTCCTGGCAATGGCCACCCGCTGCTGCTGCCCACCTGAGAGCTGACCGGGAAACTTTTGGGCCTGGTCGGCTATCTTTACCCGCTCAAGAAAACGGAGAGCTGTGGCCTTCGCCTCCTTACGGGATTTTTTCTGCACCCAGATCGGCGCCAGACAACAGTTCTCCATAACCGTGAGGTGAGGAAAAAGATTGAACTGCTGAAAAACCATGCCTATGTCACGACGTACCCGGTCGATATGTTTGAGATCATCATCCAGGGTAATCCCGGAGACAATGATATCTCCCTGCTGATGTTCTTCCAGACGATTCATGCAGCGAATCAGGGTGGACTTTCCACAGCCGGACGGGCCGCAGATAATGATGCGTTCACTCTTATACACCTTGAGGTTGATGTTTTTCAAGACGTGAAAATCACCATACCATTTATTGACATCACGCAACTCCACCATCACCTCATGCGAGACCTGCTGTTGCGTCTGTATTTTTGTCATAGTACATCCATTAAAGCAAATTTAATAGATTCCTGCATCGTAAAAGGCCAACAAAACTTGATAGCTAGCGAGCATGTCCCGTATGCAGTTTCTTCTATAGGTACTGTGAAGACCTGAACATGGAAAAACAGGATAGCCAGTAAATGGCAGTCACAAAGACAGACCCTTCCACAGAATAACCGATCCACTTGACATCGGCAAAGGCCGACTGGACAACAGCCAGGAGGTCGAAGAGGGCAATAAAGATAGTTACAATCCCCGGAAATACCGATTTCAGGGCCTGGGGCAGAATGATAAAGCCGGCAATGACTGAACAACAGAAAATGGTAACCGCACCGACCAGTCCCTTTTTCGAAGTCCCCTCAATGAGCAGCCACCAGGGAAAAGACCACCACGACCCTCCAGTATTCCGAGGGGGGATAAAAAGCAAATATAAACTAGACTGTTAACCTGTTGGAAACGTACCGTGACAAAGACCCAGCCAGGCCCCCTCACCGGAACAGGTATCTCGCGAAGTTCGCAGCCAGTCGGCCTCAAACGGAGCCCAGTTAGGAGTCGGCGGTATGGTCTGGAAGAGTACCAAGAGCCCTATGAGAGTCAGGATGGAGTTGGCCAGCGATCAAAAGAGATTTTTCGCATTCAGCCCCCCAACACACCCACGGAATTGGCAGGCGGTGGCAGGGCAGGACTTGGAATCGTTATACAAACTGCCATCCTCTCACCTCTCCACCAGCAGAATCTCCATGTTGTACCAGTTCATAAAACCAGAAGTTTCCAGGAATGTCTATCAAAAGATTTTAAAATGCCGTCCCAACTGGGGCTCCCCCTCTTGCCTCCTCTTTTTAAGAGCTTTTTAGTAATTTTATGATAAAATTCAGCCATGTCAATCTCTTCCTCCCATACTATTCTCATTGTTGATGACAATCAGGTCAACCTGAATCTGCTCAGCAGCATTCTCCAGGGAGTCAATTACACTGTTATTGCGGCGAACAGTGCAGAAAAGGCTCTGGAGCAGATTCGAACCCGATCACCAGACATCATCCTCCTCGATGTGATGATGCCCGACATGGATGGTTTTTCTCTCTGCCGCAGACTGAAGGAGGATGACAGATTTTCTGATATCCCGGTAATCTTTCTCACCTCACTCTCTCGGAAAGCGGATATCGTCGAAGGGTTCAACGCCGGCGGGCACGACTATATCGTCAAGCCCTTTAACCGCCAGGAACTTCTGGCCCGGGTTCGTAATCATATCCATCTCTACGACATGCTGTTAGAGAACAAACGCCTGATCAAACTCTCCGAGGATGCCAGTCTTTCCAAGAGTGAGTTTCTGGCCTCCATGAGTCATGAGATCCGGACCCCCCTCAACTCCATCATCGGTATGGCCGAGGTACTGGCTGAGACCCCTCTTTCTGACGAGCAACGCAAGTATGTCAGTATCTTTCGTTCCGCCGGAGAAAGTCTGCTGGAGATCATCAACGACATTCTCGATCTTTCGAAGATCGAGGCGGGTCAGACCGAACTGGAAGCCATTGATTTTCACCTGCCTGCCCTCCTCAACTCTGTGGTCTCCATCCTCTCGGTACGGGCAGCTGAACAGAACAGTCACCTCTCCATCCATATCCATCCCGAGCTCCCGCACGCCATCAGCAGCGACCCCACCCGCCTGCGCCAGATACTGATCAACCTCGTGGGCAATGCGGTCAAATTTACGGAAAACGGTTCTGTGGAAATCACGGTTGAGATCAGTGCCCCACACATACTCCTCTTCTCCATCAAAGACGATGGCATAGGCATCCCAAAAGATAAACAAAAAATCATCTTTGAAAGCTTTACCCAGGCCGACTCCCTGACAACCAGGAAATACGGGGGCACCGGCCTGGGACTCACCATCTGCCAGAAGCTGGTAAAAATCATGGGCGGTCGCATCTGGCTGGAAAGCACAGCCGGTAAGGGCTCAATTTTCTACTTCACCATCCGCTTTAATCCAGCAACCAGCTTTCCCCTGCCGGTCCCTGCTGAACCCACGCCTCCGCTTAGCTGCCAGATCCTCAGTCCCGCTCGTATTCTTCTCGTCGATGACAACGAGGATAACCGCAATCTCCTTTGCCTCTATCTGCGCAACACCCCTTTCACCATCGATACCGCCAGCAATGGCCAAGAAGCAGTCAAGGCCTTTTGCAGCGTTCCATACGACCTTGTTTTTATGGATATCGAAATGCCGGTTATGGACGGCTACGAGGCAACCAGACGAATCAGAGAGAGGGAACGGGCCCAAGGCCTGAAAGCCACTCCTGTTATCGCCCTCACTGCCCATGCCTTTGTTCGTTTTCGAAAAAAATGTATGGATGCCGGCTGCAGTGACTACCTGACCAAACCGGTACGCAAGAACACCCTCCTGCAAACCATTTTCAAGCACCTCGAATTCCAGGAAGACAGCAAGGATAAAGAAGAATATATTGAATCCATATCTTCAACGCCAGGTAAGGGAAAAAACACCACGATCACTCTCGACAAAAAACTGAAAAAGCTGATTCCCCGTTTCCTGAAAAACAAACAGGAGGACGCAGCACGGATGCTGGAAAGCATCAAGAACAACAATATGCAAGAGTTACAGAAACAAGCCCACACCGTCAAAGGCACCTCCTGGATGTATGGATTCAAAGAACTTGGTGATAGCTGCCTCGAACTCGAACAGGCGGCCAGGGATTCCAACCTTGAGCTTGCCCAAAAGATTGCTCTGACCATCAGCAATTACTTGAACACTGTTGAAATCAAATACAGTGCTTCTGGTCCGCAAAAGAGTGACAAACCATGATCTTTTCTTTTCCATTTTCAATAACACACTGATAGAATAAGAAAACTTCATTCCATCCACATCAAAAAGGAGGCCCAGCCATGGGGCAGCAAACCCGTATTGTACTGATCGATGACGACAAAGATGCCTGTGAACTGCTGAAAATGCAGCTTGAAGATACAGGACGGATAGATGTCACCTACACCACCAACAGCGACGAGGCCCTGGCCGTAATTCTTCGGGAGCTCCCAGATCTTGCCATCCTCGACATCAACATGCCTGGCATCCATGGTGTCGAAATTGCATCCTCCTTGGCCAGAGAACCTTCGACATCGGCCATCCCCATCCTCTACCTGTCCGGTATGGTCACCCCCACCGAGGCAAGAGACCTGGCCAAAGGAGAAGGTGAATCCCTGCTCATATCAAAAGGATCACCAGTGAAAGAGCTTATTGCCGCAATTGACAACCTTACTGCTCCCTGAGCCTTGCCCCTTGCCTCCAATTCCCAAAAAAAGCACACGTTTTATTGCCATCGAGACCCTGTGCCAATTGCAAAGGAGCCGAAAGCCTGTCAATGGGCTCTTCACTAATCTGATATCCCAGTACAAAATCAGTGAGGCGGATCGCCAGCTGGCAACCAACATCATCTATGGGATACTCCGCCTCCGTCAATCGTTAGATCTCATCCTCCAGGAGCTCTGTACCCAGCCGCTGACAAAACTCAAACCCTTTGTCTACCAGGCACTGACTGTTGGCCTCTATCAACTTTTTTTTCTTGACCGTATCCCCGAATCCGCTGCCGTCAACGAATCAGTGAAGGCCCTGCAGGCAGCCCATCTCCCGAAAAAACTCCAGGGTTTTGTCAACGGGGTCCTGAGAAATTCCATCCGCAGACGAGACGAACTCCAGTCACTGCTGGCAAATTCCGCCCAACCAATCCTCAACCACCCCCAGTGGCTGAGCACACGCTGGCAAAAACGTTACGGCGCTGAAGAAACTATCCGTATCTGCCAGCAAAACAACAAACAACCTCCCCTGACCCTCCAGGTCAACGCCTGCCGCACTGAACGTGAGCTGCTGCTGCAGGCACTGACTGCCGCCGGGATCTCGTCACGGAAGGGGATCTACAGTGAAGACGCCCTGATTCTGGACGACTATCACGGCGGGGTGAACGGGCTGCCGGGATACAGTGAAGGGGCTTTTCAGGTCCAGGATCAGGGGGCCCAGCTCCTGGCCAGACTCTTTGGTCCCATGACTCCCCAAGGGGAATATCTTGACGGCTGTGCTGGGGTGGGCGGCAAGACCAGTGTCTTGCTTCAGCTTGGCCAAGCTGTCCAAGCCAGAGTCTTTGCTGTGGAACCGGATAAAGAACGCCGACAGACATTTCAGGAAAACATGACAAGGCTGCATCCGGAGCAGGCCGTTCCTCTTTTCTCTGACAGCCTCCAGGATTTCGGCGCCGCTTGCCAGACGCGCTTTCACGGAATCCTTCTCGATGCACCGTGCTCCGGCACCGGCGTTACCGGACGTCACCCTGATATCCGCTGGAACAGGAGAGCGGAAGATCTCCCCAGCTATCAACAGACCCAACTCGAACTTCTGCAGACAGCCGCATCACTCCTGCATCCGCAAGGGATACTGATCTACGCCACCTGCTCGCTGGAAGAAGAGGAAAATGAAGAGGTCATCAACTGTTTTCTCTCTGCCAAGCCAAATTTTACCAGGCAAGACTGTAGCAAGTTTCTGCCACCTGCTGCCCGTTCTCTCATCAAAAACGGTTATTTTGCTCCTCTGCCTGGACCGGACATAGACGGCTTTTTCGGAGCCAGACTGGTAAGGGAGTTTTGAGTAAAATTTTCAATGAAGAATCGTAGCTGCTATGGTACAGATATTGATTAGTAGACTTTCTTTCATCTTTTTTTGGAACAGGAACATATGGCTGAGATACGAAGCACACTAGACATGGTTATGGAGCGAGCGGCACGAATGGCTGCCCGGGCAGAAGATGTACCAGCCGACCAGGAAACGGAACAGAGAGGCATGCGCCTGGTTGTTGATTTCCTTGCTGGCAAGACCGCGTCACTCACAGAACTCTTAGAACAGGAAACTGCCTCTGAGCAGATGACAGTGCGGAGAGGAATGGCCAAGGTATTGATCCGCAATATTGTTCTTCCCCGAGACGAAGTCCTCATGGCGGGAAGCCTCACAGCCATTTCCGGACTCCTGGAACTAGGCGGTCCGGCAAGCGCAATGAACACTCTCTGTACCGAACTGAAACAGATACTGGAACAATACTCACAGCACAAGGAGCAGATCAAACAGCAACTCGAAGATGCCATGCGGGCTCAACTCAGTCAAAAACTCCAGGAACAGGGAATGACTGCGGAGCAGACAGCAATAGACCCGACCATGCACCCTCGGTTCCGTGAGGAGTGGGCACGAGCCCAGAGCGACCTTAACGCTCAATACACCCAGGCCATTGACCAGCGCAAAGAGATACTTCAGCAACGATTTTCCTGATGGCTCATTCGAAGCGTATAGAAAGCGTACAGGCCCTGCTGCGCCGGAAAAAAATCGATGCGCTGCTCGTTAGCCAGCCCCAGAACCGAAGATATCTGAGTGGTTACACGCCAATAGACCACAATATCGGTGAAAGTTCCGGTGTCCTCCTCATTCCGGCACGGAGACCCCCTCTTCTTCTCACTGATTTTCGTTTCCAGATCCAGGCCGAAAATGAAGTCTCAGACCTGGAGATCATGCTCTACCCCAAGGGGTTAATTGCCCTGCTCCACGAACTCCTGCCTGATCTGGCCATTTCCTGCCTCGCCTTTGAGAGCCAATATACCCTCCACTCCGTGGCCGCCCAGATGCAGGCCATGGCAGATACAATCGGCCTCACCCTCCTGCCTGTCAATGGTCTGATTGAAGAGATGCGCCTGATCAAGAGCGAGGACGAAATAGACAAGATCCGCCGCTCTGTGCTACTCAACGAACAGGTCTTTCAACAAATCTATGAGACCATAGTCCTCGGCCAGACAGAAATAGACATAGCCCTCTCTCTCGAAGCCAGCATGCGCAAGCTTGGCGCGGAATCGCCGAGTTTCGAGACCATTGTCGCCACCGGCAGACGCAGTGCTCTGCCCCATGCCATTCCCGGGCCGGTTGCCATTGAGGCCAACCAACCCTTGATGATCGACATGGGATTGCTCCTTGACGGGTACTGCTCCGACATGACCAGGACCTTTGTCCCCGGAACAAGGAACAGCAAATACATTGAGATCCACCGCCTGGTGCGCAAGGCCCAGCAGGCCGCCACCAACACCATCCGTGCCGGAATCAGCGGTGCTGCAGTGGATAAGGCAGCCCGCAGCATCATCTCCGATGCCGGTTACGGCGACTATTTCGGCCATGCCCTGGGGCACGGCGTCGGCCTTGCCGTACATGAAGAACCGCGACTTTCTTCCCGCAACCGCAAACACCTGCGGGCCGGCATGATTGTCACCATCGAACCCGGTATATACCTCCCTGACTGGGGCGGGGTACGCCTGGAAAACATGGCTGTTGTCCGCGAAGATGGATGTGAAATTTTAAATCAAGACACGACCTGGCTTGACATCTAGATGGTATTCAGCAACTGACTCACTTTTTTTATCCACCCGAGCCATTACGATCTATAAATCTCTCCCCCCACACTAACCATGAGCAAACGAAAATACTTTGTCCTTGACACCAATGTCCTGCTTCATAACGCAGAATCCCTGACCTCTTTTGCCGATAATTATGTCATCCTGCCCATGACCGTTATCGAGGAACTGGACAACTTCAAACGCCACAATGATGAGCTGGGGCGTAACGCCCGCCATGCCATTCGCCAACTGGATCAGCTCCGGAGTTCAGGGAGCCTCAAGGACGGGGTGACCATGGAAAACGGCGGCATTCTCAAGATTACGGTGGAAAAAAAAGATATGTCCGGAGCCCTGCTTGATATGAACGTCCCGGACAATCGCATACTGGCAGTTGCCAACAGCCTGCATCAAGAAGGCGAAACCGTGATCTTTGTCTCCAAAGATATCAATGCCCGCCTCAAGGCCGATGCCCTGGGTATTGATGTCATGGATTTTGAAAAACAGAAGTGCAACTTCGACGAACTCTATACCGGCTGGCGACAAGCATCTTTTCCCACAGAGATGATTAACCATTTTCATCAACAAGAGACGCTTGAGACAGAGGGCTTTGAGTTTCTCCCCAACGAATTTGTCCTCCTCCAGGACGAAATCAATCCCAAACATTCGGGCATTGGCCGAGCCACAGGCCCCAACACCCTGGTCCATCTCAATTCCCAATATGAACATGCCTGGAGCATTCATTCCCGCTCGAAAGAACAACGGATGGCCTTGGAACTCCTTCTTGATCCCGCGGTCAACCTGGTCACCCTTATCGGCCAGGCAGGAACCGGGAAAACGCTGCTCGCCCTTGCTGCCGGCCTCGAGTGCGTCCTTCACCGCGAGAGTTATGAAAAACTCCTGGTCTCTCGCCCTGTTATTCCCATGGGCAAAGATATCGGCTATCTTCCTGGAACAAAAGATGAAAAACTAAGCCTCTGGATGCAGCCCATATTTGACAACCTCACCTTTCTCATGCGCCATAATGGAGAAAGTGAAGACGATAGCAGTGTCCAGCAGAAGGTCAACAAACTACTCAAGGACCAACAGGTGGAACTCGAAGCCCTCACCTATATCCGCGGACGCTCGATCCCACGCCAGTTTGTTATTATTGACGAGGCTCAGAACCTGACCCCCCATGAAGTCAAAACCATTATCTCCAGGGCAGGCGAGAACACAAAGATGGTCTTTACCGGAGATCCGCAACAGATCGACAATCCCTATCTGGATTCCTCTTCCAATGGCCTCTCCTATACGGTTGAAAAATTAAAAGGGCATGATATATATGGCCATATAACCCTGAGTAAGAGTGAAAGAAGCCCTCTCTCTGCCATTGC
Organism: Pseudomonadota bacterium; assembly: GCA_018817385.1. Classification (GTDB taxonomy): domain Bacteria; phylum Desulfobacterota; class Desulfobulbia; order Desulfobulbales; family Desulfocapsaceae; genus Desulfocapsa. The sequence goes on from JAHIUA010000077.1 coordinate 129,971, forward strand.
CGCAGACTTCCTATAAAATAGGTTTATAGGCCGAATACTGAAGGCACCCCCAAAACATCTCGTTGCCTTTCCCTTCTGCCTACAGCCTGATCGCCGAGAAAAAATACTATGCGCCAATTTATCGTTGACGACCTCTCCCCCATGGAGCGGGACAATATAGACTCCTACCTGAAACGCAACCTCAAGTCCGGTCCCATGATCGGCCTCTACTGGATCGTCCTGCCGCCTGAAATCCTCACCGACATCCAAAAAGAGCATACCAATTGCGGCCCTTTTTATTTTGGTGTGGAGGTGGAAAAGGATGCGGTCCGCTTTGAACTGCTGGTGCGCAGCAATGCCCATCTTCATTGCGACTGTATTGCCCATGCCACTTCCGAGCAACGACAATATGTTCTTAATCTTATAGACACCATGTTGGAAGAAGAACTCATCCGCTCATGAAGAAAAGACCTCCAGAGGGAAGATCCCTCCAGACCGTTTCCTCTGGCCAAGGGAGGACAACTTTTAGCACACCACATTACCAGCCGGGGTGACCTCCGGCATTTTTTTTGATACTATAGCCCCTCATAGAGAAACAGATACGGAGACAAGATGAACACATCGGTAGATTCGACCCCCGCCTTCATAGAGAAAACCTATGAAAAGATGGCTGCAAACATCGCAATCGTCCGCAAACGACTGGGACGCCCTCTGACCTATGGCGAAAAAATCCTCTACGGCCACCTGGATAACGCTGCCGAGGCAGAACTTGTGGCAGGCAGTTCCTATATCAAGACCCGACCGGACCGCATTGCCCTCCAGGATGCCACAGCACAGATGGCAATCCTCCAGTTCATGCTTGCCGAAAAGGATGAAGCAGCAGTGCCGGTAAGCGTCCATTGCGACCATCTTATTCGCGCGCAGAAGGGTGCTGACAGCGATCTCAAAATCGCCCGCACGGAGAACAAAGAGGTGTACGATTTCCTCTCTTCTGCCTCTCAGCGCTATGGTTTCGGCTGCTGGATGCCGGGGGCAGGGATTATCCACCAGGTGGTCATCGAACAGTATGCCTTCCCTGGCGTAATGATGCTGGGCACCGACTCCCACACCCCCAACGCCGGCGGCATCGGTGCCTTTGCCTCGGGCGTTGGCGGGGCCGATGCGGTGGATGTCATGGTCGGCATGCCCTGGGAAGTCCTGCATCCCAAATTCACTGGGGTGCGGCTCAGTGGTGAACTCCAAGGCTGGGCTGCGCCTAAAGATGTCATCCTTAAAATTCTCGGCATGCTGACCTGTTCCGGCGGCACCAACCGTGTCTTTGAATACTTTGGACCGGGGGCAGCCACCCTTTCCTGCACAGGAAAAGCCACCATCTGCAATATGGGTGCAGAACTTGGGGCTACCACCTCAACCTTTCCCTACGACACCCATATGGCCGCCTATCTCAAATCGTGCAACCGTGGAGCATCGGCGGAAGTAGCAGACAGATATGCAGATCTCCTCAAAGCTGATGATGAGGTCCTGGCCAACCCGGAACACTACTTTGATCAGGTCATTGAAATCGACCTTTCCACCCTGGAACCACACCTGGTCGGTCCCCACTCACCTGACCGGGCTTCGACAGTGGCCAAGATGGCCGACTATGTGGAAGCGGGGGATCATCCGAAAAATATCACCTATGCCCTTGTCGGCTCCTGTACCAATTCCTCTTATGAGGATATGGGCCGCATTGCCGCCATGGCTGAACAGATAGCAGCCAAAGGGGCAAAATTAAAAATCCCCATGCTCATTACTCCAGGCTCGGAACAGGTGCGGGCAACCATAGAACGAGACGGACAACTGAAAAAACTGGAGGCCATCGGCGCGACGGTCCTGGCCAATGCCTGCGGTCCCTGTATCGGTCAATGGAAGCGAGAAGGAATCGAAGAGGGTTTTCGTAACTCCATCGTCACCTCCTATAACCGCAACTTTCCGAAACGAAATGACGGCAACTCAGGAACCAGTGGCTTTATCGGCAGCCCGGAGACCTGCCTGGCCTATGCCATGACCGGCAGTTTTGCTGTCAACCCCTTCACTGCTGAGTACCAGGCAGCGAACGGCTCTTCCTTCACCCTCATGCCTCCAGGCAAAGTGGACGAGGTTCCCTCTCAGGGACTGATACGGGACGAGACTGGTTTTCTGGCCCCCCTTAGTGACCACAGCGGGGTAACCGTCAAGGTCTCTCCCAACTCTGAAAGACTGGCCTTACTCCACCCATTTTCTCCCTGGGACGGCAAAGATTTCACAGGACTGCGCCTCCTCCTCAAGGCAAAGGGAAAATGCACCACAGACCACATCTCCCCAGCAGGTCCCTGGCTCCGCTTCCGGGGCCACCTGGACAACATTTCCAACAATATGTTCAGCGGTGCAGTCAATGCCTTCACCAACGAAACAGGGAGGGCCAAAAACCAGCTCACCGGGGAAATGCAGCCCTACAATGAACTCGCAAGAGCGTATAGTGCTGCCGGAGAAAGCTGGGTGGTGGTCGGCGACGCCAACTATGGTGAAGGCTCGTCACGAGAACATGCAGCCATGAGCCCCCGCCATATGGGGGGGAAGGCTATCATCACCCGTTCCTTTGCCCGTATTCATGAAACAAACCTCAAAAAACAGGGAGTCCTGCCCCTTACTTTTGTCGACCCGGCAGGGTACGAAGAGGTCAAAGAAGGTGATACCGTAGATCTCCTCGGAGTAGCCAAGATCGCACCCGGATCCACCATCACTGCCCGTTTCAGCCACCAGGACGGTTCTGTCTCGGAAGTAGCACTAAAGCACTCCTTGAACAAGGAACAGATAGACTGGTTCAAGGCCGGATCTGCTCTGAACTTTCTCAGAGGATAAGCAGCAAAAAGAGATCGCTGTCTTCTCAGCGACAGCCAGACAAAAAAAAGCGGAGGGAAGCCCCTCCGCTTTTTTTTATCAGTACCCCGTCATTCCTGTAACCGTTCAGCAGCTCCCTGCCTTCATGGGCTCAGGCCGGCGAAGCCATTGCCTGCTCTCCCCAGAGACCCGCCGCAACAAATGAAGGTGGGGTGCAGGTGCACTCTCAGCCGACAACTCAGTCGACACGCTCCATGGAACGACCGCAGCAGAGAGGAATGGCATCGCCCCCCTTGAGCTGCATGTATTTGTTACAGGTTGTGCAGATCACGGTACACGCTTCCACTGCTTTTTCTTCACTAAAGACAGTTCTTCCTGAGACGCCTTCGATGTGAAAACGGGCAAGATTCTCCTTAGATGGAATATACTCACCGATGGCTGTCAACCGCTTGTTATCGGCTGCACAATCAACAACCACCCGCCACAGCGTTTCCAGGGAAGCAGTTTCCTGTTCATTTTCCGGCAAAAACTCAACTACACTTTTGTCTATATGAATTTTCATATCTCCTCCTGTTTGAAAAATATTTACGGTACCCAGCCAAGCTTCAGAGAACGAACCCTCCCCCAAGCAATAACCGCTCAGCCATGCAACAGAGAGTTCCGCTCAGGCCACTCAGCTGAGCATCAGCATGCTGAATGGCCTGAGGAAAAAGAGGTATGGAAGGTAATGACGCCGACTATTTTTTTGCGTGCAGGGCCTGGCCTACCTTGCGACCAAGTTCGACACACTGGCTGAGATCTCCCTCTTCCGGGACATATTTGACCTTGAGCCCCTCATCGATGAGATCAAATTTCATCTCGGTCATGGCTTCATTGAGCAGTTTCACTGACTCTCCTGACCAGCCATATGAGCCAAAGGCAGCACCAATCTTATTGGTGGGCCTAAGCCCCCGCATATACATGAGAAAACCGGCCATTCGTGGCAAAAGGCCATTATTCAAGGTGGAACAGCCGAGAACAATAGCGCTGGCATTGAGGACCTCACGCATAACGTCACTGCGATGATTATAGCGCAGGTTAAGCAGCTTATAAGAAATCCCTTCATCCTGAAGACCAGAACCCACTTCCTTGGCCATCATTTCTGTGGAATGCCACATGGTATCGTAGATAATCAGGGCATTGCCATCCCCCTTGTTCTGGCTCCACTTGTCATAGGCCTGCAGAGGCATCCCCGGGTTGGTGCGCCAGATCACACCATGATCTGGCGCAATCATCTTGATCTCCAGGTTCATCTCCTTCACCTTGGCGATCAGTTTCTTTACCAGTGGTGAGTACAGAGTCAAGATATTGGCGTAGTATTTGGTCAACTCCTCCATGAGGATCGCCTGATCCACCTCGTCATCAAAACGTTCACTGGTTCCGAGATGCTCACCAAAGGCGTCTGAAGAAAAGAGAATTTTGTCTTCCTTGATATAGGTAAACATGGAATCCGGCCAGTGCAGCATCCGTGTCTCAAGAAAGGAAAGGGTCTTGGTTCCAAGACTGATATCTTCACCTGGCTTGGCAATAAAGTAGGGCCAGTCCTCATGGTGAAAATGCTGCCGCAGGGCCTTCTCCCCCATATTCGAGCAGATGATTTTTTCCGGTTTAATCAGCTCAACCATGTCCGGTAAGCTTCCAGAGTGATCCATCTCCACATGATTAACCACGATATAATCGATCTTTTCTGGATCAACTATCTCCTTGATCCTGGCCAGCATATCGCCTTTCTTTGATTTTTTGACCGTGTCAATCAGAGTAATCTTCTCATCCATGATGAGAAAGGCATTATAAGTTGTTCCCCGATTCGTAGAATATCCATGAAAATCACGAACATCCCAGTCCACAGCACCAACCCAGTATATGTTATCGGTAAGTTTAACGGGATTCATCGTTCTGTCCTCCTGCTGAATTAAAAATTGTACAATGTATTAATAAAAAAACAAATTACCTGCAATGACAACAAAATGTAACGGTTCGCCAGTACCGCAGGTTCAAAGGATTGGCATCCTCAATAACAAGCTCACTCCATCAACTCTGCCAATCGTTTGCAGAGGAGATGCGGATCAACCCGTTCCTAAAAGTTTATAATCTCAAAACCCTGTTCAATATATTTTGCCATCCCGGGATGACCTGACATGTCATCCAGCAGAGAAAGGCCCTCATTTTCAATATGTTCTATGACTTGCATCTTAAGAGAACAAGCTCGACAGACCCCTTCAATCAAGCCGGCCTCTCTGGCCTGACCAAATAAGCCATGGAGGAAATGCCCCATTTTGCAGACCTCAGGAATCAAAGCTGTGGCCTCGCCTTCAATAATAATTTTACAGTCATGTCCAGCGGCCCGCATCTCAAGACCATTAAGGAGGACATGAATAAAACACATAGCTTGGCCCTGAAACGCCACCAGCAGGATCTTTTTCATCTCTATACCTATTTACAAAAAATATTCAAGGAAACCGAAAGATCTCAGGAGTAACTGGCAACGTCTAAGATCGTCTTCCCACTCTCCTCTACTTCTGAACATGGCAAAAGGTCAGGGCCTATCAAAAGACAAGCCCTGACCTTTTTGCCTACTCTACTGCAGAAAAATCATCCTTCCCTGCCCCGCAGACCGGACACTCCCAGTCATCAGGAAGATCCTCAAAGGCTGTCCCAGCAGCGATGCCTGCTGTCTCATCTCCCGCTGCCGGATCATACACATACCCACAGATATCACACCTGTACTTTTTCATACCAGTCTCTGCTCCTTCTGTTTCAGTTTTTCCGCTTTGCTGCTGTTTTCGCCAGATACGAAACCCGGAACGGCCAAATGGGGGCAATACCTTTTTGTTTGCCCCCAGAAGAATATTCCAGGTAACGACACGACACCATTGCTGCCGCTCTGATGCATTGACAAATAAGCTACCCACCACACTTCGGAGGGAACAACCTCATGCACCTTACATCATCTCTTCTCAGGCCTTCCAGACCCCATGCAGATTGCAATGTTCCCGGGCTACAACAGAGTCAGCTGATATCGGGAAAAATGCCTCCGGGGCGTCGCCCGGGTTGAGGAACTGCCTGTAACAGGTATCACCGGCAATGAGTTCTATCCACTCGATATAATGCTCAGCGGTCATGGGATGAGCGACACTGCCGACACTTACCTTATATCCTCCATCCATCTTTTCTATCACCGGGACATGTTTTTCCTTGGCAGCATCCACGGTATTTTCGTTGAGATGAACCATTACTGCACCACAACAGCTCAAATCTCCACCCCCGGCATGCAATACTTCCACAACATTTCCACAAATATCACACTTATAAATCCCAAGTTTTTCAGCCATTTCAACACCTCCATCGTAAATAAAATGAGAGACAAAACAAGCAAGTTGCCCGACATACCTGCACCATGTGTTTTCGTCTTTTTTATGATCATACCGCCTTCATTCTCAAACTTCTCACTGAACAGCGGCGAACAGATTTCAAATAAGGAACTTCGTATTCCAGTTATGACATACTCTGACCTGAGTATCAATCGTTGGCGTGTTCGGAAAGATATTTTGCCACCCCTTCTGCTGTTGGGGTCATCCCATCATCACCTCTTTGCCAGTTAGCCGGGCATACATCACCGAACTCTTCTGTGAACTTGAGGGCATCAAGCATACGCAAGGCCTCAGTGACATTTCTGCCGAGGGGAAGGTCATTGACCACCTGATGACGAATTACCCCTTTTTTATCAATGAGATAGAGACCACGAAGGGCAATTCCAGCATCTAGAAGCACTCCATAATTTTCAGAAATGGATTTATCCAGGTCGGCCACCAGGGGGAACTGAATATTACCTATCCCACCCCGATCCACCGGGGTATTTTTCCAGGCCAGATGACTGAAGTGGGAATCAATGGAAATCCCAACCACATCGCAATTCTTTTCCTTAAACTGGCCAACGGCCTTATTAAAAGCAAGAATCTCAGAGGGACAGACAAAAGTGAAGTCCAGAGGGTAGAAAAAAAGCAGCACATACCGACCGCGCATATCTGACAGCTTGAACTCCTCATTGAAACTATTATCAGGCATCACTGCGGTTGCGGTAAAATCAGGCGCTTCATTCGTTACAAGCGGTTTCATACTTCATCTCCAGTCTTACGGTGTGTTATGTTAAGTTATAACCAGTCAGGTCTTTCACTGAGAGCCTGAAGAGAAAAAGGCCACCATCCAGATGAAAGATTTGTTGTTTGTTATCCGAGCAGATCAGCAGAGGAACAGCTGCAGGAGAGAACCTCAGGCGTTCAATCTCTTCTCCTCCCCTAAGCAGTTCCAGTTCCTTAAAAATCATACTCATTCCAGAGGAAAAATACTGAGCCAGTCTCTGACAACAATTCCAAATTGACCCGAGAAAAGGGTCCAGACAGAGCATTTTTAGGCAAAGATATCTCCCTCTAAGCAGCCCCTAACAATCCCAGGAACCTTTTTTTGCTCAGGCTTGAATGACAGTTTTTCCGGCACTGGTAATCTCATATTTGCATCTGACAGAACTCTTCACATATCCTTTTTTCTTCAGGGCCGTAATTCGACCGCTTACCACCTTGGTCTCAAGACCAGTGGCTGAAGCAATATCTTTAGAAGCACACGGCCCATCACATTTGACCATTGCCTCCAATACCTTTTTCTGCTCATCAGTAAGGCTTTCTTTTTTACATCCGCATCCCATGGCAAGCACTCCTTTTTGTCCTGTTCATTTTTTTGTTCTTGCAGTTTTCTGCTGACACCTGGGACATAGCCCACTTACCTCCAACCTGCACCCGGTAATGGTATAGCCTTTTACAGTGTCCAGTCGCGGTACCTTCATTCCACTCTTGTCTATCAGCAAATTTTCAATGCGATGGCAGCAAATACAATAAATGTGGTCATGCTCTTCGACATCACTGTCAAAGCGCTTCTGCCTCCCACTGATCTCCAATTTACGGATAATGCCGGCCTCGGACAGAATTTCCAGATTTCTGTATACTGTGGCCAGACTTATCCTGGGCATACTTTTTCTCACCCGCTCATAAAGCTGATCTGCAGTGAGGTGTTCCTTACTCTTATTCAATTCCCGAAGGATCATCTCACGTTGATTCGTCATTCGTAGTTGCATAGGGCCCCCTTGCGATAATTATTACTATATGTAAGTGATAATTGTTCGCAGGTCAAGCTTTTTTTGCACCCTCGTTTTCATGTAAAAAAAGAAGAAAAAATGGCCAAGGAGGACACAGAAAAAATAGTTCCCATTAAAGAATTCCGCACGATAGACGTCACACCCTTCTCGCCTTTCTCTTTTTTATGGACGAGAAAAAAACAGTTTCGTGAAGCCACAAGAAGGGGGGTTACCGACTTCTCTATTATCGCCTAGATGGGGGGACAAAAGAATGATCCTTTGGCATAAGGGAAAAGATGTATTATGTTCCTTTTTATACATTAATCACCTCACAATTCTTTGCAAAAAAATATGCCCCCCATACTCGAAGTCAGCCATCTTAGAAAAGTATACCGGCAAACCGTAGCCGTAGCCGATGTTTCCTTCAGTCTCCGGGAAGGGGTCTGCCTGGGACTCCTGGGCCCAAATGGAGCCGGCAAGACCACCACCATGGAAATGGCAGAGGATATTATCCAGCCCGACGACGGCAAGATCCTCTACCAAGGCCAGCCTCGAACAAGTTCTTTTCGCGAAGAAATCGGCATCCAATTTCAGCATACCTCACTGCTCAACTTCCTCTCAGTAGAAGAAACCCTGCAAACCTTCCATAAACTTTACCACGACGCGGAAGATCTCAATCTGCTCATCCAGCGCTGCGAACTCCAATCGCTGCGCAAAAGACGAAACGACAAACTTTCCGGAGGCCAGCTGCAACGCCTCATGCTGGCCCTGGCCCTGATCAACAAACCCAAGCTGCTATTTCTCGATGAACCATCCACCGGCCTCGATCCCCAATCACGAAGAAACCTGTGGGAAATCGTCCTCCGCATCAAGCAAGAAGGGAAGACCATCATCCTCACCACCCATTCCATGGAAGAGGCAGAATATCTCTGTGACGAAATCGCCATCATGGACCAGGGACGCGTTATTGCCTGGGACAGCCCGAAACAGCTCATCAAAACCCATTGCCGAGGCGCCACAATCAGCCTCCCCAAGACCGCCTTCAGATTGGACCTGGAGCGACTGCCCTTTTCCTGGCAGGAGAAGGATGGACAGATCAGTATGGGAATCGAGCAAATCCATGAGGGCTTGAACATTCTCCTCAACCTGGACGTAGACCTCTCAGAGATGTCGGTACACACGCCAAACCTTGAAGATGTTTTCATCCAGCTCACAGGCAAGCAACTCAGGGACTAAAACGAAACGCTTCTCTGTTGCCAATCAGCAACGATCGGCAACAAAAAGGATCAGAGCAATGAACTTTCCACGCATGTGGGCCATGTTTGTGGCCAGAAACTACGAATTCTTCCGAGACAGGGCCGCCTTTGGCTGGAACTTTGCCTTTCCCTTTCTCATCATCCTCGGATTCGGCTTCATCTTTGGCGGCCGCGAATACCAGGAATTCAAGGTAGGTCTCTTTCCCATCGCAGCAGGAAACGAGTTTTTTCAGAAAAGCAGCATCCCCCTCGCATTTCAGACCGGGAAATATCTCGAATTCATCCCCTTCACCGATCTCCGCTCCGGTGAAGAAAAATTACGGCACCAGAAAATTGATATCCTAATCGATCGCCACGATCCCGCACACGGCTACTGGATCAACGACTCCTCCCCTAAGGGCTACATTGTCGAACAACTCTTTCTCGCCTCGTTAACAAAAGGCCAGACAGAAGCAAAAAAGCAGGTCATCCAGGGACTGCAGGTCCGTTATATCGACTGGCTCTTTCCCGGAATTCTGGCCATGAACATGATGTTCTCCGCCCTCTGGGGGGTCGGCTATGTGGTGGTCCGTTATCGTAAAAACGGGACTCTGAAACGACTCAAGGCCACCCCTCTCACCGCCTTAGAATACCTGAGTGCCCAGATGTTTTCCCGCATCTTTCTCCTCATGTTTACCCTGGCCGTGGTCTGGCTGGGCTCCGATCTGATCTTCCACTTCCAGGTATTGGGCAGCTATGCCGCCCTGGCCTTTGTCTTTTTCCTTGGTGGCCTCAGCCTCTGCGCCATGGGACTGATCCTGGCTGCCCGCGGTACCAGTGAGGAATTCACCTCTGGCATCCTGAACTTCATCACCTGGCCCATGATGTTCCTCTCAGAGGTCTGGTTTTCCATGGAGGGTGCGCCAGGCTGGCTGCAGAACCTGGCAAATGCCTTTCCTCTCACCCACCTTCTGACCGCCGCCAGGAAAATCATGAATGACGGTGCCAGCTTGAGTGAAGTCAGTACAGAGTGTTTTTTCATGACTCTGGTTACCGTCGTCTCCCTGCTGCTGGCCGCCTATCTCTTCTCCTGGAACGAATAAATCAGCCCGTATCCGCCCCCCCCC
>JAHIUA010000078.1 GCA_018817385.1 Pseudomonadota bacterium
AGGCACGATGCTGTTTGCCTGGGGTAAATTCGTATCGATCAAAATTTCTTCATATTCTTTTCCATCAATGTACTCGACCAATTTGACAACGCCAATATCTTTGACAAGCCAGGAGTAGGATATGGATTGGTCATCAATCAGTTCACCGCCAACGTTTCCAAGCATCCTGAATATTGTCTGGATCTTCACCGATTCAAACGTTCCGTAAGGGGTTGAGACGGATTCTATCCCTACCAGCAAGACGCTGGCACTATAGGCAATGTCAAAAAGCCCTTCTTCTGGGATGGTAAGATGGACAGTTCCATTAGTGGTTGTCGTTTGACCAAGTGTGGCGACAGGAGGTGATAAGACTGCCGGCGGAATTAAGGTCAGGGTAATGCCAGGAGGATACTCTACCAGTCTGTGCTGGCGAATCCCCAGTGAATCGTTGGTGAAATATTCAGTTTGACCTCGGTCCTCAATGACCCTGGTGAGGATAGAATTCACAGCAACTTCCTCACTCAGGACTCTCTTCACAAATATCTCTGTTCCATTTGGTGTAAACTTCCACCAGCTGCCAGGAGAGAGAGGGAAGTAGGGAGCCACAATAATTTGCTGGGCGGATACTGCTGGGCCAGATAGTAATATGGTAAGCATGACGACGAGAGAAGCACATGCGATGATAAGAGAGGACCTCTGTTTCATTTCATCTCCTCAATAAAAAAACCGAACCACCAATTTGCAAGGCAGCCCGGCTATCTATAGAGACCCGTTTGCTTTCCGTCCCTGTCTCACAACAGGTTTGGCTTTATCTTGTGCCAATTAAATCTACTACTCTACTCTGTTATGATACGCCAGGAGCCACTCACCAGTCAATTGCACAGCGTGATACATGGGCATAAACAGGGGAGGTTCACTCTATCCCCCCGCATCATCTTTGAAAAATTTCCTCTTTGGTTCCCAATAGTTCTACCAGCGTCCCTAAAACACCCACCAACCGGTCGGATTACCAAGAGGACCATCAGGCCGTCAGGCCGCCCCCGTTGGTCTTATAGAGGTAATGAAAGAGGTTCCTTACATCCATCTTCCTGGACAGTTTTCAGTTCCAATCTCTATTTCGGTGCGTGTGAAGATTATTACACATCAGGTCTGTGGGTTTATGATGGTACAAATTTCCCTACAAAGATCGACAAAATCTACTTTCGGCCAAGCTACCGTAGGCCCGGTTTAATGAGAAATGCTCGCAATATCAGCATATGACAGCGCTCGTTTTTTGAGAATTTCTCGATTTGAGAAGAAATGACTATTCTTGGACAAGCTCCCAGTGATAGGTCAGGGAACCTAAAAAATAGGGGTCAAGTTTGCCCTTGAGAACTTTTGTTCGTCCAGATGAGTCAAAAGCAGACCCCTTATTCGCTACTTAGGAATTATTGGTCGCAGATTTTCCACTTAACGGCTTGTTCAATTTTCCGGGTCCACCTCTCCTCTTATTTGGCATGAAAACATCCTTGAATTAGAGGGTTGAAAAGGTTTCCTCTACCATTTGTTTCTATGGGTTGCTACTCTCCAAATTTGGTGACAGGAATGCTCTGGACTAAGCCAAAATATTATATTCATAACGATTTATTTCTTGACATGTCTCGTTGTCAGCCCATAGAGTTAAATGTAATTTTGATGGAAAAAAATTAAATACATCAGTTTTAGTTATAAAGAAATGTAAAATACTTTTGCGTCATCATCAAAAAAACAGTTTGTATTTGGCGTTATTATATATCAACCTCAATATTAAAAGGAGTATATAGCATGCGTAAGCTTTTTGTTGTGGTAATGAGTGTCATTTCTATTTTTTCCTTTTGTACTGCCTCTCTTTCTCAGAGTCTTGCAGGTAAGAAAGTGTTGTTTGTCGATTCTTATCACGAAGGTTATGCTTGGGGTGATGGTATTATTTCCGGTATTAAAACTGTACTTGAAGGCTCTGGAGTTGAATTAAAGATTTTTCGAATGGATACCAAGCGCAACGGCGAAAAGGCGTTTAAGGAAAGTGCCGCCCTAAAGGCAAAAGCAGAAATTGAAGATTTCAAGCCTGATGTTGTAATTGCAGGAGATGACAACGCCTCAAAATATCTTGTCGTACCCTACTATAAGGATGCGAGTCTCCCGTTTATTTTCTGCGGCGTGAATTGGGATGCAACGGGCTATGGTTTTCCTTTTAAGAATGTAACAGGCATGCTGGAAGTTACCCCTATACCCCAATTGGTCGAACAATTGCAGCTATTTGCCAAAGGAGACAGGGTTGGCTTTCTGGCCCCTGACGTAGAGACCGCCTTGAAAGAGGTGGAAAACTACAAAAAAGTATTTGGGATGACACTTACCACATATTATGCCAAAGATTTTGAAGATTACAAAAAAGGATTCACAGAACTTCAATCAAAAGTTGATATGCTCATATTTCACAGTGATGGAGGGCTCTACGATGATCATGCTGCTGAGATGAAGCAGTTTGTTGAAGATAATCTTAAAATCCCTTCCGGTTCGGCATATGACTTTATGGCGCCTTATGCATTAATTTCCTACGCTAAATCGCCAGAGGAGCAGGGTGTCTGGTCGGCTGAAACAGCTATGAAGATTTTGGGTGGTCAATCCCCAGCTGATATCCCGATTGTAAAAAACACTCAAGGATTGTTGATTATAAATACCAGAATCGCAAAAATCCTTAGTGCAGAGCTCCCCTTCGAACTTATTCAATCGGCTGACAAAGTCATTGAATAAGTAACGTTTCAACTTTCCGGGTGGGTCAGTATGCCGATGTCGCGAAATAACTCTGCTTTTGAAAGGATTTTTTTGAATTAAGGGTTTCATATTTTGAATTGAAACCTGTGGCTTTTGCTAATTTTTCGACTACACAGTCAACAAAACTCACTGCGCTAAATGGCATTTGTCTTGTTAAGGCAAGTCAATATGTCAACATGGAAAGTTGAGTTGAAGTTGATAATACTCTGGAACAGTATTCTATATTCGACGCTTTTCTCTTGTAAGTTAGGGGAAAGCGTCGAGTCAACATATCATATCGGTTGTTAGCTTTTGGCTTTTCCAAAAGGTCGCAGTCTGAGTGTGCGGCTAGGGAATTAAAGGATTGTTGCTATGAGTTTCAACATTAGGAATAAGTTTCTGGTACCGATGGTCATCCTTGTTATCATTGGCATGGGGGGATCTTCGATAATATCCTACTCCTTATCCAAGAATGCCCTGCAAACCGCTTTAACTGGGCAGATCGACCAGATTGTGGACACGACCATGGTTATCATGCGGTCGTGGCTCAGGGATCGAACTCTTGATGTTAACAATTTGGGCCAGCGCAACGTATTTGGTACAGCACTGAAAGATTCATTTGTCGGCAAGGCTGCCAGGAAGTCAGCCAGTTTGCAACTCCAGGGGATGAAAAAAGACTACCCATACTATGAAACCATGGGAGTTGCAGCTACTAACGGTGACGTTGTTGCCTCGTCTGAAGAGAGCAATATAGGTCAACTTAACATAAACGAAAAAATATATTTTCAGAAAGCAATGAAGGGAGAGACCTATGTCTCCACGGTTCTAGAAAGTGAAACAAGCGGCAATCCGGTGTTTGTGATCTCTGTTCCTGTAAAAGAAAAGGAGATTATTACCGGCGTTATTTTCGCCGGAGTTGACATGTCTTTTTTCAACGCTCAATTCATCGATAGCATTAAAGTTGGCAAATCCGGATGTGCGTTTATTTTTAATGCTGAGGGCCTGATGATCGCACATCCTGAAAAATCCAATATTCTCAAGATGAACATTAACGATTTTGATTTCGGTCAGAAAATGATGGCGATGGAAAATGGGTTGATTGAATACGACTATGAGGGAAAAACAAAGATCGCCGCCTTAGCCAGGTTTGAGCAAATGGGATGGACCCTCGGTGTTTCCGCACTGAGCGAAGAAATCTATTCATCGGTGACCAGGCTTGCAAGAGTTAATATGCTGCTGGTTTCGGTGATTGTCATTGTGACCGCGGTAGCCATTTTCTTTATTGCCGATTCAGTGGCCAAACCGATCAATAAGGTGGTGGCGGGGTTAAAAGATGCCGGAGAAGGTGAAGGTGATCTGACCAAACGTCTTAACGTGAAAAGCCGCGATGAAGTCGGGGAACTGGGACGGTGGTTTGATGTTTTTATCGAAAAACTTCAGATAATCATTCGCGATGTTGCCGTCAACGCCGAGAGTCTGACAGACTCATCACGAAGTCTCTCCACTATCTCAGGTGAAATGTCGGTAAGCGCTGAACAGACAATGAATAAGGTTAAAACAGTGTCGACATCAGCCGAAAAAATGAGCCTGAATATGAATATGGTTGCCTCCGCTATGGAGCAGGCTTCAACTAATGTTCACCTAGTGGCTTCCGCTGCAGAAGAGATGACCGAAACCATCAATGAAATTGCCAAAAACACGGAAAAAGCCAACACGATTACTAGTGATGCGGTGATAGAGGCGGAAAAAGCATCCAGTCAGGTTGGTGACCTTGGACTCGCGGCCAAGAAAATAGGTAAGGTGGTAGAGGACATCACCGAGATCTCAAACCAAGTCAATCTTTTGGCTCTCAATGCAACCATCGAAGCAGCGCGTGCGGGAGATTCGGGTAAGGGGTTTGCTGTGGTGGCCAACGAAATAAAGGAACTTGCTAAACAGACTGCAGTGGCGGCTGCAGAAATCAAACAAAGCGTTGAGAGCATGCAGACCTCAACGGATGGAACTGTATTTCAAATTGCTCATATCACCAAAGTAGTCAGTCAGGTAAGTGAAATTGTGAATATTATTGCTACAGCAGTTGGGGAGCAGTCTATTACCACCAAAGAGATTGCTGATAATGTGGCTCAGGTATCTCAAGGGATAAACGAGGTCAATGAAAACGTAGCTGAAAGCAATAGTGCGGTTACTTTTATTGCTAATGAGATTTTAGAAGTAAACAAGTCTGCAGACGAAATGTCAAACAACAGCTCCCAAGTCTATGTGAGTGCTGAAGAGTTGTCAGGGTTAGCAGAAAAGTTAACCGTCATGGTCCACAAGTTTAAAATATAAAGCCACCTGCTGCCATTTTATTGCATTGAGTACTTCCATAATAGGTGGTGTACTTGGAGCTTTAAGAAAAAAGGGTAACGTTCGCTTTTGACCTTTGAGAGTAAACATTAGCCAAAAGTAGACTTGACCCCTTTTTTCATGACCCCTTTTTTCATTGAATGGTACGGACTATCGTTTGAGCAGCAGGAGATGGAGCGGAGGCACGATGCTGTTTGCCTGGGGTAAATTCGTATCGATCAAAATTTCTTCATATTCTTTTCCATCAATGTACTCGACCAATTTGACAACGCCAATATCTTTGACAAGCCAGGAGTAGGATATGGATTGGTCA
>JAHIUA010000014.1 GCA_018817385.1 Pseudomonadota bacterium
ATCTGCTGCAAATTTGACAAATCGGCCCATATTTCCATGGCTTTTCGTTAAATAGACCTGCTATTCGCCTCAAATCCATGAAAATCTGGTCTCGATTTCTCTAATTTTCGCTACGATTCTCTAAATCCGACAGACTCCTAGAGTCTGCAATAATCATCAAAATCATACAAAGGACAATAATACTAACGCAACATTCCGAGTTGGCTTAACTCATTGTAACTGTTCGAAAGCATTACGAGATAGTCGTCTGCCTGTTTCAATAAACTCGATTGCTGCATCCATGACAGCATCAATCATGACACCAATAACACTTTCGGCAAATTCACCAGAGTATGATATCAGGAAACCAGATAACACCACTAAAACCTATATCGAAATGTCCATTGCAACTTCAACCGTTTTAGTAAAATAGCAACTTAATATGCTTCCTGATTCTCTTCGTCCCTCTAAAAATGAATCGCGGTTCAATAAAACATAAACACAAAAATTTTTATATAGGTAGAAATACCTATATTCTCACTTTTCTTGAAAAAGAAGTATTCCGAGAGTGTTCCAATGGCAAGGCCAACTATCATGCAAGACAGGCTCATTGAGATGTTTTCTGAACATCTTCGGTTGAAGGGTTATAGGATATATCTTTGCCCTCGGAATTGGGGATTCAAACCAGCGATGTGCGGTAGACATTTTCATTTAGGCCGATAGGCGAGCAGTAGATATTTTCACTGTCCATTTTGTACGATGAAGTATCCTCTTCCTTCTCTTAGAGGACACTTTTTATGGGGGAAAAGAGCGTGTTAAGGCTAAAAACAGATTCTTTTTTTATGTTTTTAGTTATCAATTTATCCTGTTAGCTTGGTCCGACCCGGTATTTCCCGGTATTTGTGCGGTATTTGTTCAGGAGCAGCAGGAAACGTGGTCGTCAAGACATCTGCTTCCGGTATGTGTAGCCGAGACGATTGCAGCGCTAATCGTCGACCCTTCAGATGTTCCCTGGGAAGTCTATGTATCAAACAGCTTGTGCTAGTTGAGCTTCTTCCTGAACAGATCCGATAGAGGAAAAAACCAGAATAGCAAATCTTGTCTTGGGCAATTGCAACCTTTAAAGAAATGGGTCTATCCGGATTTCCCAAAAGCCCATTGATGTATAAAAGTTGCGGGCTAAAGCCCATGCAGCTTCGTCGCCGTCGGCGTCGGTCTCACCCGCACCAGGACTGACGCCGACGGCGACGAAGATGTAGGGGCGCCCTGCTAGCTTTTGAGCCCGAGGTTGAGGAGGAAAACACTGCAGTTTTGGAGAACTGTAACTCTTCGGAGTTTTGCACATGCCTTATGCTTGCTCAGCCTAACCCTGCAGGGCGTTTACGCATTATACCCGTTTGGGAAACCCGGATATAGCCAAAGAAATCACTGAAGTTACCGTTCTCACTTGATACAAGACACCATCGGTTCAATGTTGGGATAGAAACCTCTAACTTGTCAGGAACATCTTTTGGTGGCATCCCTTCCCGCAATAACTTTTTGGCTGCTTCTAATTTGTTTGGACTCATAACCCGTTTTCACCCTCCGACTTGCCCACGTTTTTATTTTGGCAGCCGCCAATCTTTATTTCACAAAGGGTTTGTGAGCATCTTTAAAGCCATATTTTGGAAAAAATATCCATTAGGCTTTATCGGCGGACAATGGAATCAATCTCAACCGAGTCGGGCACCATACGTCCCTTTACCTGGGACGTATGGTGTTCTATATGGGGAATAGGTATTAAATCGTGGAGTTATAGAGCTGTGAGTGCGTTAGTGTACATGAGCACACGAATCGGGGTGATACCCTTGGTCCGAGGAGTTTATCTCGTGAGTAGCGGGGGGAGGAGGAAACTCCGCCAGTGAGGGGAACGTAACCATCTCTGGAGAAAGAGAAGTGCTAAGGAATAAAAATACGGGCTCAAGAAGAGACACCGCCCTTTCTTTTGCTTCATTTCTTTGCCCCTTGGCGGGGCTGAGATTCAGCAAAGAAAATGAAGCAATGCATCATAACAACGGCTGCACCGGTTGACTCTGACCTGGCCCGAAGACCAGGTTTTCATTTTTAACTATCCCAAAAGAACATCTTACCCATTGTCAGCGGCAGCCCCCTCTCCGCTCTCATCTCTTTCACTTTTTCTCCTCGAGTTTGGCAATGGTTTCCTGCATCATTAGCCCATCCTGCCTGAGATTTTGCGGCAGACCAGGGTCGTTGAGGGCAAGCTCAAGACTCTGCCTGGCAAGCTTCAATCGTCCCTCATAAAGATAGTATTTCCCCAGGTAGTATGAGGCTGTGCCACTATCTCCCTTGGCTGACCTGAGCCTTCCAAGTTCAAAGTAGACCTTTGAATACTGGGGCATGAATTCCTCTACCTCCAGCAGATATCTCTCCGCCACATCGATTTTTCCCAGTTCCAGACAGATCCTCGCCAACTGGAAAGCAGCCCACATATCGTTGTGATCACGATCATAGGCAGATCTTATCAGCTTGAGGGCCTGCTCTTTATTACCATCCTCCATTTCCACCAGGCCCAGATCAACCAGTAAAATGGATCTCTCGGGAAAATGAGCGATCACCTGCTGGAGATGCTTGCGACTGGAGTCAAAATTGTTTTCCATCCTGTCCAACTGCGACAGTCCGTATTGAAACATGATTTTGTCCTCTGACGAAGTGTTCTGATCGGCGAGCTTATTGATGAGAAAATTCCGGAACTGTTTGCCATCAGATATCTGGGAGAGGATCCGATATTTCATGCGCAGAAAAGAGAAATTGTCGGTCTTCTTAAAAGTGGCAAGTTGATTTTCATCCAAGGCCAGCAGAGACTGGACATAATCGAGCCTGGCCTCCGGGTTGGGGTGGGTAAGGAGATACTGAGGAACATTCCCCATGGAGTATCGAGTGATACGACGCATGGTTTGCAACATTTGTTTCTCACCCTCTGGATTGCGACCCATTTTTTTCATCCATCCATAGGCAAGAATATCCGCCTCTTGCTCGTGCTCCCTGCTGAAATGTAGAGAAGCCGCCTGACCGGCCGCCAGAGATCCAGTAAAAATGGCCTGGCTGATCGCCCCTGCTCCTAAGGCCAAGCCTGCCAGGGCCAGGATAGTTGTGGCGATGCCGACCTTAGTCCCCTGATCCATGCCCTTGGCAATATGACGAGACACCACGTGACCGATCTCATGGGCAAGGACCGAGACCAGTTCGTCTTCTTCTTTCATCTGCTCAATGAGACCGCTGTAGAAAAAGACCAAACCGGAAGGAGCAGCAAAGGCATTAAACTGGGTGGAATTGATAATGTAAAAATGATAATCGAAGTATTGAATCCCAGCGACCTCAAGCACCTCTTGACCAAGGGCATTGATATATTGGAAGAGATCAGGATCATCGAGGAGAGGAAAGGCAAGACGAATCTGAAAAAGCAACTGCTCTCCCAGCTCTCGCTCTTCCCCCACTGTCAAAGCAGCACTCTGAGTAACACTGGTTACAAAGAGGAGAATTGCTGTAAGCAGACAGACAAATAATTTGTGGCAATAGCGTAGCATATTTCGAAGTTGGAATTTAATTTTGAACATTGTTTTTCCCCAAAGATGTTCCTTCATCAGATGATAAAGCTCTCTCAAGGTGGCAATAAGGAGGGATAAATCTTTCCGGTTTTCACATTGACCGACACAACCGTTCCATACCCTCTTCCGTACTGATTCGCGGAGAGTAACCGAGATCCTTATGGGCCCTGGCAATGGAAAAACAGTGAGATTTCGCCAGTTGTTCCGCCAGGAAGCGTGTCATCCGTGGCTCTTTTTCCGGTACAAAAACGCGGTGCAGCCCTTCCAACGCCATTCCTGCCACATAGGCAAGAGTAAAGGGGACACGGCTCTGAATCGGTGCTACATCCATTCGTTGAAAGAGATCATCAATCCACTGCCACAAGTTCACGGGTTTACCCTGGCTGATAAAATAGGCCTGACCTGAGGCAGTCCCTGTGCTTTGCAGATTATGGGCGGCCAGGAGATGGGCCTCGGCGACGTTTTCCACATAGCTGATATCAACCAGATTTGTACAGTCTCCAACCTTTTTCAGTTGTTTCAATCTCCCCCGCTCAAGCAGGCGAGGAATAAGATGGGGGTCACCTGGCCCCCACACCAGATGGGGACGAATGGCACAGGTGAGCAGCTCTTTTCCTGCCTGTCCGAGCACTAGTTTCTCAGCCATAACCTTGCTCCTGGCATAATGACAGAGAAAGCGTTCTGCATAGGGCAGTCGTTCATCTCCGTCGACGATGTCGTCGCCATTAAAGACCACCGAAGGGGTAGAGGTGTAGACCAGGTGCCTGATCTTATTTTTTTTACAGGCATTGAGGACGTTTTCAGTACCGAGGACATTAATGCGATAGTAGTCGTCCCACTTCCCCCAAATCCCGGCCAGTGCTGCAACATGGAAAACAGTATCCACTTCCCGACAACAGTCAAGGAGAAAGCGGGGGTCGCAGATATCACCCTGCAGACATTGGGCCCCCAAGGCCTCCATCTCTGGATAAGGGTTGCGGCCAACGACCAGACACTCTATATCTTGGAGGCGGAGCTGCCTGACAATATGGCTTCCGACAAAGCCACCACCTCCTGTCACCAACACCCGTTTCACAGTTTCCCCTCCAGCTCGCCGACGGCCCAGACACTGAGTTTTTCTCTGAATATCTTGGCATTATGCCGGATATCAACCGGAAAGTCGCGATGAATGAGATAGTATTGTATCTCCCTGGTCAAAGGGTTCTCGGCACCAAGTCGCCTGGCCTCGACAATAAGTTGTTCAGCAGAGACGGGC
The DNA here is from genome assembly GCA_018817385.1 of Pseudomonadota bacterium. Classification (GTDB taxonomy): domain Bacteria; phylum Desulfobacterota; class Desulfobulbia; order Desulfobulbales; family Desulfocapsaceae; genus Desulfocapsa. The sequence goes on from JAHIUA010000014.1 coordinate 4,840, forward strand.
GAATCTTTTTCCGGCTCAATAATAATAACCGGTATCTGATAGAGATTGTCAGGAGCAGCAACTCCCACCAAGGCCGTACGATAGATGTGGGCATGGACATTATACACCGCCTCACAGGGAATAGTAAAAAATGTCCCCGCCGCAGTCACTACCCGGTGCGCCCGTCTACCGCAGAACCAGAGTCGACCTTCCTGGTCCAGATATCCCACATCTCCCATCCGATGCCAGAAACCGTTGCCGTCTGCTATTTTGGCCAGCCGGTTTTCCTCAGGATTGTTTTCATAACTCCCAGTGACCACATCGCCCCGGACAATGATTTCGCCAATCTCTCCCGGCGGCAGAAAAGAGGTGTGACCAAGATGATCGAGAGGATGGTCACAGATAGGGAGAATAGCAATTTCGATTCCAGGCAAGGGCCGCCCGACACAGGTCCCCTTGCCGACTCTGGTCAGCGGCCAGGTCTGCTCGACAATTTCCCGTCCTTCAATGGAGACTATGGGCAGAGACTCCGTGGCACCATAGGGCGTGTGAATTTGGGCATCAGGACCAAGGATGTTCTGCATCCTGGAGATAAGCTCTCCCGAGACCGGGGCCCCTGCCATAAGCACCTTCTCCAGTGTTTCCAAGGTCAGACCACGCGACTCGCCATAACCGGCAATCACGTTCCAGATTGCCGGAGAGCCAAACGAGTAAGTGACGCCGTATTTTTTGATGGAGGCAACAAATCGTTTGGGATCGACCTGAGCAGGACGGGTGGGATCCATATCAGGAATAATGGCCTTTGCTCCCAGGGCCGTGGAGAAGAGGGCAAAGAGCGGAAAAGCGGGCTGATCAGTTTGCCCGGGACCGATACCGTAGTAGTCTCGAATCAACCGCAGTTGGGCATGAAAGACTCCGTGCTCATAGCGAACGCCCTTAGGCGGACCAGTGGACCCGGTGGTAAAGATAATGGCTGCCAGCTCATCGCCTTGGGCCTCATAGGCAGGAAAGGGCCCACCGTCCTGGTTTGCCAGCTTGCTGATATCAGGGCCAAAAAGTCCCAATGAAGGACCACAGCAGAAGCGCAGTTGCACACTTTGAAAAGGCCTGCGAAACAACAGACGAAAGACATGGGCCTTGGGGATACCGACAAATCCCTTGGGACGTACCCCTTCAATACAGCGGAGCAGATTTCTGTATCCCATGCCAGGATCAATAAGAATGACAGGCGCTCCAATCTTAAACAGGGCAAAGGTAAGGCAGATAAAATCTGCAGAAGGCCTGACCATGAGCATCACCCGCTCCCCGGCCCGAACCCCTTTTCTACTTAGAATATGGGCAAAGCTGTCTGCCCTCCGATTCAGTTGGGCAAAGGTCAGAGATTTTCCGCTGCCAGCTTCTACCAGGCCGATTTCTTCTCCCTGCTCCTCCGCCCTTTCCGCCAGCGTCGCCGCAATATTGACACTCACCTGGAACTCCGTTATGACTGATTGGAATGATGGAAAAATTTTTGGCCAAGGGGAGCAATCTCCCCAAATGCGTCTTCCAGAATATAGTGACCGCTGTCAGTAAAATAGTGGTTCTCGGCCTCTGGAAAACGGCGACACCACTCGTCATAAAAATGATTGTTAAAACAAAAATCCCTTCCCCCCCAGCAGATCATCATGGGGGGCTTCAGCTCCTGAAGAATCTCCAGCCCCTGCTCAACCCGAACAAGGGTCTGATACGACGGATGGGTCGGAGAAAGGGGAATGTCCTTGACAAAGGCAGCAACTGCCACCCGGTTTTTCCATGAATCATAGGGTGCCAGATACGCATCTGCAATCTCTCTGGGCATCTTTTTGCGCACGGCCATAAAGACAGCAGGCCCGGCAAAACCGTTCAAGGCCCGGACCAGGAATTCGCCAATAAGCGGCCAGCGACAGACACTGATGCGAAAGGGGATACGCTGGGAGCGAAAGGCAGCGGTATTGAGGACCATCACCTTCTCCACCGCCAGCGGATTCTCTGCAGCCAGTCCCATGCCGATGGCGCCGCCCCAGTCATGAACAACAAGCGAATAAGACGTAATGTCAAGCTGATGAACAAGAGAGCTCAAGTTGTTCATATGGTTCTGCAGACAATAGTCATAGCCCTGAGGTTTATCAGAGAGTCCGCAGCCCAGATGATCGATGGCAATCACTCGATTCTCTCGGGACAAGAGTGTAATCAACCGTCTATAATAAAAGGACCAGGTGGGATTTCCATGCACCATAATGATAACCGGACCCTGCCCTTCGTCCAGGTAATGGAGGCGATGGGAGCCAATGGTGTGGAAATGCGATTGAAAGGGATATTCAGGATACACAGATATTGTCATGGTTGAAATAATATGATAGGTGGGGAGTTAAGGAGACTGTAAACTACTCGACAGGGAATAACCTGAGGTGAGGATATCCCCTCTACCCGTCCTCTCATCCCCTTCTCTCTCCGCAGCTCCCTGCGTCCCATACATAGGCCGACCATGGAAAAGTGTCAACCCTTTTCCCCTGGAACGATCCTCTATTCTCTTTGCTCAGGCCCGCAAATCCTGTAGTATGATAGAGACAACGGCAACAAACTCTTTCCCTCTTCATTCCGGTATCCTGGTGTAATAGTATGCTTCTTGAAATCGACAAATTCAATCTCAGTTTTCATCTCGATACCGGTCAGAGCCAACCTGAAGAAAAACAGGTCCTCTTTGATGTTTCCCTGACGGTGAACAGGCAAGAGACTGTGGCCCTTGTCGGTGAATCCGGTTCAGGAAAATCAGTCACAGCCCTGTCTGTCCTCCGTCTTCTCGAAGATTCCAGTCAGGTCTCCTGCAACGGTAATATCCGCTTTGAGGGTAAAGATATCTTTGCCCTCCTTCCCCAGGAAATTCGTGCCCTGCGGGGCAACCGGGTAGCCATGATCTTCCAGGAACCCATGACCTCCCTCAACCCGGTCTACACCATTGGCAATCAGCTTATGGAACCCCTTCTCCTCCACCGGGGACTGGACAAGTCAGAAGCCAGAAAAGAGGCGATCAAACTTCTGGAGCGTACAGGTATTGAGGAACCTGTTTCCCGCATGCAGGCCTTTCCGCATCAGCTCTCCGGTGGGCAACGGCAGAGGGTGATGATTGCCATGGCCCTGGCCTGCAGACCATCACTGCTCATTGCCGATGAACCCACCACAGCTCTGGATGTCACCATTCAGGCCCAGATTCTCGAGCTTATCAAGGATCTGCAGGAAGAATTCGGCATGGCCCTCCTCATCATCACCCATGACCTTGCCATGGTAAGGAAGATTGCTGACCATGTCCATATCATGAAAGACGGCCGCATCGTTGAGCAGGGAAAAACCGAGGACATCTTCCTCCATCCTGCCGATCCCTACACCATTCATCTCATGGACTCGGTGCCTCAGGGCCATCACGTACCCAAAGAGACCACTGTGCCGCTGATTGATATCCACGACCTGAACTGCCATTTTCACCTCAATGACGGCTGGAAAGGCTTCATGCGCCGCAGACACAAGACCATCCGAGCCGTGGATCAGGTAAGCCTTACCATCCACCAAGGAACGACCTGCGGTCTGGTCGGAGAATCAGGATCCGGCAAGTCGACCTTGGGCATGGCATTGTTGAAACTGGTGAAAAGCTCGGGAAAAATCATTTTCCAAGGCTGTGATCTTCAAGACCTCTCCAACAGAGAGATGCGCCCCCTGCGGAGAAAATTACAGGTGGTTTTTCAGGATCCCTTCTCCTCCCTCTCTCCCCGCTTGACCATTGGCCAGATTATCGCTGAAGGGATGGAGGTTCATTCTATCGGGGCCAACCGTGGTGAGCGGCAAGAAATTGTCCGGGAGACCCTGGTCGAGGTCGGACTGACTGCCGATATGGTCAATCGCTACCCCCACGAATTCTCCGGAGGTCAGCGTCAGCGCATCGCCATTGCCCGTTCCATAGTCCTGAAGCCAGATTTCCTTATTCTGGACGAACCCACCTCGGCCCTGGATATGACCATCCAGAAACAGATCATTGACCTGCTGAAGCAGCTGCAGGAGCGTTATGGAATGACCTATCTTTTCATCTCCCACGATCTGCGAGTGATAAGGGCCCTGGCAGACCAGGTGGCAGTGATGCAGCATGGACGAATCGTTGAGAGCGGACGGGCAGACCAGCTCTTTGCATCTCCCCGCCACGCCTACACCCAAAGGCTCTTTAGCGCAGCCCTGGGAGGACACTGATCATTTCCACCCCACCTGCCATGTTATACATCCAGTCCAGCCATCCATTTGACTGCAGCCACCACGATCAGGATACCAATCAGAGTTACTGCCCATCCCTTCCAATTATTCGGCGTCCAACCGTACCCGACTCTTTTTTTACGAAACCATGGTGATTGTTCCATTGCATCCCCCTTGTTCCATCCCATGAAATTTTCCTCTTCTGTAGAGGTAGCACATGGAAGAGAGGATAGGAAGGCCGGTTACTGCTACCAGGCAATAGAAAATTCCGACTCTCCGCCAAGGGGATTTTTTTCCCGACTCTCCACCCGGGTTACCCGGGAGAGAGTTGAGCCTTGCGCCAGCCAGTCAAGCATCTGCGCCACTGCCTTCTGATCCCCCTGAAATTCGGTCTCCACCGTTCCATTGGCCAGATTTCTCACCCAGCCGCTCAACCCAAGTCTTCTTGCCTGCTGACAGGTCGTCTCCCGAAAAAAAACCCCCTGGACCCGGCCATGGACGACGGCATGGATACGTTTGCTCTGCTCACTCACCTTCACACCTCCTCCTTTTTTTTTCCGCGGAAAAAAGAAAAATAGATTCCAACGACACAAAAGAGAACAAAGAGTAGAAGACAGACATGCATACTTTGGAGAAAAGAAGGAAGGGTATCCGGCCCTATCTCTTTTCTGCCCACAAAAATTACGAGAAAGATTGTCGCCACAGACATGGAAATCATCTGGCCCAAAAGACGCATAGTGGCCACCGTCCCAGAGGCAATGCCGAAATACCGCCTCTCCACCGATCCCATGATGGCACTCATATTCGGGGAAGAAAAGAGGGCAAACCCGAAACCGAGGACAAGCAAGACGATAACAATGAGCCAGACAGGGGTGGCCAAAGAGAGTGTGGCCAACACCGCAAGTCCGGCTGCGGTGATCGCCATCCCCATGGAGGCCAGTACTCTCGGTTCTTTTCTGTCGGAAAGTTTTCCTGCCCAAGGGGAAAACAGGGCCATGATCAGGGGCTGAGCCATGAGCACCATACCGGCTATGTGCGGTGCCATCCCCTTCACATATTGGAGATAGAGGCTGAGCTGAAAGGTAACGGCAAAGGTTGCCGCATAATTGATGAGGGCAGCCAGACTGGAAAAGAGAAAGATCCTGTTGTGGCGAAAGAGGCGTACCTCAAAAACCGGAGATTCTACCTTGGACTGATGCAGGAAGAAAATGACCATGAGGCCGATTCCGCTGAGCAGCAGCAGGCCTGCAAAAAGAGCAGGCATCCTGATCGCCCCGTAAACCAGGCAGAAGACGGAACTGCCATACAGGAGACTGCCGACCAGGTCAAACCGTTCTCCTTTGGCCTCGGCCCATTCACCTTCAAGATTACGAAGAGCCACAAAGAGGATTCCAATACCGAGGAAAAACATAATCCCAAAGAGTGCACGCCAGCCCAGATAGCGGGTCATTAGGCCACCGACAAAAGGTCCGCTGGCCAAGCCGACATAGACGGCGGAAACCAGTATGCCGAGGGCCCTTCCTCTTCTTTGGGGGACAACGACTGAAGTGAGAATAGCCATGGCCGTGGTCACAAACAAGGCCGCCCCCATCCCCTGTCCAGCCCGCATGGCCAGGAGCCAGCCCACATCCGGGACAAAGGCGGCAACCGTTGAGGCCAGGGTATAGAGAACAACACCGCTGAGAAATATTTTCTTCCGCCCGTAGATATCAGCAAACTTGCCTGCAGGCACCAGAAGAATGGCCATGGCCAGCAGGTAAGAGGTGGGAATCCAGCCCAGGGTCACTGCATCCACGCCGAACTCACTCTGGATGGCTGGCAGGGCCACATTGACCGAAGAAATCATAAAAGGTGCCATAAAAGAGGTCAAGGCGGTAACGAAAAGTGCTGACTTTTCCTGCTGCTGTTCAGATTGCATAACGAGTTATTCACACGTGAAAAAAGAGTTTTAAAGATCCATGGAGACAGCGCCGACCTGACAACAAATTCTTGACAGAGAGTAAAGGAATCATCCTTTCTTGTCAATTTTCATGAAAGTACCTTGCACCCCATCTCCTGTTTTGATACATTTTTTACATCAATGTCTTTTTTTCGCTTTCGGAATCAACCTGTAAGTTCAACCCATTCAGGCCATGCACCCACATTTCTCTCGATTTCCGAACCCAATCCTCCTCATCCTTTGCCTATTGATTTTCCCAGGCCTTTCTGGAGCAGAGGAAACACTTCCTTTTACAGGGAAGCTCACCCTTCTTGAGGCCGTACGTCACACTGTAGCCCATGAAACCACTATCAAGATAGAAGAGAATCAAGTCAACATCTCTCTCGGTGCCCTGCAGATCGCCAGTGGTCAGTTTGATCTCACCCTGGGAACAGAACTGAAGAGTGAAGAAGATGACGAGCCTTTTTCCGAGCTGGACGCCATAGCAATCGGTCACGCCCACCAACAGACTCGCACCTATTCCCTGAGCCAAAGCGTTTCTAAAGCCTTTCGTTACGGTACCAGTCTCGAGACCAGTATTGGTGTTGAACGCAGCGACAACCGGTATCCGGCAGATACTGCCAACACCGACAACGGGGTGATCGCCTTTTCCCTGACCCAACCCCTTTTCAAGGGACGGGGACTGGATGCCACCGGTGCCGATGAGGCATCCAGACAAGAAGCATACCTGGCCGAGCAGTACACCCTGCGCCAGACAGTCTCTCAACAAATTTATGAAACGGTCACTGCCTACTGGAACTATCGCGGGGCCCAGGAAAAAATGATCGTGCTTGAGGCCTCAAAAATAAATATTGAGAAATCCATAGAGGAACTGAAAGAGCTTATCGACGGGGGTGAAAAACCGGCATCAGATCTCAACCACTATCTGGCAACGCTGGCGACACGGGAAGTGGACCTGCTCTCCGCCAGACAGGAACTTTTTTCTTCAGCCCAGATCCTTGCAGTAGCTATGGGAATCCCATATACTCAAAATGAAGAGTTTCCCTCCGCCTCTGAGGACTATCCAACACCAGATATATCTGACCTCAGCCCACCGCCACAATGGCTGACCGACGTAGCCCTCACCAGTCGCAGTGATCTGAGAGCTGCCGAAAAAAATCTGGCTGCGGCCAAATACCTGTTGGGTGCTGCCCAAAACGGTATGCTCCCCCAACTCGACCTCTCCCTGGAAATAAAACATTCGGATGTGGTCAAGGGAGACCTTGACCAGAATGCAACCTCGGCATCGGCTTGGCTGAACTATGAGATTCCTGTCGGCAACAACGTGGCAAGCGGACAAATGATCACTGCCAGGTCAGAATACAATCAGATCCGTTATCAGATTGAAGGGTTGAAACGAAGCATCTGGTCTCAGGTCAAAAAGAGTGTGGATGCCTTGACTACCTCCTGTCATATCCGCAAACAATATGAGACCAGCCTGAATCTTGATAAGCAACGAGTAAAAGAGGAGAAAATTCAATACACCCTTGGCACCTCGAACCTGGTTATTGTCATTGCTGTGGAAGACAGTCTGACCGACACCCAGATCAATTTGATCGACAGCCGTGTCAATGTGGCCAATGCCTTGATAAGACTCCGTTATGCAACAGGTACCATCCTGCCTCCGGAGCAAACTGAGTACCAGTTAAGCAGGAATTTTCTGACCACAGTTCCTCAAAACCTCTTCAACTTAAAATAAGGTCGTATGGATCAGAAAGAGATTTACAGGAAAAGCGCCCTTGATCGTATGGCCTCGCCGGAAGAACTCGACACGCTGATGCGTATCACTTCTTCCAGGGGCTGGATCGCCCTTCTGACTATGGGTTTTCTCCTCCTTATGGTCGTCCTCTGGTCTATTTTCGGAGAAATCCCCATCAAAATTTATGGGAAAGGGATACTGATCAACCGGGGAGGGGTTCAGCGAGTCAAAACTGCCGGTGCCGGACAGCTGGTAGAAGTCCATATTCGTGAAGGTTTTCGGGTAAATAAGGACGACCTGCTCTTCGAACTGGTGCAGCCTGACCTGGTAGACGAACTGGCTGAACAAGAGACGTCTCTTGCCGAACTCGAGCAGAGACTCAGCACCCTGAGCGCCTTCTATTCCGGTGATACCGACCTGCAGAAAGATGCCATCGAAAAGCAACGTGCGAATCTCACGATCCAAGTCGATAACCTTGAGCAACAGGCCCAGTGGTACCTGAAAAAAAAGGCAGCCCAGAGCAAACTCCTGGAGAAGGGCCTGATCATCAAACAGAACCTCATTGACACAGAAAACAGCTACAACGACACCCTCCTCAGCATCAAAAAACTCCAGGCCCAGCTGACAAACACCCAGACCACTGAATTCGAGTTTGACAACAAAAAGAACGTGGAACTGGATAACGCAAGTGCTCAAGTCAAGATCCAGCGAGCTAAAGTAAAAGAATTAAAGGACCAGATTGAGCTCTACTCGATTATCAAAGCTCCCTCTGCCGGGCGCATCCTTTCTGTACCGGTACGGAATGGTGATCGTCTTCTGGCAGGAACCACCGTGGTCACCATGGAGCCAGACACTCCTGAAGATAGAAACCTGCAGGCCGTTATCTACATCATGGACCAGGGTAAACAGGCTACCAAGGGCATGACTGCCCAGATTTCACCAGTCACCGTTAAAAAAGAAAAATTCGGTTCTCTGGTGGCCACCGTCTCTGACATCAGCGAGTTTCCGATATCGACAGAGGGAATAATCAAGATGCTCGGCAACCAGAACCTGGCTGAGGAACTCTCCAATACAGGGGCCCCGATCCAGATTGTAGCAGACCTCATCCCCGACTCGAGTCTCCCCAGTGGGTACAGGTGGACCTCATCGCTGGGACCGGGGGTCAAAGTGACCTCCGGGGTGATCTGCACAGCTTCTATTGTCGTCAGCAAAAAACAGCCTATTCAACTGGTTATCCCCTATATAAAATACTTTTTCGGTCTATAACTGGCAACTGGGAATTCAGGAAATCGTAGCATTGGCCCCTGATTCCTATTGACTTCTTTTCTACTCGAGAGACCAACAATGACAGACAAACTGAATAGCGTGATTATCGGTGAAATTGTGGCCAAGGCCATGCAGGACGAGACCTTAAAACAGTCCCTGCTGGCCAACCCGGAAAAAGTCCTGGCCGAAGGCGGTGTCACAACCACTGGCATCCACTATAGCGTCGTTGAAGATACCGCCACCCTGAAAAATATCATTCTTCCATCTCAGCCGCTCACCAAGACCATGCAGCTTGACACTCTGCCGGATGGGGCAAGTCCAGCACTGGTCACCCGTTATATCATAACCAGGGCTCAGGCAGACGAAGACTACCGAAAACAGGTCCTCGGTGACATCAACTCCGTACTCCAAGACCTGGGTGTCAGCTTGCCAACCGGTATCACCCTGAACATCGTCGCCAATGATGATAAACTGCAGCATATTGTTATCCCCTATGTTCCACCCGCATCTGGTGAACTCAGCGATGAACAGCTGGCATCAGTTGCCGGCGGCAAACATCATTCAAAAGGGAAAGTTACCACCCATACAAATGTGGCAGCCAATGCCGAAGCAGCCATTAATGCCGTAGCCGTCACCGAAGGTGCTGCTGTCGCGGACGTTGCCGCAGCAGCCCAGGTGGCGGCAGCGGCGGAAGCTGCAGCCGTGGCCGTGGCCGTGGTGGTTCTGACCTGAACACAGGTTTCAGAAGTGCCAAAAGTTTTCATGGACCAAAACAGATATACTTTTTCTCTCCGGGAAAGGTCATGGGTGAAATTCAGAGAATTGTCCTCTTATCCCATACCAATATCCTTTTTTCTCAAGCCAAAGGAGTCGCACAATGACAGAAAAACTGAACAGCATAGTAATTGGTGAAATTGTGGCCAAGGCCATGCAGGACGAGCACCTGAAAAAGTCCCTGCTGGCAGATCCGGACAAAGTCCTAGCTGAGGCTGGAGTAGTTGCAAGCAGTGTTCAACACAAGGTCGTGGAAGACACCGCCTCTCATAAAAATATCATCCTCCCCTTTCAGGCCCTCACCGATGCCATGAAGCTTGAATCCCTGCCTGAAGGCGCAAGTCCGGCCCAAATCACCCGCTACATCATCACCAGGGCCCAGGCTGATGAGGGCTACAAAAAACGTGTTTTGAGTGACATCAACACGGTACTGCAGGATCTCGGTGTCAGCTTGCCTCAAGGTATTTCCCTTACTATCGTAGCAGACAGCGCAACCCTGCAGCATATCGTCATCCCCTATGTCCCACCCGCATCCGGAGAATTGAGTGACGAGCAATTGGCAGGTGTTGCCGGTGGAAAAGGCTCTACTCACGCCCACACTAATACGGTGACCAATGCTGAAGCCGTCGCCAATGTCGTTGCAGCCACCGAAGGGGCCGCCGTTGCCGACGTTGCCGCAGCTGCCGACGTAGCCGCAGCTGCCGTTGCCGTGGTGGTTCTTACCTGAGTCGTTTCAGGTCAACAGGGAATCAATGCAGAGGCAGATAAATCGTCTCTCAACCATCTGCGTCTGCATTGTGCCCCTCTCGTTTCCCCTTTCTCTGGCAGTCCTTTTGTTATGAATGCAGCAGTCAAACTGGTAGTTCCTCCCTTTGTCCCGGTTAACCAGCCATCCCTTGGCGTCAGTTCCCTGGTGGCTGTCTTAAAAACAATCGGCATCGCCACAGAGGCCTGCTATCTCAACCTGGACTATCTGGAGAGCATCGGTGAAGAACTCTATGATCACCTCAGCAACTCTTTTCGCGGCAGTTTCCTGAGCGGCGAATATATCTTTACCCCCGCCCTTTGGCCTGAGCAGGAACTGGGCTGGCAGGAATACGAGGAAGTTTATTCCATCCGCAAACAGGAAAAACTTCGGCGCATGGGCAGACCAGATACGAGAGAACAGGACAGACGACTTGCCAAAGAACTGGACAGACTTTACAGGGAAAGCGATGCAGTAGTAAGCTCCTGGGCTGAGAGATTGCTCGAAGGAAATCCACGTATCATCGGCTTTTCCACCACATTCCAGCAGACTGTTCCTTCTCTGGCCCTGGCCCGTAAGGTAAAGGAACTCTCCGCTGGCAGCGTCACCACCCTCATCGGCGGGGCCAACTGTCGGGGAGATATGGGCCAGGCCCTGCTCGACAATTTCTCTTGTATTGACCATGTGATCTCCGGTGAAGGTGAAGGTGTCATAGGGGATCTGGTAACCCATATCCTTGATCAGAACGGATCCAGGCCAGGAGCAAGAACACTGATTCTGGGACCACCGGTCACGGATATGGACCAACTGCCAGTCCCTGACTTTGATGATTATTTTGCCTGCTGTAACGACGAAGACTATTCCTTCACCTCACATCTCCCGGCCGAGTCTTCACGGGGGTGCTGGTGGGGAAGCAAGTCTCACTGTTCTTTCTGCGGCCTCAATGGAGAAAATCTCAACTATCGACATAAATCACCTGAAAAAATAGTCTCCGAAATTCGCTCCCTGCACGCCAGATATAACAAACCCTTTTTCATGATGACAGACAACATCCTCCATCGGGATGTGGCCTCTGCCCTCCATGAAAGTTTTCAACAGAGCCATTTTCGTTTCTTTTATGAGGTCAAAGCAAATCTGAGCAAAGAGCAACTCATCAAATTGGCCCAGACAGGCGTACTCTGGATCCAGCCAGGAATAGAAAACCTGAGCACCCCGCTCTTGAAACACATCAACAAAGGAACGACTCAGCTCCAGAATATCCAGACCCTGAAATGGTGTACGGAACTCGGCCTTGGGGTTTCCTGGAATATCCTCTACAACCTGCCCGGAGAAACCAGGGAAGATTACAGAACCAACTGTCGTCTTATCCCCCAGCTCTATCACCTGATCCCCCCATCCGTCATTCCCATGCGCCTGGAACGCTTCAGTTCCTACTGGCGTACCCCGGAACTGTACGACCTCAAACAGATTCGTCACTCCTGGTCCTATGATTTTCTTTTCCAGCAACTTCCTCTGTCACAGCGGAGCAGACTGGCCACCTATTTTGACTATTCCTCTCCTGCCAGTGAAACCCTGGAGCCCTATGCCAGAGAACTGGTCCAGGCGGTTCTGCAATGGAGTCAGACACCGCGGTCCACAACGCACCTCCAACTCCAGGAAACCTTCAACGGCTGCTTTGTCCTGGATAGTCGATCAGGAGAGAGAACCTTGACATTTCTCAGCGCCCTGGAACAGGAGCTCCTCCATCGTCTGGAGGCGATTATCAGTTTTGATCGACTCAATGAATCCGTACAGGCGGGTGGCATGGGAGGAGAGCGGGTGAGCCGTGAACAACTCCTCGCCCTTCTCCAGAATTTTGAAAAACGACACTGGATCATCAGCGAAAATGACAATTGGCTCTCTCTTGTCACCGATCCTTCCCTCAAACACCGTGTTTATCATCGGAGGCCTGCTACAGCATGATCCCTGTTCCTGGCTGTCAGCAGTGGCCATTGGTCAAACGTCTCTTCGAACTGTGGAATAGTGACCCCTCTTTCCGAAAGACTGTGAACGAGGATTTCGATTCCCTCTCCAAGACCTATCGGCTCTGTCCTGACTCCTTAGCCCTTGCCAAACACCTGTGGCAGGACAACTCGTTTACCGACCAGCACTACAGTCGCAAGGCATTTCCCCAACTCCATGACTTCCTCCAGCATCAGCAGGAACTGATGGCCCTGCGCAGCCACATCAGGCAAAGCTGCGATCCCCTGCCAGCCAGATTCAGCAAATGGCGGAACTGCCAGATCAATCGTTGTGAGTGGCAGTTTGGTACCCAAAAAAACGAAACCATTATCCACATGCCTATCTGTTTCGAGTTGAGCCAGGGATGTTCCCTTGGCTGCCATTTTTGTGGCCTGAGTGCGCCAAAACTGAGATCAGTCTTCGCCTACACGCCTCAAAACAGCCAACTCTGGCAAGAGATTCTCCAGGTCTGCCGAGATATCCTCGGCAATTCCTCTTCCCGAGCCTCTCTCTACTGGGCTACAGAACCTTTTGACAATCCCGACTACGAGCGTTTCTGCCTCGACTTCCATTCCATACTTGGCGTTTTTCCACAAACCACCACCGCCCTGGCCCTGGCCAGCATCACGAGGACGAAAAACTTTTTTCGTCTCTCCCAGGCAAGGGGATGTGAACTCAACCGCCTCTCTGTACATACTGTCGAGGACCTCCTTAGCCTCCACAGCAACTTCACTGCCGAAGAACTGGCCCAGGTAGAACTTGTTCTCCAGAATCAGGGATCGTTGCAAAAAAAGGTCAAAGCAGGACGCTTACTGACCAGCCATCATCCATCCGTGGAAAAGACCACCATCAGTTGCACCACTGGTTTTCTCGTCAACCTGGTAGAAAAGAGTGTTCGTTTAATCAGCCCCTGGCCAGCAGATGCTGAGCATCCCTCCGGCTATAAGACCTTTGCCCAGAACCATTTCAGCACCGCAGACGATTTTACTTCGCTTCTTCAGCAAATGATTTCCACAACAATGCAGTACAGTTTTTCCAGTCAGGACCCCGTACAGCTTACCCCTGGTATTCGTTGCCTGACAAGAAAAAAGGCGACTCTTTTATCCTCCCCATACCAGGAGATATCCCTCTCCCAACTAAGTAATTTGCCCCATCTTCACAAGATGCTGGGTACCCACAACGCCGGAGAAATAGCTCTCCATTATATGGAAACAGAAGGCATAGATCCAGCCCTCACCTTTATGACCCTCAACAGCCTTCTCCGCAGCGGCATAGTAGAGGCAGGAGTGCAACAATGACCCAGACTTTCACCATTGGCGAGACCAAACGTTTTCTTGAACGCTGGACAGCCGAACCGGCCTTTAAGCAACTGATCGTCAAGGATCCGGAACAGGCTATAGAACAATACAATCTTGCCTTCCATCCGGAGGAGATACGAATGCTTTGGGACAGGGGGTTTGCAATGCAGAGCGATCCCGATCAGATACCGCGTCCTGTTCAACAATATCGAGATTTTATCCATGAAAAGTTTAACCACCGCGATCTCCTCCGTGACCAGTCCGCCTCCAGCGATCCCCGCATAACTGCCTGGCGGAAGAGGCAGATGATGCGCTGCATCAGTCAACTCGGGCCTGAGAAACATGGTTCCATCGTCCATGCCCCCTTCTCCGTGGAACTGAACAAGGGTTGTTCGGTGGGATGCTGGTTCTGTGCCTATTCTGCACCAAAGCTTTCCGCGCTCTATCGTTACACCCCAGCAAACAAAAAACTCTGGCAGGACACCCTCCGTATTCTCCGTGAAGTATGGGGAGAAAGCGCCAAATATGGCTTCTGCTACTGGGCCACCGAACCCCTGGACAATCCGGATTACGAAAAATTTCTCTCTGATTTTTATCAGATCCTGGGCTACTTCCCCCAGACCACCACAGCTGTTCCTCTGCGTAATATCGAGCGAACCAAAAAACTCCTTGAACTTTCCCGGCAGAACAAGGGCTTTGTCGAACGCTTCTCCATCCACACCCTGGAAAAACTGGAAGAAGTCTACCGCCATTTCAGTGCCGACGAACTGAAATGGGTGGAACTGGTGACCCAGAACGAGGAATCCGACATGGCCTATGCCAACTCCGGGAAAATCCTGACCGGGACCAATACCAACAAGGCGCAGATAGTCATTAACGATTCCACCATCGCCTGTGTCAGTGGCTTCCTCCTCAACATGGTCGACAAAAGTGTGCAGCTTATCACCCCCTGTATCTCCACCAGTCGCTGGCCCAAGGGCTATATCATTTATGATGAGGTTCACTTTGGCAGCGCTGAAGAGCTGAGGGAGGTCCTCAAGCAATTGATCGAAAAACATATGCCGACTACCCTGGGAAGAGATCAACGTGTGCAGTTTCGTCCCGATCTGCGGATGCAAGTCGAGAGAGACGGTTTTTCCCTGCACCTGAAACAGCCGACCTATACGAGTGCGAAGCCGCATCCCTTTCTCAATTCACCTGCAAGGATTATGCATCCCAGGCTCAGCGACCTGGGCTGTCTCATCGCTCTTGGCAACATGACTGCAGGAGAAATGGCTCTCTACTTTGAAGAAAAAGAATTTATTTCTCCTGCCGAGACCTTCCATTGCCTCAATACTCTTTTTTCCTTTGGCCTCCTCAAAGAAGGACCTGACTGAGTTATGTTCCGTAAGGCATCAACCCATCATTTTACTGAGCCTCTCAAACTGAGCAGTGGAAAAACGCTGCCAGGCTTTACCCTGGCCTATGAAACATACGGCCAACTGAACCAGGCCAGAGACAATGCCATCCTTCTCTGTCACGGACTGACCGCGACCCCTCATGCCGCCGGCAAAGCTGAAGAAGGAGACAGTGGCGATGGGTGGTGGGACATGGCCATCGGTCCCGGCAAGGTCCTCGACACGGAGCGCTGGTTTATTCTCTGTATAGGGGCGCTTGGTGGTTTTGGTGGCTCCAGCGGTCCGGCCGCCATTAACCCGGAAACAGAGAGGCCGTATGGGCTTACCTTTCCTGTGGTCACCATCAGTGACATGGTCAACAGCATGAAAGCGCTCACCGATGTTTTGGCAATTAAACGGTATCACTGCCTCATCGGCGGCTGCATGGGAGGATTCCAGGTTCTCGATTGGTTGGCCCGCTATCCTGAAAGAGTTGCTGCCTCCATAATCATTGGGGCCACAGCCAGGACCTCTGCCCACAGCCTCGCCCTGTGGGAGGTGATCAGACGGGCCATTGCCCTGGATCCTGATTTTCATGGTGGAGACTATTACCACCGGGAAGGGCCAAAGGCCGGGATCAGCCTGGCAACCATGTTCGGGATGCTGATATGGATGAGCCGGGAGGTCATGGAAGAGAAATTCGGCCTGGCCCTGGCAGAAGGAAAACAGACTCCCAGCTACACCCTTGAACCGGAATTTGCCGTCCAGAAATTTCTCAGCAGCATAGAAGACACCCCCAAAGGCCCCTTTGATGCAAACGGGTTTATCTACCTGACCAAGGCCATGGACTACTTTGATCTGGAACGCGATCACGGAACCCTGAAAACCGCCTTTTCCCATGTCACTGGAAAGACCCTGCTGGTCAGTTTTGATTCCGACTGGCGCTATCCCCAAAAGGAAGTAGACAAGATCCGTCTGGCCCTGGAAGCAAATCAGGCCCCGGTGCAACACCACTGCCTCCACTCTGCCTTCGGCCACGGCGCATTTCTCTATGATTTCAACAACGGTCTGAACAACTTGATTAAAAACTTTCTTTCCCCGAGGTGAGTCACTTTGTCTGGTAAACGAAGAGTTATTTTTTACCCGGTACACCCTTTTTTCGTACAAGCGGCTTCAGCCACGAACAGGAATGGCCACATTGGGGAAAAAGGCATTCTCGGACAGGCTCCCAGAATGAGGATATTTTTTTTGCAAAGGCCATTGGCAATAGTTTTCTGTTTTGCTGACAGATCTTATTAAACGATTAATTGAGGAGTCAATTGTGAAGGAGTTACGAGCAAAATCCGGGTTATTCTGTTTGAGTTTCATGCTGGGGTTCTTCCTCTTCTCTTCAGCAGCAGTTGCCGCTGATACCTGGAAACGCCTCTTTCCCCATTATCCCACGCACGGCTTCAATGATATCTATTCTGTATCTTCTACCAATGTCTTTGCCGTGGGCAACTATGGTCTGATCTACCATTACGATGGCTCTTCCTGGGCAGAAATGGTGAGCCCTGTGGCTGTGAACCTGAACGGTGTCTGGGGTCGAGCCGCCAACGATATCTTTGCTGTCGGTAATGACGGAACCATCATCTGGTACAACGGTTCAACCTGGCGAAAGCTGAACAGTCCGACGAGTTCTCACCTCTTTTGTGTCTGGGGTTTTGCTGCGATTGGCAGTCAGGTCTATGCCGGGGGCCGGAACGGAGAAATCCTGGTCTATAACGACGGCACGTGGACCAACATGCAAACGCCGCTTGCTGACGGTATCTGGAACTATAGCACGATCAACAGCATCTGGGGTGATTCGTCTTCAAATTTGTATGCAGTGGGCCAGACCGAAGGGGATGTCAATACTGATATTTATCTGAGTTTTTCCGGTGGTGCATCCTGGGTACGAGAGTACCCTTTCCCGGATACCACGACTCTGGCAAAACCTGGCTTTGTCAAAGGATTTATCGGTCAGGATGTCTATATAGCCGGTCGGGACGGTGTCTATCGTATGCCAGATGGAAACTGGGATTCGAGTTCCTGGGAAAAGATCTTAGCCGCCGCTTTTGATGCTATCTGGGCAACAACAGCTGAGAGTATATGGTTGGTCAACCCAAGCGGTATAACGCACTACAACGGAAACAGCTCCACACTCCTTTCCTCAACAGCTGTTGCCTCAGGCAATAAGATCTGGGGGAGCAGTGACACGGATATCTTTGTGGTCACCGGCTCTGGTGGGGAAATCAACCACTTTCAGGGAGAGGCCTGGTCCTCCATAACGACAGTACCCGACCTTCCCGTGCAAAGTGTCTGTGGAGAAGCCAGTGATGCCCTGTATGCTGTCGGTGCTAATGGTATGATCCTCTCTTATAATGGTGATTACTGGGCTCCCATGAAGAGTGCGACCAATACAACCCTCCATTCTGCATGCGGATCAGGCAATGCGGTCTTTGCGGTGGGAGATTCAGGCACAGTCCTTTTTTATAATGGTTCGCAGTGGAGTCAGATAAGCAGTGGCACGACAGAAGACTTAAATGATGCCTGGTGTTATAGTGCCACTGCGGCCTATGTGGTCGGGACCAACGGCACCATCCTCAATTGTACAGGTGCAGGATGCAGTGCGGAAGCCACTGATGGCACGACAAATCATCTCTATGCCGTGCACCACTCTGCCTTGGGACCCTATGCCGGCGGAACAAACGGTGTAATGCTCTACAAGGAATCAATCAGCTGGAATCAAATTACTCCTGTACCACTCGGAGTTGATGTCATGGACCTCTGGGGAGAC
The DNA here is from genome assembly GCA_018817385.1 of Pseudomonadota bacterium. Lineage (GTDB taxonomy): Bacteria > Desulfobacterota > Desulfobulbia > Desulfobulbales > Desulfocapsaceae > Desulfocapsa. Next base: position 23,025 of record JAHIUA010000014.1, read on the forward strand.
CCCGCCTTTGGTCTTGTTGCCATCGGCGATCAGTATATCTATTCCTACAACACCTCTTCACATATCTGGACACAGCAGTATGCAAGTCCGACTCCCCTGCATCTGAAAGGAGTGACCGGAACAACATTTTCCGATCTCTATGCCGTTGGCTATGGCGGAACTTCTTGGCCCTATGATGGAATTGTCCTCCATAATGAAGGATCGATACAGCAAATAAAGACGGTTAGTGATCAGTACCTCACCTCCGCCTGGCTGGCCTCAGGAGAACTCTTTACCAGCAGTGATGGTGGCACCGTATATCGCTATGACGGCACGCACTGGAATAACATGATCAACAAAGCACAGTTGCAGGATATCTGGGGGAGCGCCCCAGATGATTTTTTTGTCGTGGGCTCTGCCGGTAGGATCCTGCACTATAACGGCACCCAGTGGTCTCCCATGGACAGCGGCACAACCACCAATCTGGAAACTGTGTACGTCACAGAAAATGGGCAATCGGCCGTGGCCGGAGGCTGGCCCCATTCCGGTGAACTGCTCAGGTATGACGGCAGTGACTGGTCACCTGTTGCCATCCCGACAACAGAGGGCATCAATGATCTCTGGGGTTCAGATTCCAAGATCCTGGCCGTGGCCTGGGGTACAGTCCTCAGTTCTGACGATTCAGGGATGAGCTGGCAGTCGGAAACAACACCTGTCGGCACCGGCTATCTGAATGGAGTGTGGGGAGCGAGTTCCAATGGGCCTTTTTTTGCTGTTGGAGATGACGCCGAGATATTGACAAGTGGGGGCAACGGCACCTGGAGCAGCATGAACAGCGGCGCCTTGAGCTCTCCTCGTTTTTGGGGAATCTGGGGCAGTTCTGCAGACAATGTCTACGCCATTGGCCATACAGATTCTTTTCTCGGGTCTAACGAATCGGAGATTGTTCACTTTGACGGGACCTCCTGGCAGAGCGATTTCTACAGTTACAATGTCCTCCCGGCACAGTACATGAATGCGATATGGGGACGTTCGCAAACAGATGTTTTCACCTTCGGCTCCCAGTCCTATCGTAATGACGCCTGCTCGTCCGCTTGGCAGAAGATGGACATAGCAGGTGTTCCTCCACTTGAAAGTGTTTGGGGGATAGAAGGTGCAGATGGCGTCTACTCTATCTTTGGAGTGGCAGATACAGGGCAGGCCGTCTACCAGTTCACACTTTCGCCAGACAGAGAATGTTCATCATCCCCCTGGGTATTATTCATGCCTGCGATTCTTACCGGTAAATGATGGCATATCCCGACCAGGAAGTTTTTACCAGCGGTGACGACTCAACTCCAAAATAGGCGCAGAGAAAACCAACCACCTTTCACATAAAAAGACCGCGCCAAAAAAAACAACGGAGAATCCGATCAACACACATCAGGAGAGGGTATGAAAAAGAAGTGGGGTGTTGTCTGGTTATTAACGGGGGCGGCAATCACCTTATTCATGACAAATGGGCCTGCAGCAGCGGCTGATAAAGTGGTGGTTATTCCCCTGGTCAGCACAAAAGATGATACCAACCTTCTGCCCGAAAACATCAAATACAACACTGAAATATTTGGAGTCCTGGGAACCTATCCGGATCCATCATGTATGAACCAAGAATTAACCAACTGCCAGATCTGGTGTTTTATTAATTACGGCAGTACCACGAATGAGGGACTTGCCTGTATGCAGGGCTGTCAGACGATGCAACTCTTTTATGGCAGTGCGTGTTTATAAGGAATCTGTTGCCCTGTTGCCTGGTGGATTTTTGCAGAGGACGATCTCCTCTTGAACCAGCATGTGGCTGAGGGGCAGGCAGTTTTGAAACGGAAGAGGTCCGATTCGGGTTTCATCGTTCTCCCCCTCTGGGCAAAGGATCCAAACGATGACGGCAACACGATCCGGCAGGAAATTTACTTGTTCCTGCCGGACCTTCACAGAGGAGTGGTCTTTTCTGCTTGAATACCTCTGCCATCCTGGCAACATTAGCCCTCATGACCTCAACGCTTTGGTTCATGCCCTCCACGGTTGTTCTCTCTATTCCCGAGCTCAAGCCAGATGCAAAAGGGTTTCAGACACCATTCTCCTCAAGTAAGAGATAGCTTCCTTTCCAGGGATACCCCCTCTTACGCGCCACCACCCAACACCGCGTAGAGCTGCACCAGGTTGGTGAGTCTGGCCAGACGAAGTGCAATCAACACCTGCTGCGCCGCATAGAGCGATCGCTGGGCATCAAGGACCCCGAAGTAATCATCAATCCCCTCTGTATAGCGTTTATTGGCAAGGCGATATGTCTCTGCAACTGCATTGACAAAAGATTGTTGCGCTGCAAGTTGCTGATCTATTGTTCCCTTTACGGCAAGGGCATCAGCCACTTCCCTGAAGGCTATCTGGATGGTCTTTTCATACTGAGTCAAGAGGATTTTTTGATCGGCTTCACTCACCCGCAGTGCAGCCCAGATGCGGGCATCAAAAATGGGCAATACGATCTGTGGGGCAAAGTTCCAGACACTGGTGGCGCTGCTGAAGAGTCCGGACAACTCGTCGCTTGCCGTTCCCACCGAGGTAGTCAAGGCAATACGGGGAAAGAAGGCGGCACGGGCAGCGCCAATAATGGCGTAGCCCCCTTTAAGGCGATATTCAGCAGCAATGATATCCGGGCGGCTGAACAGGACCTCAGAAGAGACTCCTGCAGAGATTTCTCTGGGTGGTACAATGCTGCTCAGATCCTGCGGGAGAAGATCTTCCGGCACCAGAGCACCGGCAAGAAGATTCAGACTGTTTTTGTCCTGGGCCACCTGCTGATTGAAACTGGCCACATCTCTTTTTGCCGCTTCCACTCGGGATTGGGCCTGCCGGAGATCCAGTTCAGTAGAAACCCCGACTTCATAACGCCGTTTAACGAGTTCATAGTCACCCTGCTGGGACTCCAGAGTAGAGTGGGCCAGCTTGAGATTTTCCCTATCCTTGGCCAGGGTCAGGTAGACCCTGGCGACCTCAGAAACCAGAACAATCTGGACACTGCGCCTGGCCTGCTCTGTTGCCAGGTACTCATCTAAGGCACTCTCACTCAGGTTGCGAATACGACCAAAGAAATCGATTTCCCAGGAAGCGATACCCATATTCATACTGTATTGTTCGCTTGTCCTGGAATCTCCGGCACTGACAAAATCAGAGGAAAGACCTTGTTTTTCCCCTCCACCGGTTACTCCAACCACCGGGAACAGCTCTGCCTGCTGAATCCCATACATGGCTTGAATCCGTTCTACATTCAGGGCAGCAAGACGTAAATCACGATTGCTGTGTAAAGCCGTTTCAATAATTTCCTGCAGGTGGTTATCAGGGAAAAATTCCTGGCGACTCAACTCCGGGATTGCTGATTCAGACGGCTCTTGCGCGTTCTCGTTCTTATAGGCATCGCCTTGGGGCCACTGGGCTGCAATCGGTGCCTGGGGTTTTGTGTATTCAGGAGCCAGGGTACAGCCGCCAAGAATAATGCCTGTTGTCGCCAGCAAAAACAATAATTGTCTATTCATGTACTTGCCCCCCTGGGCTACTTTCTTCAACATGGGTCATGGTTACTTTCTTTCTGTGTTTCCCCAAGACCTTATAAATCAGGACATAAAAGAGCGGTGCAAAGAGTGTTACCAGAAAGGTCGAGGTCACCGTACCACCAAGCACGCCGGTGCCGATGGCCCTTTGCGCCCCAGATCCTGCCCCGACAGCCAGAGCGAGTGGCAGGATGCCAAAACCGAAGGCCAGCGAGGTCATGATAATAGGGCGCAGCCGCAACTTAGCCGCTTCCAAAGTCGCCTGAACCAAGCCTGCCCCTTCATCGACCCTGGCCCTGGCGAACTGGACGATGAGAATTGCATTTTTAGTGGTCAGGCCGAGAGTGGTCAACAGACCGATCTGGAAATAGACGTCATTGGGCATCCCCCGCATGCTTGAGGCTATAACCCCACCGATAACGCCAAGGGGCAGGGTCAGCAGGATTGCGATGGGGATAGGCCAGCTCTCATACAGGGCCGCCAGACAGAGAAAGACGACAAAGATGGAAAAGGCGTAGAGCAAAGGTGCCTGAGAGCCTGACATTCTCTCCTGGTAGGAGAGGCCGGTCCAGTCAAAGCCGATGCCCTGCGGCAGTTTGGCTATGATCTCTTCCATGGCAGCCATCGCCTCGCCGGAACTTCTTCCCGGGGCCGGCTCGCCCCAGATATTGATGGACGGGAACCCGTTAAAGCGCTCCAGCTTTGGCGAGCCCATGGCCCAGCGGCCAGAAGCAAAGGAAGAGAAAGGAACCATTTTCCCCACGTTGTTACGCACATAAAGTTTGTCCAGATCTTGAGGTAGCATACGATAGGGAGCATCCAACTGGGCATAGACCTTTTTGACCCGACCGGCCTGGATAAAGTCGTTGACATAGGCGCTACCGAAGGCAGAAGCGACGGTGTAATGGATGGAAGCGATGGGAAGCCCCAAGGCGCCAGCCTTGTCCCAATCCACATCAAGGTGATATTCGGCCACATCACTCATACCGTTGGGTCGAATACTGGCCAGACGAGGATCCTGGGCCGCCATGCCGAGGAGCTGATTGCGGGCCTCCATCAATTTTTCGTGTCCCAGACCACCCCGATCCAGCAACTGAAGATCAAAGCCGGTGGCCATCCCCAGTTCAATGACCGGCGGAGGGGCGAAGGCAAAGACCATGGCCTCTTTTATCTGGGAAAAGGCCCCCATGGCCCGACCGGCGATGGCCCCGACCTTCAGATCCGGCCTCTGGCGTAGCTTCCAGTCCTTCAGTTTGGCAAATCCCAGGGCCATGTTCTGTCCCTCACCACCAAAACTCACACCGGCGACGGTAATAATGGATTCAACCCCCTCTTTTTCGTGCTCGAGAAAATGATCCCTCACTTTGTTCATAACCGCCTCAGTCTGCTCCAGAGTCGATCCCGACGGAAGCATGGCCTGGACCAGGAGGATGCCCTGATCTTCATTCGGAATATAAGATGTGGGCATACGCTGGAACAGATAGCCCATGGCCCCCACAATCAACGTAAACAGGAGCAGGTAACGCAGTTTTTTGGCCAGAACCCGACCCACCAGCCGGACATACAGATCCCGGGCACGGAAAAAGCTGCGGTCAAACCAGCGGAAAAAGGGTCGTAGAAACCAGACCGCACCATCCGAGGGTTCATGTCCCTTAGGCACCGCTTTGAGCATCGTGGCGCAGAGCACCGGGGTCAAAACCAGGGCGACTACCACTGAAAGGAGCATGGAGGAAATGACGGTCACCGAAAACTGGCGATAAATGACGCCGGTAGAACCGGGAAAGAAGGCCATCGGGCCGAAAACCGCTGACAACACCAAGCCAATGCCGATCAGGGCGCTGGTGATCTCACCCATTGATTTGGCGGTGGCATCGCGCGGAGAAAGGCCCTCCTCGGCCATGATCCGTTCGACGTTCTCCACCACCACGATGGCATCATCGACCAAAAGGCCGATCGCCAAGACCATGGCAAACATGGTCAGCATATTGATAGAAAAACCGAACAGCCCTAAAATGCCTAAGGTCCCGAGAAGCACTACCGGCACGGCGATGGTCGGAATCAGGGTGGCCCGGAAGGTTCCCATAAAGAGATACATGACAACAAAGACCAACAAAACAGCCTCAAACAGGGTCTTGACCACCTCGTCAATTGCCACCTCTGTAAAGGGAGTGGTATCGTAGGGATAAATCACCTTCATGCCGGGTGGAAAATAGTGGCTCATCTCCTCCAGCTTCTGCTTTACAGCATCGGCCGTATCCAAGGCATTGGCACCGGCGGCTTGGCGGATTGCCATGGCTGCGGAGGGTTTGCCATTATAATTGGCGACAATATCGTCACGTTCGGTGCCCAGTTCTGTGCGGCCGATGTCTTTAATCCGGACCACCGAACCATCCGGATTGGTACGGATGGGGATGGCGGCGAACTCCTCAGGTGTCTGGAGCAGATGCTGGACGATAATAGCGGCGTTCAGGCGCTGACCCTCCATGGCTGGTGCCCCACCTAATTGCCCGGCAGAGACCTCGACATTGTAGGCCGTAAGCGCCACAATGACATCTTCCATGGTCAGACTGTAACTGATCAGTTTATTGGGATCGACCCACACCCGCATGGCATACTGGGAACCAAAATTATTGACTTCACCCACTCCCGGAACCCGTGAGAGGATCTTTTCCAGATTGGACTGGGCGTAGTCCCGCAGATCATTGCCGTCCATGCTGCCGTCTTCCGAGGTCAGGCCGACAATCATCAGGTAGTTTCGGGTGGATTTACTGACCTTGACACCCGAACGTTGGACCACATCGGGCAGGCTGGCCATGGCGAGCTGCAACTTGTTCTGCACCTTGGACCAGGCCACATCAGGATCGGTCCCCGGTGCAAAGGTCAGTTCGACCCGAGAAGCGCCCGAAGACGAACTGGTACCGGACAGGTAGAGCATATCATCCAGTCCCGTCATCTTCTGCTCAATGATCTGGGTCACCGTATTTTCAACGGTTTCGCCAGAGGCCCCGGGAAAAAAGGAATCGATGGCAATGGCTGGCGGCGCGATGGGTGGATATTGTGAAATAGGCAGGTTGTAGATCGCCAGGCCACCTGCCGTCATCATGATAATGGCGATGACCCAGGCAAAAACCGGTCGATCTAAAAAGAATTTTGATAACATCAGACGCCCCCATCACTGCGTTTTTCGGAAGGAGCACCGGCATCGACCGCAGGAACTTTCCCGGCTTCTGTTGGAGCAAAAGGGGTAGCGTTGACCACCGTGCCCGGCCGGAGCATCAGCAGCCCTTCGACGATCAATTGGTCGCCGGGAACAAGGCCTGCCGAAACAAGCCATTTGTCACCAATGGCCCGGTCAAGGGTGAGCGGGCGCAATTCAGTTTTACTGTCGCCATCAACGATTAAGGCATAGGGATTGCCTTTCGGATCACGAGAAACCCCCTGTTGGGGAATAAGAATGGCCTGTTCATCAAGACCTTCCTTGATTTTTGCCTGAATGAACATCCCCGGTAGAATTATCCCTTTTGGATTGGGGAAAAGTGCGCGCAGAGTAACCGAACCGGTACTAGGGTCCACTGTGATATCACTGAACTGGAGGATACCTTCTTCGGTATAGAGTGTACCGTCTTCGAGGATGAGCTTGACTTTGTTCTGATCCCTTCCCTCCTGATTGAGGAGGCCATCCTTCAGGCGACTCTGGAGGCGGAGGAGGTCGACGGTGGATTGGGGCATATCAGCGTAGATGGGATCCAGTTGTTGGATAGTCGCCAGGGCCACGGGTTGATAGGCGGTGACGATGGCTCCCACCGTTACATTGGATTTGCCGATCCGACCCGAAATGGGCGCTGTGACCTTGGTATATTTGAGATTAATACGTGCTGTCTTCACCTGGGCTTTCCAGGATTCGATCTCTGCCTCTAGCTGTTTGAGACCAGCAACCGTATCATCGTAGGCCTGTTGACTCACCGCTTTATCCACCAACAATGTTTTATACCGTTCAGCCCTTGAACGCATCGATGGCAGGTTGGCCTCTGCTCGAATGAGAGTGGCATTGGCATTGTCCAGCGCCGCCTGAAAGAGATCAGACTCTATCTGGTAAAGCATCTGCCCGGCCTTGACCTCAGAACCCTCGGTAAACAAGCGTTTCTCGATCAGTCCGCTGACTTGGGGCCGAATCTCCGCGACCTGGAAAGCGGAGGCACGTCCCGGTAATTCAGTGGCCAGCATTATTTTCTCGGCTTGCACCGTCACCGTGGAAACTTGCGGAACAGGATGGGCTGGCGGCGGACCTTGTGGTTTAGGATCGCAAGCGGCCAAGAACAGAAAGCACAACAAAGCAGCTGCAGGCATTCTCCATCCTCTTGGTTTTTTATTCATTCTATTGAATTTCATCAGATAGTCTCCGAATATTTATATATGATAATAATGGTTGATTTTACTTTTAGAATTCCGGTTGATCATGAATCGAGCAATCCTCGAAAGAGAATATTCAGGATAACATCCGGGTCCTCTGGATAGGGATGCTGTTCAGGAGCGTCCAGCCAGAGATGAAGGAAGGTGCTACTCAGACTGTCAAGGGAAACGGCCAGGTAGTATGGATCTGCAATCCTCTGGAACCGCCCTTTTTTAATGCCGCTCTCAAAGATCAGGGCAAGATGCTGCAAATGCCTTTCAATTTTTTGTCGAATCTCAATGTCAAGCCCCGCCTTGATATTGAAACTTGCGCCGCGGGTTTCGGCAAAGTAGAGGCGAACAACGGATACGTTGTCCATGAAGATGGCGCCTTTGACCTTTACATAATTTTGTAATCTTTCGATCTCGTCGCCTGTCCCTAGCAAGGCCTCGGTAATGGCCTCATCGAACTTTTCTGACAGCTCGATATTGATCGACCGATAGAGATCTTCCTTGTTTTTAAAGAACTTATAGAGAGTACCTATGGCAAACTCTGACTTTTTAGCAATCTCACTCATGGAAACGTTGTGGTATCCATTCTCTGAAAAAAGGGCAATGGCGGCCGTAAGCATCTCCTGACGTTGCCAAAGTTTTTCTCTTTCTCGCCGTGAGAGTATTTCTTCTTGCATTATCAGGTCTCCGTTTGTTTGGATGTTGCGATTTCTCCCAATATGATATAAAATTGCGCAATGTGAAGAACGGTTCACATTACAGAACCAGTCGTCGCATTGTCAAGCGAAATGAATAGAGCCTGGAGACATTTTTATCCTTGTTAGATACTGGGAGTCTGTCGGATTGAGACATAACTCTGCGCCAAATTTAACAAATCAGCCCACAGTTCCATGGGTTTTCGTGAAAGAGTCCTGCTCTTCGCCTCAAAGCCATGAAAATCTGGTCTCGATTTCTGTCATTTTCGTTACGATGCTCTAACTCCGAGAAACTCCTGGAGAAAAAGATGGAAAGGAGGTACATCTTCAGCAGCACTTCATCTTCGCCCATTGTTCTCGAATAGCACGAGCAGGCTTCAACGTCCTGACTGAACGATTATAAGACACTGCTAAGCAATTACAGAACGGTTGTTTGCCGATTATTGGGCATCACCTGTATAGTTACGGAAGGATAAAATATGAGAGTGTTGTCGAGGGGGGCAGCCTGGTAGGCGATCGCCTGCACCAGTTCAGAGAGATTCCGTGTAAGGAAGAAAACACCTCTCTGCGGAAGCAGATGGAAGAGAAGCTAAATGAACTGGATCGAGACAAGACATGATTCCTGACGTATTATGATCAAACTGAACACAGAGATTGAGAACCTGCCGACTCGCCCGCATTTCTCATCATAACTCTGCTGCAAAACCCAAAAAAACTAGATCTCGTAACACACTTGCTGAGAAATAAGGACACGAAAAAAAGAACGATTTATGCCAGGTATTGCCTTATGAAAAGTGTACCCAGAAATAAAGACAGGATAGATAAAAAACACACAATCAGTTGCGACAGGTGCGACAACCTGATGGAGATTGAAAAAGCGTATGTGTTACCTGGAAAAACTCTGTGTAAGAGGTGTATCATTGCCTCCCGCTTTGTTAAATGGTTTTCCAGAATCTCTGCCAGCAAATAAGGAATTACCCCTAACCTTCCAATCTGCCGCCCTGTCCTGTTTCTCCTCACGACCTTGCTCGAAATGGGGGCTTGGTTCTTTTTCGCAACCAGCCCTTCCCTATTCCTTCCCCCGTCTCCTTTCTTTCTTCTTAGACAAGTGACCGCAGATAGTTGACGCTGAGGACAGGGATATCGACTCCTTGGACACAACGCTCCATGATGGTTTTATTGGAAAACAATGCTGTTCGAATAGCCCTATGAAAAAAATCCTTTTCCACCAGATACTGATGGGAAAAGCCGTGACTGGAATCCAGGGAGGTGAGGATATTGGTGCCGATGGAGGCGGCAATCAATGACGAAGAAACGGTATGGGCTTCAATGACCAGCATACCATGATTGCGCACCAGCGGTCGCCACCGTCTGAAATGATCAACCAGGTTGGCTGCCAGATCGCGAGCAGCAATCAATTCCCCCTGGGAGTCAATAAACACCGCTTCCGAGTGAGGATCCCATTCTCCGAGATCCGGTTCCTCCACTGGAGGGCTGTAGATACGATTATGAATGACTGACTTGCTGATATGAAAGACCTGATCGAGAACAATTCCCCGCCCTGTCAGGGCCCTGGCAATCTGTTCCGGCTCACTGATATCGCCCTCCACGGTAAGAAAAGGAATCCCCTTTGCTCTCAGTCTGGCAGCGGTGGCCTCTTCGGCCACCCGATTAAACTCAACACCAACAACAGTCAACGGAAACGCAGCCAGAGACTTTCCCCGAAGTGTTTCCTCGGCAACTGTTCTGTACACGTCAAGCAACATAGTTCCGTCTCCACAACCGGTATCAACTATATATCGGGGCTGTTCGGCAAGGGGGGGTGAATTAAACAGATTCCGCAACACGGTGTGTACCGGTTCCCGGAAATTCCTTTCATAGACCAGACCGGAGAAACGGATATCGAGGCTACGATTAATATGAGACTCTTCTCCCTGCTCCTGTTCTCTTTTCTCCTCCCTCCCTGGAAAGATCAATTCCGGGACCTGTCGTGATGTCTTGAGATAGCTGACCGGATAGAAAAGCTGAGGAATAAAATGCGGCAGCAGCTGCCCCTCTTCTGTAAAAATCCACTCCTCATCCCCTGCTGAAGAGAGCCATCCCAGATCAGTCAGCATGGTGAAACAGTGGTTGAGGATCCTGACAGAGATGTCTGGATGTTCGGTCTTGCAAAGGACCCTTTTCCCGCTGAACATCTCATTCTCGTGAAGAGAGACAAGAAAGGCTGCCACAAGAGGAGCAACCACATGCAGCCGTACCCGTTGCTCCTCCTCTGACAGCTGTCGAAGACCATGAAGAGAGACCTCCGGAAGTGGAGGGTCCCAGTCCTTTTCGCTCATGCCACTGGCTGCCCTCAGATAGTCCATGGCAGAATCATAGAGGGGAGTCATTGGCAGCCAGCTCCGTCCGCTTGCAGTGAGACCAACCTCCATTTCCCCCTTCTCCAGGCCGGTGTTACGAAATACATATCCCTGATCTTCGAGGAGCCTGAAGGCCAGATGGAAATATCCAGAGCGCTGCGTTTTCCCAGGCAGCAGCTCATCTATGCAGAGGCTGTCCTCTGCTTTTTGCAGGGACTCTAAAATATTTTTCTGACGGAGTGCAAAGACCGTGGAAGAAATGGCCATTCCATCAATGAGAAAACACAATTTCTGCCACAGTCTTAACTGCAGTTCATGCAGGGAACACATCATAGCCCTGCCCTTTGCCCTGACGAGTTGCCATCGTGCTCTGAAGACAGGACCCTGGAACGGAAGAGAATGGAAAACATGTCACGCCCCCGTTCTCCTGCCTCCAGTTGGGGCGGCGAGACACTCTCAACCTCCTCCCAATCGTTTTTGAAGGCATGACATACCTCTTCCCGGGAACAAGGCCCCCCCAGGGGATAGGAACCATTGACAGAGACAACAATGCAGTAGTCCGAGCTCCGCGCCAGTTCAGCAATATAACGGCCAGCGGATTCCCGGTCTATCCAGTAAAGGACATTGGCAAGCAGGGTAAGGTCTGCACGAGGTAAAGAGGACCAGTCCCTGGCCAGGCAACTGCTCTGGATCGTACAACTCTTACTGGCGCCCTCGCCTGCCTTACCGATACGGGAAAGAGCCAGGCTGACTCGCCTGTAGATCTCCGGTTGACGGCCCTGATAATATTCGAGGATAAAACACGCCTGCTGGTACCAGCCGTCATCTCCCTCAAGCCCCAGGACCGTGGAAAATCCCATCTCTGCCGCCAGGAGGAGAAAGAGTCCTGCGTTACAGCCACATTCGACAAAGATCCTGCCTTCCGGAGCAAATGGAATCAGGGGTTTGATGAAATACTCCCACTTGCCCTGATTATAAAAAGCAGTTTCAGCCATCTCCTTATTAAAGACTGGAGTAACCTCTCCGTCCACCTCTATGCGCTGATACCAGTAACGCAAATCGCCAAGATTCGTCACCATATCGCTAACATCTTGTTTTTCCATGTTTTTATTTATATTTTTGCACTGGTAAAAGCATCTGTTTTTTAATAGAATTGAACAGGTAAGCAGTCGAATGCTCAGCGGACAGAAAGCGGCCAGGCCTTGCTGGCCAGGGTTCCTCCACAGCTCTCAACCGTTCGGGATGATTCGAGCAGACACCCTCTCCCGTATGGGAGAATGGCTTGGACAAGAAGGCCTCACCCACCCCTTCTCTCTCTTGCCAAATAAAAAAGAGTATCGCATTTTTGAACGTATGAGTAAACGCAAAAAGACCCCAACCATACTCCAGATGGAGGCCGCCGAATGCGGTGCGGCAGCTCTGGCCATAGTTCTGGCCTACTGGGGCAGATATATCCCCTTGGAAGAACTCCGTTACGAGTGTGGGGTTTCGCGCGACGGCAGCAAGGCCTCCAACGTACTCAAGGCTGCCAGGCGCTACGGTCTCCAGGCCAAAGGATTTAAGAAAGAGCCTGAAGATTTAAAGACCATGCCCCTGCCTGCCATCGTTTTCTGGAACTTCAATCATTTTGTCGTCCTTGAAGGCTTTCACAGGAACAAGGTCTATATCAATGACCCGGCCAGTGGACCGAGAAAGATCTCCTACGACGAATTCGACCAGTCATTCACCGGTGTCGTCCTCACCTTTGAAAAAGAGGCCTCTTTTAAAAAAGGCGGCAAGCCCCCATCGGTGATCACTGCCTTCAAAAAACGACTGCTGGCCGATTCCGCCTCGGCCACAGCACTTTCCTACGTCGTTCTCGCCGGTCTCTTTCTCGTCATCCCCGGGGTAGTGATCCCGGTTTTTTCCAGGCTCTTTATCGATCATGTCCTCATCGACGGCCGTATCGACTGGGTGCGTACCATCCTTACCGGTATGGCCATCACCATGGTCTTTCGCGGTATCCTGGAATGGCTTCAGCAATACTATCTCCTGCGCTTTGAATCAAAGCTTGCAATAACCATGGCCAGCCGTTTTTTCTGGCATATTCTTCGTCTGCCGATCAGCTATTTCTCCCAGCGTTTTTCCGGAGAAATAGCGACCAGGGTGGCCATCAACGATACGATCTCCAGCCTCATTTCCGGAAGACTTGCCATCACCATCGTCCATCTCTTCACCATGGTCTTTTACGCCAGTGTCATGTTTTCCTATGATGTGCGGCTCACCGTGATCAGTCTCTGTATGGTCGGGATCAATATTCTGGCCCTCACTTACGTCTCACGCATCCGTGAAGACGGAAGCCGGAAACTGATCCAGGACATGGGCAGGTTACACGGGGTAACCATGGGCGGACTCCAGGGCATTGAGACTCTCAAGGCCACTGGCAGTGAATCAGATTTTTTTGCTAAGTGGGCCGGCTATGAGGCCAAAACTATCAATGCCCGCCAGGACCTGCAGGTCCCCACCACCTACCTGGATGCAGTCCCCACCCTGCTCATGACGATTAACACGGCTATTATTCTGACAGTGGGCAGTCTCCAGGTCATGGACGGTGCCTTGACCATGGGTATGCTTACTGCCTACCAGAGTCTAATGGCAAGTTTTATGAAACCTGTCAACTCGCTGGTAGCCCTTGGCAGCTCCATCCAGGCCATCAAGGGCGATATGGGCAGGGTTGACGATGTTCTTATCAACCCTGTAGACGAAAATATCAGCCGAGACGAGAAGAAGAAAGAGAGTGGAGAGAAGCCAAAGGGGGCCGCCAAGCTGCAGGGATATGTGGAGCTCAAGAATGTCAGCTTCGGCTATAACAGGCTTGAGCCTCCCTTGATCGAGAATCTTTCTCTCACCATCAAACCGGGCCAGCGCATTGCCTTCGTCGGCATGTCCGGCTCTGGTAAATCGACCATTGCCAAACTGATCAGCGGTATCTACAGCCCCTGGGAGGGAGAAATCCTCTTTGATGGCAAACCCAGCCAAGAAATCGACAGGGCATGCCTGAACAGCTCCATTGCCGGCGTTGACCAGGACATCTTTCTTTTTGAAGGCTCCATCGCCGACAATCTCTCCATCTGGGACAAAACTATTTCAGAGAAGCAATTGACCCATGCCGGTAAGGATGCCATGATCCACAACGATATCATCAGCCGGGAGGGTGGATATGATAATATTATCAGTGAGGGGGGAACTAATTTCAGCGGCGGCCAGCGGCAGCGCCTTGAAATAGCAAGGGCTCTGGTTCAGGATCCGTCCATCCTCATTCTCGACGAGGCCACCTCTGCCCTGGACCCCCAGACAGAAAAAGCAATTGACGAAAACCTTCGCAAAAGAGGCTGCACCTGTATCATAGTCGCCCACCGACTCAGTACCATCCGCGATTGTGACGAAATTATCCTCATGCAATTTGGCAAGGTGAGACAGCGCGGCAGTCATGATGCACTGTTGCAAGAAGATGGCCCCTATTCCAGATTAATAGAGGACTGAGCAATGGCCATCCAGCAACTCTTCCATGCCCACGGCACACTGCAGACAAGCGGCACCGGTTCTTCTTTTTTCCTCGGTTCCTCAGATACAGTCTGGTATCTGGAACAGGGTGGGGTAGAACTCTTTACTGTCGACCGGGAGAACAACAGTCCAAGCGGCCGCCGACTCCACCTCTGTTCCCTGGTCCCAGGGACCCTGCTTTTCGCCATGGACTCACAGTCCGCACCGCCCAATTTCAGCTGTCTGGCCACCCTGCAGCAGGGGAGCTCTCTCTATCGCCTGGAGAGAAAGCAACTCATGGCAGCCCTTGACGACCCTGAGATGTTTCAAGAGTGTTGTATCCTTGTCGACAAATGGTTGGAGACCCTTAATCAGGGACTGGTCAAGGACAGCCATCAGACCTGTCAACACTTTCTCACTGCAGGAAAAGAGGAAACAATCGACAAGGGTTCACGAATCAGCAGCGACCGGGATCTGCTTTGGCTGCAGATTGTAACGGGAGCGGCCATTTTCCTCGACATGTACCCCTTGCCAACGCCTTCCCCACCCGTTCCCCTCTCTTCCAGGGCCTGGCTGCAGACCACAAGCAGCTGCAAATTGCAATCGCAGAAGACCAGTGAGCTGCTCAAAACACCACTCTTTGCCCCAGCTCTGGAGAATTTTCATTCCATCCTCCTCCACTGCTGCCTGCTGGAGCGGGCGAGCATCCTCGAAGTCGAAGCGACCAGACTCAACGAGAAAGAGGTACGAGATGGACAGAGGATGCGTGAGACATTGAACGAATTTGTCTCCATCCTCCAGCCAGAAACGAACCCCATTGCCGAAGAGGATCCCGGGGATCTCCTCTTTTCCGCCTGCATTCGTATCGGCAAGGCTCAGGACATCAGCTTTATCAGTCCTCCAGCCCTCACCTCAAACAGGGACCAACTGACCGAGATCTGCAACCTTTCGCGGGTACGCAAACGAACGATCAGTTTCAAACAAGACTGGCAGACCCAGGAGAATGGGCCAATTCTGGGCTTTCTTGCCAAGGAACAGCGTCCGGTGGCTCTATTGCCAGGTCGCTCAGGAGGCTATCAGGTCTTTGATCCCCTGACCAAGAAGACAAGCCCGGTCACCAAGGCCTATAACCAACGCTTACTGCCAGATGGCATCGTATTCTATCGTCCCTTTACCACTAATATTCTTCACCTCATTAATATCCTGAAATTTTCCCTTAGGGGAAATGGCAAAGACCTGTTCACCGTTATCAGCATGTCCATACTGGCGGCCCTGCTCGGCCTGATTCCACCCCTGGCCTCGGCCCAGATCTTTGATACTGTCATTCCAGGAGCAGAAAAGGGCATGCTGTTCCAATACGGCATTGCCCTTTTTGCTGCAGCCATAGGCACCGCTGCCTTTCAGCTCACCCGCAGTTTTGCCATGCTCAGGGCCGAGACCAAGATGGATTCTTCCCTGCAGTTTGCGGTGATGGATCGACTCCTCAGCCTCGCCCCGACCTTTTTTCGTCAATACACCGTCGGTGATCTCGCCTCCAGGGTCAATGCCATCACCACCATCCGCCAGCAGCTCACCGGAGCCGGACTCAGCTCCCTCCTCACCGGTTTTTTTTCCTTTTTCTATCTCATTGTCCTCTTTTACTACAGCAGCAGACTTGCCTTTGTTGCTATCCTGACAACGATTCCCCCTTTCCTGGTCACCGTGAGTTCAGGCTACTTCGACATCAAATATGGACGGGAACTGCTCACTATCAAGGGTCGTATTTCAGGTATAGTCCTCCAGTTTCTCACCGGACTTTCCAAGCTGCGGGTTGCAGGGGCTGAACACCGCGCCTTTTCTGTCTGGGGTAAGGCCTTTGCAAAGGAGAAACAGGCCGCCTACAGGGTGGGCATGGTCTCCAACATCTTTGCCACATTCCATAGCATCTATCCCATTGTGGCCATTGGCATCATCTATTTTGTGGCCTCTTTTCATCTCGAGAAAGACCTCTCCACCGGTTCGTTTATCGCCTTTGTCACTGCCTACGGTTCCTTTATGGCCGCTGTCCTCGGTCTTGGCTCCACCCTGGTCACAGTCCTGCGTATCATTCCTCTGTATGAGCGAGCACTCCCCATTCTTCTCAACCAACCGGAAATAAATGAGAATCATGCAAATCCAGGAGTGCTTGACGGCAATATCGAGGTCAACAATATCACTTTTCGCTACAGTGAGAACAGCCCTCTTATTCTTCAAGACTTCTCCCTGACGGTAAAACCTGGAGAGTTTATCGCCATTGTCGGTCCCTCCGGATCGGGAAAATCCACCCTTCTCCGCCTCCTCCTTGGCTTTGAAAAACCTGAGAAAGGTGTCATCTTCTATAACGGTCAGAACCTGCAGAATATCGATGTTCAAGCCGTTCGCCAACAAATTGGAACCGTTCTCCAGGGTGGGACAGTGATTGCCGGAGACATCTTTGTCAACATCGTCGGTTCCTCTCAACTCAGCATCGATGAGGCCTGGACGGCCGCCAGACAGGCAGGTTTTGAACAGGACATCAGGAATATGCCCATGGGTATGCATACCTATGTTTCCGAAGGCGGAACCAACCTCTCCGGCGGTCAACGCCAACGGCTGCTCATTGCCAGGTCTTTTGCCATGAAGCCGCGGATTATGTTCTTTGATGAAGCGACCTCCGCCCTCGACAATCAGACTCAAAAGATTGTTTCCAGGTCCATGAGTGAAATGCACATCACCAGACTGGTGATAGCCCATCGCCTCAGCACCATTAAAAATGCAGACAGTATCTATGTCATAAACCGTGGTACCGTGGAACAGAAAGGCAGTTATGAGGAACTGATGGAGCAGGAAGGCCTGTTCGCAACCCTGGCCAAACGGCAATTGGTGTAAGGGCATGAGTAGCGATGGTCACATCATCCTGGTCAACGGGGCATCAGGATCCGGAAAAACGACCCTCTGTCGGCAACTCACCAATCAACTGCACTTTCCCTATATCCATATCTCCATGGATCGTTTTTACGAGGGATTGACGCAACAGCCTCTGAGCGCCATGCAAAGGGCCTGCCTACCGACCATCTACCAAGGCTTTCTTGCCTCAGTGGCAGCCTTTGCCGACACCGGCAACCGAACCCTCCTGGACATAGTCCTGATCAACAGGGCAATGAAAGAGTCGGCTGTACGAACCTTTTCCTCCGTTCCCACCTATCTCGTGGGCCTGAACTGTTCCCAGGAAATACTCCTCAAACGGAATGGAGAAAGAAGGCGACGAAGAAATCTCTGCACAGAGCAGGTTTCTGCAATCCATGAAGATATGTTCTACGACCTGACTCTTGATACGGAACAGTTTTCCCTTGGCCATTGTGCAGACCAGATAATAAGATACCTGGATTGCGGTCAGAAGCCGACTGCCCTAACCAGCCTCAAGAGAGAATTTGACCATGGTTCTTAACATTTCTACCTTAGGTGGAGAAGAGGGGGTGGAGTTTGTCGGACTCACCTATAACAGATACAAACACCTGGTCAAATATGAGGAAGCCAACCGCCATGTCTTCTATTCCATCGGTGCCCGCATTGACGAAAAGCCGGTAGGACTGGCCCTGGTTGAACAGGTTTCGCCAGAGATTGCCGAGCTGCGGTCCCTTTTTGTCCTTCCCCGGTCCAGACGACAGGGAATAGGAGGAGCCTTACTCCGCAGCAGTGAGGAAGAAGCTGTTCAACGAGGATGCAGGAAATTTCTTGTCCTCTATCAGGAACAAAAAAGCGAGAAAGAGACCATGGCCCATCTCCTCAAGGCCAACGACTATTCTCCGCCCGAATTCAGCGGTCTGCTGTGCAAAAGCCGTGACCGGGGAAAGATCCTGAACGCCCCCTTTCTCAAGAAGTCTCTCCTCCCTCCATCCTGCGAGATCTTTCTGTGGAAGGATTTGCCCCAAACAGAAAGAAACTTCATCATAAACAGGCAGAGACAGGCCCCCTGGTACCCGGAAATCCTCTCCCCTTTCCACAACGAAGCAATAATTGAACACCTCAACAGCCTGGGCCTCCGTTACCGCGGAGAGATTGCCGGTTGGGTCATTACCCATCGCATCTCAAAAAAAACCATTCGCTACACCACATCCTTTGTCCGCGAAGACCTGCAACAGTATGGATTCACTGCCCCCCTTCTCATTGAGGCCATCAAGATCCACATGGCAAGCCCCGAAAGTTTTGTAGCCACGGATGCCAGCTTTATTATCCCGGCCCAGTTCAGCGCTATGATCGCATTTGCCAGAAAACGAATGCTTCCCTACCTGGAAGAAAGCCTTAGCCTCTACAAATGTACCAAGGAACTGAGATAAAAAGCATGCCCTGAAATTCCCGACACCCTTTTCCAGTTCAGCATGCCTCTGCCATATACCATTATCTGAGCCAGCCCCTGTCTGCTCTATTTTGTTGACAGGAAATTACTTTTTCATTTGTTTCCATGACAGAGTCTTGATACGCTGAAGCAATGGAGAGTGATTCTATTTTAAATCAAATTCTCATTATTTGATTTTTCATTCATAAGAGAACCTCATTCATGAACTCACTGTTTTTTCATCAGTCTCTCTTTTTTTAACATCTTTATCAATCCCATACGGCGCATGAAGTTCCTCGATAAAAATGCTGCCAAGGTCACCAGAATAAAAAGTCAGTCGGATGGTAACCCATGGCAGATCTAAAACAATCCTGATCAGGAATGAACTATCCGCAGAGCCTCATCAAATGAACCACAAAGAGGAATTATGATTTTTTTTTCGACTGTTCAAAAAGATCGGCGTTAAACTGGTCACTGCTTTTATCATGATAGACATCGTGCCGTTGATTATCAGCGGTTATCTCTGCTCCCAAAGAACCAATACTTCCTTGACCGAGGCAAGCTTTGACAAGTTAACCGGTATTCGTAAGATCAAGAAAAAAGAGATAGAAAAAAATTTTCATGAACGTAAAACTTACCAGAGATTATAATGGAGATCCGGTCTTAGCTGCCTACAGTCCCGTTACTGTCGGTGATCTCACCTGTGGCCTTATCGCTAAAATTGATGCACATGAGGCACTGGCACCAGCAAAGGCCATGCAAAAGATGATGAACCTTATCACTCTGGTCAGCAGTCTCATTATTGTCGTTGTTGCATTCTTTATGCTACGACTTATTATGGCTCCGATCAAAGTGGTCGTTGGCAATCTCAGAAAGCTCGCGCAGGGAGAAAGCGACCTGACTAAGCGACTGAAGGTAGACTGTCCTGTCTGCTCCGATGTCATAAAATGCAACACCCCATCCTGCAAAAGTTACGGACAAAAAAACATATGCTGAGAAATAAGCGGCAGCATGGCCATAACCCCAAGCTGCATGGGTGTCACAAGCGGTAAGGTCAGCAACTGTGAAACCTGCAAGGTTTACAAACAATCCAACTATGATGAACTGCAGGAACTCTCCACCAATTTCAACGGTTTTATTTTCAACCTGCAGCACATGTTCAAAGAGGTGATTCATGGTGTGGTAACCATCTCGTCAGTCACCACCGAACTCTCCGCCATTGCCGAACAGATGTCAGGAGGCGTCACCAACGTCTCAGACCAGTCAAATTCCGTGGCCACTGCTGCCGAAGAGATGAGTGTCAATATGGACTCTGTTGCTGCAGCCACTGAACAGACAACCACCAGTATGAATATTGTTGCTTCGGCTGCAGAACAAATGACCGCTACCATTGCCGATGTCAACGACAATACCATACGGGCAAGTAAGGTAACCGCTGAAGCCGTAGAAGAGGCGAAAAGTGCCACGATCAGGGTTCAGGAACTGGGCCTTGCCGCCAGCGAAATCAGCAAGGTCATCGAGGTGATCACCGATATCCCCAGCCAGACCAACCTGCTCGCCCTTAACGCGACCATTGAGGCAGCCCGGGCCGGAGAAGCAGGCAAGGGTTTTGCTGTGGTGGCAAATGAAATTAAAGAACTGGCCAAACAGACCGCAGAGGCCACAGGTCAAATCAAGTCGCAGATAGATGGCATCCAGAATTCAACCCACGCCACAGTCGCACAGATCAAACGAATCACCGAGGTCATCAATAACGTCAATGATACGGTCAACTCGATCACCAGTGCGGTAAGTCAACAGACTGCGGCAACCGAGGAGATTGCCACGAACGTGGCCCAGGCAGCGCAGGGGCTTGCCGAAGTAAACGAAAATGTGGCCCAGAGTTCTGCGGTATCGGCTCAGATCGCCCAGGATATCACCATGGTCAGCCAATCCTCGACCGAAATGGCAACCTCCAGCAGTGAGGTGCAGAACAATGCGGCTGCACTCTCTAACACCGCTGAAAAACTCAAAAATATGGTCGGTGGATTTAGACTGTAGGAGACGCGAGAGGAGGGCGGCAGAGTTTTCTGAGCCGCCCTCCTCTCCTATCGCCAGCACCTAACAGAGCAGCAAGATCCTAGCCAATTTTATCTCCCTTCATATCATTTGCAAAGAGTGCTTTCCCCCGCTCCATGGCACAGAAATCTCCACACATCGTACAGGTTTTTTGGTTTTCAGGAATCCTTGACCGGCGTACCGCTTCTGCCTTTTCCGGGAACATGAGGAGCTTGAAATGTTCCTCCCAGTTTGTATCCCGGCGACTGAGGGCTACCTTCTTTTCCAGCTCTCTGCGCTCAGGATACTTGGCAATATCACCAATACGGGCCGCCAGGCGCGTTGCCCGGACTCCTTCGCGCACATCATCAACATTTGGCAGGGCCAGGTGTTCAGCAGGCGTAATATAACAGATAAGATCCGCTCCGTAGCGTGCCGAACTGGCAGCTCCGATAGCAGCGGTAATATGATCATAGCCAGCCCCTGAATCTGCAGGTAAGGGACCAAGCACATAGTAGGGTGCCCCGCCGCTCATCCGTTTTTCCAGCATGATATTGCCTTCAATCTCATCCAGAGGGACATGCCCCGGCCCTTCCACCATCATTTGACACCCCATGTCACGCCCCAGTTCCGCCAGTTCGCAGTTGATCACCATCTCTGCCATCTGAGCTCGATCATGACTGTCATGGATAGCCCCTGCCCTTATGCCATTGCCGAGAGAGAGAACTGCATCATATTTTTTCATCAAGGCGCAGACCCGGTCAAACTGTTCATAGAGTGGATTTTCACAATTATTGTATTCCATCCAGGAGACCATAAAGGTACCTCCCTTTGACACTAACCCTCCGTAGCGATATCCCTGTTTGCGAAGCCGTTCTATGGAAAAGCGATTAATACCGCAGTGAATAGCCATGAAAGAGATCCCATCACTGAGCTGTCTTTCTATGAGTTCAAAGAGGTATTCACTGTCAAGCTTATTGGGATTATGGTACTTCTGGCTGGCCTCTGAAAATGCCTGGTATAGCGGTACATTGCCCACCGGCAGGGAACAGCAGTCGAGGATCGTCCTTCGAACCTGGTCCAGGTTGCCTCCGGTGGAGAGTTCCATCAGGGTATCTGCCTTTTCCTCTTCTGCTGTCTGCGCCTTCTCCACTTCAAGGTCAAGATCCTTGATATCTGAGGAAGTACCAATGGAGGCATTCACCTTGGTACGCAGGCCATAGCCAATGCCCACCACCTTCTGCCCTTTTCGCTTGGTATTAACAGGGATAACGATTCTGCCCTCGGCTACCCGGTCACAAATCCACTCGGCCCCCAGTCCTTCCTCTCTCGCCACCTCTGCCATTTGGGCACTGACAACGCCTTTTCGTGCCATTTCTAACTGTGTTTCCATGATCCTCATTTTCCTTATGTCTCTCCCGCCAGGGCATAAAAAAAGTCCGCATTGCAGTTTTCATGCAATACGGACTTGTGCGGACAATTTAATCCTTCTTCTCCAGGCAGGTCTTCTGACTCCGCGGATCAACCTCTGGTCACGCCTTCCCACCCTCTCCAGTTAAAGATATCGGCAGTGGCATTCTGTGACCATTGTCCCCGCTTACAGCGTTGGCCCAACGTTACGGATTTACACCGTATTCCCTTTTCACCACAAACGATGCGGCACCTGGAAAAGTATATAAACGAAAATTATGTACACTACTTTATCCTTTCTGTAAAGTCACACTGGCACCCATTCCTTGCCAAGGCCTCTCCTCGTGGCTATTATGAAGACTTCACGCAGCGATTTCATAATTCAACAGACGGCCTTCTCTCACCCCAAATCATCATGTTTCCCCTCGACTTTCTCAAAACTGTCCCTCACTCCCCTGGCGTCTATCAGATGCTCGACAGAAAGTCACGGGTCCTCTATGTGGGAAAGGCCAAGGACCTGAAAAAACGACTCACCTCCTATACCCGCTTTACAGGCTCCGATCACAACAAGACCACGGTGATGCTGGCAAAGGTACACAAGGTTGACACCCTGCTCACCAACACCGAAAAAGAGGCCTTGATTCTCGAGGCCTCGCTGATCAAGAAGTACAAACCCCGATACAACATCATCCTTCGCGATGACAAAAATTACCCCTTGATTAAAGTCACCGTCCAGGAGAGCTGGCCCCGGGTCCATATGACCCGAAGGCGGAAAAAAGATGGGGCCCGATATTTTGGTCCCTACGCCTCGAGTTCTTCCATGTGGGCAACACTCAGACTGCTGGCCAACCTCTTTTCCCTCAGAAAATGCAAAGGCAATACGGTAAAACCGCGGAAACGCCCCTGCCTCAATCTGCAGATGGGCAAATGTCTGGGCCCCTGTGTAGGACTTGCAGATCAGAAACAGTATCAGGATCAGGTAAAAAAGGTATTGATGGTCCTTGAAGGGCGCAACAGAAGTCTGCTCAATGACCTCAAAAAAGAGATGACGTCAGCCGCAGAGCAACTGCTCTTTGAACGGGCAGCAGAACTCCGAGACCAGATCACGGCCCTCTCCAGGACCCTGGAGAAACAGATTATTGCCTCCGACCACCTCCGAGATCTTGATGTCCTCGGCTATTGCCGTCAGGGAACCGCCATTGGGATGGCCATTCTTTTTGTCCGGGACGGCCTTATTTCCGGGAGTCAAAATTTTTTCTTCTCCAATCCCATGGAAACCGATGCAACCATCCTGGCTCAGGCCTTGAACCAGTTCTACGACCACAACACCATTCCGGCAAAAGAGATTGTCCTGCCCTTTCCTGTTGATGATACCGAGCTTCTGACCGAACATTTTTCAGAACTTCTCGGTACATCAGTGCAACTGAAGGTTCCCCAGCGTGGAGACCGCGTCCAATTGCTGGAGATGGCCAATGCCAATGCGGCCCACATATTCGACGAAAAGGAAAAACAGGAACGTTCCTGGCTGGGACTCTCTGCCTCCATGGAAAAACTTCTCCACCTGAATCACAGTCCCGAGCGTATCGAATGCCTCGACATCTCCAATACCAGCGGCAAGCAGGCAGTAGGCTCACTGGTCTGCTACGAAAAGGGAACCCCTGCCCCGTCACAGTTCAGACATTACAAGATACAGACGGTGCCAGGCCCCGATGACTACGCCATGATGGAAGAGGTCCTGCAAAGACGCCTCAGAAAAGGCGTGGAAGAAAACAACCTCCCTGACCTCTTTGTCGTCGATGGAGGCAAAGGACAACTGGGAGTGGCCATGAAGGTGGCCAATGAACTCGGTATCCTTGGCGAACTTGACTGGATAGGCATCGCCAAAGAGAAAGACAGGGAAGGAGAAAAACTCTACAAACCGGGACGTAAAAATCCCATCCTCCTCCAGGCCCACAATCCGGTTCTCCTCTATCTCATGCGCATCCGCGATGAATCGCATCGCTTCGGGGTGACTTTTCATCGCAAGTTACGTAACAAAACGACTCTGGCCTCAACCCTCGATCAGATCCCGGGTATTGGTCCGGACCGAAAAAAAAGCTTGTTGAAACAACTCGGGAGTGTCAATCGAATTCGCAGTGCTGAAATCGAAGAGCTCTCTTCTGTCCCTGGCATAGGCCCGGAGCTGGCAGTAGCCATCCACGACCACTTTCGACACCAGGAGTCTGTCGGATTTAGAGAATCCATCGTACCCAATCCGCCTGACACTCAAACCAAGAGCCACATGCTCAGCGAAGAAGAGATTCTGGCCCGCCTGAAACCCGGATGCATCTGCAAAGGCATCAAGCTCCATGCAATCCTCCAGGCAATTGCAGACGGGGCCAAAAGTTTTGATGAGGTCGCCGCGCTTACCGGCATCGGCGGCGGTTCCTGTAACTCTCGACGCTGCCGGGAAAAAATCTCTGTCCTCCTTGAAGAACAGCTCCCTCATTCCTGACATCCTCTGTTCTTTCTCCCCACCCATACTGGCACATTGTAGCAGCAGTGCTTATCTTGTTCTCATTGCAGACAGATTTGCATTTTTCTCATCCCAAAGAAGACTTAGAGACAATAAAATGAACCACACATAAGGGGAATGGTATGAAAACAAGCAATCACCCTCGACACTCTTTTATCGCTCCATTTTTGATGTTTTTGGTCCTTCTTCTCCCTCCACTTTCCTTTGCAGGAGAAGAAAATAATAACATGTCTCTCAATCAGGATGTCATAGTCGTGCAGGGAAAGGTACGAACCTTCAACGAGGAAACACAGACGCTCGCCCTCAAAACAACCAAAGGGGAGAAGCTGGACATCCTGTTCGACTGGAATACAGCCCTTATCGGGTACTCTTCTTTGGCAGAAATCAAAAAGGGCCATGGAGTGAAGGTCTGGTATACGGTGGGAGAAAAAAAGAATACTGCGGTAAAAATAGAAAAGAAACTCGATGTAGGCTGTTAATCAGGTATCGACAGGCTGCTCAACAAAACAATTCCTGCTAATCTCTGTTTTTTTCTGACTCGGGTTGCCAGACAATACGTTCTCTGGAGCTATCTTATGATAAGGCCAAAACTTTTCTCCTTCTTCTGGTTGCCTCTATTTCTCATTTTTTCCTGGACCATTGCCCAGGGAGAAGAATACAAGCAGAGTCCGGCGCTGTCAGGATTGACAACGGCAAGGGTCTATTTTGATCTCAACATCGGCATCCCCGAAAAGCTCCTTGTCCGCCTCACACTCATAGACAAGACGCTCAGCCAACTCCAGGCTGCCGGAGTCAAAACGGAAGCAGTCATCGCCTTTCGCGGCAAAGCCAGTAAATTTGTGACCCAGGGGGATTGGTACGTTGAAAAGGACGAGCTGGCTGCAAAAACTGCAGTCCATAACTGGCTGCAAAAATTTGCCCGACAGGGCATTGCCATGGAGCAGTGTCTCATTGCTGCCGAGCTCAACGGCATCTCAGCAAAGGATTTCCGTCCGGAACTGACAATCACCCAGAACGGATACATCTCCATGCTGGCCCATCAGCAAAAAGGCTTTACCCAAATCCCGATGGACTAAGCCGTTGGCAACAACTTACCTTCTGGGAATCTGCACCACAAAGGTTGCGCCCTGACCAGGTGTCGACTCCACGAACAACCTTCCTCTGTGTTGATCAACAATAATAAAGAATGAAACAGCAAGGCCCAGACCATTGCCCTCTCCAACCTTTTTGGTGGTATAAAAAGGCTCAAAAATTCGTTTTTTGATATCTTCCTCAATGCCTGGGCCGTTATCAATGACCTCCACCGTCACAAAATCATCATCCTGAGAGGCATTGATGGTGATTTCAGGGGAATGTTTTTGCCTTCCTTGAATGGGGCAGCAGGCCTGTGCCGCATTTTTCAAGAGATTTAAAAAGACCTGTTCCAATGCCGTTCTGCTGCAAACCACCTCTATGTCCGACCGATAGTTTCGAACAATACGAAACTTTCTGAAATCGTATTTCCATTTCAGATCGTAATCGACACCGGCAATTTCTATCACCCTGTCAAGGATTTCAGCAAGAACGCAGGGTTGCATAGCTGAGTCACTGGTGCGAGAGAATTGTAGCATATTCTCGACAATTTTTGCGGCACGCTGGCCCGAATCACATATGCCGCTGAGCATGGTGTAGATCTGGCGCTTCTGGAGATAGGTCTGCAGGGTCTGCAGTTCAACGCCGCACTGTCGGGCCACTTCTTTATTTTTCTCCAGCTGGGGAGAGAGTCTCCGTTCTATATTTTCGGCTGCCTGCAGGATACCGCCTAAAGGGTTATTGATCTCATGGGCCATTCCCGCCCCGAGTCCTCCCACAGACATCATCTTCTCAGTCTGAACCATCATCTCCTGTAACCGTGTCCTGGCGGTAATATCGTCCATACGGACAACCGCGCCATCTGCATCATCTCCAGCTAAGGGATAGACGGTTATCTCACTATCTTTTTTTCTTCCCAGGACAGGACAGTTCTTCTGTTCTATGGTTATCGGCGTGCCTTCAGCAATGGATCTGTTTATCATGCCAAGGCACTTTTCCTCCAGGCTGGGAAAAATATCCAAAATAGATTTCCCCAGGCATTCCTCAACTGTTTTTCCTGCACTGCGAATGGCAGTACGATTCATGTTGGTGATGCGACAATGACTATCAACGCCGATGATGATTGAGGGCATGGAATCAAGGACATTCTGGAGAAAGTCACGGGTATGACTCAGTTCACCGATAACACGTTCGACATGACCGGCCAGACTGTTGACCGCTTCGACTGAACTGTTCAGGTCCTGATGCGGTACCGCTGCCAGGCGGGTGGAATAATTACCCTCTGCAATTTCAGACAGCCCCCTGTTAAATCGCTCCAGGGGGTTTATCAGGATATAACGCATAATGACGTGAATTCCCGCCACCATGGCCGTAATCAAGGCCAGGCCCATAAAAAAGATGGTAACATGGGTCTGGTGTCTATGTTTGTGATCCTTGCAGTCGGTAACACTTAATGCGACGAGACCAAGATATTGCCCCTTAGAGCGGATATCCTTTTCTCTCAAAACTTCGATGGGTTCCTGGCCAATGGAGTCGAACAGTACGTTTTTCTCTTTATCTTCGATACGTACCCCCTGGAGATATGGAAGGCGCGAATAGATCTTGCCGATATAGGTTATACCCTGCTGATCCTGAAGCAACAGAGGCGTAGAGAGTATCGTAGAGACCTCCTCAATGAGAGTGTCAGCCTGCTGATCGAGTTTAACTTTGACAAGACGATGCGAATACAAAGAATATGCCAGTTCGGCGACCCCGCCCACGAGAAAAACAAGAAGTATGAGCCACAGGAGGAGATCCCTGACAATGGTCTTTGAAGAATAGGCTGAACTGTAGTAAAGTTTTTTTAGCACTGTTGCAGATAATGGATATGGGATTAATAATTATATTGTCAGGAACACCTTGACCATAGCATATCAAATCCAATGAGTACCTTAGAATTGTTTTTTGTGTTTTTTTAAAAAAAAGTTTGTGAAGGTACTTCACCCCTTGGGGGTACTTGTACTGCGTGCCGGCTAACTGTTCATCACCGGTATTAGTGTCTCTTTTTTGGGCCTCTCACTCCACGATAGCCAGAGAATACCAACAAAAAAAGAGATTGAAATTTACGCTGCTATGGGGCATGAATGACACCCCCCTGCAACTGACTTTGCAGCAATAAAACCATGGGGAACAGGGCACAGAGACTGTTCTCAATAACTTTTTCTTTTACCATACATAACCAATGACTTTTTCCCAAGAACCTCTTTTGATCTTTGACGGTGCCTGCGGCACCACCCTGCAGACCATGGATATTGATCCTGCTGCCTGGGACGGACTTGACGGCTGCAACGAATATCTCAACATTTCCAGCC
This sequence comes from Pseudomonadota bacterium, assembly GCA_018817385.1. GTDB lineage: Bacteria > Desulfobacterota > Desulfobulbia > Desulfobulbales > Desulfocapsaceae > Desulfocapsa. Next base: position 51,280 of record JAHIUA010000014.1, read on the forward strand.
CTGAGAGTATCGTTACCCTGCACCGTAATTTCCTGGCTGCAGGGGCTATGGTGGTGGAAACCAATACCTTTGGCGCCTCATCCGTGGTCCTCTCCGAATACGGCCTGGAAAACAGGGTAGACGAAATCAACAAGGCGGCAGTGGCCAATGCCAGAAAGGCGGTCTCCGAATTCTCCACAGAAGCTCGCCCGCGCTACATTGCCGGTTCCATTGGCCCCACCACCAAACTGCCGGTGCTTGGCCATATCTCACCCCAGGACCTTGCCGCAACAGTGAGCCAGCAGATGCGCTCCCTCATCGAAGCCGGAGTAGATGCCCTGATCGTTGAAACCTGTCAGGACCTTCTCCAGATCAAGACCGTGCTTATAGCCTGCTTTGACCTTTTAGAAGAAATGAAGGTTGACCTCCCTGTCCTCTCCTCTGTCACCTTTGAGAAACAGGGTACCATGCTCGTGGGAACAGATATAGCCGCAGTCTGTGCCACCATTGCTCCTCTTCCTGTTTTTTCCCTGGGACTCAACTGCGCAACGGGTCCCACAGACATGGAACCACATATCGATTATCTGAGTAGACACTGGCAGAAACGAATTTCCTGCATTCCCAACCAGGGCATGCCGGAAGTGGTCAACGGCAAGACCTGTTATCCCCTTTCGCCTGAGGACTATGGTCGTCACATGTATGATTTTGTGACCCAAAAAGGGGTCTCCATTGTTGGCGGCTGTTGCGGCACATCGCCAGACCATATCAGAGGCCTGGTCGAAGCACTGCAATCTGCAGTCCCTGCCAACCGTAAAGAGGTGCTGAGATGAGCCAAAACAATAGTAAAGGTACGCTGGCTCAGGTAGCAAGTCTCTATCAGGCCGTAGACATCAGACAGCAACCAGCCCCATTGATCATCGGTGAACGTTCAAACCCCACCGGTTCCAAACGATTCCGGGAACTGCTCCTTGCTGATGATTTTGAAGGCTGCCTGCAGATAGGACTCGATCAGGAACGCCAGGGAGCCCACATGATCGATCTCAATGCCGCCTGGGCCGGACGAGACGAAGAGAGTGACCTGGTCCGATTGGTGCAGATGTATGGCAGGACCCTGAAGGCTCCGCTTATGATTGACTCCACCTCACCTGCAGTCATCGCTAAGGCCCTGGCCGCCTACCCGGGCAGACCCATTGTCAATTCCATCAATCTCGAAGACGGCGGCAAGACACTGGATGAGATCTGTCGCCTGGTCAAAAAATATGGGGCCTGCGTCACAGCCCTCACCATCGATGAACAGGGCATGGCCATGGACTGTGATTCCAAGTTCAATGTTGCCAGACGGATCTACCAGTTGGTTACCGAACGCCATGGTATCAGCCCCCATTCTCTCTTTTTCGATCCCCTCACCTTCACCATCGGCTCTGGTGATGAAAACCTCCGGCAGGCAGCCATCGAGACCCTGAATGCCATCAAACGAATCAAGGCAGAACTTCCGGGCTGTCACACCCTGCTCGGTCTCTCCAACATCTCTTTTGGCCTGCCCGCTCCTGCACGCAAGATACTGAACGCTGTTTTTCTCCACGAGGGAGTAAAGGCCGGACTGGATGCGGTAATCATTGATCCAACAAACTGCATCAGCCTTGAGTCCATTGAGGAAGAAAGCAGAACCCTGGCCATGGATCTTCTTTATGACCGGGATCACGGTGAAGTCTCACCGCTTATGGCCTACATAAACTACTTTGAAAAACATCAGGTCTCAGCAGAAAAAGGGGAAAGCGAAGAGAAGATACCGGAGCAGCTTATCCGGGAACAGATCCTCCGTGGCAGTCAACAGGATCTTCCCGACATCCTGCGCATGCTCCTTGATCGCTATTCAGCCCTCGAAATTGTGAACCAGCACCTGGTTCCCGCCATGCGGGAAGTGGGCGCCCTCTTCGGGGCCGGAGAGATGCTCTTGCCCTTTGTCCTCCAGTCCGCCGAGGTCATGCGTAAATCTGTGGATATTCTGGAACCCTTCATGGATAAAAACGACCGTGGCGATGCCCCCTGTATTCTCCTGGCCACGGTACAGGGAGATGTCCATGATATTGGCAAAAACCTGGTCAATATCATTCTCTCCAACAACGGCTATCGAGTCATCGACCTGGGGATCAAGGTAACTGCTGAAACCATCATTGAAACCGTATTGAAGAATGCGGACATTGACATTATCTGCCTCAGCGGACTGCTGGTAAAATCGGCCATGATCATGCAGGAAAGCATGAACAAGTATCGGGCAGCAGGACTCAAACATCCCATCCTCCTTGGCGGAGCGGCCCTGACCCGAAAATTTGTGGCCCAGGACTGCGCTCCTCTCTATGACGGCCCTGTGGTCTATTGCCGGGATGCCTTCACAGGATTGCAGGCCATTCAGGATTTTGAAAAAGGAAAGCTGCAGACAACCACCTGGGAGGAAAAGGAAGCGAGCAAAGCCACAAATGGCGCCAGAGCCAAAAGCGATATTCCAACACTTGAGGCTATTCCTGAACCACCCTTCTTCGGTAAAAAGACTCTGCCTGTCGCAGCGACCGACTTTCTCTCCCTGCTCAACCGCCAGATCCTTTTCCGTGGGCGCTGGGGATATAAACGGGCAAAACTCGATGAGTCGGCCTATCAGGAATTGTTGAACACCACAGTTATCCCTGAGTTTGAGGCAATCCAAGAGCGGGTTTTAGGAGAACAGCTGCTGGAACCACAAATCAGCTATGGCTGGTTTCCCTGTTATCGTCAGGAAGAAGATCTCATCGTTGAACACGAAGAGAAAGACTACAGATTCGCCCTCCCCCGCCAAAAACGGGAACCAGGCAGAAGTCTCGTGGATTTTTTCCGAACGAAACAGCAGGGAAAAGACTGTGCAGGGTTCTTTGTGGCGACTCTGGGAAAAAAATTCGGTCAAATCTGTCAGGAACTCTACGCTGCAGACAAATACCATGAGTATCTGCTCCTGCACGGCTTTGGTGTGGAAGCAGCCGAGGCCCTGGCCCAGTATACCCACAATCTCATGCGGGAAGAGCTGCGAATCGGCCCCTCCGGCCAGCGTTACAGTTTCGGGTATTCAGCCTGTCCGGACCTGGAGTTGCAGAAGCCACTCCTTGCTCTCCTGAAAGCAACAGAAATCGGAGTCACACTCAGTTCATCCCTGCAAATGGTCCCGGAACTCAGCGTTTCCGCCCTGGTGGTTCACCATCCTCAGGCCCATTATTTTATCGTATAAGCTGACAGCAGGCGATGTTGTGAATAGCAGATATTGAACCAGGACGCATTGAACGACCCGTCCTGGTTCACAATATCCCTCTCCACATGATTCTGATCAGCAGCGAGCCTCAGTTTTGAACCGTTTTGGGACGTGACAGAGTAACCTATTTGTGTTCCTCATTTGCAATGATTCCTGGGGAGCAGACCCCCTGACGGAAGACGTCAGTTAGGAAAAAAAAGACAACCCAGGATCCCAAACATCTCTTTTTTGAATTATCCACTCATTTTTTATTTGTTCTTGAGCCAAGCCACCTAATCTGGCAGCCCCAGTTCGGATGAAAGAACTGAGCAAGAGGGAAAATATCCTTCTTGGAGTAGTTGTTTTTTTCAATCGAGTAATAGAGCTGTTAAACAGCTGCAGTCAATAAATGGTATGCAGCAGAAAACCTACCGATTCCATGGGTATTGATCATGCTAACTCATTGGCTCACCAAGCTTGAAATTGGCAACTATGCCCTGACGGCAATAGTTTTTTTCCTTATTCCGTTTTCTTCTTTTGCCGCTCAATCAACGGATGCTGTTCCCCGATCAGGCGGAGAACTGGTGATGAGCCTCTATGCGACGCCTCCCCATTTGAATCCGGCAATCCAGTCCGGTCTGGCCACTGCCATTCCAGGTACTCAAATTTTTGCCGGTCTGCTTCGATTCGATAAGGAGTGGAATCCTCAACCCTATCTTGCCGAGAAATGGGAGATATCAACAGATGGCTTATCGGTTACACTGGACCTCGTCAAGAAAGCGGTTTTTCACGATGGAACCCCCATTACCTCCGCAGATGTAGCTTTTTCCATCATGACTGTAAAGGCCCTGCATCCGTTTAAGTCCATGATGGAAGCTGTAGAGCGTGTGGATACACCTGATCCACACACCGTCGTCATTCGTTTGAAAAAGCCCCATCCTGCACTCTTACTGGCCATGTCACCGGCCCTCCTCCCCATCCTGCCAAAGCATATCTATGGAAGCGTGGAACAGGTAAAGGACCACCCGGCAAATATGCAGCCGATCGGCTCCGGTCCCTTCAAGCTTGAGTCCTTTGTTCCCGGAAAAGAGATTCGCCTGATAAAGAACAACGACTTTTTTATCAAAGGTCGTCCGTATCTGGATCGCCTGACCATCAAGATTATCCGGAACACCTTAGAAGAAGGCCTGGGTATGGAAACCGGCGACATCGACATGATGGTGAGTTTCCAGGATCTGATGGAGTTAAACCAGTTGCGAAGCCTGGATCACCTGGTGGTCATCAAAGATGGTTTCAAAGGTATCGGCCCGATTTACTGGCTGGCATTTAACCTCCAGAAGAAACCATTCAATGATATACGGGTTCGAAAAGCCATTGCCTATGCCATCGATCGCAAATTTATTGTCGATACAACATTTAAAGGGGAAGTAGCAATTGAGACTGGGCCAATTTCGTCCACGAATCCTTTTTACTCACCTGATGTAAACCTGTATGAACAGGATTTTGACAAAGCCAACCGATTACTGGACGAGGCTGGATATAGCCGCGACAAGACAGGGAAGAGATTCTCTTTTCGCATCACCTATATTCCTGAAAGAACTGGCATTAACCTACATACCGCTGAGTACCTGCGTGAAGTTATTTTGAGAAATCTGGGAGTAGAAGTCATCATCGAGCATCCTAGAGATCTCAATGATTGGATTCAAACGGTCTCCAACTGGGACTTCGACCTGACTGTGGACGATGTGTTCAACTGGGGAGATCCGGTAATCGGCGTCCACCGGACCTATTTGAGCTCAAATATCCGCAAGGGAGTTATCTGGTCCAATACCCAAGGGTATAGCAATCCGGCAGCAGATGAACTCATGGAACAGGCCGCTTCAGAGCTTGATTTTCAAAAACGCTATGCCCTGTATGAAAAATTTCAAAAAATCATCACCGACGATCTTCCAATTTACACGCTCTTCCAACCATTTTTTGCCATCGCTTATAATAAAAACCTTGCAGGAGTCAACGAAAGTATCTGGGGCTTAATGACTCCCCTGGACTCAGTCTATTGGAAACTGAGCGAATGAAAGTATTTGGGAAAAAAGTGGTCGCCGGTATCTCTTTCAAGGTTTCCCTGGGACTGACGTTCATCATCCTGGTGGCATTTATTGCCAACGGTGTAACCAAACGCCTTTTTGACAAATCCGCTACTCTCTTCCATACCATTTCTCAAACCCAGCTCCCTCTACTCATTACCGCCTCAAAACTGGCAAAGGAAGTCGAAGGACTGATCTCCGACGGCTCTGATCTTGTTTTGAATGACAACCCTCTTCTCCTCGATTTCTTTTCACAGAGGATGGCGGTAAACCTGACAACAATCCAGAACCTTATCGAAGAGTTAAAAGCAGCAGATGTGGATGAAGCACCGAACCTGCTCATGCGATCTCAACAAATATTCAGGAACCAGGAGGATGTGGTAAACCTGATAACAGAGGATATTGCCATCAACCGACGAATCCTGCAAATTTCCATTCATCTGAGGCATACATGGGAAGCCCTGACCTTGGGGAGTGAACCACTGGAGGAAGCATCGTCACGTCATATTCAACAGTTATTCATTCAAATATTCAGTCTGTTGCGGGATGTGCTTAACATTGCAGACAGTCAGCGACTCGAAGAATACAAAAGTCAGATCCTTGAATTGAAAGAAATGCTGGATAAGGAATTACAAAGCGGCCATTTCGAGGCCCTCTCTTTTAATGACTATTCCAGTATCTTGGACCGATATGGCCTGGGCGAAAAAGGACTTCTGGCCTTGACTGAAATCCATTTGCAGCGAAAAATGTTGATTCAGGACGAACTGGCTCAAATTTCATTTTTATCCGATGACCTAGTCAAACAAAGCGAACAGGTTTTTTCAAGGGTTTCAGCAGATATTCAACATCAGAACCAGCAAGTTACGAAAGAATTAGATCTAATAGGAAGACTCTTCCTGTTGATTCCGGTTCTCATCGTCATCAGTGCCATCCTAATTTTCCTGTTTATCCGCCGTTCGGTCATTGGTCGTATTCTCGGCCTTGAACAGAGTATGAAATCGCATGTGGATGGCAATCCCCTTCCCATTCCCGTTAAAGGAGATGATGAAATTGCGAGCATGGCGCAATCGGTTTCCTATTTTATCGAAAAACGTGATGAATATGAAACCACTCTCCACGAAGCCCGACTAGCCGCAGAGAAAGCCAACCAGGCCAAAAGCCTGTTCATGGCCAATATGAGCCACGAACTGCGCACCCCACTCAACGCCATCCTGGGATTTTCCCAACTCCTGACCCGAAGCAAGACCCTTTCTGGCCTGGAAATAGACTATCTTGGCACCATTCGTCGAAGCGGTGAATACCTGCTCACTCTAATCAATCAGGTCTTGGATCTTTCGACCATTGAAGCGGGACGAGTTGTCCTGAAGAAATATGTCTTTGATTTCTCCGCTCTGCTGGATGAAATAGAGGACATGTTCAGAATCTACGCCACCAATAAACAAGAGAATCTCGTTTTCAAACGCAGCAACAAGATTCCCCAATTTATTCATTCCGATCCTGTCAAACTCAGACAGATCCTCATCAACCTGCTGAATAACGCATTTAAGTTTACTAAAAAGGGAAGTATCACCGTGCGGGTGGAGGTGGATGAGAAAAACAGCAATTCCTCGGACACGACAGGGGCATCTCAGAGAATTCTTTTTGAAGTGGAAGACACCGGTATAGGAATTGCCCCTGAAGAATTATCGAAAATTTTCGACCCCTTTGAACAGGCTGAAGGCGGGCGTCTGACCATGGAAGGAACAGGTCTGGGGTTAACGATCAGTCGGAGATTTGTTGAACTCCTCGGCGGCCATATGAGTGTGATAAGCGAAGTTGGCAAGGGGACGATATTTAAATTTGATATTCTCGTTGAGACGGCACGTGGTGTGACACCGGAAGCAAAAACAGTCCTTCGCAAGGTCGTTGCTCTGGAACCAGACCAACCCCGATACCGTATTCTGGTAGTTGATGACAACTCCACGAACAGACTCCAGTTTATCAACCTCCTTGCTTCCTTCGCATTAGATATGAAGAGTGCCCAAAATGGCAAAACTGCCCTCAAACTCTATACAAAATGGTCTGCCCAGCTCATTTTTATCGATATGCAGATGTCAGTCAGGGAAGGTTTTGAGACCATAAAAAAAATCAGATCTGCGGACAAAAACAGGCAAACAAAGATTGTGGCCCTGAATGCCGGCGGTCTGAAAAGTGACGAGGAAGCCGCCATGACCGCCGGCTGTGATAGTCTTATTGGCAAGCCATTCCAGAAAGAGGATATTTATGAGGCCATGGAACGACATCTGGCAGTTCGTTGGCTCTATGAAGACGATCGCGGGACTGCAAATCAGCCAACGGTTGTCAGCAAGGACAGCTGGCAAAAAATGATTCTCTCCCTCCCGATCGACTTACAGGAAAGACTGGAAGACGCTGTGTCGCGTGCTGATATGGCAACTATTAATTCAGTAATCGGCCTTATCAGAGATCATGCCCCCAATCTTGCTTTGAAATTAGAGGAATTGGCAGATGACTATGAATATGAGGCAATTCTATCCCTGATGAAAGGGACACAGAACAAATGAGGACAGTATGAGGGCACACAGCGGAAATATCCTGGCAGTTGATGACACCAAAGAAAATCTTCGCATCCTGGTAATGGCTCTGGAGAGCGAAGGATATGCGGTACGCCCGGCCCGGACTGGCCAGATGGCCTTAGAAGCGGCTCGGAAAGAAAGCCCTGATCTCATTTTGCTGGACATCATGATGCCGGTTATGGACGGCTATCAGGTTTGTGAAGCACTAAAAGCAGACACCCATCTCAAAGACGTACCGGTTATTTTCATCAGTGCCTTGGATGACATAACCGACAAAATGAAAGGATTTTCAGCCGGTGGCGTGGACTATATCAGTAAACCTTTTCAGATGGAAGAGGTGCTGGCCCGTGTCGAGACCCACCTGACCCTCCGACATCTTAGAAAAGAGCTTGAAGAGAAGAATGAGTGTCTTCAGAAAGCAAATGCAGAGCTGCAAAGCGCACTGAATGAAATAAAAACATTGAGAGGTATCCTCCCCATTTGCTCCTACTGTAAAAAAATACGCAATGACGATGACAGTTGGCATACAATGGAAAAATATATCTCGGAGCATTCCGACGTCCAATTCAGTCACGGCATATGCCAGGGTTGCGCCAAGAAATATTTCCCCGATTTAGTTGAGTAAGATGATGGAGTGAGGACAACCCCAAGGAAATAAAGGGACACCATACTTAATTATTGACACCTTTTGGTTGGCAGGATAGTGTTTTGCTATGCCAGGCATAGCAAGAGTAGTGATTCTCAACATTCCTCACCACATAACGCAACGCGGTAATCGGCGGACGGACACCTTCTTTTCCGAAGCTGACTCCCGCGAATATCTCTGTGTAATGGCCGATTGGTGTAATCGCTGTAACGTTCAGGTCTGGGCATACTGCCTCTGATGACTGATCATGTTCACCTTATCGTTGTCCCTGAGTCAGAGGACGGGTTACGTCGAGCGATAAGAGAAGCCCACCGCGCCGCTATACCAGAAATATCAATTCAAAAGACAAAAGCCAGGTCCTAAAAAGAAATAATTATGTATAGTGTCCCAAATTGAAAAAACCATTCAGTCTGAAAACTGTTAATTTTTTGGGAGTAACAGTATCGGTGAGTGCAAGGTGGCGACAGCCGCAAAAGTCTCAATGACTTGGTTCGTTGCGACGATTGTGCTGAGAAACTTGACCGTGACTGAATCCGGCAACGTGACTGAGTATACTCCTCATGAGCTTTTGAAGTACTGTCTCTGGAATTCATGTACTCTTTGGAATTCTTGAGCAAATCGATAATAACTTAATGGCATTTTGCTAAAAACCCGGCCCGAGAAAGGAAGTCAAACTCTTGGAGCCGGTTTTTTTTTCGCAGGCTGATCATCTTCTTGGAAAGTAATACAAACTCCCCGGCTCCACCATCTGCTGTCTATACGGTAGATAGGCCGTTGGCTATTTTTTTCTGGAAGTAACTAATGGAGGATTCGTTATGGCTTATAAAGATATTTTGAGAAACTCTCTAAAGACGTTCGAGGATTTAGAGAAATGGCTGGCCGGCAGGAAGGTAACAGTTGATCCCAGGCTCAAAGAGGTGATTGCTAAGTATCCTATGAGAGTAAGTACATATTATCTCAATCTCATTGAAAAGATGAATGACGGCATCTGGAAACAGGCAATTCCGAGTGTGGCGGAACTTGAACATTATAAGGACCTGACAGCAGATCCTCTGGATGAGGAAGGAGATATCCCGCTTGGTGGTCCAAGAACAATAGTCCATCGCTATCCTGACAGGATATTACTGCTTATCTCAAACGAGTGTTCAATGTATTGTAGATTCTGCACGAGAAAAAGAAAGGTCGGTGATGATCGTAAGAATCCGACTATCGAGGATATAAAAAAAGGAATCGAATACATTGCATCTCACGAAGATATTAGAGACGTATTGATCTCAGGTGGAGATCCGTTGTTGTTGTCCAATAACAAACTTGATGAGGTTTTGAGCAAACTAAAAGCAATTCGACATGTCGAGTTGATAAGGATCGGGACAAGAGTGCCATGTGTCTGGCCCCAAAAGATTATTGAAGACAAAGAACTGATTGAGGTGCTTAGAAAACATACCCCCCAGTCACTTAACGAGCCGCAGCTCTATATTAATACCCATTTCAATCATCCTAATGAAATTACGGCCCAGAGTTATCAGGCCATTAAGATATTAAGGGAACTGGGCATTCCCATAGGAAATCAAACTGTTTTGATGAAGGGAGTGAATGATGACATATATGTAATGAGAAACCTGATGCAGGGCCTCGGAAAGATGGGAGTAAAACCCTATTATCTCTATTATGCCGACCTTGTTGAGGGAACTGGTCATTTCAGGACAGAAGTATACAAAGGAAAAGAAATCTGTAGAGACCTCTGCGGAACCACTACAGGTTTTCTGCGCCCGGTTTATGTCATAGATGCTCAAGGTGGAAGAGGCAAGGTTCCTGTAGATCTTGGTTTTTCAGATGGAATCAGTGAAGACAAAAAAGGTGGCACTTTCACCTCACCTATTGGCCTGGGAAAAGTTTATGTGAATGATCCTATTGAAGAAATAGAAGGGAAAAGAAAGAGAAAGCGGAATAAGCCAAATGGAGAGTGAAGGATAACAGTGTGTTGTCCAGAATAGTTCTTTAACTTTAAGAAGAGGTGCATGTGATGAGTATAAACATGAAAGAATTATTTGATGCTGAACCTGCATCAGCCTTGTACGTCGCTATTAATCGAGTATTGGTAAAGAATGATCCAAACCTGATGGGTATGATGAAACAGGCCAGTTCTAAAATGTGCCTTGCCACTGCCTTAACTCCTGGTTTTAAAGGATTTGATCTTATGAAACAACTTGGCGCATGTCCAATGGGAATGCGTTGGGGAGCAAACACCGATATGGGACAACAATTATCACATATCTGGATTGATCAGATTACTTATTGGGATTCGTGGGAAGCCCATGAAAATTTTCATGAAACCTTTGAAGATGTGGTTGTAAACACCTGTGCAAAATGCGGTGAAGTGATGCTGGAGGGTCCTGAGGAACCAGTTTTTCGGGTCGTACACAGCGATCTGCCAAAATTAATCTCGATGAACCAGTGGCTAACAAAAAGCGGGCAGGGAAAGGCCAAAGGTTTTGCTGTAGATACAGGAAAAACGGTGACAGTCTTGGCAACGCATCGGGTACGTCCCGGCAAAGAACTCGAGTTTGAAGCCGGTGAAATTGAAACCATGAATATGCTTAAAGAGTCCACCGGGATGATAGGATTTCAGATCCTTAAGCGGATCGGTCTGTCGACTCTTGGCAGCGGACATGCAACAGTTGCATCCATGCTGGAAGACCTGAAGGATAGTTCGGGAAGCAAGCTGAAACGTACTGCGGAAGTATGGGAGGGATACACCATACCTGCCGAATATCTTGTTATGGTGGAATGGGAAAGCCTGCATGATGCCCAGGGGAATATGCCGCATGTGAATGTAAAACCGGAGATATTGTTCGTCCATGGGCCTAAAGTATTGGACAACTGTTTACATATGCCTAATGTGCGCATGGCTGACTCAATGTTTAGAGAGCAAACCAATAGGGAAATACTCAACAAACCATGAACATCCAGGGTTAGAACTCTGTTTTTTCGGTTATGATGGGGCTGGCATTTCAGGCTTAAGTGAGTCTGAAAAAACAGGCCACTGGCCCCAAGAGCCAACACATCCGTCGAAGTGGATTTTACCTTTTCCAGGGGTGGCTATCATCCGCTAGCTACAGCCTCAATTGTACTTTGGGGTTACTTTGTGTAAGCTTGAGTTATTTTAATTGCTGAAGGTCTATTCTTTTGGCTGTAGCCGAGGTTACGGCTATGGTTTTGGTGATGAATTTACCTGCCGAGGCTGCCGATCAGGTGATTGTTATTCTTATGAGTGGAGCAGCGGTGGGAGATGCCACGACTGATGATGTGGTAACGGGCTAGACATTCTCCAGTCTGACGGGTAAAGATCTACAATATTAATGAAATAACGGATAGTTGTGTTATACTGCAAGGCATAACGTAAGGATCTTCCACATTGCAGGAACCCCTTTCTGAACTCCCTGGGAGTATCCCAATTCAAGGCAGACCAGCAAATTGAAATCAAAAAAAACTTCTCGTGAACTCTCCTATGACTAAGTGCTTACAGAGAGATATCTCTGGCAACGATCTGGTTCTAAAAGAAAATATCAAAAAGGCTTTAGCAAAAGTTGACAATCTCGCCTATGTCACAGCGTTGAGCGATAATTGTATGGGTGAATTCCCCTTTGATTTTATCGTTGACCTGTACGGGTCAAAATTCTATTCGATTACAGGTGTATGTGACGACTCTGAATTTTTATCAAGCGACAAAATAAAAAAAATCATATCAGATAGTAACAGTGCAAAACGCAGTGATGATTTCTTCTCTTTCTTTATCGTAACGAATTCGAAGGTACGACCAGAGGACAAGGAAACGTTAGAATGTAACGGACTCAAAATTGAATACAACGAAGGAGAAGTTACATGCGAAGACCTATACAATTCAATAAAAACTCATCATGAAAAATGCCTGATTGAGTCAAAAAATGCCCAGCCATAGGTTGGCACTTGACCAGCATACTATGGCGGAATAAGGGGTACAGCTCAATTTATCAGCTCAAGAAGTAAGAATATTCCCTGTGCTAGAGCTCGGAGCGAAAAGGTCGCGGCATGTAAAATCAGTGATCAGCGGATTAGAAAAGGAAGGGTATCATTCTGCACCGCTGATGGGAGAAGGTTCTTGACGGCGCAACTGAGTTTGAGTGTTTGGAGCAAAAAAGAATTGATCATGATACTTCAAAACAAAGGCTCGACGAGCATCTCATAAATCGCTTCATGTTTCGCCTCAAACCAACTGTTTTGTCGAATATTTTGTCGAATTGGTTATGTCTCCCTTTGCTATTTTTCTTTAATTTCCCTTAGGTAAACCCCCGGCTTTGCCGGGGGACAATAAAAGTTTGACGGTTCCTGCAAAATGAAGAAGCCTCCAAACTCGTGGACCGCTCAAAGTCACGAGAAGGAGGCTTCAATGAACAACATAAATAGCTTAAGTCACTCAAGGTGGGAATGCAAGTACCACGTGGTTTGGATACCGAAATGTCGAAGGAAATCCCTCTATGGACAACTGCGAAAGCATCTTGGTGAAGTTTTCCATGAGCTTGCTCGACAAAAAGAGAGCAAGGTTCTGGAGGGGCATCTGCAGTCGGATCATATCCACATGCTGGTATCCATCCCTCCGAAATATGCAGTGTCGCAAGTAG
>JAHIUA010000015.1 GCA_018817385.1 Pseudomonadota bacterium
GACATCGGCCGCCCAGTTCTTCGCCTCACCCTTTGTATCAAAGGTTCTTGCTATTGGATCAAAACCTTGTATCCGTACCGTTGCCGTATAGGTTGTCCTCTTTTTCCCTTTACGGGCCTGAATGCGCGCCATGACAGCCACCTCCAGCATCTTATTTGAGATTTTTTTGTTCCATTTTTGTTCCACTTTAATGTCAATTAATCCAAAAAGAAAGCAGGAAACAGCAGTGAGAAATGGAACACGCCCAAATAAAAAAAGGGCTTAATCAGTTAATAACACTGATTAAGCCCTTGAATTTACTGGTGCCGGGACCAGGAATCGAACCAGGGACACACGGATTTTCAGTCCGTTGCTCTACCGACTGAGCTATCCCGGCACCTTGTATGCAGTGCTATCTACACAACATTCTCTTACGTGTCAACAAATTTTCTCTCTCTAAAACCTTAATCCAAAGAGAGAGTAAGACCTTCCAGGCTCCCAGATGATTTTTCTTTTTCAGTCCCACTGCTCTCATCCAGTCCGTCAAGGTCAAGATCCATGCTTAAACCGTCCAGTTCACTGTTGTCGATACCAATATCCGCCTCAGACAGTTCAATGTCATCCAGGGACAGAGACTGAAAGCCCTCGTCTGCTTCCCCATCAATAGCGCCAAAGCCAAGGTCAAGGTCAAGGCCGTCAAGATCCAGACTGTCATCAAGGTTCATCTCATCGTCAAGGGACAGTTCCATGCCACTACCGGAGTCGTCAGGCTTGACCGGCTCTTTTACAGGAGGTGCGAGATCGGAAATATCGAGCAACTCGTCAGGGACAGAAAGCAAAGGCTTAGCTCCCGGTTCTGGAACAGATGATACTACCGCCTCGTCCTCGTCCTCGTCCTCGTCCTCATCAAAATCAAAATCAAAGCCTCCTGCATCGAGGTCTTCATCGAAGTCTTCGTCAGCTTCAAGCTGAAAATCAATCCCCTCTACTTCCTCTTCGTCTTCCACCTCTTCTATGGCGATATCGACCATATCCACATCACTCTCAGCAAAGCTGATCTCGTCCCCCTCATCGCTGAGGATATCGAGATCCGGATCGGCAAATTCAAAGTCTTCATCTCCGAATTCTTCGGCCTGCAGCTCTGGCTCTTCGATATCTTGTTTTTTCGGCACCCGGAGAAACGAGGGTGCTGCTGCATGATAGGTTGTTCCTTCAACCGCCACTCCTCCTGAAATATCTTTATTACACTTCAGGCAGGTAGTTACATGATCGAATGAAATGTACCCACATTTAGGACAACGCATAATTTGATTCCTCTGGCTGGACTGGTATTCTCTTCAGCTTTTTCCATACAAAAAAAATAATGAAGGCTACAGTTATCTACTGCATACTAGCTGCTATATACCAATAAGTATGTCACACTTTTCCCAAAAGAATCAAGAAATTTTGTAGTTATTCAGGTGGATAGAAAAAAAGTCTCCCCAACCTCCAATCACAGCTGCCAATCCATGCCGATATCACAGGATTTGGCCGAATGAGTAAGGGCGCCCACGGAAATTATATCGACACCGGTGGCTGCAATGGCGGCCACTGTCTCCAGATTCACTCCCCCGGAGGCCTCTATCAGGGCTCTGCCATTGATCAGGGCCACGGCCTGGGCCATGCTTTCCAGATCCATGTTGTCGAGCATGATGATATCCACCGCACAGTCCAGACATTCACGGACCTGATCCAGGGTGTCGGTCTCCACCTCGATACGAATGGTGTGCGGAATTGCCTCCCGCAGGATTTCCACGGCCCGGGTCAGGGAACCGCAGGCAGCAATATGGTTATCCTTGACCAGGACCCCGTCGCTGAGGTTAAAACGATGATTGTAGCCTCCTCCTGCCCGTACTGCATATTTTTCCAGCATACGGAGGCCGGGAGTGGTCTTCCGGGTATCGGTGATACGCGCAGGATACAGTTTGGTCTTCTCCACAAAACGGGCAGTGAGAGAGGCAATACCACAGAGCCGCTGCAGGAGGTTCAGGGCCACCCGTTCGGCCTTGAGAAGATCGACCACAGGCCCGCTCACCGTGAGCAGGCTCTCTCCCGGTGAAACGAGGCTGCCATCTTCAACAGCCCCACTGACCTGGATCTCTGCATTCTGGAGACGAAAGACCTCGGCCGCCACGGCTCCGGCTCCGGCTGCCACCAGAGGATCTCTGGCCACCAGGCGGGCACTCCCCTCCTCGCCCCGGGTAAAGAGGGACTCACTGCTGAGATCTCCGTGGCCGATATCTTCCCGGAGGAAGGAGCGAAGCATACGATGCAATTGTGACCTATCCAATCTCTTCCAGCCTCCTTTCCGATTCAGCAATCTTTGCCAGTGTGGCCTCAAGCTCCGCCTTTTTACCCTGCTCTTTTTCTACAATTTCCGCAGGGGCATTGGCCAGGAATTTTGCATTGCTCAGCTTGCCGTTGATCTGTTTGAGTGACACCTCGATCTTCTTTCGTTCCCGGGCCAGTTTTTCCAGCTCTTTATTGACATCCACCAGCCCCTTGAGGGGAACATACATCTCAATATCCTGGTAGATATAGGTGGCGGCATCGCTGGGCTTGCTTCCCTCTGCCTCGACGCTGAGGGATTCAAGACGGGTCATGGCAGAGATGGCTGCCGAAAAGGAACGAAGGAAATTGACCTTTTCCGGGTCATCGCAGAGAACAAAGGCATCGATTTTGGCCGAAGGATGGACATCTGCCTCAGCACGAATATTGCGAATCCCGGTAATAATCCCCATGAGCAGCTCCACCTGACCTTCTGCCTCTCCATCCTGCCACGCGTCCATGGCCACCGGATAGGTGCTGGTCATCAGGACAGCCCGCTCGCCGGGCAGCACACTCCAGATCTCTTCGGTGACAAAGGGGGTAATGGGATGGATGAGTTTGAGGATGGTCTCCAGAACATGGAGCAGGACCCCTCTGGCCTGATCTCGCAGCACGGTATCCGTACTGAAGAGATCGGCCTTGATCCATTCCAGATACCAATCACAGAATTCGTGCCAGACAAACTGATAGAGCACAGATGCGGCATCGTTAAAACGATACTCATCAAGGGAGCGACGTACTTCAGCCGTGGTCTTCGCGGTCCTGCTCAGAATCCAGCGATGGACCAGGGGCAGATTTTTATGATTATTGACCACATTGGTGATTTGCGGATCACACTCCTCCACATGCATCAGGGCAAAGCGGGCCGCATTCCAGATCTTGTTGATGAAATAGCGATATCCTTCGATTCTCTCCTCATCCAGCTTGATCTCACGTCCCTGGGCAGCAAAGGCGGTGAGCGTAAAACGCATGGCATCGGTGCCGTACTGTCCCATGATTTCCAGGGGATCAATGACATTGCCGGTGGACTTTGACATCTTTTTCCCATGCTTATCCCGCACCAGGGCATGGAGGTAGACGTCTTTAAACGGCACCTCATCCATAAAATGGAGGCCCATCATCATCATCCTTGCCACCCAGAAAAAGAGGATGTCAAAGGAGGTAATGAGGACCGAGGTGGGGTAGAAGAATTCCAGTTCTTTCGTCTTCTCCGGCCAGCCCATGGTGGAAAAGGGCCAGAGGGCCGAGGAGAACCAGGTATCCAGGACATCTTTTTCCTGTTCCAGGTTACTGGAACCACATTTTGAACAGGCAGCGGGGTCGACGGATTCCACCATTAACTCCCCGCAGTCCTTACAGGTCCAGGCCGGGATGCGATGCCCCCACCAGATCTGCCGGGAAATACACCAGTCGCGAATATTGTCCATCCAGGAATAGAAGGTGTTGTACCAGGTCTTGGGATAGATATTGATGCGGCCCTCACGCACCGCAGCCACGGCCTTGTCGGCCAGGGGACGGACAGAGACAAACCACTGCAGGGAGGTGGTGGGCTCCACCACTGTCGCACAGCGATAACACTGACCTACAGCATGATCATAGTCTTCAATCTTGTCGAGGAAGCCTTGCTCTTCCAGATCGGCCACGATCTTCTTACGACAGGCAAAACGATCAAGCCCGGCATAGGCCCCAGCCTTTTCGTTCATCACCCCGTGATCATCCATGACCTTCATGATCTCCAGCGAATGACGGATACCGATCTCGTAGTCATCACGATCATGGGCCGGGGTGACCTTCAGGGCCCCGGTCCCGAAATCCTTCTGCACGTGATGGTCAAAGACCACCGGAATCACACGACCAGTGAGAGGAAGTTTGATCCCCACATCGGCCAGATGGCTGTATCGTTCATCATCGGGATGTACGGCCACGGCGGTATCACCAAGCATGGTCTCAGGCCGGGTGGTGGCGACCACCACATGACCGGAACCATCGGCAAAGGGATAGCGGATATGGTAGAGTTTTCCTTTTTTGTCCACGTGCTCAACCTCATCATCGGCCAGAGCCGTGTGACAACGAGGACACCAGTTGACTATATAGTCACCCTTATAGATCAAGCCCTCATGGTAGAGACGGACAAAGACCTCACGCACGGCCGTGGACAGTCCTTCATCCATGGTAAAGCGTTCTCGCTCCCAATCACAGGAGGCACCCAGACGCTTGAGCTGGTTGATAATGGTGCCGCCCTTATCCTGACGCCAGCCCCAGACCCGTTCAATAAATGCCTCACGGCCCAGGTCGTGCCGCCCTTTGCCCTCGGTGGCCAGCTGCCGTTCCACCACATTCTGGGTGGCGATACCGGCATGATCAGTCCCCGGCACCCAGAGAGTATTATCCCCGCACATACGGTGATAGCGTACCAGCACATCCTGCATGGTATTATTCAGGGCATGACCGACATGGAGAACACCGGTAACATTGGGAGGTGGAATGACAACAGAAAAAGAAGGTTTCCCCTCTTCCATGGCCGCCCGAAAGCAACCTTCATCAGTCCAACGCTTCAACCATTTCTCTTCCACATTATCAAACTCATAGCTCTTGGCCAGAGTCTTATTTGTCTCTATCTTTTCCATAAAACAACTATTTGATTTATTATGTAAACGGTTAGTGAGTTGATCAGCCTGTCAAACAAACTGACGAGCACCGGTGATAAACGGTAAGCCGGCACTCAGTACAGTACCCCCTTGAGGGGTGAAAGTACCTTCACGAAATTCTTTTCAAAAACACGAAAAGAATTTCTAAGGTACTAAAATCCTACGCCCCTTGCATTCCAGGGTTTAGGCAAAAAAATCTGTTCATAAATACGCAGGGCATAACGATCTGTCATACCGGCGATAAAATCGCAGACACGGCGATGGGCAAGTTCTTGGCTGGGCCACGACTCATGTCCCAGGGATTCCCAGGAATGACCATTAAAACGTCCAAGTCCGTTTTCCATAAAGTAGTTGTACAGATCCCGGATAACCCGCTGGGCCTTCTCAAACTCATCGTGCACCAGGTGGAAGCGATACACATTTTCATAGAGAAACATTCTCAGATCAGAGATCGCCCGCAGCATCTTTTTACTGAGATGAAGCCTGCCGTCTCCTGCAGCCAGGGTTTCAATGATCAGGTCTCTGACCATGGCCCCGGTTCGCTTGGAATGGCGTTCACCGAGGACGAGGCGAATATCTGCAGGTAAGTCCGCCTCTTTCAGGATACCGGCACGCTGGGCATCATCCATATCATGATTAACATAGGCAATGATATCGGCCACTCGTACCACCTGACCTTCGAGGGTTTCAGGAAGTTCCGACTCGTTCTTGGGAAAGATATCGTTGCGTCCCTTGGAGTGCTTGACGATCCCGTTACGGACCTCAAAGGTGAGATTCAACCCCCTGCCCCGATTTTCGAGAAAATCCACCACTCGCAGACTGTGGATATAGTGACGAAAGCCGCCGGGATGGAGTTCATTGAGGGTTGCTTCTCCGGCATGACCAAAGGGGGTATGGCCCAGGTCATGGCCCAGGGCAATGGCCTCGGTCAATGCACTATTGAGGCAGAGGGCCGAAGCAACGGTCCTGGCAATCTGAGAAACCTCCAGGACATGGGTGAGTCGGGTTCGATAATGGTCTCCGGCCGGAGCCAGAAACACTTGGGTTTTGTGCTTTAAGCGACGAAAAGTCTTGGAATGGGTTATGCGATCTCTGTCCCGCTCAAAGGCCATGCGAATATCGCGTTCATCATCTTCTTCGGCCACTCTCCTCCCAACAGATTTCTTATTCAGGGCCGCATAGGGAGAAAGAATCTCCTCCTCTCTATTTTCCAGCTGCCGCCGGATGGAAGTCCCTACAACCGGTGTATACGCCATGGCTTATTCCTATACAATACAAGGAATGAGAACCACCCCACTCCTTTTCTCATCTTCTTTCTTGGACCAAAACAACGGATCTTTACAATGAATTCCTTTTTCTTACACGTCCTGTCCGCTCTCTGCAAGGGGGAATATAGGCCAAGAAACCTGAAGTGTGAGAAATAAGGAGCTTGTCCGAAAACAGGCATTTCTTCTCAAATCGAGAAATTCTCGAAAAATTAGCACAGCCATCTGCTTGACATTACGTATATTGTTTTTTTGACAATTCCAGAGAGTTGGGGAGAAAGGGCATTCTCGGACAAGCTCCCAGACTTACTCCCTGGCCATCACCTGTTGCAGGAGTTGCGCGAGATGGAGAACCTTGACCCTGCTCCCGGTTGCAGCCAATCCCTGTTGCCACTGCATGAGGCAGCCGGAACAGGTCGAAGTAATCACCTCCGGCCGCAGGGCCAGGACATCTGTCACCAATTGATCACGGATAGAGGCGGAAATTTCCGGCTGGGCCAGATGAAAGAGCCCACCCTGACCGCAACAACGCGGCCCACCTGGTAACTCCAGGACCTCTATCCTGCCGCTTTCCCGCAGGAGTTGCCGGGCCCGGTCGGCGCCAGGAAGACCATGGCGCAGATGACAGGGGTCATGATAAAAAACCCGCAGTTTTTCAGCAGCAAGTTCAGTATCCCTGGCGCCACCGCCCCCCTGCCCTGCCAGAAAGACACTCAACTCCACCAGGCGGCCAGCCACCTTTTCTGCTCGCTGTTGCCACTCTCCCAGACCTGCAAAAAGTTGAGGATAACTCCCCAGGTGGGCAAAACAGGAGGCACAGGAAACCAGAATCGCCCCCTCTTGGGCCTCCAGGATTTGAATGTTCCGGCGCCCGCTCTTTCTGGCCCCCTCGACATCCCCAGCCGCCCAGGCAGCAAGACCGCAGCAGGCTAGCTCCTCTGGTGAAACAAGAGAGAAGCCAGAACCAGCCAACAGAGAGCGGCAGGAAGAGGCAATATCAGGCAAGAGGTAGCGGGCGGTACAACCGGGAAACCAGACAAGAGGTTTTCCGCCGACTGGAACAGAGAGACCTTGTTTGGAAAAAGGAGAAGCAGAAGAAGAACAGACCATTTCTTCAGAAAACTGGGCCAGCCGCAAACGCAACCCAGAATCCTTGGGAAGACGTGACCCCAGCAGCTTCTCTCCGGCACGACCAAGAATACGAAGCCCTTTCAGACTGGCAGGATGCTCCAGAAGCTTGCGGGCCAGAAACTTTTCATAGGCATGGGGGCCGGCAAGAGATGAGAAGGTGGCACGAGCGGCCACCAGTTCCCGGCAGACATCAATCTGCCGGGGGCATACTGCAGTACAGGCCCCACAGAGCAGACAGGCGGAAAAGATATTGATGAAGACAGGACTGCTGTCGGCTAAGCCCATAGCCTCCAGGAGATGCATTTTTCCCCTGGAAGTATGGGCTTCCCTCCCGCTTACCCGGTAAACCGGACAAACCACCGAACAGGCCCCGCATTTTGCACAGCTTGATGCTCCGATTACGCCTGTCCTCCCCGCTACTTGACCCAGAGGAGATAGGCCTTGATAAAGCTATCTATCTTGCCATCCAGTGCTGCATCAACGTTGCCCATCTCTACATCCGTACGATGATCCTTGATCAGACGATAAGGCTGCAGAACATATGATCTGATCTGGCTGCCCCAGGAGATTTCCTTCTTGTCGCCACTGAGTCCCTCCTGCTGTTCCGCCTGTCTTTTCTTCTCCAACTCATAGAGACGGGAAGCGAGCATCTTCATGGCCATATCCTTATTCCGATGCTGAGAACGTTCATTCTGACACTGGACCACGACCCCAGTGGGAAGATGGGTGATACGGATGGCAGAATCGGTTTTATTGACATGCTGTCCACCGGAGCCACTGGCACGGTAGGTGTCGATACGCAGATCTTTATCATCGATATCCACATCAATGGTATCATCAAGTTCAGGCATAACCATAACTGAGGCAAAGGAGGTATGGCGTCGGCCACTGGCATCAAAGGGGGAGATCCGCACCAGGCGATGAATCCCCAGCTCGGAACGCATATACCCATAGGCATAACGACCTTTAATGATAATGGTGACACTCTTGGTTCCGGCCTCATCACCAGGAAGAATATCGAGAATATCTGCCTTAAACCCCTTGTCTTCAGCCCAACGCAGATACATGCGCAGAAGAATTCCCACCCAGTCCTGAGCCTCGGTTCCACCGGCTCCGGCATGGATGGAAATGATCACATTATTGGCATCATGCTCACCCGAGAACATACACTCAAGCTCGGCCACACCAATGCCATTCTCCATCGCTGGCAGGGACAGGGCCACCTCATTTTCGGTGTCGCTATCTTTCTCCTCCGTCGCCATTTCCAGGAGGAGTTCTGTCTCTTCCAACTCGTTCCAGGCATCCTCCCAGGTCTTGATGACATCCTGCAGCTGCCCCAGTTCCTTTTGCACTCTCTGGGCAACAGCCGCATTATCCCAAAAACCGGGCATCAGGGTCTGCTGTTCCAAACGCTCTAACTCATCTTTTCGCCTGGCAAGGTCAAAGATGCTCCTTCAAGGCCAGCATCCGGCCTTTCAGATCCTGCAGTTTCTGTCTGGAAACTGCTGCTCCTGTATCAGTTGACATATGTGTACTCCAAATAATTTATATGATGAAAAATGAGGTGAACAGGCTGAAGGCCAAAGGGAACGACTTACACTTGTTCCCTTTGGCTCATTCAGCCTTCAACCTCCAGCCTTTTTTATTCTCTTTTCCCTTTAACCTTTCCTTTCCCCTGCCCATCGCCGCAGCAGTACTCCTCCACCTCCGAAAATCGTCAGCACAAAACAGGCCGGCGCAAAAAGATACCCCCCCCGGACAAAAAGAGTCCGTTCTGCCATGATCTCCACCCTCTCTCCAGCCCCCCAGTGGACAAACAGAGGTGACAACTGCTGCAAACGCCCCAAGGGGTCGATAAATGCAGAGAAACCTGTGTTCGCTGAGCGAACTACGCTTCGCCTGGTTTCCACGGCCCGCAGACGGGTCATGGCCAGGGTCTGATGTGGAGCGCTGGAGCGTCCATACCAGGCATCATTAGTCATATTAACCAAAAGCGTTGCCCCTGCATCCACCCATTTCCGGGAAATATCCGGGAAGATGGATTCAAAGCAGACTAATACCCCAATACTGGCCTTCTGACAAGCAGGAGGGGCGTGAATTTTCCCTGGACTAAAATCACCGACGGCCTCCACCAAGGGTTCAAGAAATGACAGAAAACGCTTCAGCGGCACATATTCGCCAAAGGGTACCAGATGGGTCTTAGAGGTCCGGGCAACTATCTCCCCCGTGCTGTCAAAGAGGAGACTGCTGTTGAAAAATTTCATCTCCCTCTGGCTATCGCTCTTTTGCTCATACCAGGGTGCCCCGGTCAGGAGCATCACCTGTTCCTGAGAAACAAAGCGCTGCAGGGGCTCAAGCAGCGGATGAGCAAGGGGATAAAATGGCAGTGCGGTCTCGGGCCAGATCACCAGATCCGGTCGCGGCAGAGCATGCATCAACTGGCGACTCTGTTCAATATAATCCAGCACTGTTTCCTGCTGCCGTGCCGGAAGCCACTTCTGACTCTGATCCACATTGCCCTGGACCACGGCCACAACCAGCGACTCCCTTTCCAAAACCCCAGATTGGAGCTGCTGCCAACGCTCTCCGGAATAAACAGCGACCATGGCCAGGAGAAGGCAGACAGGGACCATCAGCCTGAGCGCCCCCCGCCTCCCTTCCCTGTTGATGATGAGAAGAGCCAGCAGACTATTGAGCAGCACTAAGAGAAAGGTCAGGCCATAATGGCCCCAGATATCGGCCGACTGCAGCAATACCGGTAGGCCGGCAAGTCCGTAGCCCAGATCCATCCAGGGAAAACCACTGAAGAGAAAGGAGCGCAACCAATCCACTCCCACCCAGGCGCAGGGCAGCAACCAGAGGCTGAGTCCTGCAGGGAAACGGCGAACAAAGAGCTGGGCCAGAAGCGAAAAGGCCATGACAGAGGCTGCCATGTAGCAGACAAGGAGCAGCAATGCCGGAACAGAAAAAATCAGGGGCAGGCCGCCATAGTGGCCAAGGACAAAAACGATCCAATATAGTTGGAGGAGAAAGTGGCCAAAACCGGCAAGAAAGCCAAAGCCCAGGGCCTGAAGCCTGGTTCCCCTGCACACACAAACCAACAGAGGAACACAGGCCACCGCGAGCAGAGGCCATAGGCCACCACCGCCGGGAAGTGCCAGCCAGAGCAGTAAGATCGTAGCCCCCGTGGCCAGAAGTCCGCTACGGGTCGTCAATACCTTCATTCTTTTTCCAGGGGCTGCCGGGCAACCTGCATCAAATCAATCTGGCGTTCTGTGGCGCTGAGTACGGTAAAGCGCAGTCCCTCCGCGTCCACCACATCCCCGACCACCCCCAGACGGCCCATGAGAAATATCACCAGACCGCCAATGGATTCATAATTTCCTTCAGGCATAACTACCTGAAACCGTTCTTCAATCACCTCTATGTCAGCCTGGGCCTTGACCTGTACAGTGTCTTCGTCGATCTCCTGCAGCAGATTTCTGGCCACATCAGACTCATCATCAATCTCACCGACGATCTCTTCCAGGACATCCTCCAGAGTTACCAGGCCACGCACCGTCCCAAACTCATCGGCTACCACAGCCACATGTATCTTCCGTTTCTGAAACTCACGTAACAGGTCAACAATGGGTTTTTTCTCGTCGATGACATAGGGCGGACTCAACAATGAACCAACTCCTGCATCACTCTCTCCCTGGGCGCAGATCTTCAACAGATCCTTGGCATGAAGGATACCGATAATGGTATCAGGTGATTCCCGATAGATAGGAATGCGGGTAAAGCCCTTCTCTATAACTATCTCCACCAGTTCACTCACCGGGGTCGACGCTTCGGCACTGACAATCTCGGTGGAAGGAGTCATCACCTCAACAGCCAGGGTATCATGAAAATCAAAGATGGAATTGATCATCCGCTCTTCAAGAGAGGAGATCAATCCCTGTTCTTCACCTTCTTCAAGCAGTTCCTGAATTTCATGTTCCAGGTCCTCAGTGGTCTCTGGGGCACGCCCCATAGGCAGAAGGGCTGCCAGTCGCTGCAAAAAACTCTTTTGTCCAGTTATGCCTCCCAGGGCATCTGTTTTTTCTTTTGTCATCTCTTTTCAAGGAAATATTCCAGTGTTTCGGGCTGTTCGCAAACGACTCAACAGCGGTATGGCAGGAATGTTCTGATCCAAAAACACATTTTTTCTTTTCTATTTGCTATCTCATGACTATAGTAAGGATCATTCATTATTGTCGCCAAAAAAATATTCATCATACTATTTTTTTTGTAACTATAAACAGGTGCGGGAAAGAAAATGCTTTTTTCTTTCTCGCACCTGTTTTATGAGAAGCTAACTAATTATAGTGTAACAACTGCCAGAAAGCACTCTATCCAAGCACCAGATACCAGTTACTGGTGCTGAATTATTTTACGATCAGGAAACCGAGCAGAGAGAGATAGCCAATGCCCCTGATCAGGGAAAAATTCAGTGCATGTGATCGCTTACACGAAAAGAGGGATACGTTGGACGGAAAGGTACTTATTGCAAACAGAGGCGAAATCGCCATCCGCATTATGAACGCCTGTCAAGACCTGGGTCTTGACTATGTGGTTGTCTATACCGATATAGACAAAGATTCAGAACACGTGCAGCGCAACATCACCAGTGGCCCTGGACAGAACGCCTGGCGTATTACCAGCTATACAGAACCCAACGACCTCTTTGCCGTGGCCGACCACACCTTCTGTACAGCCATTCATCCAGGATACGGTTTTTTCTCAGAAGATTATCGTTTTGCCAGGCGGGCCACCATCCGTGATCGGTCCCTGATCTTCATCGGTCCCGGCTGGGAGGTCATCAAAAACCTTGGTGACAAAATCAACACCAAGCGAGTGGCCAACCATCTGAAGATTCCCACTATTCCCGGGACCGACAGTCCCATCTATAATGAGATGGACGCCGAAGAGATCGCCCAGCATCTTATGGATGACCAGCGAGCCCAGGGAATCGACAACCCCTCCATCCTGGTCAAAGCTGCGGCCGGCGGCGGTGGTATGGGAATTGAAGAAGTATCTGAAATCACCCAATTTCGCCGCATCTACCGCCAGGTCCAGAGCTATGCCAAACGCCAGTTCGGAGACGGTGGCGTCCTTATCGAGCAGTGTCTCACCGACTACAACCATCTGGAAGTCCAGTTGCTCTGCTCCCAGCATGGTGAGCGCATCCACTTCAGTTCACGTAACTGCACCATCCAGTCCACGGGCCGGCAAAAACGAGTCGAGGCAGCTCCCGGCTTCCACTCCTCCTGTTTCGACTATGACTTTGACGAAAAAGAGGTCATGGACCAGGTTGTCGACTATTCATTAAAACTGGCAGCCCATGTCCGCTACGACAACATAGGCACCTGGGAATGGATTGTCTCCCGTTCCGGCCAGCCGTATCTCCTGGAAGTCAACACCCGCATCCAGGTAGAAAATGATGTCTCTGCCCGTATCAGTTACCTGGACAATGTTCAGCCCAACCTGATCCGGGAACAGATTCGGCTGGCACTTGGTGAAAAGATCGGCTACAAGCAGAACGATGTTGAATTCAAGGGGGCCTCTATCGAGCTGCGCATTGTGGCCGAAGACACCCAGCGCGGTTTTGCTCCCTGGATCGGCACCATCACCGAGTTCACCTTTCCAAAGCATGACTGGTCGGTGGTCTATACCCATGTCCCTTTTGATAAGCCCTACACCATTCCCAGTGAGTACGACCCCAACCTGGCTCTGGCCCTGGTCTGGGGACGCACCATGAATGAAGCAAAGGAGCGGGCCTGTCAGTTTATCGACGAGGTGGTCATCAAGGGGAAAGACTCTCAGGGTGGTTCCATTACTACCAACCTGACTTATTTGAAAAACAACCTGAGCCGGCTGCTAACCTTCTAAGGAGAGCAACTGGAACATTTTATATGAACGAATTACTGAAAAAGCTCCATAAGATTGAAGAACGGATCAATTACCTGATACAGGTTAAGGATTTCACCAACTGGGGAAATCTCTTCGGTTTCCAGGAAACCTGCAATCACCTCAAGCAAAATCCTTACGAATACAGTGAGGAAGCGTTCGGAGTCGAGATCCGCAACCTGGATGAATCTATCAGCTTTCTCGAAGAACGGGCCGAAGAACAGCTGACTCCCATGGAGCGGGTACGCATTGTCCGCACCATCCAACGTTTCAGCCTCAAGGATATCCTGGAAAACGTCTACGAAGACTACACCGAGCTCGGCGGCCAGGACGAAGCCAATATCGATCCGGCCATGGTCTGTGCCAAAGCCACTATTGTGCGGAGGATCAAAAACAAACCCTACACGGCTACGGTCATGGTCATCGGCCAGGAGACAGGTCACGGTGAAGAATTCAGAAACGGCGGTTCCTGTCGGCCGGAGGGCAACGAGAAAGCCCTGCGCTACATGAAGGTCGCCGAAACCGAAGGCATCCCCATCCATTTCTATATCTTCACTCCCGGTTCCTTTCCCGTTGAAGAATATCCGGGTGCGGCCCAGCAGATTGCCCGCAACATTTACAGCATGACCAAACTTCGGGTGCCCCTTATCTCCATGATCTCGGAGGGAGGATCCGGCGGAGCCGAGGCCATTGGTCTCTCCGATTTTCGCCTCATGTGCTCTCATGGCTACTACTCAGTCATCTCCCCAGAAGGTGCGGCTGCCATAGAAGGAAGGATTGGTGAAGGGCAAAAGGTCCCCAAAGAACTGATCGAAGTCTGTGCAGAACGTCTTAAACTGACAGCTGAAGACAACCTGGCCCTGGGCACCATCGATGCCATCGTCAAAGAGCCACCTCTTGGAGCAAGACACGACGATTTTGCCTTTTTTGCTCAGGTCCGCTCCGAGATCATGCGGGCCACTGACAAGGTAGTCCTCAACACCAAGAGCTTCAAGGCATTCCGCGAATGGGAGAACAGGAGAAAGAAAAAGAAATCCGAACGAAAAGAATTACCCATTGACGTGCCTTGGGACCTCAACCCCGTTGAAGCGCACAGACTCCTGTGCCAACGCTCAAAAAAATACCGGGAAATGGCGATGCTCGGCTTTAGCGGCAAGCCAGCCCCCACCGAGTCTTTTTTCAAGCGCCTTCATGAAAAAAGAGAAAAGATATACTACAATCTCCGCTACGATGTCCTCAAGGCCCACCAGAAACAGGTCAAGAAGGTGTTCAAAGAGGTCTCAGGAGAAGGCTCCGTGGTCCTCAAACGTCTTTCCACGCCTCTGACGACAGTCAGAGACTTCTTTGCCAAGGAAGTAACCGATAGAAAAACACCTCCGTTTCGAATTACCTATAACGAAGCAGCGTCGATCTCGGATACTGTCCAGGATCCTCTGGAACTGAGCGATACCTACACCAGCCCCCTGGCCAACGAAGACCGGACCGTTACCTGCCCCAACAGCAGAAAATACGGTTGTAAAGATCTGTGGATCCCTGACCTCTATGGTGAATTCGCAGGGGTCTGCGAAACCTGTGGCCACCACTTTCCCTTGGAGTATAAGTGGTATCTGCACAACATCTTTGACCCCGACACCATCCAGGTTTTCAATACTGATATCACATCAGGGAATCCCTTGGCCTACACGGGCTTTGATGAACGCCTCAAACAGGCCAAGAAAAAGACAGGACGCAACTCCGGCAACCTCACCTTTGAGGCAAAAATCATGGACATCCAGATCGTGGTTTCCATGCTCTATTCTGATTTCCGCAGCGGTACCGTGGGTTCGGCAGAGGGAGAAAAGTTTGTTGAGGCCTGTGCCCTGGCAAAACGAAAAAAGCGGCCACTGCTCTCCTATGTCCACACCACCGGCGGCATTCGCATCCAAGAGGGCACCCTTGGAGTGACCCAAATGCCCAAATGCACCATGGCAGTGAGGGAATACATTGACGCTGGCGGCCTCTACATCGTTGTTTACGACAACAACTCCTATGCCGGTCCAGTGGCCAGTTTCCTGGGCTGCTCTCCCTATCAGTTTGCCATCCGCTCCAGCCGTGTCGGCTTTGCCGGGGTTCGTGTCATTCGTGAGACGACAGGTATCGACATCCCGCCAGATTACCATTCGGCACGGAATGCCCTGAAACGAGGGCACATCCAAGGCATCTGGGATCGCCGCGATTTTCGGCGCAATCTCTACAAATCTTTGATGACCATGGGCAGCCCCAGCCTCTATTACCGCTAGTCCCCCCTGGTTGTCTCAAGAAAATCCTGCCTGTCAAACAGGGAATGGTGAACCAGAGAAGTAAAAAAATGTTCACCATTCCCTGTTCGTCATTTTTTCTTTCTTTCAAAAGACTGGAGATGAAATTTTACTCTCCGGACGAGTGAGAATAGTTCTTTTTATTTTTTTCCTTAACTTTCCCACTCCAGCTGTCGATAAAGTGTCATAGCGTGTTCGTACAAATTTCTCAAAGGACTGAGGAGGTGCGGTATGACCATTTGGCAATTTTCGATACAGGACAAGGACGTCAGCTACGGAAAACGCAAACGCAGACTCTTGACCAAAAAGGGTTGTAACGAACCCTTCAAAAACCGTTTCTGGTGTCCAAAAAAACAATGGTTTATGAATGAGGGCTGTCCCTTCATAAACAGACGGGAATGTGAAAACTTTTCCAATATGAGCGGAGAAAAACTGGCTCGGCTGTAAACAGGCTGAACCGTGCTGTGGAAAAATCCGCCATATTTGCTTTCGTCATGCTTGACGAATGGTAAGACGTATGCTATTAGTTGCCCTGCAATATTTGCTTATACAGAAATAGAGGGCCGTTAGCTCAATTGGTAGAGCATCTGACTCTTAATCAGCAGGTCCCCGGTTCGACTCCGGGACGGCCCACCAGCATATTAAGCACTTAGCTCCTTACCAAGCTAAGTGCTTTTTTTGTTGGTTGATAAAAAATGCATGGAACACACCCACTTTCATCACATATCCAGACAGTTATCCACATAACTGATATAAACCACTCAAATTGTCAATTGTATAAAAGTGATCTCTATGAGTAAGGAATCAGCGAGTTGGGACTCTATTGCTTCTTTGGAAGAATTAGGGGTGGATTGGGATTTTGAACCGGACAACCCGCAAGGGAAAAGAGCCTATGCGCGACTCAACGAAAAAGAGCTTTGTCATCTCTTCCAGGTAGCAAGCATACCAGTCAAGCTTGTTACCGAAACTATGCACACCAAAGCACTGTTAGTTGATATCTCTCAGGGAGGTGTCTCTTTGCGGACGAAGGCGACAAATTTCAAAGAATCGCAACTCGTCAAAATTGGATTTTTCCTGGGCCAGCTCAAGCTGATTTCCAAAGGACGAATCAAAAACATTCGTACCAATGAAGGCTGGATTATATTGGGTATTGAATTTGTAGGCTTATCTGAAGATAATAATAATTTTCTATCCAGTATCTATTCTTCTGCCAAACTATAAAAGATAAGGGCTCAGCCAAGAAGATATTCCGGCTGTCTCCCGGAAGTAGCTTGCATGCTGTTTCTTGGCTGAATATCCGCCATGCTTCTCTGCATGGTATGCTTCGCCACTGGCTCTTCAGAACAACGGAATCATCACATCCGTTTACCAACCGGGATAACGGACAAAAGCAAAATCAAGACCTGTCTGGTTATGCCCACCTGTCAGGAAGCAACTATTTTATACTTGCATAGTATACAAGGTCCTTCGCTTGATTGCCGTTAAGTTTCTGTTAAGTTATGTAAAGTTTTATGGAAAGGGGTCGCCGAAAAAGAATATTGGGAATGGCGAATGGAGTATCAACCTCCCAGGCCATCTGCAGACAGACGCAAGAATTGCCAGAAACGATTGGACAGGCAGAATAGAAAACAAGGACAATGGTCTTCGTCCGAGGCGAAATACCATACGTGCAGGGTCCTCAGGAACCTGAAGGAAGACAAACCGACTCTCTGAAAACCCTTTAACCCTCAGGACCAGTCAGGCGGCGCCAGTTATAAAAATATTGATCATGAAAGAGGAAGAAACACCCTTACCTCAAGCCCCTCACTCTTCTCCACATTGACCATGGCTATTTTTCCACCATGGCGTTTAATTGCCTGATCGGCAATGGCCAGGCCGATACCTTCGCCCCCACTCTGGCGGTCTCTTGCACTGGAGACACGATAAAACGGGCGCAGAACAGACTTGATATCTTCTTCGGGAATGCCCGGGCCGTAATCCCGGATATGGATGACCAGCTGTTCTTTTTCTTCATGAAAAAGAATGGCAGAGCTTAGCTCTACCTCTGTATGTTCTGCTGTATAATAGGCTGCGTTGCGAACGATATTCTCAAGTGCCCTTTTCAGGAGCTCTTCAGAAGCCTCTATGGTCACATCTTCTAAAGAGGTAATAACAACACCTTTTGATTTTCCCTGTACTTCAAAGGTCACATCATCTGCAATTTCCCGCAGCATTGCCGATACCTGCACCGGATTTCTGTCAATCTTCTCCTTCCTGTTTTCTATCCTCGCAAGAGTCAACAATTGGCCGACGAGGACATCCAGCTGATTCGATTCTTTCTCTATCCGATCCAGCATTCCTCCGGCTTTAGCCTTATACTCCTTTCTTGCCAGTTCCAGGGCCACATTAATACGAGCCAAGGGGGAACGCAATTCATGCGAAATATCGATAAGGAGACGTTTCTGCGACTCAATCAGGTTCTCCATCCGTTCGGCCATATTGTCAAATTCTCTACCAAGATCAACAAGCTCATTACCCGTGTAACCCGCTATCCCTCCTACTCTTGTTGAAAGATCACCCGCTGCGATTCGTTGGCTTGCCCTTCTCAGTCTATTAATCGGCGAACTGAACGAACGTGCCAGGCCATAGCAGACTAATCCAGCCATCAGCAACAGAACAAGGCCCCGTACCGCTATATCTCTGACGAAAGGCCCCTCCCCTCGTTCTCCCATGACCATGGGAGGTGGCTTCATACCCAGTCCACCAGATAGCAGCTTTCTTTCTCCAAATTCAGGCGGAGGCCTCATTTGATGTGAACCGACAACCACATATGATGTCCCCTCTGGAGTGATGTATTGTTTGGCAGCGATTAATTTTCCCTCATTTTCTACCGATTGTATGGTGCCAGACTCTCTGGCCTCAATTGCAAGTTTTTCTGCCCCTGGAGGAAGATATTTGTTTTCTGGAAAAACAATATCATCTATCAAAAGAAAAATTTCCGTTCTCATGGGGATTTTGATTTCCTCAATATATTTCTCTAGAGCATCTCCCCCCCTGTTTTCGTAGATTACATAGGCAGCCTGTCCGATCAACACGGTTGAACTGGCAATATTCGTTTTCAGTTTTTCATGAAACTCGTTGCGGAAGCCTTCAAGCGATTGATGCGAGAATGAATAGGTGACAATACCGCTGATAATACCAGACAAGAAGACAGTCAAAAAAAAGCTTATAAACAGTTTGAAGAAAATACCACGCATACTACTCCTGACCTTTCCAAAGTGACTTTACTGTCTAACACCGGTGATGAACGGTAAGCCGGTACTCAGTACAGTACCCCCTTGAGGGGTGTTAGTACCTGAGAAATTCTTTTCAAAAACACGAAAAGAATTTCTCAGGTACTAAACGCCAACATATAAATATCCTACACTGCGAACAGTTTTTATCCGTTCGACTCCATCGACCTGTCTCCCGAGTTTCTTACGCAAACTGCTTATGTGCACATCAATACTCCGGTCAAACATTGCCAGATTACGCCCAAAAACCCCCCGGGCAAGATCTTCACGTTTGACCACATGACCAACATTTATAATCAATTTTTCCAACAAGGAAAATTCTGCCGCAGTCAAAACCACCAGTATCCCCTCTCGCTTCACCGTTCGAGTCCCGAGATCAAGAACAATATCCCCTGTTATCAATTTATCGGTTTTTTCCCCACTCCATTCATTCCAACCCTCCTCACGCCCCCGCCTCTTGATAGCACGAATCCGGGCAACCAGTTCACGAGGGTTAAACGGCTTTGGCATATAATCATCAGCTCCCATCTCAAGGCCGACAATGCGATCTACTTCCCCCCCCCGAGCCGTCAGCATCAAAATCGGGACCTGTGAGGTGAGTCGGATTTTTCGCAACACATCAAAACCACTCATACCAGGCAACATGACATCAAGAACAATAAATGAGAAACCATTCGACTGGGCTTTTATCAGCCCGTCCTGAGAGTTAAA
Organism: Pseudomonadota bacterium; assembly: GCA_018817385.1. Taxonomy (GTDB): domain Bacteria; phylum Desulfobacterota; class Desulfobulbia; order Desulfobulbales; family Desulfocapsaceae; genus Desulfocapsa. The sequence goes on from JAHIUA010000015.1 coordinate 19,602, forward strand.
CGCTGTTTCAATGCGATACCCTTCCTGTTGCAGATAACTGGTTAACAAATCACAGAGGTCGACATCATCATCGATGATCAAGATACTGTTTTCTGTTTTCGCTGTTTCACTGATACTCACCATACGTTGCAACCTATTATAGAATTGTTGAGTAAAGGTTTCCCTGCAGATGGTAAAAGCTTATCACGCTGCATGCAATATGAGTATCCGAAACTTTACCTTTCTTCACCCAGGGAAAAAGAGACACCAGGGGGAACCAAATAAATTATATTATTATTTTCAGTACATTATAAGATTTTCTTTTTTCTTTAAAGGAAAAATAGCCTGCCCCCGTTCTTTACAAAAATTTACATATCTTTACAAAACTTGCCCGTAACTTAACAGAGTTTGTTTTACAATTCGCCGATAATGATCATAGGAGATAACCGATTGTTGGAACCTGCACATTCCCTGCTGCAAGAAACAATAATTTCACCAAGGAGGTCATCATGGTAAGCAGCATAAGCGGATCCAGTAATATGCTGAGCTCAATGTATAGCCAAAACATGCGAACGCAACTGAGTCCGGAAGAAAAATTCAATGCACTTGATAGCGATGGTGATGGCGGCCTGAACATATCAGAATTGGAAACAATGACCACAGAAATGGCAGCCATGAGCGGGCAGCAAGCCATCGCTGCCGAAAAAGCACTGGCAACCTACGACGCAAACGAGGACGGTACACTTGACATGGACGAGATAGAGAGCATGATGGCTGATCTGAGAGATGAACTCGGGCCTCCTCCCGACATGAAAGCAGGAGGAACCATGGCAGATGCCCTGGCCTCATATCTGGAAGAAAGTGACGAGAACACCTTAGACACCCTCTTTAAAATCCTTGCCAATCACACAGGCACCAGCCCAGATGACAGAATAACTGGAGTCGACATCGACATCTAAAATACCCCATTCTTTTCTCATGTTTAACTGGCGCTGCAGGAGTCTGTCGGCTTGAGAGAATCCTAGCGAAAAAAATGAGAGAAAAAGTCTCGCCACTGTTTGCTGGATCAGCGGCAGCAACGACGGGCCTTACGTCACCAACCTTTACCTTCGGCAATGCAACCATGACAAGAGCAGAGTTATTACTGAAAAAATCACTGGGCCACTATCAGGAGATACTGGAAAAGATGGGTGCTATACAATACGCCATGGCAAGTTCTGATCCTGAGACAATAAGAACCATATCTGCTGCCATTGACGAAGCACAGGACAAAGCAAAACAGATAGAACAGGAACTAGCTCCGTTTTTTGAACAAGCCCCAGAACTCCTCCAATCCCCTCAATTTCTTGATCGTCTCTCTTTAATCCGAGCTATCCTCAAATTGACAGATTCACAGACCCCAAGAATAGAGGCCATTATGGCAATAAATCGGAATGAGATGAGAAAAATTGTCCGTGGGAGAGCAGTCGTGGGTACATATTATCCCTCTGCCGGCAACAAAGGAGGGTTGATCAACAGCTCGAGCTAAACAGCAGAACTGTAGTATCCTTTTAAGGCCACCTCGAAAAATTGCTTTTTTGCCCAAGCTCTTCGTCACAATCAAAAAAACAATGCTCACATATCAACTCGATGCTGCGCTTATTTTTTCGTCTGCTCCTCGATCTTGAACAAAAATTATAATTTTTCAGGGTACCCTCAAGAGATTTCACAAATAATCCATCAAATTCAGTGCAGAAACCCTCGCTGTAACCTGCATGGTGGCTTCGACAGAGAGTTCCATCTTACTTATCTCAGAAAGGACAGCAGTGAGATCCGCATCTTGATTTCGTGACAAGGTCTCACGAACCAGAAGCACTGCACTCCCATGCATGGCAATGAGATCATCCATACGGGCACTGGTATTCCCTAAAAAACTCTGCTGGGTTCTAACCTGCTCAGCAGCATCTTCCAATGGTGTTAACTGACTGGATATCAATGAACTGTCACCAGCCTGCAAGGCGCTTGCAAGCCCCTCAAGGGTGGCGAAAAGATCAATGGGATCCATGAACAACTCGTCTCCTGTGATATTCTTGGCCACTGTCGTGCCTGGGCTTATTTCGATCATTTTGTGATCACTGGTTCCATTGTAAACCACCGGCTCCCCTGAGAAAGGAAGGGTCTGATCATTATAGCCAGCAAAAATGTATTTCCCGTCCACCTCTGCATTTGCCAGATCGAGTAAAGCCTCCTGAAGCTGTTCCACTTCGTTGGCAAGAGTATTGCGGTCAGCCTGTGACAGGGTGTCATTGGCACCTGCAACAGCTATTTCTTTGGCCCTGGTCATGAGTTCTTCAATCGAATCAATAGAGGTCTCTGCCATTGAAAGACTGTCCTGTAGTGTTTGACAATTTTCAATATACTGTTCCCCCTTCATAATATCACTGCGACCACCTATGATTGATTGCACCAGCGAAGGATTATCAGATGCCTTGGCAACCTCCACACCTGTTGACGCTTTCACATAAAGCGCATTCAGCGCATTGGAGTTATTGCTCAAGTTGTATTGCAGGACAGTATAAACTGATGCATCTCTGGTAATAATCATGGTTGTCCTCTATATTTGCATAAGGGTATCCAGCATTTCTTTTACTACTGCCAGGTAATGAGACGCTGCTTCATAGCCAGTCTGATACTGAATGAGGAGCAGCATTTCCTCATCAGTTGAAACCCCGGCTATGGAATCCTGCTTATTGTTGAGAGCAATGAGAAGACTACTGCTGTCACTTAACTTCTGCTCATTACTGCTCACCAGAAGGCCAACCTTGGCAGCGATTCGTCCATATTCTCCCGAATAAGTGGATCCATTTATACTTGCAACATCGCGAAGGGCAGTCATGCTGAGGGTCAAACTGTTATCGCCGCTCAAGCCACTGCTCCCCGCGGCAATCAAGGCGGGATCATCAAAGTTCAGGGCAATAGACGCTGCTGCGCCCTCCCAGGCAGGAGCCGATGGATCGCTTGGGGCAACAAGGGTATACAGATCCAATCCAGAGTCACCATTCTGATCAATCCCGGTGACATGTGTTGTGTTCACTGCAGTGGCAATCTCATAGGCCAGCCGATCAATATCATCCTGAATTTCAGGAATAGTCTCATCACGCACATCATGCAGTCCCTTCAGGGTTCCGCCAAAATCTTCTCCAGCAAGGGAAAAACTTGACTGACCACTTGTCAGAGTTACCTGGGCCAGGCCATCAACCCGCTCAACTGAAAAGGTTGAAGCCACATCACCTGTAACCAGAGGCAGGCCATTGTCCAGTTGCAGGCAGGTCATCCCGTTACCGGCAGAGTATATTGTGGCACCGCAGCTTTCACTCACCTCCTGCACCAGCAAATCACGTTGATCCCTTAAGGTGTTCGCACTGTCACCGGTCACTTCCGCCTCCATGATGCTTTGATTGAGTCCGGCTATCTGTTGCAGCTGGTCATTCAAAGAAGGGATCAGTGATTCGATACTGCTGTTGATACTTTCCACCACATCAGTCAGCTGCTGATTAATCTGGTTAAATCGGCTGGCCAGATCTTCGCCTTCCTGAATAACCTGTTGCCGCTCCGTTGCTCCGGCAGGATTACTGCTCAAGGTCTCCCAGGCATTAAAGAAGTTATCAATATCGCTGGATAGACTGCTGTCACTGATCTCAAGGATCTGTTCAATGTCGCTCAGCGGGATATCGGCAGCCTCATACTCTCCATAAACTGCGCTTTGATTGACCAGCTGTTGAATTACAAAAACATCTCCAGCACGATCAATGGTATCAACCGTACTGCCGGTACCATACAGTAAACCGCCCTGTTGCAGAGGGGTAGAACTGGTTATGGCAGCAGTCTGTTTTGAATAGCCTGTGGTATTGACGTTGGCAATATTATTCCCGGCTACCTGCACCCCGGTCTGGTTTACAAAGATACCGCTGGCTCCAGTATGAAGCGAGGTAATCAGGCTTCCCATCATATTTCCCGTTTGAGTATTTTGGGACTGATGCCCCTGGCGAGCGAACTGCCAGCAGAAGAATACGCGAAGGAACGACGACGGTTATTGTTTTGTCGTAACCCACAGATCAACTTGAGACCGGACTGCAACAACAACTCGTTACGCTTATTGTCTCTCTTAATCTTGATGGCCAAGTCAAGGCTTTCCTGATCCACGACTCTCTCAACCTGCTGCATCAATAGAAGTAATGTCTTTTTTTCATGCTGAATGATAGAGAGTCGCTTCATTTGCGAATAGATAATCGCAGTTCGCTCTCTCACAATTAGGGCATCCAGTACACGTAGATAGTGTTTGAGTGTTAATTCTGGTTTCATGGTCTGTTGTCTCCGCTGTTAACGTTTCAGATTAAGTAATTCCTGCAGCATTTCATCAGTGGTGGTAATGACTCTCGAGTTTGCTGTATAGGCATTCTGAATGGTAATCAGATCGACAAATTCTGAGGAGAGATCCACATTGGACAGTTCAAGGGCCTGGATAACCAATGTCCCCTGAGAAGAGCCTGGATAGCCCAGGGTCGGGTTGCCTGATTCTGTTGTTGCATAAAAAAGACTCCCGCCTGCGCTGTCCAGACCATCGGGATTGGTAAAAGTCGCCAGTGAGATCATGGCCACTGCAATAGTTTCCCCATTTGAATAGACAGCACTGACAGTGCCGTCGGCAGCGATATCCACCGCGGTCACCTCACCTGAGGCATATCCATCCTGATTCTGTGAAAACACAGTTGATTTACTATCAAATTGGGTGGTCTCAAAGTTGAAGGTTATATCTTGGTTCTGATCCGAACCGTTTGCCCAGGCCAGTGCACCTGTTGCTCCAACTTCCCCTGTGGCAAGATTACCGTTTTCATCAAAAGTAATGACACCGTTCGATACCACCGTAAGATCTTCAGCACCACCAGCCGTAAGGTCATCACTGTCCACAGCCAGGTTCCAGGTCCAGGTCTGATCCGCTGTCTTGGTAAAATAACAGGTCGTCAGATGGCTCGTCCCTAACGAGTCATAAACCGTGGCGGTGGTCACATAATTCGAGGTGTCATTCGGGACAGCAATATCAAAGGCTCCAAGTATCTCCGAATCGGAGTCAAGATTCGTTTGCAGGGTGACTTCTGCGGTTTTTTTCGCTGCAATCTGGGCAACATGATCAACTTGGATATCGCCCAGATTGCCATTAACCAGTTCTCCGTCTTCATTATAAGAAGAACCTTGTACCCGATAGCCATCTGCGGTCACCAGGTAGCCATCCGCATCAAAACTCAAGGAACCATTGCGAGTATACAATTGAACATCGTTTGCAGAATCACTGACAATTAAAAATCCATCGCCCTGAATCGCCAGGTCGGTGGAGCTTCCGGTGGCCTCAAAGCCGCCTTGACTGAAATCAGTCAACACCGATTGAATCTGAGACCCTTGACCAACTTCTGAATTTCCACCGGAACTGGCAATATTGGCTGAGAGCAGATCGGCAAAAACGGTTGAACTGCTTTTAAATCCTACCGTATTGGTGTTGGCAATATTATTGCCTGTTACTGTCATGGCCTGTGAATTGGTCTGCAACCCGCTGATAGCTGTGTATAAGGTGCTTGAAAGTCCCATTTTTTCTCCTCGGCACCATCGCTGCACTATTCCTGGCCAGACACACAGGAGGCCAAAAAGGCAGCAGCAATAGCATGATTTCATCACCGCAGTCTTTTTACTGCGGGCGGTTAATCGCATCCGTGCACTGAAAGATCCCATCCTGGGAGTAGAACAGAATTCCTTTTGAGAGAAATCACAGCGACCTGACCTGCAACAGCTCAACCCGGAGCATTCGAATCGATGCGGTTTGCTCTACTGTTGCTATCGACAAATATTAACCCTGTTATTTATTGTAGTTAAGTAACCAGAAGAGCTATTTCGTCTCGTGTTTGTTGTGAAATTGTTCACCTGTAACAGTTTGTCAGCGCGCAGGGGTTGGCAGAGACAAAAAAAGCGGAAATCCTTGCTGCCAAGGATTTCCGCCTAAATAAAAAATGGCCCCAATCTCTAACAGATTGGGGCTCTCCACATGGTTATTCTTCCAAATTCGTTCAGTCAGGTCATGAGATAGTATTGAAGTGAATCGAGAACAATCTGCTCGTCTGGCGTGAGAGTTGACTCTGTAGTATCAGGAGAAACAGCAGTTTCGTTTTCTGTTTCAGAGGCATCCTCACTTTCTTCATCTGTAGCTTCCACTGTACTTACAGAAGGAGCAACTTGCTCGGAGACAGCCAATATACTGCTTAGACTAATGGTTCCTGCCAATGTGACAAGATTTGTGTTCCCTGTGCCAGTACCTAATTCAACTCCGCTGACTTCTGATTGTACAAGTGCTAAAACACCTACACTTTCATCTTCTCCAGCACTTGCTTGAAGGCTGATTTCATATTGTCCGTCAGCCAGTACATCTCCGTTGCTATCCACCCCATCCCATTCAACAAAATGATTCCCTGCCTCCAGTTCAGAAAGACTAACCGTTGACACAATCACACCATTTTCATTGTAAACAGTCATGGTAACAGCAGAGGCAGCCTCATCAAGCTGATATCCTAGTGTTACAGGCTCTCCATTAAATTCAAAACTACTTTCTTGAAAGACAACATCCTTGCCAAGTAGTCCCATGGCGCTCAATTGATCAGATGCTTGCTGCGAAGTTGCGAGTGCATCCACCGACTCATTGAGATTGACTAACTGTTCAAGAGAGCTGAACTGAGCAAGCTGTGCCGTAAATTCAGTCGCATCATCAGGGTTTAATGGATCTTGATTCTGTAACTGAGCAACCAGCAGAGTCAGAAAATCTTCTTTTCCCATCACCTCTTCATTATTCGCAATCGAAGAGGTGCTTGTTGTTACAGTTGCTGTACTTAAATCTAAAATACTCTCAGAAATGGTTGTCATTGCTCTCTTCCTTATCCCTAGTGGTGACAATCAGGTTGAACCTTTCTCCCTACTCTTCACATAGAACATAATCCATTTCACACTTAGAAACTTTTCCTGCATTCCTTTCTATAATTCATCATTTACCAACATACCTAAAATCATAGTAGTTCGATTAATGCTCCTATCTATACATTGGGTATCGACCAAAACCATTTCTGTTATTTACTCCAATTATGTCACCTGAAGAGACATAATGTTTTATTTCTGTTGTATTTTTTTTCATATGTAACACATTGTCAGAAAACTGTATTTTCCCAAAAACACAAAAAGGCTGGCCCCCCTGGTTACAAGGATGCCCGCCTGAATATAAAACAACCAATCTGGTTTTAGATTTTACCTTTCCCCAAACGATATCATAGGTACATCATACCCTCAACAGCCTACTGTAAGAGGATTGAAGAAGACACAGAGAGAGATACCCGTAACTATCTCTCAGCAGCAAAAAGATATCCTTTATTCCTGACAGTCTTGATCATTTGCGACAAATCGACAAAAGGAGACATTTTGGATCGGATTCTGGCAATATACATGTCAATGGAGCGATCATAGCCATTATATTCAATACCAAAAACATCCTTGTAGAGATGATCCCGGTCCAGAGTGGTGCAGGCATTTTTGGCCATATACCAGAGCAAATCAAACTCCCTGGAAGTGAAAGGGATCTCCTGTCCCAGATAAGAAGCACGGCGCAATCCGCCGTTTATTTCCAAGCCATTGAAGATCAGATTGGCTGGAAACATCCGTTTATCATTACGACGAAAGAGGGCACGAATACGTGCCAACATCAGAAGTGGACTGACAGGTTTCAGAAGAAGGTCATCGACACCCTGTTCATAGAGCAGGACCTGCAGCATCTCCTCAATATCATTGATAAGCAGCACCATTAGCCCAGTATAGATGGCACGAATCCGAGCATAAGCGGACAGATCATCCAGTGAAAAACTATCCGCTTCAACAATAAACAGATCCATGTCCTCTTCGACAAAACCATCCAAATACTGCTTGCTCCTCAACTGCAAATTGACCGCGAATTTTTCTTCTACCAGCGCCTTAACCAGAGAACTGGATGCCTTTTTATCATCTGTAAGAAACACAATCGACCTGCATGAATAATTGGCATGTGACATGACTTCCATACTTCCTTTCTGATCTAATCTGATAGAGGAAAGACAAAACAAGCTTATCAGTATCTCAAAATACAATAGGTTATTGACAGGAATGGAATCGACACCGACCCACTCAAGAGCATTGCTCTCCCTCTGTTAAAATGCTCTCCATTAGTTATCGGTCATATGCCACCTACTGTCTGTTAAGATACAGTAAAGTTTTGTAAAGTTTTGTGTCGCAGGTAGCCTTCTGTTTTTTTCAAAAAAAGAGGTGGGGGGGAGGGGGAACAAAGGGAGATGACGAATCACTTCTCCATAAAACCAACCCGATAGTGAAGAGATGAATCAATTCGAACTGTCAGGTTGGTTTTGCTACGGTATGCAGCCCTGGAAGAATTTGATTCCTGGGCTAAGCTGTTGTCTAAAAACAACATGGCCACAGTAGTGCTCAGAACGGCCTAAGGATCCGTGACAAACCAGATGAAAACGGCCAGGTTTTCTGGTAACGCTTCCTAACTTGAAGAATAGCTTTCAAAGAAACTCGTCAGATAGTCTCCTTGAGAATTCAAACTACTTACCAACAGCTCCATGGCCGCGAATTGACTCTCCAGTAACTCCTGTCTTTTTTCGAGCCGAGTCTCCATGGCAGTAATTCTATCATCGAGCCGGGATATTTGTGTATTTATAGTGTCTTCTTTGCTGGCCATGAATCCGGTGGAGGAACTGAGCTGATAGCTCAAATAATCATCCATACGGGTCATGACGCCTTCACTATCATCGCTCCCCATTAGCAACGCCACTACAGCATCCGGGTCATTCCCGTATGCCTCTGCCAGTGTGTCACTATCAAAACTCAGTTCTCCGGTTTCCCAATTCGATGTAACACCTAGAGACACAAGATCTGTAAGAGAATCTTTCAGATTACGCTGAACTGTTTTCAGTGAATTGCCCAAGGTTGAATCGGAGGCGTAAATAGTATTAATATAGTCAACAATACTATTATAGCCTGAAACAAGTTCTGCCAATTTACCCGAGATCACACTCTGGCTATCGGATGTGATAGAAACATTTTTTGCATTTGCATCACTTTCCGCCAACAGGGTTATGGTGGCTCCCTTAATTGCTGTAGTCACGCTGTTGTCAGAGCTATAGTAGTCCAGTCCATCAATGACAAGATGTGCTTTACTGCCCTCCACGATATGGCCATCGACTGCTGTATCAAGGGTAATACTTCCGCTGCCGCTTATCTCAATTTCCTCACCCGCCAAGTCAGCAGTCAACATCAAACGGTAACCATTTTCAGTCCCAACATCTGCAATCGAAGCACTTATACCATTGTCGCTTTCTGTGATAAGATCAGCTAATTCCAGCAAGGTAAGATTTTCATAACTCAGTGTCTCCTCACCTATTTGCAGTTCACCCGTCAAGGTGGTTTCGTCGGTATCGGCAAACCCTTCCGTACTGACATCTTTTTGCTGCTGAGCCAGACTGACAACCTCAATGGCATACGACCCCTCAGTGGATAACGAGCTGGTACTTATTGAAAAATAATCAGAACCCTTATTGACAACCTCAAAAGATGTCAGGTCATTTTCACTGTTTAACCCTATGACAGTGGAATAAAAACCGTCAAGAAGGGTATTGAACTCTGTATACACCTCCAGTTTAGATTCCAGATATTCCTGTTTATCCTCCATGGCAGTGATGGGTATACGTTCAATCTCCATGATGGAGTCAACAACGGATGCTGTATCAACCCCGCTTGCCAAACCTGAGAATGTTACTGACATGACACACCCCTTTCATACTATTTTTTTATTGTCTTGAATCGTGAGAACACACTCCCTCCTCTTCTCACATCGTCAAAATACACATGAAATATTATGATGGTATCGTATCACCTGTAGTCTTTTTGTCGCCGACAAGTAACGCAACCCTTCCTGTGTAACAGCACGTAACAAACGACAGCAGTTCATCCTCCGCCTGGCTCCAACCAAGATGACGATTCAAACCAGGACAACCAGGAGCTTGTCCGAAACAGACAGGCTCCGAGCTTATGTTCACAAAAAACCGGGAGATATACACGGGAAGGTAAGCAGAAGACGAGGAAGTATTCTCATACAAAAGAGAAGAAGAAAGTTTTGTGACGGACAGCAAAAAGAGGCGGTGAAACCGCCCTTGGACAAGGCCGATATCCGTCATACGAGGAAAAGCACCCTTTATTTTTCCTTAGTAAATGTATTTTTCATGTTAAACAAGGCCCGGATGCTCAAAGATTTCGCGTTCTACTTCATCCGGTTCAGCTGCATTGTAAAGAATGATATTGCGGAGGTGAAAAAGGCTGGTGGGATCAATATGGGTAAATTTTATCCCCGCCATGCCCTGCTTACAATAGACCACTTCTCCTCCTACAGTTATCTGCGCCCTGTCATCCTCTTTATTGAGCTGAATGATCAGACTACAGGCCGACTTTTCCTCAAGAACAATGCCGGTCGAGAGCGGAAAGAGGCATCCTCCAATACTGAGGTTACCTATCCTCTCAGTATGATAAACAATAGCATTGACAGTAAGTTCCGCTGGCACTTCAAATGGGATGCGCTGAAAGCGTCTTCTTCCTTTGTCCATAACAAACCCTCTCTCACGACATCAATGCCGCGCTCTTTTTTTCCTACCGCCTTACACAGGCAGGTACATTTTCAATATGCAGATTGCAGATCTTCATCAAGGGGCTTGGCCTGGGAAAACAAGGTCGCCCCAAGGTCAAGGAGACCTGCAATGTCGAGTCTCACGAATTCACGTAGCTAGCCAGGATTTTCCATATAAATCTACTGAGGGTCTGGCAAGCAGAGTATCAGGGGCACGGACCAATGCGCCGTCCTTCCATGCGGCTGTTCATGTGCATCCCCTGGTGGGCATCTATGAGCATCTTCATATCCCCTGAAAAGGTGGTTCCCTTATAGGTTATGCTCCCCTGCCCATGCATCGTGCCGCCAGGTGTGTCGCAGCGCAGTGTCCACGTCACCCTATCTCCCTGCTGTATGACCTTGTCCATGGTGCAGTCCTGGCCGGGTTGATGGTTATGCGGCACAAGCTCTTCTTTGCTTATGCACTGGGTGAAGGTGGTGGGCGGCATGATCATGCCGGGCATATTGATCGTCGAACTGATCTCCCATAACCCTTCCTCCATATTGATGCTGCCAGCGGCAAATGCAACTGCACCACATCCAAGAAATCCTAGAGTAAGAGCAAGCCATGTTTTTTTCATTCAGTTTCCCCTTTTTTTGAATTTGTCAGAGTTGAGTCACCAAGGCAATTCTCTCCTGAATGCCCTGAAAACCATCGTTTTGGGGGCCACACCCAAAAAGCTCCTGAAACGAAGGGCTCCCCCAAGGAATTCCTTTCTCAGAACTGCAGGGAGGCGGCAAGACAGACAGCCCCCAAGAGATGCTCAGGGACCTGGCTTTGTTTGGATCACCTCGTGCAGGGTCCGTCCCAGCTCATCCAGATTAAACGGTTTGATCACCGAACCAACAAACCCGTAACTTCTGTAATTAGCCATGATGGGGTCGTTGGAATAACCTGAGGAAACAAGAACCTTTGCGCCAGGATCTATCTTTAAAATCTCACCGACAGCCTCCTCCCCCCCCATGCCACCGGGGATGGTCAGATCCATGATCACCGCAGCTATAGGACGTTCCTGCTCCCGCTGATACTTATAAATCCGTACAGCCTCTTCTCCGTCAGATGCCAAGAAGGTTTCATAGCCGAGATACTCAAGCACCTGTTGCACAATACTACGCACGACATCCTCGTCATCCATAATCAACACTCTGCCAGAACCGCGGAAAGAATTTTCTTTTTCCGCGCTGCTCTCCCCAGTTGCTTGAACAATTGCAGGCAGATAAAAGGTAAAAATACTCCCCTCATCAAGGATTGATTCTGCGGCAATCAAGCCACCATGCTTTGCCAGAATGGAATGGCAAATGGCAAGCCCAAGGCCACTTCCGCCCTCTTTGGTGGTAAAATAGGGATCAAAAATCCGTTCCAAGATCTCAATCGGCATGCCGAAGCCACTATCCCGGATCACTATCTGGACATAATTCTGTTTTTCCAAGAGGGAGGGGAGGGAGGGATCGGAGCTCTCGAGGTTATGACAGAACAGATCCACACTGCCCCCCAAGGGCATGGCCTGTTTGGCATTAATAATCAGGTTTTGGATAACCTGACTGATCTGCCCTGCATCGATCTCCACCTGCCACAAATCGTCATCGACATGATAGTTACAGGCTACATTACTGCCACTCAAGACAAAATCCGCAGATTCCCTGATCAATTTTTCCAGAGAAGCTGCCTGACGAACCGGCTCTCCGCCCTTGGAAAAGGTGAGTAGCTGCTGGGTCAATCCCCTGGCCCGCAAAGATGCCTTTTCAGCCTCTGCCACCAAGGGAGCTGCTCTATGATCAGGATCAAGAAACTGCCCTGCCAGACTGAGATTCCCCAGGATAGCTACCAGAATATTGTTAAAATCATGGGCAATTCCTCCAGCCAGAACACCTACGGATTCCAGCTTTCTCACCTTGAGGAGTTCCTGTTCCCGTTTATCTTCGACGCCTACATCACGAAAGACAAGAACAGTGCCCGCGACCTGACCCGTATGATCAAAAATCGGGGCTCCACTATGGGCAATGGTTCTGCTATCCTTTTCTCTCTGGATGCGAATCCTATCCTTTCGCAGACAGAGGATCTCTCCATCATAGAGAATTTTTCTCGCAGGATGCTCCTCTGCAGTCCTGTTGTCTTCCTGAAGAAAACAAAGCACTTCTTCCACAGGACGGCCAGCCGCCTCTCCCTGAGTACAGCCAAGCAGGGCCTCGGCTGCCCTGTTTAACAGCTCCACCTTCCCTTCCATATCCGTGGTGATAACCCCCTCACTGATAGAACGAAGCGTCACGCTTAAGCGTTCCTTCTCTTCCTCCTGTCTCAAGAAGGCCTTCTTCTGTTCCGTGATATTGGTGCTGATTTCCATCCGTACGATCCTACCGTCCACCCAGCGAATGGCCTGATCTCTGATACCGTACCACTCGCCATTCAACGTATTCTGAAACTCCCAGACATGCACCCCTGCAGGTTTTCCCTGCTCATCCAGAAGCAGGTGATTGGTACAGAAAGAACAGGGAGCCTCCTGTCCACTCTGCAAAACCTGGTAACAGGTTTTACCAACGACATCGCCAAACATCTCACAGCAGATACTGTTACCAAAGAGAATTTCGTAGGTATCCATATCAGCCACGTAGACCAGAGAGTCCAGCCCATCAAGGACGGCCTGAAAACGCTCACCATCCTGTGAGACCAACAGATCACGACTGCGGATTGCCTCTATGATGGTCTCAAATTCCTGAATCCCGGCAGTCATTGATTGCGACAAGGGCAGGGCTTTTCCAGGACTGGACTTTTCCAGGGCGGTCACCAGATTCCTCACAGGTCGGGAAAAAAATTGGTTGACGACCACAATCATCACCAGTACAAGCAGGACAAAAAAGAAGAACAGAGGAATGAAATGACGAAAAATGGACCCTTGTATTTTCCCATACAGTTCTGCCTCGGGAATGGAATAATAGATACTCCAGTCAGCGGGTTCCTGAAATGCTTCACTGAGGGCGATATACTTTTCACCCTGGTAAGAAAAAGAAAAGAGCCCCTCCTTCCCTGGCTTGCTTCTCTCCTTCAGATCAAAGCCAAGATTGTGCCTGCTCTTTACCAGATCATAATCTGGATGATAGATGATTCGCCCACTCCGGTTGAGGACAAAAAACAATTCCCCTGGAAAGAATACTCCTGCCTCGAAATTGGCCATGACCGAAATGAGGCCAGCAAGACTGCGCTCAACCACCAACAGGTTTCCATTGGTTAAAGGATAGAGGAGGATGAGCACAGATTGTTTACTGAGAAAGGATTGTTGGTGAATGAAATGGCCCTTGTTCTTCTGCTCATCGGCTATCATTCCGCTGAAATCAAGCCCTTTGTACTCCACATAACCCTCTGAGATCTCTAACACTATCCCCTGATCATCAAGCAAATAAAAATTATCGCCAGAAAGATCTAAATAGCCAGACAAAGAGAGTTCCGCCAAAACCACTTCCAGAGAGCGTTCCCCTGCCCGGAGAATGATCCTTCTCACCATTTCATCGCTCTGATGGAGAGTACTGCCAACAAGGGCTCTGGCCACCTTAAGGCGAGAGGCCATGACGGCCGTATATTCCTCTTTGGTTTCCCTATATTCAGCCCACCCCCTCAGGAGGGCCACAAGAACAAAACCAACTATGGCCACCAGGCTGGCGACAACGGTTATCTTATTTTTCAGTGACTGGGAGGCCAACTAGAGCTCCTTAACGGTGCAAAAAGCCCCATCCCGAACAATGATCTGATACACCGGTCTCTTGACATCACCAAACTCATCGAAATGAACCTGCCCCATGAGCGTCTGATAATCGCCTGCAAGTAAAGCCTGTTTCAATTCAGCAGGCGTAACACTAGGACACCGTCTCAAGGCATCGGCGAGGATCATGATCAGTTCATAGGCCCTGACAGAACGAGCCGTGGCCTTTTTCTCAAACTGCGCCTCCATCTTTTCAGAAAAAAGCAGCCACTGGGGAGAGTGATTATCAGGACGGATAAAACTGACGATCTGGAGCCCCTCAACAGCCCTGCCGCCATAGCGCAAAAGCTCAGGAGTCTGGGCCCAGAGGGTGGCAACATACAACCCCTTATAGCCACTGTTGGTCAACTTTTGCAACGCGACTCCGGTCATGGAGGCCTCAGTGAGGAGAACAATAGCATCTGGAGCAGTGGCCATGAGTTTTACGACTATCGGCTGCCAGTTATTCTCCTCTCTGGAATCAAAAGGAACCTCTGTTACCCTTCCTGAAAAATTCTTCACAGTCTTCTCCTTATAGTCAAGGACAAAGGCGGGATTACTCATATCCAGAAGAAAGGCGACAGAAGAGACCTTCTCCTCTTCGAGCAGGGCAGCCATTTTTTCTCCATAGAGTGTCGTATCAACTGCTGTCCGGAAGAAAAAATCATCCTGCCCGCTCAAACTGCCTGCTCCCGCATAGGCAGTAATAAGGAGGACTTCGTTTTTCATGGCCAAAGGATAGGCCTTGACAGTGGTCGATGAGTAGCTGTGACCAAATATGGCCACCACGCCTTCATCGATAAGCGACTGATCAGCCCTGATCACCCCTTCGTCGCTGTTTTCATCATCACGGATCAGGAGCTCCAGGGGTCTGTCATTGATCCCCCCTTGGCTGTTCACTTCTGCCACGGCCAGAAGTGCTCCATCACAGATATGCTCGCCAGCCTCTCCTCCCCGGCCACTGAGATTAAGAGAAAGTCCTATCTTTATCGATGGTGCCTCTCTGTCACAAGCAGCCAAGACCAGAAGAATAAAAAGTACACCGAACACGGCCTGGACAAAGGTTGTTTTTCGCATGGTTCCCTCACGGGTAACATCTTGGCATTTCACATAAGGAAGAACCAAAAAAAATCATCAGTTACAGTCTGCAGAAAAATATCTATCCTCTTGGGAACTATTCAGGGAATGCCAGATAGTTGGCAGACAGCCACTCCGTACCTGTGGAGCTGTGCTTTATATTCGTTCAGTCAGGACTTCGAAGCATACTGGTGCGATTCGAGAAGACCTCAATGGCCGAAGATGAAAGGCTGCTGAACAGATACTCCTTTTTTATCTTATGGGGACTGGAAGACAGAGTCAAATGCTCATTGTTTTTTTCTCAGCATTTCCCCGGAAACTGCAATCCCTGTTCATCTTCGCAGACCCGTTGAAAAAAAGGGTTTTGCAAACACGAAACAATGCCATTAAAACCCTCCGGGTCCCAATAACATCGCAACAGCCGGCAAGATGAAGTTCATCTACGACAACAATGGTTCTTCTTCCCGTTCCCTGAACAAAATAAAAAAAATCCCTGTCGGAGGCTGACACTTTCTCCAACAGGGATTTGGATTTTTCCAGAACTTATGGGCACCACAGATGAGCAGAAAGCAACGCTCAGCACGTGAACATTCTTCCCGGCCTTCAAGTTGTCACAGCCGGGCCTGTTTCTTCTCCATCAGGGGACAGTGATGGTCATGAACTGGCCGCTGCTCGGACTCTTGCAGCGAATCACGGCCGAGGCCCCTTTGCCGGAAAGGGGAGCAGCGTAGTGCAGGCTAATGGTTCTGACTCCAGGGTTTGGTCGTTTAAACAACCACTTCACTTCAGCCTTTCCTGGATTATACTTGGTATAGGCCGGTACAGCATTCTGGATTCGGGTCCCTGGCGGAAGCTGTTGCTGAACAATAACAGAGGTCGGGGCCGGGTCTTCTATGGTGATTTCGAGAACTGTTGTCTTGCCACTGTTTTGCACATATCTGGCCTGAACGCCTTCTGCCTGTAGCTCACCTGCTCGAAACAGGAAAACAAAAAAGAGCAGGAAAACGATACAGCATCCCAGGTTCTGCCCTCTCTCTCTCTTCATCTTCTCCACTCCTTATTCAAGGAATCACCTCAAATATCGTCTTTTCCGCATCCCAATGATAGCCGGAGCCCATCCAGATTGACTCCACCTCCTCCATATCAACACCCAGACCATCGACCCGGCCAAAATCGTCATACACTGCCAGGAGTTCCTCATCGTCGATGACATTATTTCTATCACTGTCCGCCCAGTGAAAAGGTAACAGACGGATACGACTTCGACCGCTGACCTGAATCTCCGACCTGCTGGATTGACGGATCAGAAGAGACCCGTTGAAAGAAAAAGTATCTTCCGGGCCCCCATCTGGGTCAAGCGTAACAAGATAGGCAAAAATTCTCTCGCCTGAACCATTCTTGTCTATCCACTTCAGGAGATTACTATCCACCATCGTGGCCTGAGGCACGGTACGCAGGAGACGACTTCCTGCTGGCAGCTCTTCTTTTAAAAGGAGAGAGGAGTTCTTTTCAGATCCGGAACCTACTGCAATGACAACAGGAAAGGGATGACCGGCAACAACATGGGCAGGCATGATCCTTCTGGCTGCAAGGGATGTGACCTCGTTTCCAGAACGAGTAAGGAGAAAAAGAAGGAGGAAAACTCCGAGCAGAAGAGCGATCGACCAGAACACCTTATTTCTAAACGCTGCTGGGACAAGAACAGAGGACACGAACGTTTGATCGGAGTGGGAAACAGTTTCAACACTCTCTTCCGCCACCTCTTCCACCGGGACCAGGATTTCTTCCAGACTGACCCCAAGGGCCTCGGCCAGTTTCAGGCCATTTTCCTTTTTGATGGTGGGCGCGTCCTTACGTTCCCAGCGTGAGATGGTCTCGGTGGTCACACCCACGGCAGTGGCCAGATACAACTGCGTCAGCTCCTGCTCCTCACGCAGACGCCGAACCCCGGCGCCGCTTATACGGACCATGGCCACCCCTGATTTCGCTGTCTCCTGCCCTGTCACTTGCCCCTCTATCATTTTTTTGCCACAGATATCATTACATTCTACGCCCTTTCCTGTAATTTTCAACTCCCATTTCTTGATGGAGAATGAAACGGCTAAAACCACCCCAGACCTTAACTGGCTGATACAACAAGCCTGCCACAAATAATCAGGCCGACATCAACCCGACATCAACCAATATCGTCTTTTTTTCCTTACTTATCCGATCTACAGTTAAGCCAGAAGCAAAGGCATATAGCCTGCAGAAAAAAAATCAGCAAGGAGGAATAGTGATGAAGAAAGCAATGACCCTGATAGCAGCCTTGGCATTGATGATGACTACGTTTGCAAGCGTTCAGGCAACCACCCTCAACTGTAGTGTGGTAAAGGTCGAGGGTACAATGGTGACCATGGACTGCGGCGACAAGGCGGCAGATCTCACCACCGGAGCAAAAGTAAAGGTAAAAACAGAAAAGGCAAAAACCGCCATTGAAGGCTGTTAATGCTCTCCCTGAGGTGTTGTCAAAAATACCTTCTGTGAAAGGCAGGGACTGATATTGGCAGCGGGTCGCAAGGCAGGAAGCCCTCTTCACTGCTTCCTGCCTTCTATTCGCCGGCCTTCCCGGTGGCTATACGCCAAAAGGCCTCCACCTGGGGAAGAAGCATATTCTTTTTCATGGTACAGATCGCGATGGAAAAGGGCTCCAGTTCAGGATTCACCGTAAGGAGGTTGATCTGGCCTTTCAATGAACTCTTCTCTAAAACCAGCTTCGGCACTACCCCCACCCCGCAGCCAAGACCAACCATAGCGATAATGGCCTCATTCCCTGCTACCTGGGCATAGATATTCGGTACGATTCCCTTCTCATGGAACCAGCGATCAGTCCGCTCACGACTCAACCCGAAATCGGCGGTGATGACCGGTGTTTTTTGCCAGTCAATCTCTCCCCCCCTATACTGCACCGTCTCTGGGAAATCAGCCGGGGCAATAAAGACCAGGGGAGTCTCCTGGATTTTAAGAAATTCCACCCGTTCCGGCAAACTGGCCGGAAGGGCCGCCACCGTAATATCCACTTCCCGGTTCTGCAGCTTATTCAGGGCCCTGGCCGCATCTCCGGTCTCGAGATTGATCTGGACCTCGGGATGGACAGAACGAAATTTCTGAAATATGACAGGCAGGATTGAATAGGCGGCAGTTACTGAACAGTAGAGCGAAATCTCACCGCCCAATACATGTTCCCGTGACAGCTCTCCCTGCAATACTTCATAACGCTGAATCGCATCATCGGCATAGGACTTAAAGACCTCGCCCGCCGCAGTGAGGAGCACGGAACGGTTATCGCGCAGGAACAGCCGTTCCCCCAGCTCCTCCTCCAATCTCTGGATGGTCCTGGTCAGGGCCGATGGAGTCACATGACAGGCCCTGCTTGTTCGGCCAAAATGCAGCGACCCGGCCAAACTCCTGAACAGGCGCAATTCTCGAATATCCATATCTCTCCTTCTGTTGCATATTGTTGCAGTTATCGCAAGACAATATAGCAAATAAATCACTTGACGCAACCGAAAACTATGTTACTGTTTCTGCACAAGAACTGATCCACCCCCACTATCAACCAAAACATACAGGAGCCTTATCATGTCCAACAACTACTTTAACAGTCTCCCCCTGCGTCTGCAGCTCGAAGAACTTGGCCAGTGCCGTTTCATGGATATTTCTGAGTTCGACGGTGTTGAAGCCCTGAAGGGAAAGAAAATCGTTATCGTCGGTTGCGGTGCTCAAGGATTGAACCAGGGCCTGAACCTGCGTGACTCCGGCCTTGACGTCTCCTACACCCTACGCCCGGCTGCCATTTCCGAGAAGCGCCTGTCCTGGAAAAATGCGACAAGCAACAACTTCAAGGTCGGCACCTACGAAGAGATGCTGCCCGATGCCGATCTCGTCATCAACCTGACCCCGGACAAACAGCATAGCAACGTTATCGAGGCGATTATGCCGCTCATGAAACAGAATGCCTGCCTCTCCTACTCCCATGGCTTCAATATTGTTGAGGAAGGAATGCAGATCCGTAAGGACATCACCGTAATCATGGTTGCCCCCAAATCTCCTGGCACAGAGGTACGCCAAGAGTACAAACGCGGTTTCGGTGTTCCCACCCTGATTGCAGTCCATCGTGAAAACGATCCCCAGGGAATCGGGTGGGAGGTAGCCAAGGCCTACGCAGCAGGTACCGGTGGCCATCGTGCCGGCTGCCTCCAGTCTTCCTTTGTGGCGGAGGTCAAATCCGATCTCATGGGCGAACAGACCATCCTCTGCGGCATGCTCCAGACTGGCTCTCTGCTCTGCTACAACAAAATGGTCGAACAGGGAATTGATGCCGGCTACGCCGTCAAACTGGTCCAGTACGGATGGGAAACCATCACTGAGGCCCTCAAACACGGCGGTATCACCAACATGATGGACCGTCTCTCCAACCCGGCGAAAATCCGGGCAAATGAACTCAGCGAAGAAATTCAATCCATCCTTGCTCCCCTCTTCCACAAACACATGGATGATATCATGTCCGGAGACTTCTCCAGGACCATGATGGAAGACTGGGCCAATGATGATGTCAACCTCCTGAAATGGCGTGCTGAAACCGGAGAAACCGATTTCGAAAAAACCGATGCTGCTGCCACAGAGATCAGCGAACAGGAATATTTTGACAAGGGCATCCTCATGGTGGCCATGATCAAGGCTGGAGTAGAACTGGCCTTTGACACCATGGTTTCTGCCGGAATCAAGGAAGAATCCGCCTACTACGAGTCACTGCACGAGGTCCCGCTTATTGCCAATCTCATCGCCCGTAAAAAGCTCTATGAGATGAATGTAGTTATCTCCGACACGGCAGAGTACGGATGCTATCTCTTCAACCATGCCGCATTCCCCATGCTCCAGGATTTCATGAAGATGGTTAATACCGATGTCATCGGTAAGGGACTTCTGTTGAAGGACAACGGTGTCAACAACGTAGAACTCATCGAAACCAACGAATCCATCCGCTACACAGGCGTCGAGCATGTAGGAGCGGAGCTCCGCTCCTACATGGGCGCCATGAAACAGATCCTCTAATAGCAGGTCCTCAGACAACAGGCGGAAGGCTAAAGGAAAAGATCATCTCCTTCAGCCTTCCGCCCTTCGCCTTCATCATCCTTCAACCTTTTCTCTGCCTCTCCTCGCATGCGACAACTCTTTCTCCCCCTGGGTCTGCTCCTGGCAATCTTTTTTGCTCTCCTTCTGCCCGCTGGCGGAATTTTGCTCTCAGACTACAGTGGTCTCAAAATTCTGGTCTTCACCATCTTCCTGGTCAGTGGTTACCAGACCGGATCAAAGGGACTTTCTCTGGACAGGAAGCTCCTCTCCCTCTTCCTGGCTGCGGCGGCCATTTCCCTGATCGTCTCTCCCCTTCTTGGCCTGACTCTATCCAGACTGATAGACCTTCCTCTGCCCCTGGCCATGGGGTTAATCATCATCAGTGCAGTCCCACCCACTCTCTCCTCTGGTATCGTTATTACCGAGGTGAGTGGCGGCAATGCACTACTGGCCCTCTTTCTCACCATCTCTCTTAACCTGCTGGGTATCTTCACGATGCCCTTTATGCTTGATTTCTGTCTCAAGGCTGCTGGCCCTGTTGACATCAACCAGACCGCCTTGCTCATAAAAATGCTCTTGTTAGTCCTCCTACCCTTTGCCCTCGGAAAACTGACACGAAACTGGAGCGCAAAAAGCAAAGTTTCCCCGTCTTGGAGTTATGTCAACTCCAGCTGTGTTATCCTGGTGGTCTACGCTTCGCTTTCCACTTCCAAAAGTGCCTTTTCCGGATTAGGTCTTATGGAGTTCGCAATGATCCTGCTCGCGGTCGCCCTCCTCCATCTCATTCTCCTGGCCGTGAACGCCCAGAGCGCAAAAATGCTTCACCTCGGGCCGGCGGATAGCAAAGCCCTGATCTTTGTGGCCTCCCAGAAGACCCTGCCCATCAGCGTGGCCGTGCTGGCCAGCATCCAATTCGCCACCGGCAGCGCCATCATCGTCTGCCTCACGTTTCACTTCTTCCAGCTTTTTATGGACTCCTTTCTCGCCTCCTACCTGCACAAGAAAGCTGCGTAACGGCGGAGAGTCTCCCCTCTCTCCGCCGTTACTGCGGCTAGTTATCTGAACTGACAGACCAGGAAGGAAGAGACGAGGCAACAACCTTCAGCCCTTCTTGATCAAAAAACTCGTCAAAACGCAACGACCCGATTTCCTGCCAGCCACTTGCGCCTTTCAGCTGAACTGAAAAACCGCCATTGACCACAAAATCGGCAAGACCTGCCTCTACAGAAGCCGGCGAGACAGAGGTCGGAGCAAGGAGGAAAAAAGGAGAAAGTCCCAGACAGCTCCAAGATCGACAGGGAACAATTTCCCCTCAATTATGTTATGGGTTCACCTTACTCCCGATCCGCATGCTCGGCAGCAACGCGCTTGAAAGACTCCTCACATTCCACAAAGGCATCCACCATGGCCGGATCAAAATGACTCCCCTTGCCGGCGAGGATGATGTTATAGGCCTTTGGGTGGGAAAAAGGAGGTTTATAAATCCGTCTGGAGATCAAAGCGTCATAGACATCGGCCACGGCCATCAATCGCCCACTGAGGGGAATGTCGCTCCCTTTCAAGCCCTGCGGATAGCCACTGCCATCCCATTTCTCATGGTGTGTGTAGGCAATCTCAGTGGCGAGATGGAGGAAGGAATCCTCACCAAGCTCGGCCTCGGCCACCCGTAGTGTATTGCGGCCATAGAGTGTATGCCTCTTCATTACTTCGAACTCCTCGGCGGTCAACCTGCCAGGTTTGAGCAGGATTCGATCAGGGATGCCGACCTTTCCCACATCGTGCAGGGGAGCTGACTTAAAAAGGAGCTCAATGGTCGCTTCATCCAGTTCATCACGAAACGGAGGATAGTGCCGCACTTTTTCAGCAAGAATCCTGACATAGTGCTGGGTGCGGATGATGTGCTGACCGGTCTCATTATCCCGGGTTTCTGCCAGACTGGCGAGAACCCGGATGGTCACATCCCGGGTACTGGCCAATGCCTCCGTGCGCTCCCGCAGTCCCTTGATCATCGTATTGGTGTAGTGGCCAATCAGAGCGAACTCATCATTGGTGGTTATCGGCACAAAGCCGTCAAGCTTTCCCTGACTGGCCGCAATGAGAATCGTGGATTGACGGTCAAAAAAGATCTTCAAATTTCCGGCATAGGAGATGATCAGATTGATGACATAGAGGAGGAGGACAGCCACCACAAAAAAGATTTCCGCGATCACTGCTTGGGTGGGAAGGACCAGAGAGGCATCGGAAGAGAGGTCTCTGATCCATTCCAGATCCTGCAAGATAACCAGGGAGAGAATAGCCCCGGCCAGGAAGGCAACCGGAACTCCGACAAGGGCCATCTTCCGGGTCAGAGGGAAAATCTCCTCTAGTTCTTCTGGGTCCCGAAGCTGGGTGGCAAACTCTTCGGCAACCCAGCGTTCACGAGCCAATGCCATATCGATGCCCACAAAAAAAGCGAGGGTGATGCCACCAATGACCAGTTTCAATCCGCTGACCAAGGGAAACTGATAAAAAACCACATTAAATAAAGTAGTGCCGAGACCGGCCAGCAGCAGGGCTCCAGACTCTATAAAAAACTGGCATTTAGGCTGTTCAGGAGGAGAGGTCTGTTTGAGTATCTTCCGACCAATCACAAGACGGAAGAGAAAGACAAGAAAGAGCGGGCCACAGACGGCAGTCAGGAGACGAAAAAAAGAGAGGCTTTCAAGAAAAGGACAGACCTGGGAACCATAGAGAGTCAATATCAGAGCGGCTGCGAAATAATGGGTGCTGATACGAACGGCAAATTCCTTTCTCATTTTTTGTTTTTCCCCTCTTCAAACCTCCTCAAACATGCCCCCATACAAAGGACAACAGACAGAGACCACAGAAACAAACGCCAAAAAGGGAGCAGCCCCCCAGCGACACCATAAATTCTTCTGTCTCTGTTTTTCAACAGATCCGGCAGAGACACTCTGAACCCGACTGGCGCTGTTTAGTATATCACCTTTTCTTCCTATTCTAAGGACAAAAAAAGAAACTACTCTTTTTCAGCTTTTGAAGGACAACCTGCTTTGACAATCCCTTTTTCCTCTGCTATGCTTTTTGAGTAACCTTCAGTTAGGATAAGAATGGTATCAACGTCTTTGAACAATGAATAGTATCTTGGCCTCTCCTTTGCGGAGCCCCCTGTGCTTCTATTCGTCAATACAGGAAAGCTGAATGACAAACTACAATAACACCGAAAATTCTCTCTGGCTGCAACTGTGGCAACCCTTTTTCAGCCTTTCCATCTATGGAAAATTCATCCTGGTCCTGGCTAGTTTCCTTTTCGGCTATCTCCTTATTGGACTGCACAGTTATTCCTTTATCCAAACTCTCAAGGTAGACCTGAGCGAACTCAACGTCGAGCAGGCCCTTTTGGACTCCACGTTTCAGGCCCTTGACACCTATATCATCCGCGGTGGAATCCTGGTCCTTGTCGTCATGCTCATTCTGAGCCTGACGAGTTTTCTCTGTATCCATGCCCTGGTAACCTTTCTTGACCAGATGATCTGTTCTCTAAAGACCCTGCGTATCAACAATGATCGCAGCCGTGCCTGCAAGCATGGCACCTTGATTCCAGTGATCACGCAAGACAGAATTGGAGAGGTCGCAGCACTGGTCAATGAATTGACGAGTCACATTCGAAACATCTCACTTTTCAGGAGAACCATTGAGGCAGACGAGACCGTAGATGAAATCTACAGACGATTAGCCTATGTCTTTCAAGAGACGCTCAAACTCCAGACCTTTGTTATCTGGGAAGTGGGAGAACAGGATGACTCCATAACAGCCGTGTACACCTGGCCTCTGGAACTTGAACACGAATCCTGTGCGATGAGCAACGCCAGGCTCTGCCGAGCCAGACGCACCGGGGAAGTTGTTTCCTCAAGTGGCTTCCCCAACATCTGTCCGGTCTTTCCTCTCACCGACGTCATGACTCATACCTGTGTCCCTATGATCGTCTCGGGAAAGGTCCTGGGAGTTGTTCAGTTTCTCTCCCTCTTTGTTGACAGTCCCCAGCGAGCAGCAGAAATGGAAACGAACCTCCATCTTGGCAGCCTCTATCTCCAGGAGGCCTTGCCTGTCCTCCATGCCAAGAGACTGGCCTCCAACCTGCATGAGATGGCCACCAAAGATTCCTTGACCGGCCTCTACAACCGCCATTTTCTGGAAAGCAACATCAATCCCATCATTGCCGGAGTCAAACGAAGGAAGAGTGCCATGGGCATTCTTATGTGTGATCTGGATTTTTTCAAACAGGTCAACGACGAATATGGTCATGACGTGGGCGACCAGATCCTGAAGACCCTGGCCGTGATCATGCAGAACAGTGTCAGGGCCTCGGACATTGTCATTCGCTATGGCGGGGAAGAATTTCTGATTCTCCTCACAGATTGTGAGATAGAAAAGGCAATCGAAGTGGCCGAAAAAATAAGAGCAACCGTTGAAGAAAAAACCTTTCGCGTCCAGAGCCTGAGTATCCGCAAGACGCTGAGCATCGGTGTCTCGATTCTCCCCTTGGACGGTGAGGCCTTCTGGGAATGTGTCAAGTATGCGGACATCGCCCTGTACAAGGCCAAGGAATCGGGAAGAAACAAAGTTCTCCGTTTCGAGCCTTTCATGTGGAGTTCAGACAGCTACTAATGGGGAGTGCAGGGCGCCCAGCGGCAGGTCATAAGCAAGGCCCGGAGTTCGGCAAAAGACAGAGAGAGGTTTGCATGGACTTCTCTTGGGCTGACCTGCAAATAAGGAATGATTTTCACATCATCCCTTATTTCCATTAGTTCTCAGCAGAATTTTGGTCAGCAGGCTTCAGAAGAGTAGACATTATCTCTGCCCTATCTCCGTTTTCGGGTTACCGGCTTTTGCCCTATTTTCCCATGCCCCGCCTTCCTTGGTTTCTTTCGTCCGGCAACAGCTCTCTTTTCTCCCGGCCCAACCAGTGAGGGTCGTAAAGAACGTCCCAAGACCTGAACATTCTGGAGCAGGTCAAGAATCTCCTGGGGCATGCCTTCGGGCAGATCGACAGTGGAGTAACTGTCAAAGATAGAGATAGATCCTATATAGGAACCATCGAGATCCGCCTCTCCGGCAATAGCTCCGACTATATTGGCTGGTTTGACATCATGATCCTTACCGATTTCAATGCGGTAACGCTCCATACCCGAGCGAGTCTCAGTCGTTCGCATTTTTCCAGCAGGTAAGCCAACGGCCTGTTCCGCTTTCTTTTTAAAACCGACAATAGGCTCGTCCGGGAGGAGCAGTGGGGCACTCCCCTGAACCATACAGGCCAGGGCTGCGGCAATATCTCGAAAATCCAAATCATTTTCATCCCTGTATTCACTGACCAGAGTGGCAAAGAAGCTCAGATCCTGAGTGGTCATGGCCGAGCTGATCCTCTCCTTGAAGGCGGCCAGACGTTTGTCATTGATCACTGCAGTGGAAGGCAGTTTCATCTCCTTGATTTTCGTACTGATCCCTCTTTCGATGGTCGAGAGCATCCTCTTTTCCCGAGGGGTAATAAACATGATGGCATCACCTTTGCGTCCGGCCCTGGCCGTCCTGCCAATACGATGGACATAGGCCTCGGTATCATAGGGAATATCGTAATTGATCACATGACTGATCCGCTCCACATCCAGACCGCGGGCAGCCACATCAGTGGCCACCAGGATGTCAATTTTACCTTCCTTAAAAGTCTCAACGGTTCGTAAACGCTGACTCTGAACAATATCTCCATTCAGAAATGCTGTTGAGAAACCACGGGCAGCAAGTTTTTCAGCGACCTGCTGGGTATCGACCTTGGTGCGAACAAAGACCAGCACCCCATCAAATGTTTCCGCCTCCAATATCTTACCCAAAGCCTCTATTTTCTGATGGTGGTTGGTCAGGAAATAGCGTTGGTTAACGTTGGTTGCGGTTGCGGTTTTGGACTTAATCTGAACTTCTTCCGGATTATTGAGATAGTTCCGAGCAATCCGGCGGATAGTTGACGGCATGGTCGCAGAAAACAGGGCCACCTGTCGACTTTCAGGTGTTTTTGAAAGAATCCACTCCACATCATCGATAAATCCCATGCGCAGCATTTCATCCGCCTCGTCAAGGACCAGGCACTGCAGGGCCTCAAGCTTTAAGGTTCCCCGACGCATATGATCCATAACCCGCCCCGGAGTACCCACCACCACCTGTACCGGCTTCTGGAGGAGACGGAGCTGTATCTTCACATCCTGGCCGCCAAAAAGTGGCACCACATGAAACCCCTTTATATACTTGGCGTATTGCTGGAATGATTCAGCGACCTGAATGGCCAACTCTCTGGTCGGAGCCAGGACAAGATTCTGCACCATACGCTGCTTCATGTTCAGGCGAGCGATAAGAGGCAAGGCAAAGGCAGCAGTTTTACCGGTACCGGTCTGAGCCTGACCAAGGACATCACGCCCCTCCATAACCAGAGGAATCATTTGTTCCTGAATAGGAGAAGGTGTTTCATAGCCCAGGTCTTTGATAGCCTTCAACAGGGGCTGGGGCAAAGAGAAGTCGGCAAAGCTTGTTATAGTTTGGGTGGTTGACATGGTGATCACCGGGTAAATTGAGACTCACAACAAAGAGCTGCGCAGCACATGAAGTGAAGAGAGTATAGAGTTTGACCAATGATGGTCGGACAACTTGAAACCAGCAAGAATAGGGTTGCGCCCTGACAACACACAGCAGTGCATTTTGGGACGCAGCAATACTGGCAGCAAAAAGATGGGGTTGTAGCAGGTATCAGGAAAACCTGCAAGCTTTATTCTCAGCCGAAATTCGACCCAAGTCCCTGTGACTTGATGATTTTCACAACTTGGCGACGGATACTATCCTGGAAAGCGAGCAAGGATTCTTTTCCCTGGGCGTTACCAGAACATATTCAGAACGCTCCCTTCTCGCAGAGCCCCCCTCGCCTTCACTGCCGGTCATGATGATATGGGCGTGGTCAAAGACATCTCCATAAAGCGGAGCCACTAGAAATCACATCCGAGTCTGCCCTTTCCCCATCTGGCTGCAGTACGCTATTCTGCTCCTTCCATGAATTTCCTTATCACTCTGATTTTCAGGTTCGTACGTTATTCTACCAAAACAGTTTATCACAAAATTCTCAAAAATAAAAACCATTTTCCATAGAGTTAGAGGTGAAAGGAAGCTGGGCCGCAAGGCCTTTCCGGCTCCACTGCGACATCCTCGCTTCCTCCCTTTTTCGGGCTGACCGACAAAGGAGAACTCCACTGCCCTTTCCTTGCCCCCACATTTTTCAAAGCAACGACAGATAAATTTGAAAAGGACAGTGTACAATATCCTCTCCCTGATATAGCATTCTTTATAAAGCATTTTGGGTGATCACTTCTTCATCACAAAGGGGGAAATAATCCCCATGGGGTGTTATATCATTAAACTGTCAGTGTGACCAAGGGACGAATCAACAGTACCTGAACTATCAATTCCCCCATCCGTGCCATAGAGACTATGGCCCCTGCCGTCCCGGGGGCTATCACCTCAAGAAGTTGGCCGTCTGAACTATGCCTCCAGGGGCAATAATCAAATTGATCAGGCCTCCTTCTTGTAAGAAAACAATTCACCATGAAAGGAAAAAGAGAAATGCGGAAAAAGCTGAGTATTCCCCTGCTGCTGGTCATCATCCAGGCCCATCCAGCCATGAGCTGTACCACCATGCTCATCACCAAAGGCGCGTCCACAGACGGTTCTGTAATTGTTGCCCATTCGGACGACTCGGAACTCTTTGACCAACGGCTGGCCTATGTCCCGGCAGCCGACCATGAACCAGGGTCCATGCGTCCGGTCTACTACGACGCCGCAGCCCTGGGCGACATGCCCCAGTACCACAGCTATCTGCTTCGCCGTTACGTGGGGACCGACCGCGGCCCCACCTATGTGGATCCAGGCCAACCCCAGTCCATCCCCCTGGGCTACATTCCCCAGGTGGCCCACACCTATGCCTATTATGAGGGGAGTTATGCCATTATGAACGAACATCAACTCATGTTTGGCGAATGCACTGACGGCACCAAAATCCAACCAGAGCCAATACCGGGAAAGCTCATCTTTTACAGTGCTGAACTCAGCCGCATTGCAGCTGAACGCTGTAAAACGGCACGTGAAGCTGTGCAACTGATTGGCCATCTCATTGAGACCTACGGCTACTACGGCACTGGCGAAACCCTTCCCATCGGTGACAGCAAGGAAGGCTGGATTATTGAAATGGCCCCGAGCCCTGAAGGAAAAGGCGGACTATGGGTGGCCCAAAAGGTTCCTGACGGAGAGGTGTTTGTGGCAGCCAACGAACTCCGCATCCGCGACATCAACCCCGAGGACCCCGACACCCTTTTCAGCAAAGACCTGCATGCCATTGCCGAAAAACATAGGTGGTGGAATCCTGCAGATGGCCAGTTGGACTGGCTGAAGACGGTAAGCAAGGGTGAGTACAGCCATCCCTACTACTCTCTGCGCCGGGTATGGCGCCTGCAGCAGCGCATGGCCCCCTCCCGGGAAGCAACTCCCTGGGTAACAGACGGCTATAGCAAAAAATTCCCACTCTTTCTCAAGCCAGATCACAAATTGGCTGTCGCCGACGTAATGGACCTCTACCGCGACTATTACCAGGGAACGGAGTTTGATCTCTCCAAAGGAGTTACCGCTGGCCCCTTTGGTCTCCCCTATCGCTATCCGGGTCCCGAAGATGCAGGTGGCGATACCGGAAACCCTGACGCCAAACTGAAAGGGGCCTGGGAGCGTCCTATTTCCATCTACCGCTGCGGCTTCAGCTATGTCTGTCAGGCCCGGGACTGGCTGCCAGCCCCCATCGGCGGTATTGTCTGGTTCGGTCCAGACGAACCCATGACCACCTGCTATGTCCCCTTCTACGTAGGGGCCACCTCCATTGCCAAACCCTATTTCACCTGCGACACCACAAAATTCAGTCAGGACAGCGCCTGGTGGGCCTTTAACTTTGTGGCTAACTGGGCCGGTCTCAAATACAGTTATATGCTCAAAGACATCCAGGCCAAACAGGCCGAGATCGAGCAGGCCGAATTTGAGAATGTAAAGGCCATCGATCAGGAGGCCCTGGCCCTCTATCAAAAAGATCCGAAAAAGGCCCGGGAACTGCTCACCTCCTTCTCCATGAATCAGGCAAATCAGGTAGTCAAGGCCTGGTGGACCCTGGCCTGGGACCTTGTGGCCCGCTATGACGACGGCTACGTCAATGAACCAGGCAAAATGGCCCAAGAAGTTGGCTATCCAGAAGAGTGGTACCAGCGCTCAAACTGGCCCAAAGGGCCAACCAGTTATGCAAAACCTCAAGAAACGGAGACAAAAGTGACAGGAAAAGAGTGAAAATGGGCGGAGGATGGGGAGCAAAGAAAGACAGAAGCCACATGGCAACGGCCGGAAAGGGAAGATGTCTTTCCACTGAATCAAGAGAAAAACCGTTTCCGGTCCATCAGCAAAAAGACAGGCCAGTCACTGCCAGGAGAATGACAAGCCAATAATGATAAAACCACGGCGAGGATGCCCGTGTAAGAGTGAGACAAGAGGAGGGGAACAGCTCAGACAATGGTATCCTTGCTTCAAGGCATCCTCCAAGAAAGCCCTCTTTTCCAAGAAGAGCTTATACCACTGGCTGCGTTTGTCAGGGCCGTATCCTCGCAAATAAAAGAGTGCAAGATTACGCCCATGACATAAAACGTTTTTAATCAGGAAAAGCAGGGCGTAACGCTATTCATCATCCCGGGGAGCAAGGTTCTCTTTGGGCCCCGAAGAATCCTGCTGTTTTTCCAGCTTACGCTGTTTTTTCTCATCTTTCTTTTTTTTCTTTGCCAATTCTTTCTGACGTTTTTCAAATGAATAGTTTGGTTTGGCCAATGCTCTTTCCTTAATAAGGATTCATGTTGATGTGAAAAATAGTGCACCAAAAAAAAGGCCCCGTAGTGTACGGGGCCTTTTTTTATCAAAATCAGTTATTACTGTTTGACAACATTCTCAGCAGCAGGTCCTTTGGGGCCGTCAACGACATCGAAAGTTACTCGTGCACCTTCATCCAAAGATTTGAATCCTTCGTCCTGAATTGCGGAATGATGAACAAATACATCCTTACCGCCATCCTGCTCAATAAAACCAAAACCTTTTGCATCGTTAAACCACTTAACTGTTCCTTCAGCCATCTTGTACTACTCCTTTGTACTGGGTTCCTTTAAGAACCACTTTGTTATAAGCCGGATCATCAAAGTGAGACCCGGTACAGTTTTGTTGCCAAAACTGGATTGGTACTGCTACGTCCTGCCCGAATTTCCAAGACCAAAGGACACGTTGCAACAGGATATCGATGTTTTTGAGAAATAAGTCGATTATGCCAGCACAAAAGAGTATCGCAAAAAATAAATTTGCCGTTTTCCTAAATCTGTCACATTCTATTCGCCATTTCGTGTTGAGCCCACTTGAAGACCTCAACAACCTTTACCCAAACCTTCTCAGTACAATATTACGTTATTGCTGAGTAATGAGCAATAAGGAAATGAAATCAAGGCAAAAACACAGAAGATCAAAAGGGGAAGAAACCAACAACTACCGTTCAAACCCCTTGATATTATTGGTGCGCCTGGCAGGATTCGAACCTGCGACCTACGGATTCGTAGTCCGGCGCTCTATCCAGCTGAGCTACAGGCGCATATGGAAGGGTTTATATACCCTAGTTTATTATTTTCCTCAAGCCTGTTTTCGACCTTTTATCACTTTTTCCTGTTTGTGGAAAAGAATTTCATGATCTGCCGGCTTGAGAGATGGATCAGCAACGATTACGATCGATATCTTATTCCGAATCTCCAACTCACTGATCTCGTTACGCTTATTATTCAAAAGATACTGGGCTACGTCCAGAGGTAAACGACACTCAACCCGAAGAACTTCCTTCTTACTGGCACCCGTCTGAATACGGCGCAGATAAAAAAGAGCCAGTGTTTCCACGGAACGAACCATACCTCGTCCCTTGCAATGTTCGCAAACCCTGTAGTTTCCAGCCTCGATGGGTGCACCCAGCTTCTGCCTGGAAATCTGCATAAGGCCAAACTTGGAAATGCGGCTGATGTCAACCTTGGCTCGGTCACGCTTCATGGCATTCTTGACCTGGCGCTCCACCCCACGGATATTCTTACTGCTCCGCATATCAATGAAGTCCACCACAATCAAGCCGCCCAGATCACGGAGGCGCAACTGACGGGCAAGCTCGGAGGCGGCCTCCATATTAGCCTTAAAAATCGAATCTTCGAAATTCTGCCCCTTGCCAGTGGATCCAGAATTGACATCAATGGCCACCAGAGCTTCGGTGGGATCAATCACAATAGACCCCCCTGAAGGAAGAGCCACTTGCGGTTGGTAAATCGACTCAATCTGATCTTCGACATTATACTGGTTAAATATAGGCCGTGCCCCCTTGTGCAAGCGGGCCTTTGCCCCCTTTTGCTTGCTCGGAAGAAGCTCGAGAAAGTCATTGACCTTCTCCAGGGCTGCAAGGTCATCAACCAGGATTTCCTTAATATCAGGATCAAAATGTTCACGCAAAAAGCGGAGAACACAATCATGATCCTGATAGACCAGACCAACTCCCTCCAGAGACTGTCCCTTTGCCTTAATCTCTTTCCAAAGATTGAGCAGATAGTGAACATCCCTGCTCAGGGCAGTTTTGGTAATATCGACACTTGCTGTACGGACTATCCAGCCAATTCCCTCGGGAATGCCGAGGCTGGTGATAATTTCACGCAACTGAGATCGACGCTCTTCTCCGGATATTTTTCGAGAAATGCCGGTGGAATCCGATCCAGGCATGAGCACGACACAACGCCCGGGAATGGAGAGATAGGTGGTCATATTAGCCCCCTTGTTCCCCACTTCCTCCTTCACTACTTGAACCAGAACCTCCTGGCCACGCTCCAGGACTTCTGTGATGTTCAATTTACTCCATTGATGCTGTTCAATAAGTTTTTTGTTCTTATCGCTGATTTCCTGTTTGTAGTACTCAGGATGAATCTCATTGAATGGCAAAAAACCATTCTTCTCGGTACCATAATCAACAAAGGCGGCCTGAAGACTGCTCTCTATGGCAACAATCCTGGCCTTGTAGATATTATTCTTTGTCTGTTTGGAAGAGACCGTGGAGATATGAATGGATTCCAGTCGGCCATCAGCGAGCAGTGCCAGACGGCACTCTTCCGGCTCCTCGGCATTAACCAGCAGTTTCAGGACCGGCGGTATCTCATCTGGTCCCGATACACTCTTCTGACTCTGGGGTGGCTGCTCTTCCCTTCCCTCATCCCTGGTCTTCTGCTTTCTGCCACCACGAGGATGTGGAGTTCTATTCCCCTCCTTCTTTTCCTCGCTCCTCTCAACCTCCTGTTCCTCTCCACCTGACTCATCACCAGAACCAGATGCCGCCACTACAGATTCGACAGAATCCACTGCCTCTTCTCTCTCGGTCACCAACTCCGACGTATCGCCTGCTTTTTCGACGGGAGAGGCTTCTTCGCTGATGGGGGCACTCTTTTTACCACGCCCGCGGGAGCGACTTGCTGTTTTTTTACGGGGTACTCTTTTGGCAACTGCAGTGCCATCTCCCTCTGCAGCAGCATCGGCCTCTACAGCGACTTCAGCATCTTCTTTATCTGTCGAGATGCTCTTTTGGGCAGCCGGTTTCTTCCGGGGCGATCTTTTTTTAGGGGGAGAAAGAGCGGTCTCTGCCTTCTCTGACGAGCTACTTTTTTTGGTAGCCGGTTTCTTCCGCGGCGATCTTTTTTTTGGGGGGGGCTGAGCAACCTCCCCTTTCTCTGACGAGCCACTCTCTTGCGTAGCCGGTTTCACCGTTTTTTGGACTTCTTCTTCCGGAACCGTACTTTTCCACCACGCGCCTGTGGTTGCTTTTACAGGTTTTTCCTGCACTGATTCTTGTTCAGAATCTGTTTTTTTGTCTGCCATACATTTTCCTTTACCGGAGACAGGTCACTCCCCTCTCCGCAATCTTTGAAACAACCTGTTCATACTGGCTGTTATACTTTATCAACAAGAGCAGACGGGTTTTCCCAACTGCTTCCTGTCCTATATTTTGCCAAAACCACCCTGTATCCCGAAACTCGGCCTGGGAAATCTCCCAGGCAAATTGTCTATTTCTGCGAGCCGGGCCAACAAGGCACATGACACTTCTTTTCAAAAAGGGAAAGGGGAGTAATTTTGAGACTCTTCCTTTCCCTTCTCAAACAACTTATTTCCCTGAAGCACAGGGATTCTCAATCTCCCGGATAAAATGTGCGAATCGTTTCTCCCAACAATTCTCTTTTTATCAACGGGGATTAATCAAATTCATTTTCTGCTGATCCTCTTGCCAAGGATAAGGCATTCATTTGCTAGCAGCGATCCTCCTTGAACAGCTCAAAACCACTCTGCCCGTTCAAACAGGTCAGGTTCCTGTCATCACAAGGAGAAGGGACACCAGAGAGCGAACAAAACAATATCTCTATTCCCATATCAATTCATCACTGAATCAATAGGCAACAAGTTTATCAGCTACCGAGCTACAGGGGGGGAACAAACAAGACTCCGCCTGATCTAGCCAGCGGCAGAAAAAGATGTTTTCCTACAGTAAGAGAAGAAAAAATACTGTTCTTCTTGCAAAGAACGCTGTACACTGTCGTGAAAGTAAAACAATTTCCCTTTATTATCAAGGTAAATCTGTGATTTTAAGCTTGACACCAACCGTCCTTAACCGTACATTCCACTTTCTAATCAATTTATCCTTTGCCCATCAGGGTTACAGAGATATCACTCCTCCTCTCAAGGCTGGATATTCTCATTACCCCCGGTACAGATATCTTCTCACAAAGGATTCAATACGTGTCACACTCACAGTCTGACATAATAGTGTTTGAAACTTCAAGGAGTTAGCTGTGACAAAGCTCTTTACATCCTCCCCCTGCCAAAAGTTTTCTCTCTGTCTCGCCTCACTACTTACCCTTGCCATTGCACCGAAATGTCTTCGTGCTGACATGGTGAACACTGAAGAATGGCAGATAGAAGCTGACAAGGTTACACGTTTCGACCGCCCTAAAAGCGTTATTGCGGAAGGACATGTGGTCCTCACCAAACTGCGAAAGCTGCCTCCAGGAACTGCTGCCCCTAAGCAAAAAACCACTAAATGGACCAGACTGCTGGAAGAAAGCCCTGCAGAAGGTACCGAAGCAGTCGTTACTCAGGAAATCACCAAGGAGACAAAGCCCCACTATATAACTGAGGTAACCATCCGGGCCGACTGGATAGCCTATGATATGGAGCAAAACAGCATCAAGGCCAAAGGGAATGTCGCCATCAAAAGCAACACAGACGAACTACTGGCCAACGAGGGTGTGTTCGACCTGACCAATGAGACAGGTACTTTTAAGGAAGCCACCATCCTTCGCGATGCTTTAGATCTCCACCTTGAAGGCAAGACCATCCAAAAGACCGGTTTTAATACCTATCAAATTGAAGACGGTTGGGTGGTCACCTGTAAAGTCGAAAAAGACATTGCCCCTCCCTGGAGTTTTGCCAGCAAAGACACCAAAATCACCCAGGGCGGATACGCTGTTCTCAAGCACGCCACCTTCCGGATCAAGGATGTCCCGGTTCTGTACACGCCCTGGATCATGCTGCCGGTGGGAGATAAACGCCATACCGGCTTGCTCTTCCCCGAAATTTCAAATTCGGACAATAACGGTTTCGGCCTTAACCTCCCCCTCTTTGTCAACATCTCCGATTCCACTGATATAACCCTCTATCCAGAATATTATGCCAACCGCGGCGTCATGCCGGGCCTCGAATATCGATATATCCTCGGTAGTCAGAAAAAGGGAACCTTCATGGCAAACTATCTCCAGGATGACCTCTCCGACCCCTCCGAGACTGACTACAGGGAAGATACAGGATATACCCACACCAATGAGGACAGGTATTGGCTGCGAGGAAAAGCTGACCACGATTTCGACAATGATATCAGCACCCGCGTGGATCTCGATATCGTTTCCGACCGGGATTACCTGACTGAATTCAACTCCGGCATCACCGGGTTTACCCAATCCAACGATCGATTTTTTGAAATGTATGGACGAGGTTTTGAGAATAAGACCGACGACCAGCGCAATAACAGCATGAAGATTCTTAAATCCTGGAATGGCATGTCCCTTGAAGGAAACCTGCTAGCCATTAACGATATCAGGACCGACAGCACCAGTCCGACCCCGCTGTGGAAACTGCCAAGCCTGGATTTCACGGGCAGTCAAGCCATGGGTGAAACAACACTAACCTTTGACTGGGATACAAACTACGTCAACTACTATCGTGAAGACGGGGTAGGTGGTCACCGTTTTGACATCTATCCTCGCCTGAGCATGCCTCTGCCCCTTGGTCCCTACCTGGAATCCCGTGCCGATGCTGGTCTCCGCGACACCTTTTACAAGGTCCAGACCTATGGTGATGGCACCTGGGACCAGAACGATACCCCGAACCGTTTCTTAGGCGATTTTCACACCGAGATAGGAACCACCCTCCTCAGAAATTTCGACCTGGCTTTGGGAGAAGCCACTGGAATCGGTCACCATTTCAGGCCATACATTGAGTACGACTATCTCTCAGAGACGGACCAGGAAGATCTACCCGATTTTGATTCTGTTGATCTCATTGAAGATATCAATGCCATCACCTATGGGGTGGACAACTTCTTCAATCTGTTCGGCAAGAGAGGAGGAAGTGATACGGAAAGGGATTATGGATACTTGAAGGTCGAACAATCCTACGACCTGCGCAGTGTCTCATCAGACAACCCTCTCACCCCGGTCGACATAGAACTGGGATGGAACCCACTGACCAACTTCAATTTAATTTATAAAACGGAGATCGATGTATACGGTGAAGGCGTCACCTTGTATGGACTTGAGAGCTATTACAGAAACAGCCGTGGTGATTATCTCAACTTCGATTATCGATATAATCGAGAAGACACCATTCACCAGCTCAATGTCAGCGCCAGGGCTCAACTCTTCGATACCATCTTTGCCAAATATGCAATCGAGCATTCCCTCTCCGAATCGACGGTTATTGAGCAGAATATCTCGCTCCTCTATCAGCCTGCCTGTTGGTCTGTGGAACTGAAATCCCAATACACTCCCGGCGATCACAACATCATGCTGGTCTTTAATTTGGCCAACATAGGAAGTCCTCTCGGACTGGGCCTGTAAGAGACGACATGCATTATGATGTCTTCAATGGAGATGCAGACGGTATCTGTGCCTTGCACCTGCTGCGTCTCCATGAACCACGACCGGAGGCCGTCCTTATTACCGGGGTCAAACGTGACATCAACCTCCTGGACAAGATCCAGGAGGTCCGTGACAGCTCCATTACAGTGCTTGATGTCTCCCTTGACTCCAACCGACATGCCCTGCAGAAACTTCTTGGCCAGGGCAACAAAGTCACCTACATAGATCATCACTTTGCCAGTGACATCCCTGTTACAGAGAAGCTGACAGCTCACATCGACCTGGATCCCACAATCTGCACCGCACTGATTGTGGATAAACTGCTGCAAGGAAAACACCGGGGCTGGGCAGTTGCAGCCGCCTTTGGCGACAATTTCCATGAACCTGCCAGGCAGATCGCTAGCGCAATGTCCCTGAGCGAAGAAGAGATTTCTTCCCTGCGAGAACTGGGTGAACTACTCAACTACAACGGCTATGGTGCAGACATCAACGATCTCCACTTTACTCCGGACAAACTCTATTCCGCCCTCCACCCTTACATTGACCCCTTTGCCTTCCTGGCCGAATCTCCTGACCTGGCAACCCTGCGCACAGGGTTCACCGGGGATATGGCCTTGGCCATGGAACAAAAAGAACTTGAACCAAAACAGAAGAACCGGGTATATGTCTTCCCCAACGCCCCCTGGGCCAGACGCGTTTCCGGAGTATTTTCCAATCTCAGGGCCAGAGAAAAAAAAGAGGCTGCCCATGCCCTGATTGTTGAGAATAGTGATACTACGCTGCGTATCAGTGTCAGGGCTCCACTCAACCGGCGGGAACAGGCAGACACTCTGTGCCGCTCATTTCCCACCGGAGGAGGACGGGCTGCAGCTGCCGGTATCAACAACCTCCCCCCGGATATGCTTGAAAATTTTCTTAGACTTTTTCATACGACATTTTCACGCTGAATTTTTAGGATACTGCCTAAACGGCTCTCAGGTGTTATCCATTATCCTCAACAACGATTTATCTCCTCAACTACTCAGGAGGTCTCCTATTCTCCCCTCACAACATACCTATCGTCTTCTTATTCTTCTGACGGTTCTCCTGCTCCTCCCCCAATCCGGAATGGGAGGAGAAAAAATCCCTGCCGCAGACCTGGTTGTCGATGGCCAGCAGATTGATCTGGGGCAAAAAAAATTCCAGATTCTCTTCCAGGAACTGGAACAAGAGCACGGCTTCAGCAAAAAAGAACTGGATATCTTTTTTCAAGGCATTACCATCAATCGCCGGGTCCTTGTTCTTATGGACAAACAGTGGGAAGCAAAACCATACTTTCAATATCGCCCTCTGTTCATCACTCCCTCGGTCATCAAAAAAGCCAAAAAGAAGTTACGGGAACATAAAAATATTCTTGACCGTATAGAGCAAGAATTGGGTGTTGACATGGAAGTTGTTATTGCCATCTGGGGTATTGAATCGCGCTTCGGCAGCCATAATGGCGGTTACGGAGTCTTGCAGACCTTAACCACTCTCTTCGATGCCTATCCTCGACGCGCCGCCTTCTTCCGCAAGCAACTGGTTCATTTTCTCCTCCTCTGCCGGGAAAACGGATACGATCCACTACTCATCACCGGTTCCTATGCTGGTGCCTTTGGCCAATGCCAGTTTATTCCTTCCAGTTTTCGTGAATATGCCCTGAGTTTTGATGGAGATAAGCGACGTGACGTCTTCGGCTCCATTGAGGACATTCTGGCCTCCATAGCCAACTACCTCCATAGCTATCACTGGGTCTTGGCGGCACCGCTCTATAGCGATATCGGCTCAACACTTAACGGTCAGGAACTGATCAGCGCCAATCTTGAGGGGCGAAAAGGGTTGGTGAACTGGCGACTGGTAGCAAAAATCCAGGGCGTTTCCCTTCCCCCAGCACCTGAAAACGCAGAACTGACCATTGTCAGCCTGGAAAAAGATCCAGCAGAGGGCGGCGGAATCCGTTACGTAGCGGGATACCCAAACTTTCAGGCCATCACCCAGTGGAATCATTCCAACCGATATGCCATGGCAGTCAGCGAGCTGGCCGAAGCCATCCAAGAGAAAAAGGACTGACCAATAATAGAGCAAATTTTCTTTCCTCTACAAGAGCTGTGGTGCCAGCAACAACCCGTTACCAACTCTGGGGAGAAGCGAAGGAAAAATCGCCAGTGAACATTTTCAAACTATGAAGAGAAAAATTATGATCCAACCTCGTCAAGAAACCCGTTCCGCCCTGATTTGGCCAAGAGGCCTGCAGCCGCTTTTTCTTCTCCTCTTCTTCCTCCTCATCAATGGCTGTGCCAAAGCCCCCCTGGACAGGATGGAACTTGACACCCTTCCAGAGTTCACGGACGATCTGGAACTGAAAGGATTGCTCACCGGGGCCGTACGGCACCTGCATTACCTGAACAAAATTCCACCGCAAACATCTGTCAGCCTTGGTTCAGACAGGTATCCTGTGTCCTGGCTCCGGGAATCCATGGAGTCTTTTATCGACATCTTGAAACAAGAACCAACTCCTGCTGAACTGAATCGTATCGTCTTGGAAAACTTTACGGTCTATCGGGCAGGGGGAAGAGAAGACCGTCCCCGAGGTGAAATGCTGATCACCGGATACTATGAGCCCTTTCTCCAGGGAAGCCTGGAAAAAAAGGCCCCTTTTCTCTATCCTCTCTATGGTCCTCCCGACTCTCTGATCCAGGTAAGAGACCAGAAAAGCGGAAAAAGCCTCTCCAGACGCCGAGATAAAACCGGGAAACTCGTTCCCTATTGGACACGAAAGGAGATCGAAATATACAATCTTGCTGCCGGCCACGAACTGGTCTATCTGAAAGACCCCGTTGATGCCTTCATCCTCCACATCCAGGGTTCCGGCAAGATACAGCTCCAGGATGGCAGCATCCGCTCTATCCATTATTCGACGTCCAACGGTCTTGAATATTTTTCCATCGGCAAACTGCTGGTGGACCAGAAAAAAATGAGCCTCCAAGAAACGAATATTCCTGCCATACGTCACTACCTGCGTACCCATCCGGATGAGCAGGAGGCCATCCTCCATCACAACAGCAGGTTCATCTTCTTTCGCTGGGAACAGGGAGGAGACCCCATCGGCAGCCTGGGAGAACCACTGACAGGAGGACGATCCATAGCCATAGACCGTGCAGTGCTGCCCCATGAGGCACTGGCATTCCTGATCAGCCGCAAACCAGTACTAACGGATAGCGGCGAGATTGACAGATGGGTTCCCCTCCACCGCTTCGTCTTTCCCCAAGATACGGGTTCCGCCATCCAAGGAAGCGGAAGAGTTGATCTCTACTATGGAAGCGGCAACTACGCCAAACAGGCGGCAGAACATATGAAGGAAGTCGGAACACTCTATTTTCTGGTCAAAAACAATTTCGAAGATCCTGAAGACTAGCCAACAAGGGAGAGACAATGAGACAGCCCTGGCGGGACAGTTCCGCAGTCTTTCATCAGCGGGCGCAAGAATATGACAGCTGGTTTGACGACAGCCTCCTCTTCGCCATAGAAACAACTGCCATCCGTGCCCTGCCGTTTCCTCTACGGGGGCCTGGCCTCGAAATTGGCGTAGGACCCGGACGTTTTGCGGCAGCGCTTGGCTCCACCTTTGGTATCGATCCAGCCGCAGCCCCCCTTGCCATTGCCAAAAGCAGAGGAATCCGCACCTGTCAGGCCATCGGTGAAGCACTCCCCTTTCGTGCCAACAGCTTTGCCACGGTCTCACTGCTCTTCACCCTCTGTTTTCTCCAAAACCCAGGAAGAGTTCTCCAAGAATCACGACGTGTCTTAGAGGAAAATGGCCACATCATTCTCGGGCTTGTCCCGGCAACAAGTGTTTGGGGAAAAAATCTGCGACA
This sequence comes from Pseudomonadota bacterium, assembly GCA_018817385.1. Classification (GTDB taxonomy): domain Bacteria; phylum Desulfobacterota; class Desulfobulbia; order Desulfobulbales; family Desulfocapsaceae; genus Desulfocapsa. The sequence continues at coordinate 60,508 of JAHIUA010000015.1, forward strand.
GAAAAAAGAAGCGGACCATCCTTTTTATAAGCAGGCCCATTTTTTCACTATTGGCGAGGTCAAGACGCTCCTGGCAGAGCAGGGATTTTCAGTCAAGGCCGCTGTCTCCAGCCTTTACCAACCCCCCGGAAAAGTCGTGCAAGAGGAAGAGTCCAGGCCCGGCATGGATGAGAAGGCCGGTTTTGTCGTCCTTATGGCACAGGCGCCATGACAGATCATGACGAAACAGCACATCATAACCCTGACCACAGATTTTGGTCTGACTGACGAATTTGTAGGGGTGATAAAAGGCGTCATCCTTTCCTCTGCGCCACCAGCAACACTCATTGATATCAGTCATTCTATCCCGCCGCAGGACATCAGGGAGGGAGCCTGGACCCTGTTTGCCAGCTACCACTACTTTCCAGCGGAAACCGTACACCTGATTATCGTCGATCCTGGTGTCGGTACTTCCAGAAAAATCCTGGCCCTCCAGGCTGACAATCATTTTTTTGTCGGACCAGACAACGGCGTTTTCACTCCGTTCCTCGAGAAAGGGCTGGTCCAGGAGGTCTACACCCTGGATAACCAGGATCTCTTCCTGGCAGAGATATCCACCACCTTCCACGGCAGAGACATCATGGCACCGGTTGCTGCCCGTATTTGCCAAGGAATGGCCTTGCCTCATGTTGGCAACCCCATTGATCCTGAAAAATGCTGCCGAATTGAGCTGCCTGTTGCCCGACTCTACGAAAATCGTATCAGTGGCCATGTCATTCATATCGATCATTTCGGAAACCTGCGCACCAGTATCACGGCTCAGGATCTGGCAGCCATCCAAAACAAGGCTGAACTAAGGATCCAGTGCGGCCACCATTTGATCCAAGGCCTGAGTAGCTCCTATGCGGCCGTGCCTGCTGGCCATCTCCTGGCAATTTTCGACAGCAGAAACCACTTGGAAATTGCCACAAACAGCAAAAATGCGGCCAGGATCCTGCAGTGCAGTGTGGGTGAGAAGATTGTTATTACCCTCCGCCCCTGACAAAGGAAGCTGTCTTGTTTTCCCTCCAGGCATGTGCTATACGTGAAGAAGGTGAAAGAGAGGCCGGAGGAGTAATAAACACCTCAAATGGTATACTCCCAGCCATGCTTTTTCCCAGGTCGATCACCATGGCTCGAAGAACTTTATTGTCTCTTCAGCCTATTGCCTGCAACCTGTAATTTTCAGCCTTCAACCCAGGAGATTTTCATGAAAGTCACGCTCACACTCTCCGTTCTCCTCATCCTTTTCCTCCTCTCTTCTCCAGGAGTTGCTGATGATTCCTACAAGGTCGTTTTCGAGACCATGGACTGCAACGGGAACACAGGATTTGCCACAGTGGGACCAGACGAAATCTACAAGGTGGGAGAAGGCGACTGTAGCCATCCCCAGAATCCCGGACAGAAGCTGAAACAGTTACTTATCCATGACGGCAACGGCAGTTACAAGGTCTACACCTTGAGCCAGGAAGAAGCCAGGAACGTGATGCTCGACGTCAAGGAGTACATGCGGGCCCGGAAGGGGGTTCTGGAACGATCCGAATCAGTGATCATCAGTCACTGATTCTTTACCCAAAAAAGGGGTGTTGGAAGATTTCCCAACACCCCTTTCACGCTGATTACCAACGAATAAGAGCTTCTCAGTGATCCATGGTAAAAACAGTCATGCCCTTCTGTATCCCCTCAGCACCTGAAATCGGCGTACAATAGGAAATCTTTTCCTTGGTCTTGGCAACCTTGATGGTTCCCACCTGGGTCATCTCCGAGTCAAGGACCTCGCCGGTATCCGGATCCACCAACTCCTCCACGGATCCGACCTTAAACTGCCTGCCCTCGCTTACGCCTTCACGACTGCCGCGATTGATGATCACTTTTCCGTCCTTGACCATCACGACTGAACCTTCCCAGGGAATTCCCTCCAGCTGCTGGATAAGAAAGATGACGGCCTGCCCCACAGCATCCTCCATGGCCTTCCCCACATTATCCTTCATCTGACCGCCGAGATCACCTCCCAGGCCGCCAAGCGCTCCGCCATGGTAGCCGACGGTAAAGCCTTTCTTACCGGATGTGCCTATAACATCGGTAGAGGCCTTCACCTGTCCCGTTTCCGAATCGACCAGATAAATGGTGACATTCATTTCAGCCTTACCAGCGGAACCACCGATACTGAAGCCCTGAAAGCTGAGCCCGCCGCCCCCACTGCCGGTGTCATCTTGGACATGGGTGATAGAACCGCGGACCAGGAGCTGGGCCGGAGTCATCCTCCCGATTTTGGATGTTTTCTTCCCCTGGGTCGTCCGTCCGGAGGCAGCAAAATCTTGCTCATCCATGGCCGCTTGCCGCATCTCGCCATCACCAAGGACAATGAACCATCCTGATTCATGAAGAAGATTGGTCATGGCAGTCTGCATCCCGTCTCCCACACTCCATTTCCCCTGCCAGCCAGCCTCATTGGCAAATTTGGTGACCGTAATGGAATATCTCAGATTACCGGAAGGCGGTGCCGGTATGGTCTCCGCAGCAAGCCAGCTCACCTGCAAGAAAACAGCTACCCCCAGGCACAGGCCTGCCAACATAGATCGTTTCATTTTTTCCTCCTCCTTTTTCTTCATGTCCTCTAGGAGCCTGTCGGACTTAGACATAAATCTGCTGCAAATTTGACAAATCGGCCCATATTTCCATAGATTTTCGTTAAATAGGCCTGCTATTCGCCTCAAATCCATGAAAATCTGGTCTCGATTTTTCTAATTTTCGCTAC
>JAHIUA010000079.1 GCA_018817385.1 Pseudomonadota bacterium
CTGCTGCAAATTTGACAAATCGGCCCATATTTCCATAGATTTTCGTTAAATAGGCCTGCTATTCGCCTCAAATCCATGAAAATCTGGTCTCGATTTCTCTAATTTTCGCTACGATTCTCTAAATCCGACAGACTCCTAGTTTGCAGAGACAAGAAGTCGATTGGAGAGAAGGTTGATGTGCCTCATCTCTTCTTTGATGATAGCATTGATCCGATCCTTGCCACGACTGCCACCAACCATATCCTTCATACCGAGATAGAAGACGATGGAATCTTTTTCTGCGGTGATTGCACCTGTCAGGATGCCTTCCATGGAAGAAAGATCAAGGGCTTTCTTATAGAAAACACGAGTATCAGCAAGCGCTTTAAGGTACTGGGCGGCCTCATTCTCAGGGTCGAAGGTCACCACCTCTTTCTCATTTGCACTCAGTTTTTTTCTCAGGTCTGAGAAGGTAACTTCATGGTCATCTTCCATCTCAGCCAGTTCAAGGAGGAATTTTTTGTCCTCGTCATTGCTTACCGCCTCAGCAGCCTCTCGATAGTATTGAGCTCCATTGCGCTCAATCTGCTCTGCCATTTCAAAAACTTCATCTGCGTTAAAATCCAGACCCATCTTTTTCTCCTTATTCTTTATTCAGCAGTCGTTGGGTCAATTATTTTTCTGACCTTACAGATACTGTCGGCGGGGAATTCACCTTTGTTGGCATGTTCGCGTATTGTTTTTTCATCAGGGGCAATGTACACACAGTATATTTTTTCATCAGTAACATAGCTGTTCACCCACTGAATCTTCGGCCCCATTTTCCCCAGCACACAACAGGATTTTTGGGAAATAGACTGTAAGTCAGCTGCAGTCAGATCACCAGCTCCGGGAATTTCTCGTTCAATGATAAATTTAGGCATTATTTTTCCTTGCACATAAAGTTACAGATGGGCAGACATTTGCTACCGCCGTGTCTGCTTTTGTTCACCCGCCCATCCAGTTCACAAAAACCAACTCCCCTGAAAGACATCTCCCAGCACTGAATTTTATCTCCAATTCAGTCAGATAGAGATAAAGCCCACCAGTGGTGAGTGTTAAACTTCATGCAAATTGCAAGCCAAAACAATATATTCCTGACATCAGAGACTTAGACCAAACCAGCCAGGCATTGATGGGACTAATTGTCTTTCCTATACCAGGGAAGCTTGAACTTACAGCGGAAACAAGGAGAGGGCGGCCCCTCAAAACTGCCCAGAAAATGGGAAACGGAGAACATAAGGACAGAATGCCCCAGTTAAAGGAGGGCAACGTATCAATATGACCCACTCCTGGCCAGGAGTGTTCCGCGAAAAGTGGCGACAAGCCACCCACAGAAGAGCGAAAAGGGCCATTTCTATTTCTGCTGCCAACTCGTTGCCAAGAAAAACAGGCGTCGCCAATAGCCCCTCGTACATGCTCTTTCTCTTACGCTCTTCAGCTAGACCAGGGACCTGTTTGAGACGACATCCTCTGCCACCGACAGGATGTTATTGTCTGACGACATCTTGCTGAGTCAGAGGCCTGAAGCAAGGCGGCAAGACCCGAATTCCCCCCGTTTTCTTTAATGGACAAAGATGGTATCTTTATTGCTGGATTGGTTCATCATAAGGCATACAGACGAGCCTTACGAATCCTGAAGCATGCATGAAAGTTGGCTGAGGAGCAGCACTCGCTTCTTCCGGCAAGGGTAGGAGACACCACAGAAGCAAGACCTCGCGCTGCTGTGGAAAAACCTGTTTTTAATATGCGTTGAGTGCTATCATGGCCGCTGGAAAACGAGGATGACGACAAGCACCAACTCTCAAAATTTGACTTCTGCTGTTCTCCCCTTATCATCCTATTATTTTAACCCTTCAATACTAACCCTTTAGCTGTGCACCATTAGAGAATGAATACCAAAAACTATCGCGAGATTCCCTATAACTTTACCTCTGCAGACGACAGGCTGATTATCAATCTCCTTTTTGGCCCGGAAGTCTGGGAGGACATGGAGGAACTCCGCAGTCAAAGAATCTCCGGCAGATCGGCACGGCTCGTCATGCGTTTTATGGGCGATCTTTTTATTCTCAGACGAAATCCATTCCTCTACCAGGAACTCATCGACTCCTCATCCAGACGCCATCATTTTTTTTCCACAGCCGAAGAAGACCTCTCCATCATTGAGAAGGCAGGAAAAATCGTCCGGTCTGGAACAGCGGCCAGTGCCAAAGTGCTGCGCCTTGTCAACCTCTGCCGCCTTCGTCTTGACGAATTAAAAGAAGAGATCACCAAAATATCCGCTACTCGAGCCCATATACTGAAAAAACTTGGGGCAATCATTGGCAAAGACAATGTCCGCTTCGATCCCTTCACCCTTATCAGCCACGCAACAGATGCCACCGACTGGCGTCTTTTCCTGCCCCTGGCCGTCCTGCGGCCAGCCAACGAAGAAGAGGTGCCGCCACTGATGGCTGCCGTTGCTGAGCTGGGTTTAAAAATCATCCCCCGTGGAGGAGGAACCGGCTTAACCGGCGGCAGCGTCCCAGTCACCAAGAACTGTGTAATCATCAACACCGAAAAACTGACCAGGATTCACCGTATTGAATACAAAGACTTTCCCCATCTGGGAGCAGGTAGCCAAGTACCAACTCTAAAGGTTGAGGCGGGTGTCGTCACCTCAGACGCAATGGGACACGCAGCCCTTGATGGTCTTGTCTTTGCGACCGATCCAACCAGCGCCTGGGCTTCGACCATCGGCGGCAATATTGCTGAAAATGCCGGAGGCAAGACCGCCGTTCTCTGGGGAACAGCCATAGACAACATCCTCTCTTATTCCATCGCCATGCCTGGTCAGGATCTCCTCACAGTGCAGCGGGTCAACCATCCGATGCGCAAGATTCTTCCCGACGATGCACTCCATTTCCAGATCCTCGATCCCAAGAAGAACATCCTCAAAGAGATCAGGCTGACAGGGACGGATCTCCGCAAGAAAGGACTGTGGAAAGATATCACCAATAAAGCATTGCAGGGGCTGCCCGGGTTTCAAAAAGAGGGTACCGACGGCATCATCACCTCCGGCGAATTCGTCCTCTATCGAGCCTATGAGAAAAAAATCACCTTTTGCCTTGAGTTTTACGGTGATGATATGGATGAAGCCAGCAAGGTCATTGTCGAGATCTCCAAAGAATTCGTGAATCAGGGTGAAGAGGCCCTGATGGCCCTGGAACATTTTGACGAAGAGTACATCCGGGCAATCAAATACAAATTCAAGGCGGCACGAAGTGAACATCCCAAGGCGGTCCTCCTCATTGACATGGTAGGACACACCTCGAAGCAGGTACTCCGCGGAAAACAGCGGCTGGAAACGCTGCTGAGCCCCTATATAAATACCGAACTCTTCACTGCCCAGGATACCGATGAAGCAGAGCGTTTCTGGAGAGATCGAAAACGGCTGGGGGCCATATCAGCGCGAACCAATGCCTTCAAACTCAATGAGGATATTGTTCTCCCCCTGCCAGCTCTTGCCGAATTCAGCCGCTTTGTCGATGAATACAATATCGAGGAGGATCTCTACAATAAAGAGCAGTTCGTGCATGCAGTCATGGCATACCTGAAAACGGCAGAACCCATTTCCGATCCAGACTGGCTGGAGGCAAAGATGCCCAAGGCCAACGAGCTGTGTCAGGAGACCCTGAAAAAACTCATCCTCCGCAGCACAGAATCAGTCCGCCATGAAATCCATATCAAGAAGTTGATGACAGATTTACTGGAACTGTTCAGTGGATATAAGAAAGTCAGCACCCTCATAGAAAAGATTTATACAGATATCCGCTCGAAACGAATTGTCATTGCCACCCATATGCACGCCGGAGACGGCAATATTCATGTAAATATTCCCGTGTTCTCCAATGACCGGGAGATGATGAAACGGGCTAACCGGACCGCCGAGGATGTGATGGCCAAAGCCGTCGAACTCGGTGGCGTAGTCAGCGGAGAGCATGGTATCGGCATCACCAAAATGAAATTTCTCGAAGAAAAACGATTTGAGGAATTGAAAACCTACAGAAAAGAGGTGGATCCAGGCAACCTCATGAATCCAGGGATGCTCAGCGATCCTCTCATTATTGAAAAGGTTTTCACTCCATCCTTCAACCTCCTTGAACTGGAAGCGAGGATATTACAGTATGGTTCCCTGGCCAAGCTGTCGTCAATGATCTCCCGCTGTGTCCGCTGTGGCAAATGCATGCCGGACTGCTGTGTCTACTATCCCGGCAGCAATATTTTCTTTCATCCCAGAAACAAGAATATGGTTATCGGGTCGTTGATTGAGGCCCTGCTCTACGACATGCAGCGCTCGCACCTGCCACGATTCAATCAACTCAAGAATCTCGAAGAAATTGCCGACCACTGCACCATGTGTAGAAAATGTCTCGCTCCCTGTCCTGTGGACATCGACACCGCAGAGGTGTCCATCCTTGAACGGGAAATCTTAAGCGATCTTGGTTACAAGCATACTGCCCCGGCAACGACGCTCTCACTCATGTATCTGCAGAACAGGAATAAAACCATTAACAGGGTATTCCGCAAAGGGGTGATGGAATGGGGAAGTTCACTCCAACGTCTTGGCGCCAAGACCCTGCAAAAGGCCCCCCCCATTCTCAAGGATAAAAAATGGCGGTCCCTGAATATGCTGAAATCACCGATGATGCCGGCCTCCCGGACAACGCTGTTTTCTTTGCTTCCCCCTTGTTCTGAACATGAGGCCTTACTGATCATGCCCGAAGGGGAGGTGCAAAAAACCGTCTTCTATTTTCCAGGATGCGGTTCGGAACGACTCTACGCAGAGATCTCCATGGCAGCAATCTACCTCCTCCTGAAAAGCAATGTCCAGGTCATCCTGCCACCGCCTTTTCTCTGTTGCGGTTTTCCAGCCAAAGTCAACGCCAAGAAAAAAATGGGTGGAGAAATCTCACTGCGGGATACAATCATTCTCAGCCAGATTCGGGATATGCTCGGCCATCTGCTATTCGATGCCTTTCTAATCAGTTGCGGCACCTGCAGGGAAGCACTGCAGGAGATGGGCTGTGAAGAAATTTTTGAGTGCGAGATCGATGATATCTCCCACTTTGTCCTGGAACGGACAGGATGGCAGTATAACAGTCCCAAAAAAGAAGAGACGGTACTTTATCATACCCCCTGCCACGATTCTTTTAGCGGCGAGGGCGCCAATTTACTGAGGAGGTTCTACGGAAAGGTGAAAAGTGTGCCCAATTGCTGTTCCGAGGCGGGGACACTGGCCATCTCCCGACCGGATATCTCCCATGCCATGCTTGAACGAAAACGAGAAGCGATTGAAAAGGTGAAACTGAATACCAATGCGACGATCGTAGCCACCAACTGCCCGTCCTGCCTCTCGGGCCTTGGTCGCAACAGAGATCTCAATATACACCCGCAACACATGGCCGTTCTGCTTGCTGAAGACCGGGGCGGGGCAAACTGGCAGAGCGAGTTCAATGCCCTGGTCGCCAACGCTGAAAAGGTAACATTTTGAGCAGATGTTCAGTCCCCGCCAGCTGCTGGATCGGAACCAGCAACACTTGAGCGCTCATGCCATCATTCAGGTCCAGTGCAGGTTGCGAAAAAAATTCAGGGCCGCCTAGGAGCCTGTCGGACTTAGACATAAATCTGCTGCAAATTTGACAAATCGGCCCATATTTCCATGGATTTTCGTTAAATAGGCCTGCTATTCGCCTCAAATCCATGAAAATCTGGTCTCGATTTCTCTAATTTTCGCTACGATTCTCTAAATCCGACAGACTCTAGATGCATTTGGCCACCAGGTTGTGGTCAGCCCTGGTCAATTGTTGTCGAAAAACGGCTATAGCTGTTCCCACCAGATTGCTTGGCTTGATACATGGCCAGGTCAGCATTCTTGAGCAGCTCAACAGTGTTCTGGCCATCTACAGGATAGAGGGCGATGCCGATACTGGCGGAGGAAAGGATTTCTTTTCCCTCATGCACTACTGGCTCGTCAAAGGCCTCAAGGATACGTTCGGCTGTATTTACGGCGTCCTGAGGCCCATGGAGGGTGTCAAGTATGACAGCGAACTCATCTCCGCCCAGTCGTGCCACAGTATCACTCTCCCGAACGCAGCTGATAAGCCGCACGGCTACCGTTTGTAACAGGGCGTCACCAGAGTCGTGCCCCATGCTGTCATTAATTTCCTTGAAGCGATCAAGATCAAGAAACATCAAACCTGCCTGCCGCCCTTCACGGTATGCTTGTTTCAAGGTCTGCTCCAGCCGGTCACTAAAGGTCATGCGATTGGGCAAACCGGTAAGGAAATCATAGAGGGCCATCTGTTCCAGCTTCTGTTCTGCCTTTTTACGTTCTGTTATATCCTTGGCAACATAAACCAGTCCCTGATCTGCATTTTCGTCGTCCTTGAGTCGAGAAGAGGATACCAACACCGGAATCTCAACTCCATCCCTGGTAAGAAATTGTTTTTCAGCATTACTCCATAATTGACAAGCCGTCTCTGCATCGAGGGCATTGCCTTTCGCCTCTGTTCCCCCACAGGGAAACTCGCCGAGGACCTTATTCATGTGCTGGCCAATGAGCTCATCAGCCTTGTATCCGAGGAGATTCAGAGTAGCCCGGTTGACACTGCGAATGAGAAAGGTGTTGGAGGTGACGATGAGGCTGTCATTCATATTTTGGAGAATACTGTCAACATAGGCCTTAGAGACCGTGGTCTGGACCAGGTCTTTGGTCATGGTTATAATGGCCACTCCCAGTTCACCGATGTCATCTTTTTCATTCATCCGCTCAAGGGCTGGAAAGCTACGCTGTCCACGACCAAATGCCCGTACCGCCTCCTTGATATGAGTCAGTGGAGTAATTAAGGTGCGTTTCGCGGCCCAGTTCACTACCAGCGACATGGTGACAAGCAGGAGGACAAAAAAAACGGTGAGGAATCTGCTGTTCCTGTTGGTCAAGCCCATCAAGGTGCTGACGTTGTCGCTAAAATGTTGACGATAAAATTCAGCGAAAAATTCAAGAGTATTCTGAAGTTCATTCTGAGCTGTAGCCAGCGACTGCAGTGCCTCAATGTAATCATTCGGGTCATTCCCCTCAGCAAGCAGGGGGTAGAGCTCTGTAGCCTGTTCGACATAGTCATTATACATCTTATTCAGACCCGCCAGACCCTCAACCCTAGAGAGAGGAAGACCGTGAAGGCTCCTTTCTGATTTGATAATGGCTTCAATTTCAGCCGTTATTTTGGTGCACAGTAAATTCCCGCTCCTTGCCGAATCAGAGGAACCAAATAAAAAGCTTTCTTTGTAATAATTTTTCTGGAGGACAAACATATTCAACAATTCATTACTGCGCATCGCCAAATGGAAATCAAAGTCACGGAGATGGGTCAGGTGGATTTGCTGCTGCTTGTAAGAATACAGGGCAAAACCCGTGGCCACGAGAAAGCCGATAAAAGCCACATTCACACAAAACCAGATTTTTTTGCGTATTGTGTTGATCAACCTCAAAGAACTCTCACTTTTTTAGAATAAATCAATTTTTCGGACCGACTCATCAAGCTGAAAGATATCGACATAGCCAATTGCCTGTACGTTCGAAGCTACTGCTTCTTGCACTGACTGATCATCCGAATATTGTCTGGGCGGGACACCTGTTCCGGAAAAAAGTGCCTGCTTCCAGTACAAGCTCAGCTGCCGTGGTGATTTGTTCAAGATTTCATACGCAAAACTGCGATGGATATCCCCTCCAGTCTGCAAGATTACTTCAATACGCTGGTCATCTGGCCAGAAGGTTTTCTTTCCGAGAAAAATTTTTTTGACATCAGATCGCTCCATAGATTGCAGCGGATTGTTTTTATTCACCACCAAGGCAAAATCAGCAGCTTCCATCCTTGCCGGAAACAGGATGAGGAAAAGAGTGAAAGCAATAAAACATGTTACCAGTTTCATTCTCCCACTCCTAAAAATTAAAGGAGGTTTTCAGGACAAAATAGCTCCAGTCCTCTTCAACACCTTGTGGATTAAAGAGTGGGAGTTGCAGTCCGGCTCCATTTAGCCAATGATGTTCTGCTTTGACAATCAACTGGTCGCTTATATTCCAGCGTACGCCGACTGCAAAATCCTTCCGCCAGGCCAAGAAATCTGCCTGCCCATTGGCAACAAAGTTGCTGCCATCATGATCATCTTTATCGGCATAAAAAACATCGTAAAGCACTGACAAGACCAATGGTTCAAAAGTATGACAGCACAGCTGAACATAGGCCCCCTGGCTACGTCCGTCAACAATATCTATTCCCAGCACCTCACGGTCGCCAGTGAACTCAGTGTACTCGATAGCAAGTTTCCAATCGGTCAGGAAATATTCCATGGAGAGGACAACAAAATCCTTATTGGTCCCCCTGGCATCCGCCTCTCGGGCACCAAGCCTAAAATCAAAATCAGATTGACCGCTAAAATAGGAGACCCCCAGACGCAGGCCGTCAAGGGGGGGAGTATAGACCAATGCCCCGCCATACACATACCTGTTATCAGCCTCAAAGTCAGACACCTCCCCCAGGCCTCTTTGCAGAGCACTCTTCATCACCAGTTGTTCCATCCCCCGTGCCTGTCCTGAATCTTCACGAAAATCTACTTTCCCATAGTAGGCCTGATAGTCGAGATCACCGTTGTCACCAAATGAAATATTCCCATAAATACTGGTACCAAGGGCTGCAACAACAAGAGTTCGTTTGTTTTCGTCATAGATACTTTGGGGCAGGAAGACCATGGGCCGTAAAAAACCAATATCACGGCCCTGATTGTATAATCCAATGGGAAGCTTCACCTTGCCAAGGCGAAGCCCAAACCAATCCTGCCAGTGATAATCAGCAACCGCCCAGTCAATCAGGATATCATTATTTCCATCGGCTCCCACATCCCGGGAAAGAAGTTGGAACCCAAAACGCAGATTATCAGTTGCCATATAATTCGTGGTCAAAGCAAATTCGTTCAGTTGCCAAGAACCGCTTCCAGAATTTCCGAGAAAATTATTATGGCGACTTTTGATATACCCCTGGGAAAGGAAACCGTTGATACTTAACCCTTCACTTATATTATAGGCCTGGCAGGGGGAACCTAGTTGCAAAGAAACGATCCCAAACAGGAAGGTGCAGAAAGCACCCATCGATCGATTCATAAAACCTCCATAAAATACCGTTTCTTTTCGGCCCTGTAAAAATTCATAATAAGAAATTTTCCTCCTTTCTCCCCGGCCAGGAGAAGACCCTTAGACATATGCCGGGAATGACAACAGAGAAGAGTTATCGTTAGCGTTTCCAGTCTTGGCAAAGAACCCTCTCCTTTTTCTTGTCGGCCACCCCTTCCGTTATGCCAGCATATGCCCAGTGCGGTTATACCCGATTATCAATTTGGACTACAGGAAAGGAGATTGAGAGTCAATGCTTTTTCTCAAAGACTCAAGGACACCGCCGTTGCGCACCCTGGAGAGTTCTGTGAAAAAAAATTTAAAACTAGTATAGTACTCCCAAAAATATAAAATCCATGCAGACGGTTCAAACTGTCAAACTTCTGTGACAGTCACCTCTTCATCACCCAATTCCCTGTCAGTTCAAGGCAGGGATTGGCAATACAGACAAGCACAAGAGAAAAAACGTATGAGACGAAAAACAGTGGTGGTCATAGGGGGAGGAGCAGCTGGACTCATGGCCGCAGGTCAGGCTGCTCAATGTGGTGCCCGTGTTATTCTCCTGGAAAAGATGCCGCGTCCAGGACGGAAGATCTGTATCAGCGGCAAGGGGCGCTGTAATATAACAAACAGTGCTGCAACCGCTGATTTCATCAATCACTTTGGGAAAAACGGTCGTTTTTTACGCCAGGCCTTCTCCCGCTTCTTTGCCCCTGAACTCGTCAATTTCTTAGAAGAAAACGGATTGCAGGTCGTGCTCGAACGAGGGGGGAGATACTTTCCTGCCAGCGGTAAGGCCCCGGACATCCTCAAGACCTTTTTAGGTTGGCTAACCAAGTTGAAGGTGGAAATTCGTACCAACAGTCCTGTGCAGGAGCTTTTTATGAATGGTCAGCAGCTCCTGGGGGTGATCACTGCCAAAGAAAAGATCGCCTGCGACGCCGTCATTCTGGCCACAGGGGGTGCCTCCTATCCTGGCACAGGCTCCACGGGTGATGGCTACAGACTGGCAGAATCTGCTGGACACAGCATCATCCCCATCCGCCCGGCTCTGGTTCCTCTGGAAATTACAGGTGGCATTGGTCCCGGACTTGCCGGACTGGAACTGAGAAACGTGGCAGTGCGGCTCCTCATCAATGGAAAAAGGAGCCAGCAACTCTTTGGGGAAATGCATTTCATTCAAACAGGAGTAAGCGGACCGGTTATTCTGACGCTCAGCGGAGCAGTGGTGGATGGGCTAGGGGAAGGAAAAAATGTAGTTCTGGCTGTGGACCTCAAACCGGCACTGGACGAGCAAAAGCTTGACGCGCGCTTGATTCGGGACTTTGAAAAACGTCATCTGGAACCCTTTGCCCAGGTCCTGCGCGGCCTGCTCCCTGCGCAGCTCGTTCCCCTCTGCCTGGAGCAGACCGACATCCCGGCAGAACGACTGGTCAGTCAGGTCTCTAAAAAAGAGCGAAAGAAGCTGTTGCACTGGCTAAAAGATTTACGGATGGAGGTGAGCGGCCATCGTCCCTTTACCGAGGCCATCGTTACTGCCGGAGGGGTAAATCTCCGGGAAGTAGATCCCAGAACCATGGAATCAAAACTTCTCCCTGGCCTCTATCTGGCCGGAGAAGTTTTGGACCTGAATGGCGATACTGGCGGCTACAACCTCCAGGCAGCCTTTTCCACTGGCTGGTTGGCTGGACGATCTGCTGCCCTTGCCTTTTCTGGAGAAGGACAAGGGCAACAATAAAACGATCAGGCGATTGCGACCAACTCCAGCTCAAAGGTCAATTCTTTACCGGCAAGGGGGGCATTAGCATCTAAAACAATGAACTCATCGTTGAGATCAACCACTTCCACCACCATGACCTCACCGCCAGCACCGCCCACCTCCAGCCTCTGTCCGATTTCCGGATTGAGGTCAGGCGGAATCTGATTTGCCGGCAACTGCATCACCATCTCCGGATTATGGGGACCATAGGCCTGGTCCACAGCGATAACAACTGTCTTCTTCTCACCCACCTTCATACCCAGGAGAGCGACGTCAAAACCGGGAATCACCTGACCTGAGCCCACAGTCACATTCAGCGGCGGTTTGCCTTCGGAAGTATCAAAGACTGTTCCGTCTTTCAATGTTCCTTTATAATGGACCTGAACCTTGTCACCATTTTTTGCCTGTGTCATCCTCTCTATCCTCTATTTTTCTTGATTGTTAAGCATAGGAAATTCGTTACGAGGGAAACACTCTAGCATATCTTCCTTGAAATGGCTAGCCACATCTTCAGTACTCAAGGCAGGTTAGATCATCTGGATTCAATACCTTTCTCCCATGCACCCTCTATCTTCTTGACAGGAAGTCGTAAATAGACAAATTTGTTCTCAATAAAAAATGTGGTTCCTTTTTCTTCCTAACTGTGGTCAGTGAAAACTAACTACAGACAACCCAGTCCACTCTTTTCAAAGGAGAACAACTATGAGCAAAACCACAGGCAGACTCATACTTGGCAGCAGTGTCCTTTTTGCCTCGTTTTCAATGCTGACCCTGGCCACAGCATCAACCGAGCCGGTTGACAAAGAACAGTATCCCTATGCCCCTTCTCTTCTCCAATGGGAAAAGAGTACGGCAGAATTCACCGAACCCAGCACCTGCGGAGAATGCCATCCCGAAAAGTACGAGGAGTGGCGCGGTTCCATGCACGCCATGGCCTTTCAGGACCCCATTTACCAGGGCGAACTGAACCTGGCCATTGAGGCAGTGGGCCATGATATTGCCAGACAATGTGAAGGATGCCACACGGCTGCGGCAGTGGTAACCGGTGAAATCAAGGGGGCCGGACTGAAAGATCTCAGCCCCATGGCCATGGCCGGTGTCTCCTGCGATGTCTGTCATTCCATCAAAGGCCACAGCCACTGGCAGACGCCCACCCATCAGCCGGAGAACGGTTCCTTCATACTCTCTCCCGGTAAAGAGGTCGGAGGAGAGACTCTCCTGACAAAATACGGCCCCTTCCCCCCGGCAGACGGCTGTGGAGAAGGATTTCATGAATGTATAGAGTCGCCCCTCCACCTGCAGGCAGAACTCTGCGCCTCCTGCCATCAGGTCACTCACTACGAAACCCACACCCCCCTGGAGGAAACCTATAGCGAATGGAAGAACAGCATCTATGCCGTCAAAGACATCAGTTGTCAGGACTGCCACATGGTGGAACTGGAGACCTTTATACGCTCTGCCGACAAGTTGCAGCGCCCCACACGTGAGGAATACCGACACTACTTCAATGGTGCCAACTTCCTTGTCTATCATCTGAGCGGACTGGCGGCCAAAAAGAGCGGCGATGAAGACCTTGCCGGCAATCTGCAACAAAAGTATGAAATGGCAGTTGCCCGCCTGCAGGCTGCAGCCGAACTGGATGTCACCCCTCTTTACGAACAGGGGAAACTGCAAGAGATCAAAATCCGGATCAAAAATAAGCGAGCAGGTCATAATCTTCCCACCTCGCTCACCAATATCAGACAGATGTGGTTGGAAGTCACCGCCGTCGATGCCACCGGTAAGGTGGTCATGAGCAGCGGTCACCTGGACGCCAAGGGAGAACTGCCTGAAAACACCCGCATCTTCAACTCAGACGGCATGGGGGACAACATGCACTTTGCCCTTAACCCCTGGGAAATCGTCTCCTTCTCCAGACATGACACCATCCCCCCGAAAGGGTATCGGGATGTCTATTATGGGGTCACTCCCCAGGATACCAGTCCCCTGACCCTCACTGTCAAACTCCGATTCCGCCAAGCGACGCAGAAGGTTGCCGAAAAACTTCTCGGCCACCTTCCCGATGACATGCACCTTGACGCTATCTACGGCATCAGCGAAGTTCCGGCTGTCCCCATTATCGACATGGTGAAGACAACCATAACCATCAACCCGCAGGGATAAATATCACCTCCCTGCCCCTTCAGTAAAAAAATGGCGGAGCCCTTCTCTGCTCCGCCATTTTTCATCCCCTCTCAACGATGGCCGTCACCGCCTTTCATCGGGTTTTTTTGCAGAAGGAGATCGGTTCCTTTGATAATTCTGGTAAGAATTATTGCCACGAATACGGTTCCACTCACTCCCTTGTAACTGCTGCTGATCACTGGAAGAAGGACGCTTTTCAACCGCTTGAGTTTTGGTGTCCCATTTCTGACCCTTTCGGACCTGCTCTCCTGACAGCTTTTCTACAGGGTGCTTACCGCCTTGCTGGATGACCTGATTACTGGAAGAAGGACGCCTTTCAACCGCTTCAGTTTTGGTATCCCTTTTCTGACCCTTTCGGACCTGCTCTCCTGACAGCTTTTCTACAGGGTGTTTACCGCCTTGCTGGATGACCTGATTACTGGAAGAAGGACGCCTTTCCACCGCTTCAGTTTTGGTATCCCATTTCTGACCCTTTCGGACCTGCTCTCCTGACAGCTTTTCTATAGGGTGTTTACCGCCTTGCTGGATGACCTGATTACTGGAAGAAGGCCGCCTTTCCACCGCTTCAGTTTTGCTATCCCATTTCTGACCCTTTCGGACC
>JAHIUA010000080.1 GCA_018817385.1 Pseudomonadota bacterium
GGGCTTTAGCCCGCAACTTTTATACATCAATGGGCTTTTGGGAAATCCGGATAGACCCCTTTAAGTTAACGACATTGCGTTATAACTCGTAAGCCGGAAAGTTGAGTTAAAACTGGCTGGTATCATGAACCGATAGCCTATCTTATAGTTTTTCTAATTTTAACCACGAAAGTCTTGCTGGGTCGCTTCCATCGAAGGTCAGAGTTAACCGTCCATCATTAATAAAAATATTTTTTGTTCTTTCTGTCCAACGATTTTTGGTTGTAAGGTATACTCCTTCTACTAGGGTTTCATTTTCAACTTGTACATTTTGATAACCAGATGAAGATACAGGATCACCCATACAAATGGTTATTGAATAATTTCCTTCAGGCAATATTATTTCCCAAGTTGCAGCAGGATAAAAATACAACAAGGTGTCATATGCTTGATCAGGTGACAAAGGTGAGTTCCGGTCACGCATATTAAAGGAAAAAGGAGCTAGGATCCAGCCGTATCCTGTTTCTTCATCAAATAGCTGGCCGCTATCTGGTTTATACCCATCGGGAATAAGAGCGTTTGTAGGTTGAAAGTTTATCGCGTAGGCAGTGGTGTTTGCCTCGTAATTAGTAGTAATTGTAGTTTGGGTTATTGTCGAGTTTGTTCCTTTTTCATCTGAAACCACTAAAGAAACTTGAAATGACCCAATAGTAGAAAACGTATGCATTACGTTAATAGTTGTTGCCGGTGGAGTTCCATCTCCGAAATCCCATAAATAAGACACCACACTTCCATCAGCATCGCTTGATTTGCTGGCATCGAAATTTACGGTTAAAGGTGCGGTTCCTGAAAATGTGTTAGCTGAGATTACTGCTACCGGTGATATGTTTCCATCGGATGGAACATTTTCACTTACATAAAAGAGAAAGTAACCAACAGTTTCGGAAGTATGCCGGGTTTCATCGTCTTCTGATTGTTCTTCCTCAATCGTGACTTGAATTTCACTATCTGTTCTGTTCGCATAACGGATGGTAGATGTATCGAATCCATCTTGAGATTGCATTGTTCCAAGAAAGATTGGAAGCTCAGGAAGTTGTTCATTGTACTCAATAGTGAACCAGCGATCTCTAACCTTGTCGGCAGTTTTGTCTACAACGACATTTATGTCGCCTATTTTGTTTTGAGAAGGTTCCCAGGCTATATAGTTGACTGTTTCGTTGCCGTGTTTTCTTGATGAGGATTCCTGCTCCTGCGTTTTGTGTTCGAAGGAAGTGGTGGAAATGTTTCGCAGACGGTCTGTGACGGCCTCTTCTTCATTAAAAGTTCTGATTGAGGTCATGACAACAGGCTCAGTTGTGAATGTCGTGTTGAATTGAACGGTGTTAAACTCATTGTCATTTGAGTCAAACTGTCCAGCTTCAACCATTGTACCGTCATCGAGGGTGTAATTGCCTTGTTCCATGACAAGATAGGCAACTATCTCTTTGTTATGGCTACCATCCAGATAGTCCCACTCCTGGATGCGGATATCGAATCCTGTGCTGGTTATATTCTTCAGGCGAACAACACATGGATCCCTATCGGTTCTGCTCGGAGGTCCGGCGACCACTACTGGATTGATAAATGGTTCAGAAAATTCGATTCTTATCCAATTATGGTCTATCTCTATCTCACCGAGTTCTATCTGGAACATTGATGTTTCTTGCTCAGCGGTTATTGTGGTTGTGGTGCTGGCGGTAGCGCCCATATCATCAGTTACTGTGAGGGTGGCGGTAAAGGTTCCCGGGCTTGTGTAGATATGGCTTGCAGTAATGCCTTGTCCGTTGGCTCCGTCACCAAAATTCCAGCTATAGGTCAGTGCCGATTCCTCGGGATCGGTGGATGCAGAACCGTCAAAGACTACTTCAAGGGGTGTCGTTCCTTCAACAACTGAAGTCGCAAGTCTGGCTGTTGGATCCAGGTTTTCAATTGTTTGGGCAGTGATAATTACTGGTGTCGCTATTGTATCCGTGGCTCCCTGGTTATCAGTTACCGTGAGCGAGGCGTTGTAGGTTCCAGCTACGGTGTAGTTGTGTGCAGTGGTGACTCCTGTTGTTGTTTGACTGCCGTCACCAAAATTCCAACGATATGAGGCGATAGGTCCTTCGGCATCATGTGACCCGGATCCGTCAAATGAGATAGTGAGAGGAGCTTCTCCCAGAGTGGTCGATGAACTGATGACAGCTATGGGTACACTGTTCTCGGTTGTGGCTTCATTGACTGTAACTGTTACACGTGTTGTATTTGTGAGTCCCTGTGTATTGGTGACTGTGAGGATTGTTGTGTATATACCGGCTGTTGTAAAGAGATGTTCAGCTTGGCTGCCGCTTGCCACACTGCCATCACCGAAAACCCATGCATAGGAGGTTGCACCCGTTGAGGATGAGCCATCAAATAATATTGTTAGAGGAACATCTCCGTTAAATGTTGCGGGAGATATAATCGCAACTGGTGCGATCGGAGGAGTTGTGGTCACAATACTTACTGATTTTTGGCTGATTGTCCCATTTGCACTTGTCACTGTGAGTGTTGCGTTGAACGAACCGGCAGTGGTGTAGGTGTGACTTGTTTGGCTGCCAGTTCCTGAGCTGTTGTCTCCGAAATTCCATGTATATGAGGCGATAGTTCCAGTTGAAGCCGATGCATCAAAAGAGACCGCAAATGGTGTGTTCCCTGTTAGTATTGCCGGGCTGGTCGCGATTGCTGCGATCGGTGCTGCCGAGACATTGACAGTTACAGCTTTTTGACTGGTGGTTCCGTTGGTACTTGTCACTGTGAGTGTTGCGTTGAACGAACCGGCAGTGGTGTAGGTGTGACTTGTCTGGTTGCCAGTTCCTGAGCTGTTGTCTCCGAAGTTCCATGTATAGGAGGCGATAGTTCCAGTTGAAGCCGATGCGTCAAAAGAGACTGCAAATGGTGCGTCGCCTGTGAGTACTGCCGGGCTGGTGGTGATTGCTGCGATCGGTGCAGCTGAGACATTGACAGTTACAGCTTTTTGACTGGTGGTTCCGTTGGTACTTGTCACAGTGAGTGTTGCGTTGAACGAACCGGCAGTGGTGTAGGTGTGACTTGTCTGGCTGCCAGTTCCTGAGCTGTTGTCCCCGAAGTTCCATGTGTAGGAGGCGATAGTTCCAGTTGAAGCCGATGCATCAAAAGAGACTGTGAATGGTGTGTCGCCAGTGAGTACTGCCGGGCTGGTGGTGATTACCGCGCTCGGTGCAGCTGATACATTGATAGTTACAGATTTTTGACTGGTGGTTCCGTTTACGCTTGTTACAGTAAGAATTGTGTTAAAAGTACCGGCAGTCGTGAATGTATGGCTTGTCATGCTGCCGCTGCCAGTGCTGTTATCGCCAAAGTTCCAGGAATAGGTGCTTAAATTTCCAGTGGAGCCTGATCCATCAAAAGAGACAACAAAGGGTGTATCACCTGAAAGTGAGATTGGGATGGTGGTGATTGCAGCGATGGGGGTTGCATCGACATTAACAACAACGCTTTTCTGGCTGGTAGTGCCAATGCTATTTGTAACAGTAAGTGTGGCGTTGTAGGTGCCTTCTGTAATGTATGTGTGGGTAGACGTACTGCCGCTGCCAGTGCTGTTGTCGCCGAAATCCCAACTGTAAGAGACAATATCTCCAGTAGAGGCAGAAGCATCAAAAGAGACTGGAAAAGGAACGTCACCTGACAGGGAAGTTGGGGTCGTGCCAAAGGCCGCACCTAGTTCAGGTTCAGAGACGTTTGAGGAAGTTAATGTATAGGTAAAAGTGGGAGAATGTGGGCTGATGTAACCATCATCGAAGAATGCTGTAAGTGTGAAATTAAATATTCCGTCTTCAGAATCAAAAGTACAATTCATAGTTCTGTCGGTTGGGATATTGCTGGTGCAAATTTCAAGTCCTTCTTTATACAAGTGGTACCCCGCAAGAACTCTTCCTTCAACAGGCTGGTAATCATACGTCCATTCAATGTAGATATTTTGAGTCGCAGCAAAGGAATATCCAGGAATTAAAAAACGGAGTGAGATAAGGAGGAATAATAGTTTTTTCATGGTGTTTTTAGGCGTCTGTTAAGATAAAAAAATTGCATAAAAAATTTACAATTATATCCTAGCAAAATTAGTGCCAGTGGTGTTTGGTGAATTTTTTTCTCTGTTGGTATTGTCAGTTTTACTTATCAGTGAAGGTTTTTTTGTGGTCTTACTCCCTGTAATTATATAATGAACCTGTGACTATTTTGTTTGCTGTGTAATATGGATTTCCACCTCTGTTGTTAATATTAGAGGTGGGAATAGGTATGTCTGGTTTTATTACAAATGTGAAATTCTCATTCGGTGGTAATGGATAGGTTTTTGTTGGAGGGCTTGTGGGTATCCTTGTAAAATCTGATACGAAAAAAAGTAGTGTTGTGGTGTGTTGTATCTGTCTTGTGTAGTTGTTCGAGGTTTTAAATGATTTCGGCACGGTTCCTCCTGCTGCTGGAGTGGAGTGTAGCTGGCTGGAATAGAGTTATGTTCATTTTTCCTGGGGTTGTCTGCGAATAGTGTGGGCGTGCCTTTCCTTGTCTTCTTGAGCCTGTGTCGGGGGGGGCGCGGCTGAAGCTGCTCCTACATTTTATCGAGGGTTGTCTGTTGGTTAGTTACCGTTTTTTGCTATGCTGGTACTGGATGAATACTGGATTTTTTTGTTCAGTAACCATTCCAGCCATGCACTTTGTTCAACGGAGAATTCATTTTTTCGGCTGTTTATAAAAGCGGTGAGAGTATGCGTGTTGTCAAATAAAACATCATAAGGGCCAGCAGCAAAAGCGCTGTGTCCTACCAGAGAAATTTTTCCTGAGGTGTAATGACGCACTATGAGGTTGTGATGATTGTAAATTGTTGAGTTGGTAAGGTGTTCTGTGGTCCCATACCTGGCGGTTTGGATGTAATTGTAGGTTGCGACACCAAAAATAACGACCAGGGCCAGTGCTACCGTGGCAATGATCCGGGTGAGGCGGGTGTTGGCCTGGGGGTTGAAAATATCTTTAAGAGAATAGGGGATTTTTTTGGCCACGGCGCGAGTGATGTCTGATTGTCTGGCCAGGCAGGGCTCCACCACTTTACCTGTGTAGCGCTCAATGTCTGTTATGGCTTCATTGTCTGAAGGATCGGCCATTGCTGTGAGCATGATATTGTTTTCTTTAAGAAACAGGGGAAGGACACCGTATTTAGTGCAGAGGTAGCGGGGCAGTATTTTTTTTACCTCTGGTGAAAAAATATTGTCAATATCAGTAAGTTTGATCTCCAGCTGTTGTGAGAGGGTATTGGCCAACTGATCGTCGGAGAGTGCTCCCATCCGAAGCAGGATATGGCCTAGTCGTCGGTTGCCTCCAACCTGTACCCGCAGGGCATCATTCACTGTATCCTGACTGACTATCTTTTGTTGAACCAGTAATTCACCTAAACGTTGTTTGCTGGCCATGGTGTTTCTCCTAAAGAAAGGATATGGGTGTAAGACTTCGTAAACCAACTGACTTGCTTACTGTTTTTTGCAATAGGGATTCATAATGCTTGACTGATCGCTTTGTTGCCTGCCTATCATTTTTATTATATGTATTTTAGAGGCAAAAATAAATGGATAATAATATCTATTTATTTTTATTTGATATGAGACAAGTCAAGGACAATTTATGAAGAAAGGAGATGAGGAGTTTTTCTGAAGAAAGAGTGCTGGATGAATGTCTTTCGAAAATGTAATTATACGCATTGGTTTTGTGTGCTGGCCACCGGAATTATCGCTGATGGTGCAGGATCTTTTTGTAAACATTGTTTGCGTACTGTGTGCTGTGTGTATTTGTTTTGTTTATAAAACAATAAGATGTGGTTGTTTCGGGGTTGGCTTTAGTGTGGTCGTCGGTGTCTTTTTTGATTACTATTCAGCTTCAGAACGGTGAAAAATGAATATTGGTCGATTTGTTTTGAATGCTTCTTTCCGGTGTCATCTCGATGCAGAGTGGGATTAATAATATGGAGAGTGTAGTACTGATTACTGCCTGAAACCTATGGTGGTCGGCTTCTGTTAGGCTCGTCTGAGTCTGGGGTATCTCACTAGGAATACATTGATTGTTGTTTTGTTGTTCCTTGTTTTTGAATAGTTGCAGGCACTGACTGTGATGTTTATGTTTGATGCTGATTTTGTTGTAATCAAAGGAAGCTGAATTGAAGAGAGACCGTTTCGTGTATCTCTTGGTGCGTGGTAAGTGTGGTTTTCTAATTGTGTCTGCTCTGTGTTGGAACCGATGGTTGCGGTCAGGACGCCGAATGTAATCATTGTTTACGTTTGGCCTTTGGGTGTTTTTACAATTCTTTTTTGGTCACTGTTTGTGAAGGGGAGCTATCTGCGTGAGCAGCAAGAAATTACTACTTATTGGGTGGGATGCAGCAGATTGGAAGGTTATTCATCCGTTGCTTGATAGCGGCAAGATGCCCCATCTGTACAGTTTGATCAAAAAAGGGGGTATGGGGAATCTGGCCTCGTTGCGTCCAGAACTTTCTCCCATGCTATGGACCTCCATTGCCACAGGTAAACGGCCATATAAGCATGGAATTCTCGGTTTTACCGAACCTGGTCCGGATGGGAAGGGCATGCGTCCGGTTACCAACCTCTCCAGAAAGACAAAAACCATCTGGAATATACTCAACCAGAATGGCTATCGGTCCCTTGTCGTCGGCTGGTGGCCTTCGCATCCTGCCGAGCCGATTAATGGAGTCATGGTCTCCAACCATTATCAGCGTGCTCACAGTCCCTATGGCTCACCTTGGCCTATGCCAGCCGGAGCCATTCATCCGGCGAGATTGAATAAAAATCTTGCGGCACTTCGTGTCCATCCTCAGGAGGTGGATCCAGGGCTTATGCAGCTTTTTGTCCCGGCTCTGGCTACGGTTGATCAGAAAAAAGATCCCCGTATCGAGTCCCTCGCCAAAATTATTGCGGATGCAACGACGATCAACAGGGCAGCAACCGCCCTCATGCATCATGAAGAGTGGGATTTTGCAGCAGTCTATTTTGACGCCATTGACCACTTCTGTCATGGGTTTATGAATTACCATCCTCCGCGCCTTTCCTGGGTGAAGACAGAAGATTATCAGTTGTACAAAGAAGTTGTTGCCAGCGGATATATCTTCCATGATATACTGCTTGGTTCGCTGCTTGCGGAAACGGATAAAGACACTACCATTATCCTGGTTTCCGATCATGGGTTTCATTCAGATCATCTGAGGCCGGCAAGGATCCCTGGGGAGCCGGCAGGCCCGGCAGCCCAGCATCGTCCCTATGGGATTGTGGTGGTAAGTGGACCTGCAATGAAAAAGGACGAGCTTCTCTACGGGAGTTCGCTGCTTGATATCTGTCCGACTATTCTCTCTCTTTTTGATTTACCGGTGGCAGACGATATGGATGGCAAGGTTTTGGTAACGGCCTTTGTCGAGTCTCCAGATGTGGAGCATATCCCGAGTTGGGATGATGTCCCTGGGGAGGATGGCAGTCATCCGTCGACTTCTTTTGTCGATCCGCTGGAATCCAGTGAGGCGATTAATCGGCTGGTGGAACTTGGCTATATAGAGAAACCGGACAGGGACCAGAAAAAGGCTGCAGAACATGCCAAACGGGAAATCCACTATAACCTGGCAAGGTCATACATGGATGCAGGGCTACACGGGGAAGCACTTTCCCTCCTGACTGAATTGATTGAGCAGTGGCCGGATGAATACCGCTTCGGCATTGAGCTTGCCCATTGCTACCAGGCCACAGGATGTCCGGCCATGTCCCGGCCAATATTAAGTGATATCTTTGCCCGGAAAAAGCGTCACGTCAAAGAAGCAGAAGAAGAACTGAAAAATCTTCGTAAGGAGATTGCGCTCGCTGTGACCAATGAAGAAAAAAGAGAAGAATTGCAGCAACGAATTCCTTCTCTTTTGCAAAAGGCTTCACAGAACCCTTATGGTATCTCCTATCTGCTCGGTGTCGCCTGCCATGCTGAAGGAGATTGTGCCAAGGCCCTTGCCTATTTTGACCGTGCAGAAAAAGGAAATCTCGTTTCTGCACCTCTGTTTGTCCAGAAGGGGAGTGTATATGAAGAGTTGAAGCAATGGGGAACGGCCGAAAAACAGTATCAGAGAGCCTTGTCAATAGATGCAGAGAATACTGATGCCATGCTTGGACTTTGTCGCTTGAAACTGGCAGGTCGGCAGGATAAAGAGGCTGCTCATCAGGCCCTTGATATTATTGCCTTGCGATATCATAGTCCACTCGCCCATTTTTATCTTGGCTGTGCTCTCCATCGTCTGGGAAGGTTAAGTGATGCTATCCAGGCCCTGGAGCTGGCTGTGCGGCAGAACCCTAATATTCCTGAAGCGTATCATCGTCTGGCCTATATCTATTCGAAAAGACTGCAACTGTCTGAGAAGGCAACGTTCTATAAAGGTATGGCAAAAGAGGCAAGACAACGAATTCGCCTGTTGAAAAAGGGGCTCCTGGCCAGCACTCCTGAGATGGGCAGGCCTATGTCGGAGTTATTTGGTTCTCAATCGCATCAAGCACCGGGAGAAGAACAGAAACCAATGGCCCTGGATGAGATTGAGCAAACGATTGTTGTTGTCTCCGGGCTGCCACGATCTGGGACATCAATGGTAATGCAGATGCTTGCCGCAGGCGGGTTTCCTGTTCTTACGGACAGGATGCGAGGAGCCGATGAGGATAACCCCAAAGGCTATTTTGAATATGAGGGGGTAAAAGGGCTGTCCGGAGATAATAGCTGGCTGTTGGGTCATGGTGGGAAAGCCGTGAAGATTATTGCTCCGCTCCTTCCCTTTCTGCCGATGACAGATGCCTTGCAGTATCGGATTGTTTTTGTGGAACGCAATTTAGATGAGATATTACTCTCTCAGGAGAAAATGTTGTTAGCTGGGAGCGAGAAAAGAAAACGAACTCCGCAGCCACTGTTAAGAAATGGTTTTTTCAGGCAGGTGGAAAAGATTAAGGCCCTCAATGCCGCCCACGGTATACCTGTCTTATACGTGCAGCATCATGACTGTATTAACAGTCCGTCTGCAGTGGCTGTCAGGATCAACCTCTTTTTAGGTGGGTTACTGGATGAAACGGCTATGGTTGGTGTTGTCGATGCGTCACTCTACAGGAATAGAAAAGAAGGCATGCAGGTTTCTTTGGGTAAGGTATGAAGGAAATTCTATCTGGTTAAGGTTAGATGATTTCTTGACTCTATTTGTAAAGCTGAGCTATAATTTAGTTTTAAGTACCTGGTCTTTACTTGCAAAGTTGATAGACGTGGAGTGTTGAATCCTCAGAGGATGCTATGAAAAAGAAGACATTGGCAGAACGATTAGAACTCTATGTAATGGTAGAGGGAAGTAAAAAACATTCCTCTAGCAAGCTGTTGCTGGCATCCAGTGCAGTTGTAAGTGTGGGGACGATCCTTATTCCTCCCCCGGCAGAGGCTGCGATTGTGTATAGTGGGGTGCAGAATAAAGTAGTGAGTGCTGGACAAGGACCACAACAGGTTGATTTTAATGGTGATGGTGTCTTTGAGTTCACTTTTAAACTGTCTGCCTTTGCTCCTTATACCTATTCCCAGAAACTTGCTGTAACAGGGACCGCAGCGAAAGTTATTGAAAGCGAAGGGAAGCCTTCTCGATTAAATGGTAATTATACGATTTCAAGTCAAAGACTATTTGCGTCAGTAAACAATGATGATTTGGCTGTTGGTGGTACTTCGGCTGCTACTGGAGGGAATTTTCTAGGCGCCCAAGGCTATCTGGGCGTTACATTTGAAATTGACAGCAATAGCCATTATGGCTGGATCCAATATAAAGCTAATAATGATGCCTCGGTCGGCACCATCATCGACTGGGCCTACGAAGACACCCCAGGCAAGGCGATAAAGACCCCAAAGAAATTCAATTGGAATCTCTTCCTACCAGCCATGACGGCAGGCAGAAAAATAAAATAATTTCAAAGCAACCCATTCCGTTGCCCTTATCTTTCCCGCACACCTCAAACCTAAAACCGCATACCGTTCTTTTATCCCTTATCTTTCCCGCACACCTCAAACCGCAAACCGCAACCCGTTCTTTTTCCTTATCTTTCCCGCACACCTCAAACCGCAAACCCTATACCGCTCTTTTTCCTTATCTTGCCCGCTCTTTCCCGCACACCTAAAACCGCATACCGCATACCGTTTTTTTAAGTTATTTCAGCAATAAGCGATAAACCCCAGTAAGAGTCCCTGCGTTGGGTGCTTCCACGGCACCGAGTCGAAATGGAAATGGGGCCGAGTGCGGACTCTCGGAGCCATCCTCAAAGACAGCGGTCAAAGTGAAATTGAAAAGTCCGTCATTTGATATGAAAGTACAGTTACCTGCAAAATCATACGGGTAATCGAATTGACATATCTTAATGCCATCTTGGTAAAGATGGTAAGCTGTCAGTTCTGAATCTACAGGGGCGGAGGATTGATCATAATCCCATTCAATGTGTATCGAATGAGTTGACATTGCCAATATGTTGCCTGCAGACAGTAAAATCAGTAGTGTTGTAAAAAAAAATAATAATCCAAGGCGGTTGATTGTCAAGGTTGTCTCTTTTGAATTTGTATTAATAATAGTGGAGAAAAAAAGGAAATGGGTAATGGAAAAACAGCAAAAGAGTAACGGTGTTCTATTTTCTTGCATGGTCATTATCTGTTTCTTTATACCGATGTTTTCTGCCAATGGTTGAAAATGGCTATTGGATTCTCTTTTCCAAAAAGGTGTATGCATAAACCATTCCGGAAAAGAGAGTTGTCATGTTTGGTATTGGTGGCAATTTGGTAGGTGATCTATTGGTTACTCGTTACTACATGTTCCAAAAGCTATTTTTTGATAGGGAATACAAAGATTTTTTTATGCTATCATTATTTCGTCGCAATGTGGAGACATTATTTAAAAAAAACATATATTATAGTGGGTTATGGAAATAATATCTATGGAAATATTTTCCTGATAGGAAGTATTTGTTGTAAAGACTGTAAGATGTCATCCTGTATCTATCCCCTATCAGGATAATTAGTGGTATATGGTATATAATATCAATTAGATAAGTTGGGTGATTGCTGTTTTGTTAGCGACTAAGTAATGTTACCGAGTCGCAAAACGGAGACATGGTTTAACCTACCGGATAAACTATATATTATTTATTTAAGTAAGGCATGGTAGCGTAGGCTACGGGGAAGTGAGGGAGGGAGTCGGTGAAAGGCAACAGATTCTTTATAGTGCTTACGCAACACTCACTCGTGAAGGAGATTTCTTGCAAGAAACCATGTCAGTTTTTAAATAGTGCCGGGACAATATTATGCCGATTGAGGATCTTGTAAAAGTCGGTCCTGTTGCGATTGGCAATTCTGGCAGCCCAGGCAACATTGCCACTGGTGGTCTGGAGCAGTTGTACCAGATAGCGTTGTTCAAATTCGCGTCTGGCCTCATCAAAGGTCAGGATTTTCTGCGGATTCTCTTTTAAGGTGTGGTGGAGCAGGTCTGAAGGAATGAGTGGGGTTGTTGAAAGAGTAGCAGCCTGTTCCACAACATTATACAGCTGTCTGATGTTTCCCGGCCAAGCAGCCTCGAGCAGGATACTCATGGCATCTGGGGCAAAGCCTGTTATTTTTTTTTCGTTTTGTTGATTAAGTAAGGAGATAAAGTGATCCACCAGCAGGGGGATATCTTCCCGTCGATCTCGTAACGGTGGAAGTTCTAACATGACAACGTTGAGTCGATAATAGAGGTCTTCTCTGAACGTATTTTCTATAATAGATTCTTCCAGATTCTGGTGGGTAGCCGATATGATGCGTACGTCAACCGGAGTGTTTTTAGTGCTGCCAACCGGTCGAATTGTTCTCTCCTGAAGTACTCTGAGCAGTTTAACCTGCAGGTGCTGAGGCATATCACCAATTTCATCAAGAAATAAAGTTCCCCCGTGGGCGGCCATAAAGAGGCCGGAATAGCTTTTGCTGGCACCGGTGAAAGAGCCACGGGCGTGACCAAACAGTTCAGATTCCATTAATGCTTCTGGTATGGCGCTGCAGTTCACCGGAACAAAAGGTTTTTTTGCTCGATTGCTGGCCTTGTGTAAGGCGATTGCCAGAAGCTCCTTTCCTGTGCCACTTTCTCCCCGAATCAGGACGTTGGATATACTCCCTGCCACGAGTTGCACCCTGGCAAGCAGTTCTTCCATGATCGCACTTTGCGAGATGATATCTCGTCGCCAGGAAGCCTGGTCTGATTCTTGACTATGTACCGTGGCAAGAGCCAGGGCCTTTTCAATTTCCTGTAAGAGTTTACGGCCATCAATTGGTTTGGGTAAAAACGAATAGACTCCCAGGCGTGTTGCTTCCACTGCTTCAGGGATAGAGCCATGAGCTGTAATAATAATAACAGGAATTGATTTGTTGATGTTCCTGATAGCACGATGGAGTGCCATACCATCCATTTCTCCCATTCGTAAATCAGTTATTACCAGGTTGGGTGTGGCAGCGGTAAATTTGACCATGGCCGCCTCTGCACTTTCTGCAGTGATAACGTCGTATCCTGCACTCTCCAGGCGGAGAGTCCAAAGACTCAAGAGATCTTGTTCGTCATCGACAAGGAGTATGGTTAGTTTTTTCATAAGGGGAGCTGCCTGAGAGAAGGATATGTTATGGAGACATCTTTTTGTCTACCATGGATTCAATTTCTTTCAATTTCTGTACCTGTTGCTCCAGGTCTTCGATCCGACGTTGAGAAGAAATTATTTCCTCATCAAGCTCCAGGGTAAGTGTTTCATTTTTTTTAAGCAGTTTCTTTTGCTCTAATTGGAGTTTTGATGCCTTGTTGATATATTTCTCATGCAGGTCCAGATTCCCCTGGATGAGAAGGAGTAAGCCTGTCAGATTTTTCTGCCGACACTTATTATTTTTGATAATTTTTTCCAGTATATCTTTTCCGCGTTGTAGTTGCTTTTTTGAAGCGTCGTGATGCAGTGTCAGACAGAGGAGTCTGTTCAGTTTTGTGTTTGATGATTCAGATTCTATGAAATTGATAAGTGCGTCAAACTCTGAATTGAGGTCTTTTGTCGAGAGTTGCTTCGATGAGACAATACAGGAAAGAATTTCGTCACTGGATATATGGCAAGGATCTTCTATGGCCTCAGGGGGGTGGTTATATTGGTTGTCCAACGCTGAAAACTGTTGGCAGGATGCAAGGAGAAGGCTTAAAAGGATGACGGTTTTAGGTATCATGTATGCTGGCCCCTTGATTTATTGTTTGATACTGATGGAAATATGACAGCAACTCCCGTTTTACCCTGCTGACCAGCAGTAAAGCGAGATATTAGTAAAAATTTTGTCACATTGACAGTTTTCCCTGCCTGACTTGTACTTTACCAGGCAACAAACGGTTATTTTAGGAGAAAATGCTGTATTTTAA
>JAHIUA010000081.1 GCA_018817385.1 Pseudomonadota bacterium
ATTAGTTCGCTTCCGGCTATTTGTTGCCCCCATGCCTTAAAAACCTTGGGGTCCGGGGCAAAGCCCCGATCATCTTCTTCAGCAGCACTGTTCCATCAACTTACTGAAAAAAATGTCCATCATTTTGCGTGATCGGGCTCATCCAGGTATCTCGAACTCGACGAGGACCAGAAGAAGGCAAAGGAACAATTGCCGGATGACGAACTGTGGAAACAGGCAAAAGAAAAGGAGTCCAAGGTTAATAAAGACTTTTTTCTTCGTCTGCATCAGGAGAGTCTTCAGGATCATTATGACTTGTTTTTCAATTCAATTGCCAGGTCCTTCGATCCACATACGGATTATCTTCCCCCCGCCCAAAGAGAGGAGGTTGATATTCAGCTGCGGGGTAATCTGGAAGGAGTCGGGGCAACTCTTCGCAATGAAAACGGATTTAATAAGGTCGTCAGTATCGTTCCTGGTGGCCCTGCTGCCAAACAGGGTCTGCTCCAGGCCGAGGATATCATCCTCCAGATGGCGGAAAAAGGCGCTAACCCGATCGATATCACCGATATGCGTGCCAGCGATGCTGCGCACCTGATCCGAGGGGCCAAGGGAACCGAAATTCTTCTGACGGTGAAGAAGCCGGACGGAACCAAAAAGATTATTCCGATAACCAGAGATGTGGTTCAGATAGAAGATACCTTAGTAAAAGATACAGTGATAGATGGTCCGGATGGTGGGAAGATCGGTTATATCCTGATCCCTAGTTTTTATCGGGATTTTAGAAAAACATACAGCGGTGAAGATGCCAGGAACGCCACAGATGATACCCGTAAGGCCATCAAAGAGTTGCAAAAGAGCAACCCTGAAGGGATTATTCTTGATCTGCGCAATGATGGCGGCGGCTCGTTGAACGATGCCGTCGATATTGCCGGGCTGTTCATCACGTCCGGACCTATTGTTCAAGTCAAAGACAGCACCGGGAAAATCCAGGTTTTAAGCGATGACGACGCGAATATCGAATACAGCGGTCCACTTGTCGTTCTGGTGAACAGGCTTTCCGCCTCGGCTTCGGAGATCGTTGCTGCAGCCCTGCAG
Source organism: Pseudomonadota bacterium (assembly GCA_018817385.1). GTDB lineage: Bacteria > Desulfobacterota > Desulfobulbia > Desulfobulbales > Desulfocapsaceae > Desulfocapsa. Next base: position 1,078 of record JAHIUA010000081.1, read on the forward strand.
GATTATAAACGGGCCATCATCGTCGGTGGCGAACATACCTATGGGAAAGGGACGGTGCAGACCATTATAAATCTGAACAAAAACCTGCGAGCTTCAGTGGCAGAAGAAATTGGCGATCTCGGGGTGTTAAAGTTGACCATCCAGAAGTTCTACCGAATCACCGGCGGTTCCACCCAGTACAAGGGATTTGGGCCCGATATTGTCTTGCCGAGTTTATTTCAGCATCTGCAGTCAGGTGAAAAGTATCTCGATTACTCTCTTCCTTGGGATCAGATCGGGCCTGTAACGAATACCTCCTTCAGCGGCAAGCCTTTCGATCTGGAAATGATTCGGAAAATGAGTCTGTTGAGGGTTGAGCGTGACCCAGGGTTACAGGCCATCGCCAAAGAGGCAAAAATGGCAGGTGAACGAAGCAAACAGACCGCTGTCTCATTGAACCTTATGGATGTGCGTCAAAGGATGGAAGAGGCCTGTGAAGAACGAAAAGGCCTCAGTGACCAGTTGCGAAGCTCCCAGGCAGAACTCTATGATGACAGACAGTTGCCAACCGCCGATGGAAAAGATATGAAAAAAGATGTTGTCCTCAGCTGGAAAGAAAAACTAACGCATGATCCGTATGTAAGAGAAGCAACAAACATCATTGTCGATATGAAAAGACAATGACAATATGATTCTTTCAAAAGTTAGCTGTGGGCCTCTGCGCAGCATCCTCTCCATCGTTGGCCGCAGCTTTAAGACAGTAGTGAAAGTTGTGCACAATCATAAGGAACGAGAAACGATGAGCGAAGTAAAGAAGAGGAGAAACCACACTCCGGAGTTCAAGGCGACTGTGGGACTGGAGGCATTGCGAGGAGTAAAGACAATCAATGAAATTGGCCAGGAGTATGGAGTACCTCCTGGTATGGTTAGACAATGGAAAGAGGAAATACAGGAGCAAGCCAAAACGCTGTTCAAAGGTAGGCCAGGCCCCAAAGCGATTGTTGCGCATCGGGAACTGGAGCTGTTGTTCAGCGAGATCGGCAAGTTGAAATTGGAACTCGACTGTTTGGGGAAAAAGTCCGGGAGCAGCCGCTCATAATACGACAACCCTGGATAGACCAATCAACACCAAGGGGTCAATAAAAACAGAGTGGTCAAGTCGTTACTTGACTCTTGCGGGTTGAGTCATGCAAAGACTTGCCCCTTACTCTTCAGTTCAAGTTGTGTGATTAATGTTGCCACATCGAAGGTGCCGTTTTCCTGCAAATTCCCAAAATGAGCATGTCTACTGTATAGTACGTACATTAGGAAATCTGGGAACATCATACTAACACCGGTGATGATCGGTAATCCGGCACTCAGAATAGTAGCCTCTTGAGGGGTGAAAGTACCTTCCCAAATTTCTTTTCAAAAAACACGAAAAGAATTTCTAAGGTACTTATGAACAATGGTACGGTGTTCCCATATTTCCTCGTTGAGATTTGTACTGGCAATATAGTAGTAAAATGATCTGCTCAAGGGGAATTGAAACCGGGTTGCTGGTATTTTGACAACCCGGTTCTTGCTAATAAAACGGCTTTGCTGCCAGGGAGCTTTTGTCATTTTCTACTTCGAGGGTTCAAGGTTGCTTTTTCCTATACCTTGAATAGATGGTATGAATATCGGCCAAGAAAAACTACCAGGAGAATAACATTCTGGTTCGTCTATCCCTCCATCACAATCGTTGTCAAGGTTGTCTGCACAAATTTCTTCACCATCATAAATGCAAAAATACGTATCACACAAATCACCAATACCATCTCCATCAGCGTCATCCTGGTCTGGGTTTTGCGTGTTTGGACAATTATCAGTATCATCCGGGACACCATCATCATCAGTATCTATACCGACAGTGCAATTTCCTGCAGAAGAACAATATTCTCCAACTGCACAATCTGCCTTATTATAACACGCGACACCGAGCGTAAGTTCTGGTGTCATTAGAATTGTAATGATAAGTAAGGGTTGCAATACTGAGTTCTTGACAGTCATACAGAATTATCCCCAAATGTTAAGAGTGTTTTATTACTTGGTGGCATCATTTGTTTTAATTACATGATCATACTAAATCACTGTCTGAGTCACAAGGGATAAGGGGTAACTCTTTGTGTCTCCTGCAGGGTTGACTGCTTATCCATCCCTGCAATGCGACTGATGCCCACGGTAAGATTCGAACCTTCAGGACCAGGACGAGTAATCCTGAGACTACTTGTAAAGTCGGACCATTACATATGGTCAGCAGGCCTAATCTTGGTGGGAATAGGTAAACAGAATCCGCTTAATAATGTTGTCATTTCTAAGAGGTCATGCTTTAAACACTCAGCCGCCAATCAAGTAGGTGCTGTGTTTTTTCAGGAGTTCCTGTAAATGTAAGCGCTACAGTAAAATCTGGTGATTAAGAAAATCATACAAATCAAATCTAACAGTAACAGTAGATTTATTAAGTTTATGTAGGCACTCGAACGGTTAAAACTGGAAGGACGAATATCAACTTCTACTCATCAAAAGATTTTTAAAATTCGCATACATTTCAAATCTGACCTTATTTACAATATTTCTAACTGAACCAGAAAGCCGACTTACTTATTTAAATTGGCAACTCTCATCAATCATGGCGATTGACTGATACAATATACACTTGACATAACACAATGAGTTGCTTATGATTTTATCGCATATCGTCACATGGCAATATGACCAAATTGGAGGAGAGTGATTGTGAAATTATTTATTCGGGTAATGAAAGCTCTGTCGGATCCTAATCGAGTCAGGTTTATCAAACTACTTGGCACTAAAGAATTCTGTGTTTGCGAGTTACAGCAGCTCATCGGACTAGCTCAATCGACAGTTTCCAAGCATTTGAAAATCCTAGAAGAAGCAGGGCTGGTTACATACCGGAAAGAAGGTTCCTGGATTATTTACCGGCTCACACAGGGTGAGGAGTCGGAATATGCAAAAGTGATGCTTGATAACATCGACGGGTGGCTCACCGATGACTCGCAGCTTCAGGAGATGTTGTACAGGTTACCCCAGATTGACCGGGAACGAAACTGCGCCGCCTGATTCATTTTTCAAATAACAAAACTTTTTGGAATTAGCTATGGAATGGAAAAGAGAGTGGAAGCCATTGATGTGGATTGTAGCTGTTTTTATTGGTTGCTATTATCTGCCGGTTGGAAGTTGGCGTTTTGATAACGCTGTGATTGAGTCCCTGCACCTGGTCAAATGGTATGCTCAGGAACATGTTTTGCTATGCCTGATCCCTGCTTTCTTTATAGCAGGCGCCATTGCCGTTTTTGTCAGCCAGGCTTCTGTGTTGAAGTATCTTGGCGCTAAGGCCAATAAGATTGTTGCCTATGGCGTCGCCTCAGTATCCGGAACGATCCTTGCTGTTTGTTCCTGCACCATTCTCCCTCTCTTTGCGGGAATTTATCGAATGGGTGCAGGTCTTGGCCCTGCAACCGCTTTTCTTTATTCAGGTCCTGCCATCAACATTCTTGCCATTATTCTCACTGCCCGCATTCTTGGACCTGAGCTTGGAATAGCCAGGGCGGTTGGGGCAGTTATATTCAGTGTCATTATCGGTCTTCTCATGCACTTTTTCTTCAGAAAGGAAGAAATGGAGAAAGCTGAGGCGCAGATGGCTATGCCCGAAGAAGAGGTTTCCAGGCCGCTTTGGCAGAATGCCGTATATTTTGCAATGATGGTTGGCATTCTTGTTTTTGCCAATTGGGGGAAAACTGAAGAAACATCCGGACTCTGGTTTGCCATTTACTCTAATAAATGGCTGATAACCTCTTTGTTTTCAGCAGCCATGGGAATATGTCTCATGCTCTGGTTTCATTTACCTAAATGGCAGGTTGTACTTGCTGCGGCTCCAGCAGTGATCATGGCGTTTCTATTTACCGGTCATCCCACAGTCGCCTTTGTGGCGGGTGTTGTAGGACTGTCGCTTCTCATAAGTCCCAGGGAAGATGAGTCAGGCGAATGGTTCAGGGAGTCCTGGGGATTTGCCAAACAGATTCTGCCTCTTCTGCTTTTTGGTGTTCTTGTGGCTGGAATATTGCTGGGTCGCCCTGGAAACGAAGGGCTTATTCCCTCCGAGTGGGTAAGCAGGGCCGTGGGCGGCAATTCGATTATGTCGAATTTTGCCGCGTCATTTGCCGGGGCATTTATGTATTTCGCCACCTTGACTGAAGTGCCGATTCTCCAGGGACTGATCGGCAATGGTATGGGTAAAGGGCCTGCTCTGGCCTTGCTGCTTGCCGGTCCGGCCTTGAGCCTGCCTAATATGCTCGTCATTCGCAGCGTCATGGGAACAAAGAAAACCGTGGTGTTTATCAGTCTTGTTGTGGTGATGGCAACGATAAGTGGACTGTTATTCGGATCATTTTTTTAGAAGATTTTAAAGGGAACCACTCTCACTCATCAAAAATGGAGAAAATTATGGAAATCAAAGTATGCGGTCCGGGTTGTGCGAAATGTCATGAAACTGAAAGAGTTGTTAAAGAAGCAATTGAGGAAAGCGGTGTTGAGGCATCAGTGGAAAAAATTACTGACTTTAATGAAATAGCAAAGTTGGGAGTATTTTCCACGCCAGCCGTTATCATTGACGGTCAGGCGAAATGCGTTGGCAAAGTACCGACTAAAAAAGATGTTTTGAAATGGATAAACTAAGGAGACTTATATGATGACAATGCAAAATATCTTGTTGGTGGGTTGCTGAAACTTGCTGAAGAGCTCCGAGGCGATGATTCACTGGAGTTTTTTAATGGAATAGATAAAAAATAAGCTGGGACGACAACGTGAAAATCAGGATGGAGATCAATACTATGAAAATCAAGTTTATTTGTTTCGGAATGTTTACCCTTTTTCTCTTTTTGGTGTCACCGGTGTACTCTGCATCGCAACCGGAAATTCCGGTTAAGGGCATGGTTACTATGGTTGACTTAGGTGCTAAAAAATGTATCCCCTGCAAGATGATGGCACCCATTTTGGAAAAACTGACAAAGCAGTATGAGGGACATGCAGCTATTATTTTTATTGATGTATGGGAGGATAGTAGCCAGGGGAGCAAGTTTGGTATTCGTTCTATTCCTACCCAGATTTTTTATGATAAAGACGGCAAAGAGGTTTATCGCCACCAGGGATTTCTTGGGGAAGAAGCTATCATTAAGCAGCTTGCCAAGATGGACGTTGCTGTCCCCAAAGGTGATTAACCATGATGGATGGACTCTTCTTACAAGTAAATGCCTGGATTATCAGCGGAACCTATCTTGCGGCTCTAGGGTGCTTTGTCTGGGGAATGATCAGTGTGTTGCTCAGTCCCTGTCATCTGGCCTCTATTCCTCTCATTGTAGCTTATGTTGGGGGACAGGATAAAATTATTAAGGGGAGGCGGGCTGCTGTGTATGCCGCGCTGTTTAGCACAGGGCTTTTTATCACCATTGTCATTGTGGGGATAATTTGTGCCATGCTGGGGCGCATGCTTGGTGATGTAGGCCCCTACTGGACAATCGTCATTGGTGTAATCCTTCTCTGGATATCTGCTGATATGCTGGGTATTGCCAAATGCGCCATGCCTGGTTCCATGATGGGGAAATTGCAGATAAAAGGGGCACTTGGGGCCTTTTATCTGGGGCTTGCCTATGGTGTGCTGTCCGGTTCCTGTACCTTTGGATTTATTGCCCCTATTTTGGCAATTATCACGGTTCAGAAAGAGGTGGCAACAGGTGTGATCCTCATCCTGCTTTTTGCCATTGGCCATTGCCTGCCCATTGCCATAGCCGGTAGTTCCACAGCAACTGTTAAAAGGCTCATGGGGAATTCTGCTTTTGGCCGGAGCAGCACATGGTTCAGGAAAGGAGCTGGAGTTTTAATTGCAGGATTAGGTTGCTATTTTATTGCCCTGCCATTTGTTTAAATCAACAATGTCAACGCCCGCATCCATAAAACCATTTGCCAGGGCCTGAGCCAAAGACGGAGCCTGCAGGTAACTCGTTTTCTGGATATGGAATGTAGTTTTTTTTGAATAATCGAGAATAATATGAGGAACAATTTATGAGCAATGAGTCATGTCCCATCCATGAGCGTAAGATGACAAGTCTTTTTGAACGCTACCTGACTCTTTGGGTCGGCTTATGTATTATTGGGGGGATTTTTCTTGGCAAAGTTGCACCTAATCTAGCCAAGACTCTTGACGGCATGTCCATCTCGGTGAACGGTGCGCCGGTGGTCTCCATACCCATTGCCATCTGCCTGTTTTTCATGATGTATCCGATTATGGTAAAAATCGATTTTTTCACTGTGGTCAAGGCGGGAAAAAGCGCTAAGCCGGTATTCCTGACTCTCTTTCTCAACTGGTGTATCAAACCCTTTACCATGTATGCGATAGCCATGTTTTTTCTTGGATTCCTATTGAAGAGCTTTATCGGAGCTGAAGCCATTGATCTTGTCAAAATACCTTTCGGCCTTGATCTGCCTCTGGGAGCAACACATGGCGCAGGAACGGTTGTCTTGCAGGATGGCCTAAAAATGCTCGAAATACCATTATGGCGTAGCTATTTAGCGGGGTGCATATTGCTGGGTATTGCACCCTGTACAGCGATGGTTTTGGTCTGGGGATATCTGGCCGAGGGCAATGACGCTCTGACTTTGGTTATGGTAGCCATCAACTCTTTGACCATGCTTGTGCTCTATGGTGTTTTGGGAGGCTTCCTTCTTGGAATAGGCCAACTTCCTATTCCTTGGCAGGCGTTATTGCTTTCTGTGGCTATTTATGTAGCCCTTCCCCTCTTTGCCGGATATTTCTCCAGAAAATGGATCATCAGCACCAAAGGAGAAACATGGTTCAAAGAGAAGTTTTTGGATGTCCTGACCCCAGTGACCATCAGTGCCTTACTTCTCACCCTGGTACTTCTTTTTAGCTTTAAAGGCGAAGTTATTCTTGCCAACCCTCTGACCATTGTCTGGATATCAATACCGCTATTTATCCAGACAATCTTTATATTTACCCTGGGATATGGTGCAGCGAAACTTATGAAGCTTGACTATAAAGATGCCGCTCCCGTAGCGATGATTGGTGCCTCCAACCATTTTGAGGTGGCCATTGCCACGTCAGTCATGCTTTTCGGCCTATCATCAGGTGCGGCCTTAGCCACAGTGGTTGGAGTTCTTATTGAGGTTCCAGTAATGCTGATGCTGGTTAGCGTATGTAAACGTACAAGAAATTGGTTCAACCATCAGACAGATGGGTAAACTGTATGAAAACAACAATTCTCTTTCTCTGTACTGGAAACTCCTGCCGCAGCCAGTCTTTAAAAAAAAAATCAAGTATGCCTTGTTCCTTAGCAATCACGGAATCCTCCCGCATCAAAAAAAACTCCATAACAAATTTCACAGGATTCATACCAGATATGTGGCTTAGAGAGGTCAAATATTGGCAGAGGTAAGGTCTACTATTCGACAAGGATACGTAAACTTGAGATGTTTCCTGATTATTTTGACCTTGATCAAGTCCAAACATCACGATCGAAATGTAGTATCCTGGCACTTCCGAAAATTCAAGAATATTTCCGAAAAAATGGCGCTATACGGAGCACTTTAACTAATTGTTTTTTTTGCAGAATATTGATGTTCTGGAAAAATATTTTAGCATTAGCCTTCACCCGTTCATCGGATGCAAGGCGTGGTTGGGGCATTTGGGGATAGAAAGGCATAGACTGTCAACAGTGTAAGCGCGTTCCCCATGCCTCTCAATGGTCGGCCCCATTCAACGCGTTCACACTGCAATTTTTCTTTATAACTATTGCACTGTCATATCTCGCTGTTATAAAAGCGCCACAATACAGCAGCAGTCAGCGCTCCTGTGTAGAAAACAATATTGCCCCAGACATATGTGGGGGACATGCCAACAAAGGCATTATTCGTGATCAGCGTGGATGCATAATGCTGAAGCATGTAGACCTTCGGATAGAGGATTCGCCAGAGGGAGGCATGGTTTTCACTATAAATCAGTTGCCGAATTTGTTCACTCTGCATAGCCTGGTAGGCCCCGTCTGAAATGAAGCTGATTCCGATAATTCCCAGAGTGAAAATTGCGGCCATAACATTCGGCATAAAAAGAGACAAAAAGCACGTCAGGACAATTACATAAAGCAGATTGACCGAACACAAAAGAGATGCGGTCAGATATCCGGTGATCATTCCCCCTGTATTGGCCAGGGCGATCAGAAAGATGGCCAGATGAAGAATGAACATAAAAGCAGTTGAAAGAACCCAGGTCCCTAAAATTCTGCCGAGCACATACTGCCACCTATCAACGGAATGGGAGAGAAACATCACCATGCTGCCGTCGTCACGATCCCGGGAAAATATACCCATGGAAAGCATGGATGCCATCAGGAGCATGCCTGCGGCAATAACGTGAAATACAATCAGTGACGCATACCAGGCCACTGCAATATTCTCAACTTGTCGCCCGTTGACGGAATAATCGCCCTGATAACACCCTCTGGTAAGCAAGACAAAAACAATGGCGATTGCCAAAAGCAGATAAAAGCTCTTCTGGCGCATTTGGTCATTTATGGTGATAACGGATATCCGGATCAGGTTATTCATCATACGAGTTTTTATCCTCAACATGTCGGATGAATACGTCTTCCAGTGTTTCATTGCCGTGAACGATATGGGAGAGGGGGCCCTTTACCTGAATTCTGCCCTTGTTCATGATGGCAACTGTATCGCAGAGTCTCTCCACCTCTGAAAGCAGATGGGAATTGAGGATAATGGTTCCCCCACTCTTTTTGAATTTTTCAAGGAGCGCACGGACATCTCGCATTCCCAGAGGATCCAGGCCGGAGGTCGGTTCATCAAGAACAAGCAGTTCGGGGTTGCCCAGGAGCGCGGCCCCAAGTCCCATTCGTTGTGTCATCCCTTTTGAATATTGGGAGGCCTTTTTCCTTTCACTGCCGTTCATCCCAACCTGTTCTAATATCTCCCCTACAAACTTTTTTGCACGACTACCGGTCAGACCGCAAAATGCGGCGTGTCGCATCAGATATTCCTCGCCGGACAGATAGGGAGGAATGCGGTTTAACTCAGCAAGGTATCCGACCTTCTTTCGCGATTCTGATCTCCCGGCGGGCAGCCCTTCTATGACGATGTTTCCGGCTGTGCAGTGCGAAAAACCGAGAAGCAGGCGCATGAGGGTCGTCTTTCCGGCCCCGTTGGGTCCTAAGAGAGCAAAAGATTCCCCTTTATCAATATTGCAGGAAACCCCGTCCACGGCGACCAGATTGCCGTATTTTTTAATTACATTTTCAAATGAGATCATAGCCAAAACCTTTTACAACCGCATGAGTACTAAATTGCATTAGGAACTGATGCCAATACCTCCGAATCCCCAGCAACGTCCAGAGTCCAGAACTTATTGAAACAGTGGAGCTCCAGCTTTGGCCTAAATGACACATAGGGTCACAACGCCGAGCTAAGCGGTGCAGTTTTGCTGCGTCCTTGCTTGAGCGCCTTGTGTATGCCCGGCATGGGCGTCAACTAATGGGGTTAACGTCCCCTGTGTGTGATCCTCTGTTAAGTCGTATGCTTAACACGAAACACTAACCGATGGCAAGGGCGTTACCGGGAGGTAATGTTTGGAGGAAGCCGGATGATAAAACTGTGTGGCGGGAGTTTCGGGGATAAGTGTATATATACCTGCTATGCGGCATAATACATCCGTCTTACCAGCATCAAGAACTATACATCTTTCGGGAGCAGCAGGAAACGTGGTCGTGAAGACATCTGCTTCCGGTATGTGTGGCCGAGATGATTGCAGCGCTAATCGTCTGGCCTTCAGATGCTCCTTGGGAAGTCTAAGTTTTAAACAGCTCGTGCTAGTTGAGCTTCTTCCTGATCATTTCTAGATTTGACCTGAGTTGGAACAACTATAAGGAAGGTAAGGTCTGATTGGTAATAAAAGTTTAAGAGGTTAGATTTGCCAATGTTAACTGTCATTAGCCCTTGCTGTAAGGTGCAATTGGAGAAAGTACAGGAAATGTAACATGGAACGTGCTCCCTTTATTTGGTTCACTTTCCACCCTTATGCTTCCGCCATGCCCCTTAATGATATTGTTACAGATGGCAAGACCAAGGCCGCTTCCCCCGACGCTTCGTGACCGGACCTTGTCAACCCGGTAGAACCGTTCAAAGATCAAGGACTGTTCATCAGTCGCAATACCGATTCCCGTATCCTTGATTGAAACAACAACCCGGGTATCTTTCTGATGCACCATGACGGTTATAGACCCTCCTTCCGAGGTATATCTCATGGCATTATCCAGAAGATTGTGGAACAAATTCCTAAGACTTCTGGTATCGCCCATTACAAATGATTCATCAAAACGCTCCAGTTTAAGCGTAAGCTTTTTTTCCTGACAGACGATGTCTACATCGCTGCACAGGTCTCTTACAAAATCAGCCATGTTTATTATTTCAAACACCTGTTGTTCTTTTCCCGCATCTGCACGGGCAAGAGTCAGTAATTGATTTATAATCGCGGCCAGATGTTCTGATTCCTGAGCAATCATCTCCAGGGATTTCCGATATTCCTGGGCTTCTCTTGGCCTTTGCAGGGACAAGGTGGATTCCGCTTGAATAACGGTCAAAGGAGCGCGCAGTTCATGAGATGCGTCACTGGTAAAATCTTTTTGGCGGATAAAAGCGCTTTCCAACCTGGCAATCATCTGGTTGAGAGTGGTCGCGAGTCTGCCAAGCTCATCCTTTGATGTAACATCGATTCTACGGCTCAGGTCACTTTCTTCTATCTTTTTGGCTGTTTCCGTTATCTTTTCAATGGGACAAAAAACCTGCCTCGCCAGAAAGACACCGCCACCGCCTGCGAGAACAATTGTAAGTGGCACTGCCCAACAAAGGATAGAAAAGAGTCGTTCAAGGGCTATTTCAATATCATTGATAGGCCGACTTATAACCAGTGCCGCTTTAGGAATCAACAGAGGAGGACCCGGTTGCATTTGCTCAGCCTGTCGTGTTTGCTGCCATGTTTGCAACAGGTACGACCCGTAATGCTTTAAGGGCCTCCTCAATGGTCGAATGTATGGATTGGTTGGGGTGTAAGGTGTGAAAAATATCCGTAAACCTTTCTTTTGCTCTATTCGAATCGTTGTAAAGGAACTCTCACCTGCCAAAGCTTTATCAATCAAGAGGGAAGGTAGGTCTGTGCCCAGTTTATGCTGAGATATCTGTTGGAGCTGATCCTTTTCATAATAATAAAATGAAACCACCTCACCCAGTTCCTCCTCAAAGGTACCACCAAGGACAATTGGAATAATATCTCTGAAACCGGCAAGTTGCTCAGCTCGATTGCGGAGCGACTGGTCAAAGTTTTTATATAGGTTTTTGGAAAGGGTGACATAAACACCTGTGGCTAAGAAGACCAGCAAAATGCTGAGAATCGCAAGATACCAGAGAGTAAAGCGAAATTTTATACTGTGGATAAAGTTCATGTCTATAAAGATTTCACCCTCAACCTGTATCCAGCACCCCGGACCGTTTCAATAATCTCCTTTCCCCGCACCGGATCAATCTTCTGACGTAAACGTCTGATATAGACATCCACTAGATTGGACAGACTATCGAAATTATCGTCCCAGATATGCTCTTCGATCATGATTCGCGAGATAACCGCATTGGGTTGCCGCATCAGGTATTCAAGAATTGCATATTCCTTGGATGTCAGATTAATTTGTTTCTGTTGCCAACAAACTTCTCGGGTAACGGTATTGAGTGTCAGGTCATCCGCCTTCAACTCAATTGCTCGGGGTTGCCCCAAACGCCGCAGAAGCGTCCTCACGCGAGCAAGAAGTTCACTAAAAGAAAAAGGTTTTATCAGATAATCATCTGCGCCTGTATCTAAACCCCTGACAAGGTCTTCCACTGTATCTTTGGCGGTAAGCATCAGGATTGGAGTGTCTATGTTCTTGGCTCGGAGATTCTGGCACACCTCAATCCCATTTTTTTTAGGCATCATGATATCCAAGATAATGAGATCGTACAGGTCTTCAGCACCGTATATTTCGCCCTGCTCACCATCGTAGACGCAGTCAACCGCATAGCTGTTTTCCACAAGTCCTCGTTTCAGGGTATCGCAAAGTCTTTGATCGTCATCAACAACCAAAATTCGCATAACCGTTTCTCCATTCCATGACATTTCGCTCGTTCTAGATATGTCGGATTTAGAGAATCGTAGCGAAAATTAGAGAAATCGAGACCAGATTTTCATGGATTTGAGGCGAATAGCAGGTCTATTTAACGAAAAGCCATGGCAATATGGGCCGATTTGTCAAATTTGCAGCAGATTTATGTCTAAGTCCGACAGGCTCCTAGGGGTGATTCAGATTAAGACTCTCTTTGCTCACAGTCATGATTTAGAAATCTAGCTTACGGCCAATACGCTTTTGAATTTTGCTGGCAGCACTCTTCACGTTCATATGTGATTTCTTCATAGTTCTGTTCTAGTTGCAATGTCTCTATGAAGTTACATCAATAGGAATGTAGCCCCCTTTAGCATCACTATTTTGTAATAACTCAAAAAGCTGTGTTGTCTGATCTTCACCTTTATTTTGTTCATAGGCGACTAAAGCTTTTTCAGATGATGGAGGAGGTGGCCCCATTGCCGACTCACCGGTTTCGCCCATCGCCATGTCCGGTGGAATAGAACTAGTATTTTGAAGCATTTCCAGTAACTCTTGGCCACTCAATCCTCCCGCTTGATTGGCAGCATAGCTGCTGGGAGTATCTTCAACATTAATTGATTGTACAGTACCCTCTTCAGTACCTTCAGTAAGAGCTGCAATCTCACTGGCAGAAAGCACACCATCTCCGTTAGTATCCCCAACAAGAAAGCTATCCGTACCCTTTGGGGGTGGTGGTCCCTGTGTTCCGCTGCTGCGCAGCATCGCCATGGAACCGCCCGTGCTGCTCACGCTATTTACCATTTTGAATCTCCTTTACTCGATGTATCAACGACTTCTATAGATTTCACTCCTGGTAACAACAGTCCAGAAATTCCGTACAAGAAGCCTTAGCATCAGAACTTCTATATCTAAGGGTTTTTCCATCTAATCACACCTTTTCTCTAATTATACCATATCAAGATGAATAGAACATGAAATGCAGTCATTTCTACAATCTTGGATTGTTGTAATCAGATCGATTTCCAAAATATTTTCCCGGTTTCATCTCTGGTTCATCTTCGAATGGTATATATGGCAGGACACGAATAATACAGGCAGCAACCATACAAACATTAAGGAGGTAGTCATGAAAACTATTAAAACGGTCATGTTATTATGTGCATCCAGTACCATTATTTTCAGCAGTCAAGTCTATTGTACCGAAATTGACCAAACAAAACCCCAGAAAACCCACAGCCAAAGACAAGGTCCACCTCCAGAGGCCTATACAGCCTGCCAGGATAAGAACGCTGGCGATGTTGCAGAGTTTGTAGATCCTAAAGGGAAGACGATGAGTGGCATCTGTAAGCAGGAAGGTGATCGACTCGTTTTGCGCCCAGACTCTCCACCCACTAAAAATCATAATGGCGACAAGCATCAAGATCCACCTCCGGAGGCCTATACAGCTTGCCAAGGGAAGAACGTTGGCGATGTAGCAGAGTTTATAAATCCTGAAGGGAAGACGATGAGTGGCACCTGTGAGCAGGATAAAGATCGACTCGTTTTGCGCCCAACTCGTTCAGAAAGAAATTCTGATTAAGAGGTTTCCTTGCTCACAGTCATAAATAAGAAATGTAGGTCACGGCCAATGCGTTTTCGAATTTTGTCGGCAGCACTCTTTACTTTACTTGGTTTAGCCATTCCTGTTCAAGGAAAGAACCTGACTCAAATTGAGCAGGTTCTTTCTCTTAAACAGGCGGTGGTCACCGCCTTGAAAAACAACCCAGGATTAGCTCAGCAAGTGAATGCCGTGGAGACTGCTGGTGTTATAGTTTCTCAGCAACAGACTAATCTCTATCCAAACCTCATGTTGGAAGCGTCAGGCTCTGAGCCTTTTGATAAGTCGACTGCTGATACTATCGTGGGCGTCAAGTTGTCCTCATCGGTTAACCTATTTAATGGATTTGCTGATATTGCAGCACTGAAAAAAGCCGAACTGCTTTTGGAAGCAGAACTGGAATCCCTTTCCCAGGAAGAACAGACTCTGGTTTTTGAGACAGTATCTCAGTTTATTCAGATCCTCACCGCTCAGGAATTGATAGGTGTTGAAGAAACAAACCTCAAGGAGAACTGTAAGTTACTTGAAAGGATAGAAAAGTTCTACCTGGCCGGAAAACTCCCGATCAGTGATCTGTATCAACAGCAGGCGGAAACCAAACAGGCAGAGCTGGATTTACTTCAGGCACAGCATGCTCTCAGCGCCAGCAAATTATCTCTTATGCAAACTATAGGGGTGCCCCCCACGGCAAACTATCAGGTAACCTCTCCGGATTTCGAAAAGTTGTCGCTTCAAATCCCTGCTGGGGATACCGGCGAACTCGCCCTTCTTGCTCTTGCGAACCGTTCAGACATCAAAGCCCAGGAACGACAGGTTGAAGCGGCGCAACAACAGATACGCCAAACCCTAGCCGGTCGCCTGCCACAAGTGGACCTTTTTGCCAGTTTGGCGACTGCTTACGATGGTCTCAGTGAAGAGAGCAACTTTTCAGAACAGTTCATGGATGAAAACATCAATTCTATCGTCGGATTAACTTTTTCAATACCTCTATTCGACCGTTTCCTGACTCGCAACGAAATCGCAAAGGCCCAAATCGAGAAACGTAATGAACAATTAACACTCAAAGAGAAACAATTACAGGTTGGCCTCCAAATCGCTGAGGCAATCCAGGATTTCCAAAAGACACAAAAACAGATCGACGTCGTGGAAAGCAAACTCACCTACGCAAGCCAAGCCCTAAAGTCTTATGAAGAACGCTACCAGGTGGGAGCCTCGACCCTTGTAGAGCTTGTCCGGGCTCGGACTCAATATATGACCGCAGCTTTTGACCGGATACAGGCAAAATATGATTTGGTAACCCAGAAGGTTTCGGTTGCCTATTATCTCGGAGACCTGGACCAGATGTTTATGGCGTTGTCAGTGGAGAAAAATTAAATGAAGGTGAAACGGAGTATGTCAAGAACGAGCAAAATAGCTGCTATGTTTATCGGGGCTTTTTCAATACTATTTGTCGGTTGGCTCGTCCTGGCGCAGCAGAAACCTCCGGAGCCAAAAACGCCATTCCAGTTTACTCAGGTGAGCCGGGGGAACCTTGAGGTGATAGTCTCCAGCACAGGAACCCTGGCGGCCGTGGAAACTGTGGAAATAGGCACTCAGATTTCAGGGACAATCGACAAGCTCATGGTGGACTATAATGACACGGTAAAAAAAGGAAATGTACTGGCAGTGCTTGATCAGTCTCTTTTCAAGGTCTCTATCCAGAGTGCAAAAGCCGGACTGCTAAAGGCTCAGGCGGAACTGAAACAAGCAGAGGCTGAGTATAAGCGGCATAAGCCTCTTTATGAAAAAGGCTATATATCCGAACAGGAATTTCTCCCGATCGAGACCGAAGTCGATACCCTAAAAGCCTCTCTGTTAGCAGCGAAGGCGACCCTCCAGCAAGCGGAGATCAATCTGGAGTATACGGTGATCAGTTCCCCTATTGACGGCACTATCATCGATCGAAGTATCGACGCAGGGCAAACGGTTGCGGCAAGCCTCAGTACTCCGACCCTGTTTCTGATCGCCAAAGATTTATCACACATGCAGATCGAAACCAATGTCGACGAAACGGATATCGGTCAGATTCAACAGGGCCAATCTGTACGATTCACGGTGCAAAGTTATTTTGACCGAACCTTTACTGGAAGCGTTCGGCAGATCAGATTGCAGCCGGAAACCGTCGATAATGTCGTGACCTACACAGTCATCGTCGAGGCAACTAACGAATCCGGACGCCTATTGCCGGGAATGACTGCAACAGTCGATTTCATCGTCCATGATGTCGAGAATGCTCTACTGGTACCAGTTGCTGCATTACAATTCAGTCCGGACATGGCAGCTGGCAAAGAACCGGCTAACGGCGAGACCGACAATAGTCAACTCTTTTGTCAGGATAACGAAGGACGGCTGAGAGCCCTTACAGTTGACATTGGGCCGAGTGATGGCCTGGTAGCTGTTGTTACCGGAAAAAACCTTGCAGAAGGAATGAGGGTGGCAATTGGCTTTGAGAAAAACAGCAATGCATCTGCCCAGGATAGCGGGTTCTCTCTGTCCCGCTTTATTGGACAGGGCATGGGCCCGGGGGCTGGACCTGTACAGGGACAGGGGCCACGGCCATGAGTACTGCACAAATCAGCCTCAGCCGGATCCGTAAAGTGTTCTCAATGGGTGATGTACAAGTTGAGGCTCTAGGCGGCATCTCACTTACCATTTGCAGTGGCGAATTTGTTGCCATCATGGGGAGCTCCGGTAGTGGAAAATCAACCCTGATGAATATTCTTGGTTGTCTCGATACGCCGACCAGTGGCAGTTATCACTTTGAAGGTGTACAGGTCGAAGACTTGAATCGTAAGCAACTTGCAGATTTACGTAATACGAAGATCGGCTTTGTATTTCAGGGGTTCAACCTTCTTCCCCGAACCACAGCACTGGAAAATGTAGAATTGCCTTTGCTCTATGACAGGCATCGCAAGAATAGTGATCCCCGCAAGAGTTCCATAGCGGCACTTGAGCGTGTCGGACTTGGAAATCGTCTGAATCATGAACCGAGTCAACTATCCGGTGGGCAGCAGCAACGGGTGGCAATTGCACGTGCTTTGGTGACTCAGCCGTCGCTCATTTTTGCAGACGAACCGACCGGCAACCTTGACAGCCATACAACGTTAGAAGTTCTAGACCTATTTCAAAAATTAAACCGGGCAGGCTTGACTCTCATAATGGTAACCCATGAGCCGGAAGTTGCCCAGTATGCCAGTCGATTAGTACAATTACGCGATGGTCAGCTCCTCAAAGATGAAGCGGTCTGTACTCCCCGTGACGCTGCGACGGATCTTGCTGAAAATTATTGTAGGGGAGCCGCATGAGATTTAGAAAGTTGGTCCTCGTGGCCCTGAAATCCATTGCCCGTAACAAGATGCGTAGCCTTTTAACCATGCTCGGCATCATCATTGGTGTCGGCTCAGTAATCACAATGGTTGCCCTGGGAGAAGGATCACAAAAAGACATCGAGGATAATGTTGCTTCGTTGGGAACCAACCTGCTGATGGTACGACCGGGAAGCATAAATTCGGGTGGGGTCCGTGGTGGAGCCGGAACCCGGCCTAGCCTTTCCATGAACGATGTCAATCGCCTTGAAAAAAATGCAACCTTACTGCACTGGGTCTCTGCAGAAATCCGTGCGAACAGTCAGGTAATTGCAGGAAACAATAATTGGAATACTACGGTGACCGGCGTTGCCCCGGAATATCTGGCGATTCGCAACTATCAGATCGCCAGTGGTTCCTTCTTTACTGATCGGGAGTGTAAAACACGAGCTAAGGTTGCGATATTGGGGAAGACGGTCGCCGATGAACTCTTTCCAGATCAGGACCCGATAGGGGCACGCCTGCGTATCCGAAATGTTCCTTTCAAGATAATCGGGGTATTGGCGGAGAAAGGCCAATCTTCGATGGGGAACGACCAGGACGATATCATCCTTGCTCCTGACACCACTGTACTTTTTCGTTTGAGTGACGGAAAATTCGTCAATGACATTTCAGCAAGTGCTGTCAGCGCTGAACAGATGGATGCTGCCAAAGCAGAACTCACAGCCCTGCTGCGTAGTGAACATCACCTGGCCGCTGATGTTGAAAATGACTTTTTGGTCCGAGACCAGACTGAAATTATCGAGATCGCAACCAGCGTGACCGGTACATTGACCATGCTTTTAAGCTCTGTTGCCGGCGTTTCATTACTTGTAGGGGGAATCGGTATCATGAATATTATGCTTGTCTCGGTTACCGAGCGTACTCGTGAGATTGGTATTCGTCTGGCTATCGGTGCCCGACCGTCTGATATACTCGCACAATTTCTTATCGAAGCAGCTATCCTCAGCCTGATTGGTGGCTTGATTGGCATATTATCCGGTTTGAGTGCAGCCTGGGGAATTGGTTTACTGCTGGGAGTTAGCGCGGTCATTAATCCTACTGTTGTGTCCATTACCGTCCTGTTCACCGGGGCTGTTGGAGTGTTTTTCGGTTTTTACCCTGCGCGCAAAGCCGCAAATCTCAACCCTATAGACGCATTGCGCTATGAGTGATTTTGTAAGGGCTTGGGCGTCTTTTGAACTAAGGGAAACTTTCCGAATAAATGCCACCTTTGAAGCGAATGCTTCTATTGGCCGGTAGGTGTCAACATACTTTTCGCCTGCTAAGATTATTTAAGACTGCTTACTGTGCTGACGTTTTTCTTTTTTCTTCCCTCCCTTTTTACAAAGGGAAGAAAAAAGAAAAACTATTTTTGTAGGTTGGACATGGAATCAACATGTTAGCGAGAAAAGAGACTGGTCCCACTGATACTTCAACAAGTTGTCGCCACCCACACACAAAACAGCAAGGAGCCTCATTTAGGCTGCTTTTTTGATTTTAATATTCTGCGGCTGCTCATTAACCGGATTAAGCTTAACAATTGGTTCATGAGTCCAGTTTCTGATCTTACCAGACCAACGTTCAGGATGTTGTTTTTTCGCTTCTACATACACGCATTCTCGTTGTTTTAGAATATTCAAATCCTCGCCATTATGACGTTGTGCTGGCGTCACAAACTTCAACCCACTATGACGATGAGACTGGTTATACCAGTCTCTGAATTTGGCTACCCACTTGCGTGCCTCATCAAGATTTTCAAACGGTTTCGATGGGTAGGCTGGTACGTACTTGAGTGTCTTGAATATGAGTGCTAATCCAAGAGTTCTCTTGTCTTGTTGAGCATATCTCTGAGGTGATATGGCTTGCCGACAAACGCGGCAGCACCACCTTTGAGAGCTTCTGTTATCTTATCGCTGCTCGTATATCCGCTGGCAATAATCACTTTGATTTCGGGATCAATCCTAAGGAGTTCCGTTAAACATTTATGGCCGCCCATCATTGGCATGCCGAGATCCATGATCACCAAGTCAATCCGGTTTTTTTCCCTCTTATAGATCTCAATAGCCTTTTCTCCGCTTTCGGCGGTGATGGTCGTGTAGCCATACGCCCTTAACATCTCCTGGCCAATGTCCAGAATGGGTTCTTCATCATCAACAAGGAGTATTGTTTCGTGTCCGCCGCGTATTTCAGCCTCTTCCTCAGGCCCTGTTTCCTGCTCTATATTCCCCTCGTCTAACACTGGGTAATAGATCTTAAAAACCGTTCCGTGGCCTGGCTCGCTGTAGACAATGATGTGCCCACCATGATTTCTCACAATGCCGTAAACCATGGCCAGGCCAAGCCCGGTTCCCTTGCCTATCTCTTTCGTCGTATAGAAAGGTTCGAATATATGTCCCAATGTCTCTTTGTCCATGCCACAGCCGGTATCTGAAATAGTCAGCTGGACATATTCGCCCGAGGCAGCTCCTGCATGAGCATTACCGTCTCTTTCATCAAGAACAACGTTTCGCGTTTCAAAGACAATTTTGCCTCCATCCGGCATGGCATAATTGGCATTAACCGCGATATTCATCATGACCTGTTCAAGCTGTATAGGATCTCCATTGAAGATCTTAATATCTTCAGCCAAATGCAGTTCGATAGCTATCATCTTTGGAATTGTTCTCTGAAGTATCTTGTAGACCTGGTCAATTTCCTGATTAAGATTCACAGGTCTTAAAATGCTCTCCATTTTCCTGCTAAAAATAAGAAGTTCTTTGGTCAGTTCCGATGCCCTATGAGCGGATCTGTTAATCTCATTCAAATAACGAATGTCGGGATCATTTTCTGCCTTTTTCATTAATAAAAGTTGAACATAACCGAATATAGCCTGAAGGATGTTATTAAAGTCATGGGCAATACCGCCGGCCAGGGTACCGATAGCCTCCATTTTCTGAGCTTGAAGGAGTTGGGCTTGTATTTTTTCTTTTTCTTCCTCCGCCCGCTTCCGCTCGGTTATGTCCTCTCCGGAGCTTAACGTCGCATGTTTGTTGCCGTTTTCATTTTTCAGGAGGGTATTGTGCCATGCTATAATTCGTTCCTTGCCGCTCTTGGTAACAACCGGATTTTCAAAATATTCACCCACCTCAGATTCTCCGTCTATTATTTGACTGAAAATTCTTGATACCTCATTTTTCATTGCTTCCGGAAGAAAATTATCGAAAAAGTTTTTGCCAATAATCTCTTTTTCATCGTATCCTAAGATTTGACAGCCTTTTTTATTTATATGTGTCACTTTTCCATCAGCATTAATGACGACCAGCATTACCCCCGCAACATCGAGATACTTTTGTGCATTATCCCTTTCTTTTAGCAAGGCCTGTTCTGCTTTCTTGCGTTCAACAACTTCCAGAGCAAATGTGTCTCGTGAGACGGTGATCATATGCAGATTTTTCACCATCTTATTAAAAGAATCGGCCAATTCTCCTATCTCATCTTTGGATTGAATCTCTATCTTGGTATCTAAGCTGCCCTTACCGATCTGAGCCGCCGCTTCTGTTAATTTCAGGATCGGTCTTGAGATTAAACGAGAGATGAAAAAGGCCAATATCACCGAAAGGATTAAAATCAAGGTACTGAAGATTAATACCAGGTTGCGGGTATGGATAATATTTTTTTTGGCTATTTTTACTGTTCTTCTTGAATCTTCAATGTGCTCTTTGATAAACGGATCAGCCAATAATCTAAAATCGTCTACTGTCCTATATATTTTTTTCTTTACAATATTCAGTTCTTTTTCAGTTCCCCCTTTATCCTTCAGCAGGATATATTCCGTGATAAAATTTACAAATGTGTCTATTTTTTCTTCTATTACTACCATGTGCTCAGGGGAATCATGGCCGGCGTGGAGTAATTTGTGGATTGTCAGGTACTTGCTCAGATCAGCTATCATAAGCTCAACACTTTTTTTGACTTCTATATCTCCGGTTGCAGTATATTCAGCTGCAGATACGAGACTATGGTACAATTCAGCGTCCATATGGAGCAGCGCGATTGTGCCCGGTAACACTTCCCCGGCAATCTCCTGGAAATCTGTTGTTAGTCTCTCTTGAAGAGTTACGCAAATATAGGTCACAGACAAGATTAAAAGAGACGACACAAAAAAACCGCTGATCAGTTTTTGATTTATCTTCATTTTTCGCTAAACCCGTGTTCCTTAAATATCGTCTTGCCCTCAGATGCTACGAAGTCCGCAAATAACTGTGCACTTTCTTTATGCTCTGATGAAGTTAATACAGCGACACGAATCTCAGTTGTTTCAATGATTTCAGGTGGGATTTCAATCCCCTTGAGGTTCTTTAATTCCGGCCAGTACATCGTGTCTTTCCAGATTATTGCGGCATCCACCTCTTTCCTGACTACTAAGTTGAGTAATTCAACGACGGTCGGGCTTCTTATCACTATGTTTTTTGTAATACCCTCTTTGATTGCAGACCTGCTAAGTATCGCATCAGCCACTCCGCCCATGGAACACATTTTTGTATTTCCAACTGAGATCCTTACTCCAGGTTTTGCCAGATCATCAAATGATCGTATCTCTTTTGGATTATCCTTATGAATACAAACCATCGGTACATGTAAGGCAACGTACTGGTGGTTATCTATAAGATCAGGGGCATTTTCGAAAATATGGACGGACCCCGGGACGAAAACGTCTCCTCTTCCTGTATCCCTTATTGTGCTCAAACAGGTAGCTGACCCGGCATAAATTATATTCAGTATTATATCATGCTTCTGCTCGAAGGCCGCTTGGACTTCTTCCATTGCTTTTTGCATACCTTTGCCTACATAGACAATGAGCGTCTTGTCTTTTGGGTCGCATTCGACAACAAAAAGCATACACACCCCAAGAACCAGAAGCAACGCTAGCGCAATCATTCTTTTCGACATCTTAGATCCTCCCGTAAGCTTCCCTATTTATGAAATAGTACGACTGCTTATTTTTCACATTATCAAAAAAACGTTATTGTAACAAATTGTACGATAGTAATTTGTCTTTAAATCAGAAAGATAGACACAACGTAGTACAATTCTCTGTCCATCTTTCTGCTACGAGTAGACATAAATAAAGATCTCAAGAGATAGTATAAAATGATATAATGAGGCCAGTCGTCATTTGATGGGTATCAGCTCCCAATCAGAAAAAGTATTCTTTGGCAACCTAAACTATTTAAGAAAAACTGCATTTTGAGACTATTCCTGACAAGATCTCGAGCAAAGAGGTTGAGACGGATGGCCACGGAGTTTTAAATCGAAGGTTTGAAGAAACAGTAGTATCCTAACGTTGAGAAGACATACGGGAAGTTAGAGCTGGTAAGGCAGATCTCAACTACTTCTCGAAGAGTAACTCCATCTCATTCTTCTATTGTTCCGTCTTTTTTACCTTCCTCATACCAATCTAGTCCGCCATACAACTTATCGGAACATTCCATGCACATCCCGTGGCTGAATACTGCCTTTGAATGTTCAGAGATATATTGATCGACTTGCTGCCAAAAACCTGCATCATTTCTTATTTTATGACATATGGAGCAAATGGGAATAATCCCCTGTAAGGTTTTAATCTCATCCAGTGATTTTTGAAGCGCAACGACCAGTTTTTCTCTTTCTATGTCTGCCTTCTTTTTTTCAGTGACATCCTCAAAAACACAGGCAAAATGATTTTCGGCTGGCTGATAAGCTGAAATAAAAAAATATTTATCCAATTCTACACTATAGTTTTCAAAACAAACGGAATCTCCGGACAGGGCAACCTTGCCATACGTGTCAATCCAAGACTTTTCAGTACCAGGAAGAACCCCCAGCGCAGTTTTGCCTATCAAATCTTCTGCTTTCAGACCTGTTATTTTTTCAAATATTGGGTTGACAGCCAAAAACTTGCAATCAATTGGCTGATTGTCATTATCAAAAATAATCTCATGCAGGGAAAAACCATTGATCATACCGTTAAAGAGAGATTTATACTGATGATTGGATGCCTTGAGATCCGAAGTACGTTCAGTAACGATCTGTTCAAGATTATCAACGTGGTTTCGTAACTTCTTCGACATATGGTTAAAAGCATCAGCCATTTCGCTTAAATCATTAGTAAACGGCACCTGGACTTCTTCACCTAAATGTTCATCGTTTTCACTAATCTGAATTGCTTTCTTCCTTATCCGACTTAGCGGCTTAACCATAAAAAATCTAGAAATAAGAAATTGAACAAACATTAAAAAACAAAAGGAAATGGCTAAAACAATCAAGGTGTTCCTAGAGTACTCATCAGCGTTCGCATACGCTTTAGAAAGTGGGATCTTGATTGAAATTGCAGAGACAACATCATCCACCTTTCGCCCAAAGCTGCGCTCGCGGCCATACTTGTCACTTAAGCCTTTAGGGGCATTTTCAGGAATAGTGTGGCAACGAAGACAGGATTCCTCCATTACTTCGCCACGTTTGAGAATCATAAAATAATATTGGCCGTCTACCTCGCGAATGAGTGTACGTTCTTTTAACAGAGGATTTGTGTTGAGATCCTGTAAAAAAGATTTCTCAAAATCATCGGCTTCATTTTCAGGACTACGCGCATTGATAGCACACTCCTTATAATAGAAGTCCTCTGAGCCTAATAATTTAAAATATTTATCTATTTCACGGACTGCAAAGGTTGACGACATCCAGCTTGGCTCAAAGTAATCCTCAGAACGATACGAATCAGAAAGTTTAAAAACCGCTGGTTTAAGTTGTTTTGTGAAAAATGTATGGGTCGCAAGATTTCTATCTAAAATGATTTTTGCCTTTTCTTGGGCCTCTATCAATGCTTGCTTCTGCATACGTGTTTTGTCGATCATGAAAATAAAGATTGAAACAAGAATCATCACGATAGCAATGCTGAGATTAAGACATATGCTGAGGCTGATTTTATGCTTGTGACTACCTTGATTTTTTTTCATACAAAGGCCTTAAGTAAGATTGTGGGGGGATTGGCCAAAAGCCCAATATAACGCTTGGAGAGAAACAGAAGGATTAATCTTTTTAAGAAAACAGCTCGCTAAGTCCTTCCGCATAACTACTTGTAACATTTTCTGCCTCTTCAGACAAATCTGTGGGTGATGTCCGGAACGGGCAAATTGCCAAAGTATGATATAGCGCTATTTCTCTTAGTTTGTCCCTCCGAAAATCGTAAAATTTTCTGATGGTCAGTTTAGCTTTGTTGTTAAAACCCTCAACGATCCCTATGAGAATGCCTTTTGGGCATGAAAGTAGTTGAGGTTCAGCTCCTTGTTTTCACGAATAGTCCGGGCAAACTTTTTGAGCTCAGGAAGACTGCGATGACGCATGACATCCCTGGTCCATTCATCTGTAACTGTACTTGCCCAATGTGGGCATTTATAAGTCCAAAGGTGGTCAAAATCCTCTTTGAGGAGATACGCCTTAACAGTACGAAGGTTCATGCCGAGTATCTCTCGTAATCGTACCCTGGCAGCACCACGAACTCGTTTCTTTTTCTTGAGAAAGAGCCACCTGCTGTTTTTTAGATATGCTGGTTTGTTCTCGTCATTGAGCTTTTTCACCTCTGTGCGGCGGACCTCATCAACCGCCTTGAGGTTGGCAACGACATGGAAACGATCAAGGACATGCACTGCCTCATTGAGCCGGTCGGCAATGACGGTGATGTAAGGCGTCCACATATCTGAACAGACAAACTGAATAGCTTTGCAGCGCTGGTCACCGAGAAAATCACAGAAGGCATGTAGGGTCTTTTTCTTTCACTCTTTGCCAATCCAGAGCAATCGTCGACAATGCTTGTCGATCTGATAGACAAGAGTGAGATAGTTCTGACCATTATGATACTGGATCTCATCGACACCAATGACTGTGATATTGTCGAGATCTCGATGTTCAAGCCCCAGTGGACAACCCAGCTCACGGCATCGGCAACAATGTCCCAGGAGACCCTGAAGGCAACAGCCGTCTCCTTCCAGGACATCTTACGTGCCCAGTGGGCCAGAAAGGCTGCGAACTGTTTGATCACCGGAGATTTGCCGGTTGACCAAGGTACCTGCTCAACAACAACCTTGTTGCAGATCCTGCAATCAACCCGGCGCATGGAGTAGAGCAGAATAAGCATGATATTCCAAATCGGTGGCAGGAGAAATTTTCGATAGGCGATATGGGGGCGATCGTCGATAGCGGACACGAATGAAACCCCTTGAAGAGGGAAAGAATTTATGGAAGGATAACCTACTGAACTTGACCCGCCCCCCCCACCAAAACTGTTAGTTGTCAGATCTAGTAGAAACGACTACATTCTAAGCGCCGTTTGGTCACTAGTTAAATACTCACCTGACAAAAAACACATGTAACATCAACCACAACGCCCTGCTGTATACAGAGGGCGAGAACTATATTTGAGGTCTCGTATGAATTCGTATTATTTTATTCTTGAAGTTGAACCGCAGCTTGAAAATCCTTTGATTGCCAACGTTTCCAGGGCAGTTGCTCATATATGGGTGTTGGCAACCGATATAGATGAAGCAAGAGATGTCGTACTTCGTTTTCTTAAGTCTGACCGTTGGGAGGCAACAGAGGAAAAGGATGCTTATTTACTAACTCCAGAGCGGATAGCTGGACTGGGAACTGAAGAATTGTCGAATTATCAAGCAGCTCAATCAGAAGGAATCCACGCGAAGTTTTATTACTGGCATAGGTCTGAGTGATCAAGTGTCGCTTACCACGGAGTAACGAAATAACGGCCAGGAAAGACTGAGGTAGTCAAGTAAAAGTGGTGTAGACGAGTGATAAAGCACCAGACTCAATTGGCACTAACCACCTGAAGTTACGTTCACCAAAATAAAACCGTCCAAAAATAAAAATTCATACTGAGCATCCCTATATCTGACCTGAGCTGAACCAAGCATGACATTCACAGTAGAAAGGTCAATTATTGAAGAATGCGGTAGTGATTGAGATGCCCCCTGGCAGTTTCAGTAGCCACCAAACAGTCAGAGAAACTGGTGTGGTCCATAGTATTTTACTGTTTCGATAAAGGTGGTCAGCTCATACTCCGTTTAAATCTTGGGCTGCTCAGGTTCGCTGATTACCATTACGATAGGGCAGCTACCTAGATTTTCTGTTCGACTTTCCGATAGCAAGGTATACACAGAGTCTTTTTATCAAAACGACGAGTCCTGGACTCCATGGTTTGTTCACCACAATCCTCACAGGTCATGGAATGCAGTACACGTGCCGGCCGTGGTGGTCTGGTTTGCAGTTTTTCAATAGAAAACATATCTTCCAGCGACAGTGACATGAACCTGTTTTCCAGTAGGATTCGGAGCTCGGCTAGCTTCTGACTACCCTCTTTCGACAGGATCCCAGCGCTTTTTTCTGCCATCATGTCAGCTAGTGCCCAATAATTCTCACCACGGCAATCCGGTCTTAACAGGAACCGAATACCCTTGTTGTTTTCTCGATCATAAAAAGAAAAGGCTGTCTTGCCGTAATCTTGGTGAATCAGATTGCCCTTGCCATAGGTGCAGCCGATAAGATACTGAATAGCATCCACACCGCACATATCTGTTTCAGTAATACAAACAAGGGCTGCCGATGGAGTATCTGGAAATTCTTTTGTGACATATTCAGCCACCCGAATACCGATGGCAAGTCCCGGGCACTTATGCCCATGGAATGCTATTGTATCTTCAATTGTCTGTTTTGGGTAAGTACATGTCATTTTCAGCTCCTTTCAATTAAAATGATCTTCCGGGACTATGACCGGACAATTGTCAATATGATGAATTGAGACAGGAAGCCCATACACATTCTCAATTATATCCGCCGATATGGTGGAGCGGTCACATACCGCATGAACATAACCGTCTTTCAGAAAGCAATAACGATCGGCGTACCGTAGGGCACTGTTGAGATCGTGCATGGTCATCACAGCAGCAATCCGGTGGTTATCCACAATTTTTCTGATGATCGATAATATATTTATCTGGTTTCGCAAATCGAGTGAACTGGTTGGTTCGTCAAGCAGCAGCAGTCGCGGTTCCTGAACGAGCGCACGAGCAATAGCCACCTTTTGCAATTCACCTCCACTCAGTTCATCTATATAGCGTAAAGAAAGCCGAGCAAGATCGAGTTGCTGCAACGCTGAATCGGCAACTTTCATGTCCCGTTCTGCGACCCGCCATCTGATATGTGGTTTTCTTCCCATCAGCACCGTATCGAAAACCGTCAACCGACTAGTCTCGCAACGCTGGGCAACATAGCCGATACTGAGGGCAATCTCGTTGGGTTTCATTTTCAGGACGTTGCGATCCTCGACTAGAATAGTTCCTGTATTAGGACTATGTATACTATTAATACATTTGAGCAGAGTCGTTTTGCCGACGCCATTTGGTCCGAGTATTGCCAACAATTCTCCAGGTTCCACATTAAGGTTGATGTCGGAAAGGATACGATGACCGTTGTAGCCGAATGCGAGTCGTTTGATGGCTAGAATCATCGCCGTCCTCCTCGTATGATTAACCAGAAAAATGCTGGTGCGCCAAGGAAGGCCGTTAGAACTGACACCGGTAAAACGTTAGGAGCCAATATCAACCTCGCAACTGTGTCGGACACGAGCAGCAACACGGCTCCGACAAGAAAACAAGCCGGCAGCAAGAACCTGTGATCTGAACCAATAATCCGTCGAACCATGTGCGGCACTACCAGACCGACAAAACCGATGATTCCCAAGAATGCAATTATAACCGCTGTCAACATCGAGGCGAGCAGCATTCCCGTCATCCGGACACGACCTACCCGAACCCCAAGGCTCTTGGCTGTCTCGTCACCTGCGTCAATAGCATTATAGTTCCAACTATTTCCAAAAAAGTAGAGTACACAGACAACAGTAACTGTAGAAATAAATCCCAACTCTGTCCAGGTTGCTCTGGCGGTATCGCCAAAGGTCCAGAATACCATGGCCGCCAGTTGCATATCATCAGCAAAGAACTGTAAGAACATGGTTCCTGCTGTAAAAAATGCTCCCAAGGCTACACCGGTGAGTATCATTACTTCTGGTGAGGCTCCGCGCGTTCTGGTCACACCTATAATCAATAAAGAAGTGCCGATACTGAAAAGAAAAGCCGATGCGGTGGTAATATATGGATTGGTAATTGAGATAGCGCCCACATTGCTGGAGGTCATAACACCGCCCCCCAGTACCATAACAGATAACGCTGCACCAAAGGCTGCAGCATGGGAGATTCCAAGGGTAAATGGCGATCCGAGCGGATTGCGTAATATCGATTGCATAACAGCACCGGCAACAGCCAGACCAGCTCCGGCGACAATGGCGGCTAATGCCTGGGGCAACCTGATGTTCCAGACAATTATCTTGGTTTGTACAGAAGTTGCCATCCCTATCAGACTTTTGGCCACCGAGGACATTGATATGTTTGTGGCTCCTAGAGAGATGGCCACAACTAGGATTGCAGTAAGGCCAATAGCTACAATCAGAATAAACAGTTTTTTTCTACCAATGTATTGTTGATATTCCTCCGGCACTTGGCCGTGATCAAAATGCATGGCTATTTAAGTGGGACATTTTTGAATGCCAGATTCTTAAAGAGTCCATTCATGGTGGCAAAGACCGGTTTACCTACGAGAAACCTATATATCTCATCAGCTTTCTCGTCTGGTTCGATATCAGCAAATTGCTCGGGATAGAGCAATTTACCAATGTAGTATGCGTTAGCTAGAATAGAACCGTAATTTTTCGTATACCAGTTATAGGGAAGCAAGCCATATACCCGGTTATTTTTCACCGAACTAAGTGCCTGATACGCCGGATCTGTTTTTAGCTCATGCAAGCCGCCGACCTTATCTCCTAACTGCAGAGTTGACAGGTCAAGAAAAAGGTAATCCGGATTCCAGGCAACAATCTTTTCCTTGGCAATGTTGGAGTTGCTCAACTCCTTTTTTGTCATCGCTGGATCATTGGCAAGATTGTGGGCTTGAACAAAATTGAAAGGAGGATATGTAGGTTCAGTTGACTGAAATCCATGCGCCCCTTTGAAAGCCACGCCTCCCAGGTACACTTTCGGACGCTTTTCAGCCGGAACATCTTTGGTACGTTGTTCAAGATCTGAAATGGTTTGTTCAAAAAATGAAATAACTTGTTCAGCACGTTCTTCCCTTCCAAGAACAGAGCCCATGAGACGAAGAGATTTATACAATTCTGGACGAAGATAACTAAGGCTCCCGTAGTTAAGAACAACCACCGGGATACCGGTTTTCTCTTGAAGTTCTGATGGATTGTAGCCCATCTGGGAATATGTTTTGAAAATCACCTGGGGTTGTGGTGTAAGAGTCAAAATCTGCTCTGGATTATCGTGCCCCCGAAACTCCCCAAAAATCGGCATCTTCTTAAACTGTGGATTAGCAAGAGCATACGGCCGAGCGTCAAACTTCCTTTGCTTGGTTTCGATACTGTCAACACCGACAATCCTATCCTGAGCCTGAAGATAGGTGAGCAATCGGAGACATCCAGAGCCTGAGCAGATAACATAATCTATGGAATCGGGAAGCTGAACTGTTTTGCCGGTGACATCTGTTACAGTTTTCGCAGAGACCCCACTACAGAGCAAGAAATTGATAAATATAACAAAAAACAATCGTGTAACCATTTTGGACCTCTTAAAAAAACTCCAGGTATGAAGAAAATATATTTCGTGTTACGTGCATATCTGCTTAACAGTTCACAAAGAACAGGTCAAGAAAAAGTAACACATAATAGAAATTCGTGTGCCCCCTGTGTTGTGATAATATTAAAAAACTGTGAGAGAGGGAGAATTGAATTGAAGTTTTTGGAAGTTATGTTTCTTACCGAAAAAATAGTGTTTGTAACTTTCTTTGGGCAATAATAACCGAAAAAAAAAGATGGAAGGTTGAGGTGCCCTGATCGTCTCTAGATCTGACCTGAGCTGGACCAAACATGACATTCACAGTAAGATAAGGTTTGAGGGTGACTAAAATTTCAACGGGTTTCTGTCAGCAACCCAACATATTGGATTTATGTTATTTTTTGTAACTATGCAGATCTAATTCATAAACTCCTGTCAGTTTCTTTACCGCCTATACTGTAAGCCACCAAGGGGTTGGTTATAAGCCATGAGATTTGTGCAAATAATTGGACACAGTATGGCACCAATAATTTTCTGGGTCTGCCAATATGCAGACAGGAACCCGGTTGAAAAATGACTTGTTTCACTACGAGATTTTTTGAGGATCTCTTCGTTCCACAATTCATTTTTCAACCTGCGTCTTGATCCTGATGGGTGACTGGTGCGGTGAAGATGTAAACCTGATAGATGCAACCATGGTTGCCTGATTCATACGTGACAGCAGTTTTATCGCTGTAGGAGATCACCAGGAAACACTTAACCGGCTGGTAAATCGAGATGCTATGTACCAGCATCCATCATGGTAAAATTCAGCCCAGTTATAATGTCTTTCCCGCTGTAAAGTACAACTACTGGGGCAGAGCAAATATGAAATAGCCTTCTCCCGGTTTAATCGCAAAATCGACCCCGACAGGCTGATCAGTATTATCAAATGCCGCTGTCTCAAAATCTGCGGTTCTCGGATTGAACCACTGAATACTTATGATATTGTCTCTGTCAGAATCTTGTAACAACTGATAGGCGTGATACCCCTCAGGTGGACAGTTGATACCAGTAAGGTTAAAACCGGAATCAAGAGCAATCTGCTTACAGAGGACCGAAGAAAACAAAATATCTTTTTCCATTTTTGCATAAACAATTAATGCTTCGCTGCCCTGCAATGTGAAGCTCTGGTTTGATAGCGCTTCAGGAATCATGGTGACAAACGAATTCTCCTTTTTATCAAAGACCATGACCTTTTCGATTTCGCTGCTGTTGCCAAAAACCGGCAACCAATCCCTTAAATCAGGCTTGAACGTGACATCAGCGGGAACACTTATCAGGTTGAACCCCTTCTTCAAATAAACCATCGTATCTTGTGGAGTTGAATCCGGGTTACAGGCATTACTTTCTGCGACAAGCTCGTTTTCATTGATATGGCCATCTGCATCAGGATCTCCACCCGGATTAAGAGCTATAACCCCATCCGATGAAATGATACTACTCGATAGACCATTCAAGCCTACGGATTGAACATTGAGGTAGTAAGTGTCTGTACAGTTTTCAACCAGGGAAAGGTTAATCACAGCTGTTAGCTTTCTCTTTAGCCGCTGTTTTTTGTTCTAGAAGTTTCTCAATCCGTTGCTGGATTGAGCCTTTTTTTCACTCGATCAACCTGGCAATTTCCTCTTCTATCTCCTCGCTCAGCCGTTCAAGGATAAAGGAATTCATGCTGTACGGGGTATGGTCAGCTATGTATTTCAGTTTCATATAGAGGGGCTCAGGGATTCTGAGGGGCAGATTTTTCTTCACATCTTCGCGGATATGAGATTCTTGCCAAGGATACGATTCTTCCTTTTTAGGGCCAAACTTTCCTGTACCGGCTGCGAACTTATCGAGATCGGTATCTTTTTTTCTTGCCGGTGTTGAACGAAGTGGAGTTTTCTTTTTATCAGCCATCATAGACCTCTGCAAATAATTGAGTCATTTCCCGAACCGCCTTTTTGTCCTGCTTCAGTTCGACCACGGACAAGCCATCCCGGCCTGACTTACGAAACGTTATACGGTCGCGGAGCACCGCATCAAGCAGAGACAGGTGCTGAAAATCTTCTGCACTGAAAAAATCACGCGTTTCCCTGTCCTCACGAACAGCTGGATTGGCGGACACCCTGTTCAGGACAATAAAGGCCTCCAGGTTTTCATTCACGGTCTGGGCCATTGCCACCAAATCGTCCATCTGTCTGATCGTCCAGATATCAAACTGAAAGGGTTGGACAGGAATATATGCCCGATCACAGACCCCAAGGGAATAGCGCAGCTCTATGGAATCGCGGCCCCCGGCATCAATGATAATCTCATCATAGCGCTCAGCCAGATCACGCACCTGCGACGCCAGGCCCTTGCCAAATTTCTGCACACAGGCAATTCTCGGTTCGATCTCTGTTTCCTCCCGGACTGTGGCCCAGAAAGACGCTGTCCCCTGACGGTCTGTGTCCAGCAACAATACATCTTTTCCCTGCAGGGCCAGCATGGCGGCAATATTAGTTGCCAGGGTGGTCTTGCCGGTGCCACCCTTTTCACCACCAATCAACACGATACTCATAGAATCATTCCATATTAAATTATATCATTTCATTTTGAATCAATCCATACCAGATGATATGATATCATTTTCCCACAGTATTGCAAGAAAAGAGCTTAAAAAAAAGATGGCGAGGAAGACAATTTATTTTCAAATGTTACCACTTTGTTACCTTTACTTGGGTAAAGTCATCTCAGGATGCTCAAATGGTAAGAATATACTCACCAGTATCTGTGCACAAATGAGAAAGTATCTTCTCAATTGAGGCGCTCAATGAAGTTACCCCCAGGTCCCCCCCAAAAATCAGGC
The DNA here is from genome assembly GCA_018817385.1 of Pseudomonadota bacterium. GTDB lineage: Bacteria > Desulfobacterota > Desulfobulbia > Desulfobulbales > Desulfocapsaceae > Desulfocapsa. Next base: position 33,855 of record JAHIUA010000081.1, read on the forward strand.
CACCGAGATGGCAAAGCTTCGGTTCCAATTTTTCAAGCGTGTCACCGACCAGAGTTTTCGTCCCTGACGGAGAACAAGGGCCGTAAAAGCAGGCCACAGCAAGGTGGAGCAAAACCAAGGTTCACCAACCAATGCTGTGCCCAAGGCCGGTTGAGGACTTGCCCACCGATGACGGGGCGATCTTTGTTTCGACCCAGACTATTTGCACTAAAAACAAGACTGACACCTGACAAGGGAGCAACAGCCATACCCTGAATCAGAAACTATTCCCTTTTCACAAAAAAAGGAGAGAGGGCATGCCGGAAACGATCAACTGGAACTTCGTCATCAAGGTATTACAAGGCCCAAGCATTTCAGCATCTGCCAGAATCGATGCGATTGATGCCTATGACAAATTTGATATCAACCTCGCTGATAGCGTGACTCAGGCAGTCAATCTGGTCCCGGGCGGGAACATCTCGTTGCTGGTCATTAATCCCAAAACACCTGATGCAGACCTCAGTTATGATCTGGGCGGCAGCCCTGTCGCCCTGGACGGGCCTCACGTCTTGATAGGCAGCGGTGCCGTCAGCCTCCTTGGCGGCGCCACCAGTCTTACATTTACGAACAGTACCGGTGCCGATGCAGTGATCGAGATTCTGGTCGGTCGTGATTCAACCCCATAACAATCACCAATCAGACCAGGCCTAACTTAAGGAGAATAATTATGCCCATGACCCTAACCTATCCCGGCGTTTATATAGAAGAGGTTCCCAGCGGGGTTCGCACGATCACCGGAGTCGCCACATCAATTACCGCCTTTATTGGCCGTGCCTTGCGTGGCCCGGAAGACGATCCCATCCGGGTGCAAAGCTTTGGCGAATACGCTCGTCTCTTCGGTGGACTATGGCGCAACAGCAGCATGAGTTATGCAGTGCAGCAATTCTTTCAGAACGGTGGCAGTGATGCCTTAATTGTCCGTGTCCAAAACGGAGGCAGTGCCGCCACCCTCACCCTGGCAACCGATTTCAACCTCATCGCCTCCAGCCGTGGCGAATGGGGTGAAAGCTTACGGGTACGGATTGACTACGTGACCCACACCCCAAGCGACACAACCCTCTTCAATCTCACTGTCCGCGATACGGCCAGCGGAGAGACAGAACGTTTTCTCAATGTCTCAACCGAGGCCGATAACGCCCGTTTTGTCACCAATGTCTTAGCCCTGCAATCAAAACTGGTTCGTATCAGTGGCGCTGTCCCCCTTACCCGGCCCACAGATCATGGGGCCCCACCCTCCGGAGCAGACCCCATGCTCGACAACGCTTCATCGAGCCAATTCAGCGGCGATGGCGATGACGGTTCTGCGATTACCGACAACCAAATATCCCTGGCCTCCCTGGAAACACCGAAAAAGGGCATCTGGGCCTTGGAAAAGGCCGACATCTTTAATCTGCTCTGCATTCCGCCCCTGACCCTGGCCATTGGCGGCGATGTCAACTCCCAGACCCGTAATGCCGCCGCAAGCTATTGTCAAAAACGGCGTTCTCTGTATGTGGTAGACCCCCTCACCAGTTGGACGGAAGCCTCCCACCTGATCAATAGTGGCAGCGGACTGGAAAGTGCTGCCTGGGGACTGAGCCGCAGTACCAATGCCGCACTCTACTTTCCCCGGATCAAACTTCCCGACCCCCTCCAGGAAAATCGCCTGGCCGAATTCGCCCCCTGTGGTGCGGTGGCCGGTGTCATAGCCCGCACCGATAGTCAGCGTGGCGTGTGGAAGGCACCCGCCGGCAACGATGCCAGTCTCAACGGGGTCGCCGAGCTGACGGTCAAACTGACCGATGGCGAAAACGGCCAACTGAATCCACTGGCCGTCAACTGCCTGCGCGCCTTTCCAGTTACCGGTCGAGTCGTGTGGGGAGCGCGAACATTACGGGGTGCCGACCAACTGGCCTCGGAATGGAAGTACCTGCCGGTCCGGCGCCTGGCCCTCTTTATCGAAGAGAGCCTGTTCCGAGGTACGCAGTGGGTAGTGTTTGAACCCAACGATGAACCGCTGTGGGCACAGATCCGCCTCAACCTGGGTGCCTTTATGCACAACCTTTTTCGTCAGGGTGCCTTTCAGGGCAGCAGCCCGCGCGAAGCGTATTTCGTCAAGTGTGATCGAGAAACAACCACCCAGAACAACATCGACCAGGGCATTGTCAACATCGTGGTAGGCTTTGCGCCGCTTAAACCCGCCGAATTCGTGGTGATCAAGCTCCAACAGATCGCCGGCCAGATTCAATCTTAAGGAGAGCCCCATGGCACAATTTAGCGTCAATGCACAACGTTTTGATCCCTATAAAAACTTCAAATTCAGGGTCAAATGGGACGGCCGCTATGTCGCAGGTGTCTCCAAGGTCGGCGCCCTCAAACGGAGCACCGAGGTGGTCGAACATCGCGAGGGTGGAGATCCTTCCAGTTCACGTAAATCTCCGGGGAGAACCAAATATGAGGCCATCACCCTGGAGCGCGGCGTGACTCACGATACCGAGTTTGAACGCTGGGCCAACAAGATATGGAACTACGGCTCCGGCCTGGGGAGTGAAATATCCTTAAAGGACTTTCGCAAAGACCTCATCATCGAGCTCTACAACGAGGCAGGCCAGCTCGCCATTGCCTACAAGGTATTTCGTTGCTGGGTATCTGAGTATCAGGCCATTCCCGACCTGGATGCCAATGCCAATGCCATCGCCATCCAGACCCTGAAACTGGAAAACGAAGGCTGGGAACGTGACTACGATGTGAGCGAACCGAGTGAGCCCAGTTACAGCGAACCGGCCTAAGCCGCAGTTGCATTCCGGAGAGAGAGGAAAACCTATACCGTTTACAACACTAAAGCAGATGCAACATGGTCCTCAGCCGTTTAACTATTTCAGTGTGTTACGACTTTTCAATTATGACTGCTGATCTGAAAGGGAGGTCCGCATGCGAGCACTGACGGCCGCCGAAATTATCCGCTTATGGGAAACGGCTTACCGCTTTCACGCCATAGACCAGGCCTTGTCAATCTTACAACTGGTCATGCCTGAACAGAGCCGCGACGACCTGGCTGCCTTGCCTCTGGGCCAGCGCGACGCCCTGTTGCTGTCCTTACGCCAAGTCACCTTTGGAGACCTGTTGCCGGGTAAAAGCCATTGTCCGCAATGTGGTGAAACAGTTGAGTTTGAACTGAGCTGCAGAACCCTGGTTTCCAATGTGGGTAGAGCGCAGCAGATCCATATGACTCGAGATGCCTACCAGATAAGCATTCGCCCACTCAATAGTTTTGATCTGGCCGCAGCGGCAGGCGCAGACAGCCTGCAAGAGGCACACGACCTGCTCATGAGGGCCTGTGTAGCCGAGGCCTGCTATCAGGGGCAGACGATTGCCCCACAAACACTGCCGCCGGAGATAAAAAAGGACATCGCGGCAATGGCAGAGGCGGCCGATCCCCAGGCGGAAATACTGCTTACTCTCAACTGCCCTGCCTGTGGGCAGCAATGGCAGAGTGTCTTGGATGTCGCTTCCATCCTGGGCCAGGAAATCACCGCCCGGGCCCAACGGCTGCTCCTGGAAGTGCACCTGCTGGCCAAGGCCTATGGCTGGGTTGAAGCTGAGATCCTCAACCTCAGTCCCACCCGGCGGGCAACCTACCTGCAGATGGTGACGCCATGAGCGACTTTTTGACCCGCATGGCCCGGCTCAGCCGCGGTGAAGCCAGGGTTGTCAGCCCCCGCCTGCCCAGCCTCTTTGCCCCGACAGAGGATGTTACGATGCCTGAGCCATTGGAGAGAGTCGTGCAGCTGCGAACCCAGGCTGCCCCTGCTCCGGCAACAGCGCCTCCGCCTGGTACCAGGAGCACTGATTTCCCCGAGCCGGCAGAGACTCCCACTGGCACAGACAAAGGCAGTGCAACACAAGCCCACAGCAGCAAAGCAGAATCCAGAAGCAAAAATACAGCACCAGCCCATATAGCGCCTGGCAAAGAAAGCACTGCCCCTAAAGGCGTGGCTGGGTCAGTAGCGACTGCGAACCGGAATCCGGCGACTGACAGCCAACAGGGGGTAAAGCCGAGTCATAGCGTTCGGCTTCTCGTCGACAACCAGCCAACCCTCACCGAAACAGGGACTGCAGCTCCGCCTACCTTTGATTCAACTGAGGATGGAGTGGCCCCTGAGCCCAAGGCAATGGCACAAGCAAGCCTCCCACCCCTGGTAGCGGGCTATAAAACCACCCAGCCAGGACCACAACAGGCCATGGCCGAGCTACCCGCTGTCAGCGAACAACTGGTGAGAGAGCAGCCGACGATACACATCAACATCGGTCGCGTTGAAGTGAGGGCCCAGACAACTGGACCAAGGCCCACCCCGCAGGCCAGTCGGCCAAAACCACAAAGCAGTCTCTCCTTAAATGACTATCTGAAACGTGGCGGAGGCCAATCATGAGCAGTCCACTGGCCATCGCCGCGATCACCGCCGTCCTGCGCAACCTGCTCGACAACGGCTTTATCGATCACAATATCATCGGAGCCCTTGGCAGTAATGTCAGCGTCACCGCCGTACCGCCCGACACCATCCAGATCGACAGCACGAATGCCCAAACGCAGTTAAACCTCTTTCTCTATCAGGTCACCCCCAACCCTGGCTGGAGAAACGTCGGATTGCCATCTCGCGATGGTCGCGGCGACCGAATCACCAATCCGCCCCTGGCCCTCGACCTCCATTACCTGCTCACCGCCTATGGTGCAGCGGAGCTCCATTCCGAAATTCTCCTCGGCTACGCCATGCAGCTGATGCATGAAACACCGGTTCTCAACCGCCAGGCGATTCGCGCTGCCTTGGCCGGAAATACGGTGGACAGTTCCATTCTGCCGTCCGCCTTCCAGGCCTTATCCGCCGCCGATCTGGCCGATCAGGTGGAACAGATCAAGATCACCCCGGTGACCATGAGCAGCGAAGAGATGTCGAAACTCTGGTCCGCCATGCAGGCCCACTATCGCCCCACAGCGGCCTACTCCATTTCTGTGGTACTGATCGAAGCCAGGGAACCGACCCGCTCAGCCCTGCCCGTCTTGACCCGTGGCCCGCGTAACCCCATTAGCGGAGAGGAGGCCGGCATCACCGCCACGGCCGGGTTGATCCCACCCTATCCAGGTCTCACCAGCATTGAACCACCCTCCCAGCAACTGGCGGCGGTGCTGGGCAATACCATCATTCTCCATGGCCATCATCTGGATGGCACTGACCTGGAGGCCCGGTTCGAACATCCGCTCCTCGACGAGCCCATCAGGATAGCGATCGCTGCCAACCGCAATAGTGATCGGCTCAGCCTGACCCTGCCTGCTGGTTTGGCAGCCAGCAGCACCTGGCCACCCGGGAGCTGGCTGGTCAGCCTCAGCCTGTTGCGAGCCGGCGAGACAGAGCACCGTACATCCAACAGCTTTCCGCTCCTCCTGGCACCAAGTCTCAACATAGGGAGTTCCAATGCCAGCCGCGACGCCAGCAAGGATGTGGTCACCATCCATTTGGTCTTTACGCCGGAAGTACGACCGTCCCAACATGTCAGCCTGAGCGCCGGGAACCAGGAAGCCTTGCCAAGCAATCTCAGCAGCCAAAGCGGCAGCCTCGACTTTGCCTTTCCTGCCCTGGCCGCCGGCAGCCAGTGGTTGCGCTTACGGGTGGACGGCGTCGATAGCCTGTTACTCAATCGCGCCGTCAGTCCTCCTGAATTTCATGTCTCTCAACAGATGGTGATTCCAGGATGAATACAGCAAACAGCAGCCATTGGATCGACAGCAACCAGCAGGCCCTGAGTGAGGAGCTGAGCTGGCTGCAAGGCTTGTTGGAAAATGCCAACGGGGAGACAGCGCCCCCCCCCAGAGAAGCAGCAACGAATACGGCCTTCACCCTGGATTTCCTGGCCGAACAGTTTCTCCTCTCCCCCTTCGAACGGACCATCATCCTTTTGTGCGTCGGCATCGAACTGCAATCAGAAATCGCCACCCTGTGCAGCAGACTGCAAGGCAACAGCCATCACACCACCCCAAGTTTTAGCCTGGCCCTGGCAATTCTTCCCGATGCGCATTGGAGTGCCCTGTCACCTGAATCGCCCCTGCGCTACTGGCAATTGATCCAGGTACAGGACCCAAACAGCATCACCACCGGTCACCTGAGCCTGGATGAACGAATACTCCATTTTGTCCTTGGTACCGGCAGTCTGGATCAGCGCCTGAGCAGTCTGGTCCGCCCCCTCAACCAAAACATCCCCTTGCCCCCATCACAGCACCAGCAGGTGGTACAGCTGACCGGCCTTTGGCGCAACAACGACAAGCCGCCGCTGATCCTGATCCAGGGCAATGACGCCGCCGCTGGTCGTGAGGTGGCAGCCCAGTCCTGTGCAGCCTTGGGACTGCAACTGCTGCTCTTACGGGCAGAAGATATTCCACTGCCCGCGGAGGAACGAAGCCAGTTGGCCCGCTTACTGACCCGCGAGCATCTGCTGGCCGGCATTGCCCTCATAATTGAGATCAGCCACCCCTCTCCCCCACAGCTGACAGCCTTTATGGAGCGCCTGGATTCGCCATTGATGTTGTTGGCTGAGCAAGCAGATTCCCGGCAACAGCACAGCACCGTCATCGAAGTCAACAAACCCACCGCTGCAGAACAACGGAGCCTGTGGCGCAGCTTCCTGGCTGACTGTGAAACCTTCGACACGATCGAGCTCTTTTCCCTGGTGGCCCAGTTCGACTTTGCCGTAGGCGACATCACCACCATCGCTGAGATTGTTGCCAGCGAAGCGAAACTGGGCACCCCCCTCAAACAGGCCCTGTGGCAGAACTGCCGCCAACACAGCCGTGGAGATCTGGGCCATCTGGCCCAGCGTATTCCAGCCAAGGCCAGCGAAGAGGATCTGATCTTACCCAGGGGCCAGAAATCCATACTGGAGGACATCAGCCGTCAGGTACGCCACCGGGCCACCGTCTATGAGACCTGGGGCTTTGCCGCCAAGAGTGATCGTGGGCTCGGCATCAGCGCCCTCTTTGCCGGCCCCAGCGGTACCGGCAAGACCCTGGCCGCAGAAGTGCTGGCCAACAGTCTCAATCTCGACCTCTATCGCATTGACCTGTCAACAATCGTCAGTAAATACATCGGAGAAACAGAAAAGAATCTGGAACGGCTCTTCAGGGCCGCTGAAAGCAGCGGCGCCATCCTCCTCTTCGACGAAGCCGATGCCCTGTTTGGCAAACGGAGCGCGGTAAAGGACAGTCATGACCGTTATGCCAATATGGAACTTGCCTACCTCCTCCAGCGCATGGAGTCGTATCGCGGACTCTCCATCCTCACCAGCAACATGAAATCGGCACTGGACACCGCTTTTCTCCGTCGCATCCGTTTTGTGGTCCAGTTTCCTTTCCCCGATGTCGCCCAGCGCGACGAAATCTGGCGAGGCGTCTTTCCCGACAACCTGCCCCGGGCCAAACTCAACACCGAGTACCTGGCGCGTCTCCATGTGACAGGGGGCAACATCCGCAACATCGCCATGAATGCCGCCTTTTTAGCAGCAGAAAAAGGGGACCCGCTGTGCATGGCCGACCTGGCCCATGCTGCACGCATGGAATACGCCAAACTGGAAAAGCCCCTGAACGAAAATGAGCTGAGGAAATGGATATGAGCGGCGATATCTTCCTCACCATCGATACCATTGTCCTCCGCGGTTTTAAGAGCATCGACCGCCAGGCCCTGACCGAAGCTGTGCAACAGGCCTTAACTGAACAGCTTTCTGGAGACCGAGAACTGAAGGCCATGGACCTGGCCCGAGTCAGGACGGACATCACTTTACCAACATCTTTCGCTGCTGAACAATTGGGTCAAACACTGGGTCAACGCCTTAGTGGCATCATTACCGGTGATGAGGCCACTACTCAATCAGCTCATGAAACAAAACCCGGAGGACGGCATCATGCGTAGCCACGCCTCTACAACCAGGAAAGAGACGAGCAGCCGTCGGTTACTGCAGCGCAAACCGACACTACGCATAGCTGAGAAAAACGACGCCTACGAACAAGAGGCTGAGAGAACAGCAGATGCTGTCATCTATGGCACACCGAGAATCAACCGATCACTCTCGAAGATAAAAATTGCATCATCATTGCAACGCGAACAGGGAGCCAAACCAAAGAGTGAGGAGGAAAAGTACAAGGAAGCGGCTGTAAAATTGGGGGAGGCCTTTCTCCAGACCGAACTCGGCAAGGAAATTAAAGAAAAAGCCGAGCAACTGGGGGAAGCCTTTCTCGCAACCCTTCCGGGCAAGGTTATCACCGGCACGGCGATCACCGGCGCCCTAACCGCGCTTGCTGCGACCCACAAGGAACTCCCCATCGGAGTTCCTGAAATCCCGCTTAACGCCATTAAACCGGGATTGAAACTTAAAATCACCTATGAAGGACCGGTGGATAAACCCACCAAGGTCATGGCCAGTTTCAGCATCCCCTTGGGTCCGCCAACACGTACGAAGAAACCTGCCATGTCAAAATCAGAACGATTTCGTGCTGATACGGCTCGCATGGCGATGGAGCAGCACCAGTTCCGTGAATCAATGAAAACACCAGAACAACGAGCAGAAGATCAGCGCCTGCTTGATGCCTGGATTTTATCCCGTATGCCCGTCCCAGGCCAGCCGCAATCCTTTGGTGTTGCAGGATTCAATCTGGGAAAAGCCTCTGGCCTGCGCCCTGCACCCTTAGCTCCTTATGGCCCAGAATTCAAGCTAACAGGCGAACAACCAAAAACAGAAGAGCCAAAAAAAAAGAAAGAAGAGAAAACAATCCAACGCAAGTCAAACGGCGTTACGCATGATGGCAGCACACCAGCCATTGTCAACGAGGTCCTGCAATCACCCGGCCAACCCCTTGAGCGAATAACTCGCTCATTCATGGAATCACGTTTCGGTTATGATCTAAGCCATGTGCGCATACACACAGATAACATGGCCGGGCAATCAGCAAAGGCTATTCATGCATCCGCCTATACCGCTGGGAACAATATTGTTTTTGCCAACGGCCACTATTCTCCCGAAACTCAGAGAGGACGGCACCTGCTGGCTCATGAACTGACCCATGTTATGCAACAGGAGGGACGGTCAAGCACACAGCTGGATACACCGACAGTGCAACGCAAGGAAAAAATAGCAGAACAAGTTCTCTCTCCAGCCGATGCACTGAAGGAAACATTGAAGGGCGATGATGACTCCGTCCGCAGTTTAACAAAGGCCCCCCAATGGAAAAAAGTACAACTCACTCCTGAGGATGTCGCAATACTTTTGTGTAACCTCCTGGAAGGCGTGGTCCTGGATGATGACGAAATTGCCGGCCTCGCAGTGCTGAACAAGTCTCTCACCCTCGGCATTTTCGACAATTCCTTAGTCAAACTTGGGCAGAAAGGCCGTTTTAAAGAGCTGCTGGATGACTATCACGGCTCCGAGTACCAGGATTTACTCGATCTTCTGTCCAAAAACATCAGCCAGCTAACTGTGAAAGCTCTCTATTTGGACGCATTCATAGCTATGTTTTGGGTACAGGAACACGAAGAACGTGCAATTGTGATACTGCTCGAACGTACTAACGTAAACGACCAGTTCAACCTACTCACCGTAAGAGACCGGCAAAACAAGCTGCGTGACGCCATTGATACGGACCCCCTGTCAATCCGTTATGAAAAAATTGCAGGCAAGACCAATGAACTGCAGCAAGTAGACCTTAGCGCTCAACTGCAAAAGTTATTTACCGTCCAGAGCAAGAGCAAGGAGAGTGCCAAAAAACGAACACCTGATGAGATCAAGCGCTTGCTCATCGCCACCGCGACCGACCTGGCAGCTGAGCTGAACGATTATCGTAATGAGCTTACAAAAGCACTAACTGCACCAAAGCCTGATGCTGACGCCATTGCAAAGATCAACAAGGAATTTGAACAGCGTTTGCAATTCCTTGTCAAACGTAAACAACGTGAATTCCATTTCGAGCTGAAATATGGCGTTGAACTCAATCGTTTCCTGACCGATGCCAGGGCCAGAAGCTGGACACTTACCGACCTGGAAGATATCAATAAGATCCTTGCTCAAATTCCCCCAGAGATTCTGCAAGCCAACCCTGCATTCCGATCAATCCTGCTCGCGAGCCGTGGTCCGAAAGACCCGTTAGGACAAGCCCCTTGGTCCGGAAAATCGATCATACTTTTTGGCTCGTTCTCACTGCGCACAACCGTACATGAACTTGGCCATGTCATCAGCTTTGATGATGGCAAACGCCTGCAACATGCTTTTAATGAAGCATTCAAGTGGCAAGAACTCACTCCTGCCATACTAATCGGACTGATCCCTAACAAAAAAGATCGCGAAGAGTTGATCAAGAAAATGGACGAAGACCGAAAAGAGGAGCGAGAGGCCAAAAGCAATCGACATGCTTACGGCAACCATTTCTACCGCTATAACCGCTATGGAGGGAAAGACAGTTACCTTCGCCACCCGAAGAATGCTTGTTTCGTCTCTGACTATGCTGCAACCGACCCCTACGACGACTTTGCTGAGGCATTCGAAGAATATCTCATCAACCCGCTGTCACTGCATACAGCCTGCCCGAAAAAATACGAATTTATGCGTCAAAAAGTCTTTGTCGGCTATTTCTTTGGCAAGCAAATACCCCGTACCCTGAGCGACTTTGATAAGGATATGGCCGCTAAGTTAAAGGGTGTCGCTCTACCAGGCAACCTAAAACTCCAGTTCCAGAACCTTTACCTCAGCAAACTACGGGCAGCACTGAAAAAACAACTCACCACAACCGGAAAAGACCTGGAAAACAAATCTCTAACCGACAAACCATCGAAGGGGATGAAACGCATACCACTCACCGGAAAAGAAGCACAGCAGGCCGCTAAACCCTATTACCAGAATATGACTGATCTATTCGGACTGCTGATGCCCGCTGTGAAACCATGGCAAACGTTTTCAAATAAAGTCAGTCAATTCAAAGCCAGTGCACCGAAAAAATACGAGTCGTCCGCTTCGATAATCGGCTTTCGGCTGAGCAAGGAATTCCAGGAGGACCTTCTGGTACTCATGCAACCCCATGCAACACGCTTTATTGCCGGCAAGAGTGGTGGCCTGGAAAAATGGCCACAACAACTAGAAGGGCTGGTCAATACGTATCAACAGGCAATTAAGGTCGCTCCGTCCTACCTGCCTGTCTATGACACATTTATGGACCTAGAACTTAAAATTGAGGCCTCTCAGATATTTGGCACCACCGAGAAAGAGGAGATAGGCCCCACTGCCTGGTATATCCTGCGACAGGTTCCTCGTAAACATCCAAGTCGTCAGGAAATCAAAAAATATATAATTAAACGACGCGAAGAACTTGTTAGCCGAATTATTCTCATGCAAAAGGATATCATCAGAGAAATACGAGCAGGCATCCCATATAAAAAATCGAAACTCCCAACGCTGCGCTCTTTGCTAAAGACCTACAAACGGGACATCAGGTATTTTATCAAACAGAAAAGCCTGAGGTTAAAACGCAAGGCAACAAGGACAGCCTGGAACAAGACAGATGGTTTGCCCCTCACCGCGCAGGTACTGGATTCTCCTGGATTGCCACTTCCCTTGGATGTACGAGCAGACATGGAAATGCGTTTCGGTCATGACTTCAGCCGAGTACGCATACATACTGATTCACGTGCAGCACAATCGGCACAGATGATCAGCGCATTGGCATTCACTTCCGGAAAACACATTGTGTTCGCTCAAGGACAATACTCCCCTCTGGAGTCAATCGGGCAACGCTTATTAGCCCACGAACTTACACATGTCATCCAGCAAGGGGGGGCAACTCCTTCAGGCCCAGACAATTCTAATGGCGACAGTCAGCAACTTGCCTTTCAACGCGACACTGAAACCGAGCCCCCTGCTGACGGCCCGGCCATTACTCAGGAACTTATGAAGTTGCCTGTACTCAACGAAGCAGGACAGCGTACAAACGATGCGCCACCATTCACAGAAAAAAACAATACAGAGCTGGATACTCCTCTGCTGAACGCATTGAGAACCCAAGCAAATACCAAGGAGTCGACAAGAGGACTGGTACCAGCCAATCATCCAACGGAACGGGAAGCAGAACGTATCGCTGCCCGTATTATTATTGATACCAAGCCATTGCAAACACGATCAATTGCAGAACGTATCATCAGTCATAACAGCCTTAGTCTTAATGATAAACCAAGAGCACAAGTGGCCAGACGTACCGACATCGCCTTCATCATGGGTAGTGACAAGCCTAAAAAGCGTAATAAATTTTACAGAGAGGCCAGCCAATATTTCAAAACCAATCTTGCCGGCGTTAAACTGGTTAACAGCCCGGATGTACGAAATCTTAGTGCCGTGTTCACCTACCTTGAAAAACAGAAACAACCCATCGGCATTCTTTACCTTATCTCCCATGCCGCTGATGACGGTACTCTGTCCTTTCCTTTACAGACAGGAGATAAAGATAAGAAGGTTGATTACCTTGAACTGCGCAGTGCCCTGAAGACTTCCCCGGAGTTGTTCAACCTCCCCAAAAACATTATTGATCAGAACACAATTATCAGGATCAAGGGATGTCGGTTGGGACAAAGTGAACGTATGCTGGCCACAATTGGCAAGGCCTTTGGTGCCGGCAAGGTGGTAGCACCGACACACCGTCAATATTATGGCACCACGTCCACAACCACTGGTAAACGAGGGAGCCGTAAGACAGAAAAGCAGTCCTTTGAGGGTTTCAAGACCTACTTCGTCGAACAACCGGGCAGTGTAACACTGGACCGCAATGATCAAATTAAAACCTTCACCTCAAAATATTCACATTTAACAAGAAGCGACTGGGAAAAACTGATCCCAAAGAGAGGCAGCAGAATAAAAAAGAAAGTTGAAAAACGCATACCATTCTCCTTCAGCACCCCCTCCCCCTTAACCAATACCCAGGCACTTAAATTTGCCAGGAAAACATTAGTGAAAGAAGGGTTTAATCCAACCAAAGTGGTTAATCGCAGCGAAACCTCAAAACCCATCAAACTCCCATTCAGAGAAGGCACGAACATCGTAGTCAAGGGCAAATTCATTCAATACACGTTTGAAAACAAGAAGGGGAATACGGCCTGGCAAACGTACCACGTCCCCACAGATGACAAAGCAATAATCGAGGCTATCAAGGCGGACGAGAGCGTACCGGATGCCTATGAATGGAACATGCTGAAAACACGCCGTGGTAACAGGATAACCTATAAAGTCGAAGGGGTGCGCACCGTGTACTCGCTGGACCGCTACATTGTTTCAAAGCTGGGAACAGAAACTGTGACCAAGCGTCTCTATATTCCACCCGACAAACCCGGTAAATTCTTTGGCGAATATGTCGCAACTTCCACTAAAGCAGAGGAACATTAGTATGAGTTCTTATCCCAACTCGCCCCAGCTGCTTAAGGGTGGCATTGTCATCATGGAGCCGGACAGCGGTAAAATTATCCGGGTCATCTCCCTGCAGTACAACCCGGACAGCCTGACCCGGTCCTTCCAGGTCCAGGCCTACAGTGAGGGCACCGATCGCTCCGAGGCCTTGCGGCTGAAAAGTTCGCCGGTGGAAACCATCAAGGTAGAAGCCGAAATCGATGCCACCGATCAGTTGGAGTTTCCCGACCAGAACCCCACCATCCTTGCCAATGGCATCCATGGTCAGCTGGCAGCGCTGGAGTCCATGCTTTATCCCACCAGCGAGGCCTTGCAGAATAACCACAACCAGGCCGGTCGCGGGGTCCTGGAAATCATACCGATGGAAGCCCCCCTCAGTCTCTTTATCTGGAGCAGGCAGCGCGCCGTGCCGGTACGGGTGACCGAGTTTTCCGTCACCGAAGAGGCCTTCGATGCCGCCCTCAACCCCATCCGGGCCAAGATCAGTCTCGGCCTGCGGGTCTTATCCGTCAACGATCTCGGCTTCGACCATCGCGGCGGCGGCCTGTTTATGAGTTACCTGAAAAACAAGGAGGCACTGGCCGCCACAGTTGGCAGCGCCTCCCTCAACAGTCTGGGTCTGGAGGGTCGATTATGAACGATCCCTTAAAGGCATTACTTGATGCAGGTGCACTGAACACCTCTAAATTCCCGGACAACAGCCGCTATCACAGCGTTGCTATCACCACCCTGGAACAAAACGGCGAGGAGGGCATCGCCTACCTCCAGCGCCGCTTTGTGCCCCCGGCAGAGCACTTTGCCGTCATTCAGGAACACACAGTGGTTGAAGGAGATCGAGTCGATAACCTTGCCGCTCACTATCTGGGTGATCCGGAGCTCTACTGGCGCCTCTGCGATGCCAACGGCGTTATGCGACCAGATGAACTCACCAAAACCGCCGGCAGCAAGGTTGCCATTACCCTGCCGGAAGGAATACCGGGAGCCGACAATGGGTAAGGGAGTGGAGCTCAATCTGTTCATTGGCCCGGCAGTGCCCATCCCGGCACCACGGGTGGTGATAGATGCCCTGCAAAAGGTCCAGGTGCAGATCAACGGCGGCGATACGGCCAGTGGTTTCGAGCTCAGCTTTTCCCTCTCCAAACACTCGCCGCTGCAGACCCTCTTTCTCCTCACCGGCGGCGGCAGCATCCCCATCATGCGAGTAGTTATTATGGTTAGCATGGGAGCCAGGGCCGAGGTGATCATGGATGGGGTGATGACCCACCACGAGATCCGCCCCGGCAGCGATGGCGGCAAGTCGACCCTGGTGGTCAAGGGCAAAGATCTCACCGCCCTGATGGATTTCATCGAACTGAACGGCATCCCCTATCCCGCCATGTCACCGGCCATCCGGGTGCTGACCATCCTGGCCAAATACGCAGCCTTTGGTGTTGTGCCCATGGTCATCCCCAGCGTGGTGGAAGACCTGCCGATTCCGCTCGAACGTATCCCCACTCAACAGGGCAGCGACCTGGCCTACGTCTCCCAGCTGGCGCACGAGGTCGGTTATGTCTTTTACATGGACCCGCTTCCGGTACCGGGCACCTGCCGCGCCTACTGGGGGCCGGAGATCAAGGTCGGCCCCCCCCAGCCTGCACTCAATACTGATATGGATGTCTTCACTAATGTCGAATCACTGTCCTTCAATTTCGACAAAGAGATGAAGGAGATGCCGGTGGTCTTCATCCAAAACCAGGCCACCAAGATACCGATCCCCATTCCCATCCCCGACATCACACCACTGAATCCACCCCTGGGTGCAGTTCCACCACTACCGCCCAAACTCAAGATACTCAATGACACCGCCAAGCTGTCGCCGTTGGCTGCAGTGATGCAGGGCATGGCCTACGCCTCACAACATTCCGATGCAGTGACCGGCGAGGGCAGCCTCAAAGTCTCACGTTACGGACGTGTCCTCAAGGCACGGCAATTGGTCGGCGTCCGTGGCGCCGGAGAAGCCTTCAACGGTCTCTACTACGTCAAGAGCGTCAGCCACACCATCGAACGGGGCGAATACACCCAGAACTTTTCCCTGGCACGCAATGGCCTCCTCTCCACTACCTCGAGGGTTCCAGCATGAGTACTAGTCCGCAACACTATTTTGGTAAATACCGCGGCACCGTTGTCAACAATGTCGATCCCATGCAGATTGGCCGCCTCCAGGTCATGGTGCCCGATGTTTCTAACGTCATGATCTCCAGCTGGGCCATGCCCTGCGTACCGGTGGCCGGTATCAATATGGGCATTTTCAGCCTGCCCCTGATCGGTTCCGGGGTCTGGGTTGAATTCGAACAGGGCAACCCCGACTACCCCATCTGGGTCGGCTGTTACTGGGGCACCGCCGCCGAAATGCCACTCCTGTCCCATCTCGTGCCGCCAGCGGTTCCCGGCATCACCCTGCAGACACCGCTGAAAAACGGTATCGTCATCAGTGACGTGCCCGGCCCCACCGGTGGCATCCAGCTGCAGACCGCCACCGGGGCCATGATCTCGGTTACCGACATCGGCATCACCATATCCAATGGCAAGGGTGCCATCATCAACATGACCGGGCCGACGGTGGATATCAACCTCGGCGCCCTGACGGTTATATAAGGAGACGACCATGCCCGCACCCATCCTCCATCTCGGCGCCACCGTCACCTGCATGCATGCTGGCCCAGCCCAACCCTTGTCGCCTTTTCCCCGCGTCATGGTCAGCGGCCAACCGGTGGTGACCATGGCCACCCCCTATGCCATAAGCGGCTGCGCACTGACCGGCTCCGGGGCACCGCCCTGTGTGACAGCCCAGTGGGTGGTTGGTGCCGTGCGCGTCATGGCCGGCGGCGTGCCGGTCATCCTCCAATCCAGCCAGGCGGTCTGCATCGCAAGCGGCACCGGGCTGCTGCCGCTGGTGGCACAAACGAGGGTCCTGGCGACATGAACAGAATCAATTACCCCTTCCACTTCGATGGCCGCGGCCGCACTGCTCAAAGCAATGAAGCGGATTATATCCGCCAACTGATCGAGCAGATACTGCTCACCGCACCCGGCGAACGGGTGATGCGTCCGACCTTTGGCAGCGGGGTGCGGCAGCTGCTCTTTGGCGCCGCCAGTCCGGAAGTGGCCACCGCCACCCAGTACCTGGTGCAAAGCTCCCTGCAACAGTGGCTGGCTGACCTGGTCACCGTCGAGGCCGTGGATGTTCAGGCCCAAGACGGCAGCCTCATCATCACTGTCCAATATGTGATACGCCGCAACCAGACTCGCGCCACGGCCCGGGTCCAGGTACCGGGAGGTTCAGCATGAGATATTACTGCTGCGATGAACGCCGCCGGGAGGTAGTCAAACTCACCGGCACCCTCAACGGCCTCGACTATGTCGAAGTAGATGACAGTGGCCTGAGCGGCGACCCCATGCGCCAGCTGACCCTGTTTCTAAAATTTCTCCGCCCCCCCTCAGGCCTGGATGCAAGCAACATTCTTATCGATGGCGGAGAACGGATCAAAAGCATCGCAATCGAGTGGGTCGCACAAACCACCTCCTTACCATCAGGGGAAGCGGAAGACCTCATCGACGAGCTTGATCCGCCGAACCATTTTCTGGTCATCCGCACCCGCTTTTATGGCGATTTTTCATCCTACAGCCTCCGCCTGGTGAGCGCCCCCGGAGCCGATACGCCACCCGCCGGATTCGACCCCCGCCTCGCCAGTCTCAGTTTTTCCTTCAAGGTCCAGTGTGAGTCGGACTTCGACTGCGCCAGCCCAGTCCCTTGCCCGACAGCGCCCGCCGAGGTCCCCCGACTCGATTACCTGACCAAGGACTATGCCAGCTTCCGCCGTCTGATGCTGGACCGCATGAGTGTCCTCCTCCCCGACTGGCGCAATCGCAATGGGGCCGACCTGGGCGTCACCCTGGTGGAGCTCCTGGCCTATGTGGGCGACCACCTCTCCTATCAACAGGATGCGGTCGCCACCGAGACCTATCTGGGGACGGCACGCCGCCGGACTTCCCTGCGCCGTCATGCCCGACTGATGGACTACCAGGTTCACGAAGGATGCAACGCCCGGGCCTGGGTACGGGTTTTTGTGAACGACGATGGCGTCGAACTGCCACCTCACACCGCCCTCCTCACCCGTACAGCTAATATAGCTGCACGGATCGCCCCCGACAGCGATGCCTGGCTCGATGCCCTGGCCGGCAAGGCCGAAGTATTCGAGACCGTGGAGAGCAATCTCCTTTACCAGGCCCATGAAACCCTGGATTTTTATACCTGGGGGGAGCGTCAATGCTGCCTGACCAAGGGGGCGACTGCCGCCACCCTCAGTGGTCACTACCCGCATCTGAAGGCGGGTGAGGTCCTGATCTTTGCCGAACGCATCGCCCCCCGCACCGGCTGTGAAGAAGACGCCGACCGCCAGCATCGCTGGGCCGTACGTCTGAGCCATGTGCAGCTGGCTGAAGACCCGGCAGGAGGCCTCTTTCTCGAGCCAGCGACCAACACCCCAACCCCGGTCACCGAGATCCAGTGGCAGGCAGAGGACGCCCTGCCCTTTCCCCTCTGCATCTCAACCATCAGCGACCCGGATCATGGCGAACGTTCTCTTGAGCGGGTCAGTGTCGCCTTTGCCAATGTGGTCCTGGCGGACCATGGTCGCAGCCTCAAGAACGAATGCCTGGGGATCGTTCCTCAAGCGCGACTGGCCGCTGCGCCGGAGAGCAGACAGGTAACCTGCGACCATCCCCTCGCACCACTCATAGCCCCCAGGTTCCGCCCCCACCTCAGTGAAGCACCCCTGACCCATGCCCTGCCCCTGCAGCCCCCGCAGCTCTTTGCCATACTGGCCACGCCCACCATTGTTGCCGATCTCGAGGCAGGCAACTTCTCCACTACTCTCCGAACAGGGTTGCAAAGCCAGGGTATTATTTTCCAGGGAGCGGTGGTGGTGCAGGGCGGGCATGGCAGCTGGTCTGTGGCCGATGGCGACAAGGCCTACCGCCTGAGACTCGAGGCAGAGCAGTTGCAGATCTCGACCTGTGGTGAGGCCGCCAGCCGGATAAGCGCTGCCACACCGCGCCGCGCCCGGCCCCAGATCACCCTCACTGGAACCTGTGCCGGCCAGAGCAGATTCTGGTATCCCCAGTTCGACCTCCTGGGCAGCAGCCCCGAGGCCGAGGAGTTCGTGGTCGAGAGCGAACATAACGGGTTCTCCCAGCTCCGTTTCGGTGATGACAGGCATGGTAAACGGCCGGACAGCGACACCGAATTTCACGCCGACTATCGCATCGGCAATGGCAGCAGCGGCAACGTCGGCCTGGACTCCATCGCCCACATCGTCAGCAACGATGCCCGCCTGCTGGGGGTCAGCAACCCCATCCCGGCCCGGGGCGGGGTCGATCCTGAGACTGCTGAACAGATCAAACGCGACGCACCCGAGGCCTTCCGCAAACAGGAACGGGCCGTCACCGCAGCGGACTACGCCAATGTCTGTACTGAGCACAATGATGTCCAACGGGCCGCCGCCACCTTCCGCTGGACCGGGAGCTGGCACACGGTCTTCATCACCGCCGACCGCATGGGCGGCAAGCCGGTGGATGATGGTTTCGAACAAGAGATCCTCAACCATGTCGAACCCTATCGCATGGCTGCCTATGACCTGGAGGTAGACGGCCCCCGTTACGTGCCGCTGGAGCTGGCCATGACCGTCTGTGTCAAAGCCGACTATTTCCGCGCCGATGTGCGCGCCGCCCTGATGCGTATCTTCAGTATGGGCTGGCTGGACGATGGCCGTCCGGCGCTCTTCCATCCCGACAATTTCAGCTTTGGCCAGCCGGTCTACCTCAGTGAACTCTACGCCGCTGCCCAATCGGTGCAAGGGGTGGCCTCGGTGGTGATCGATCGCTTTCAACGCCTGAGAATGGCAGACGACTCAAGCGCCTTGACTGAAAGTGTGCTCACTCTGAATCGTCTTGAGATCGCCCAACTGGATAACAATCCTAATTTCCCTGAACGGGGTGTCTTAAAACTTACGGTGGGAGGCGGCAAATGAGCGATACCAACCATGTATCCCAGCAGGCTTGCGGCTGCTGTGCCGGTATCAGCAACCAGGCGCCGGTGGTGATCCATAATCGTCCCGGCCTGACGGCCATCGCCTACCGCATCGGCAACCATGCCACCATACTGGCCAGCCTCCTGGCAGGTCTGTCAGCCAAAGACTCGCCGGCCCTGGCCCGGCTCCGTACCCGTGACAAAGATGATTTTTCCATCGCCCTCCTCGATGCCTATGCCTGCATGGCCGATGTGCTCACCTTTTACCAGGAACGCATCGCCAACGAGTCTTATCTGCGCAGCGCCAGGGAACGCTTCTCCCTGCAAGAGATGGCACGACTGCTCGGTTACCGTCTCAACCCCGGCGTAGCTGCCGAGACCTACCTGGCCTTCACCGTGGAAGAGGCGGTCGGCGCACCTGAGCAGGTGACCCTGGAAACCGGCATCAAGGTGCAAAGCGTGCCTGGCCAGGATGAAAAGCCACAGCTCTTCGAGACAGTCGAGGCCATCGAGGCACGGCCGGAGTGGAACCTCTTAAAGCCGAAAATGAGCGAGTTCATAGTACCGATTTTTGGAACCAAAGTTATTTATTTTGAGGGCACCGCCACCCAACTGAGCGCTGGTGATATGCTCTTATTTGTTGGCAATGAGCGCGAAGATGACAGCAGCAGTAACCGCTGGGATTTCCGTCGCATTCAGAAACTGGTCATTGACAGCGATGCCAACCACAGCATAGTTACCTTGGAACGTGGCCTTGGTTCACTGATACCGTATATTACCCCGCCAGCAAACCCCAAGGTCTATGCCTTTCGTTTGCGGGCCTCACTATTTGGCCACAATGCGCCCGACTGGCGTGTCATGTCTGACGAAATCAAACACGGCTATTTGAACCTTAACCCCACCGACACCATTACCAACACTCAATGGCCCGGCTTTACTATTGCAGACATTTCCGACCCGCCAACCAATAGTGCCACTGGCACAGGTTTATATGGGGAATATTTTGATAATTCAAACTTAAGCCTCCGTAAACTCAGCCGCACCGATGCCACGGTGAATTTCAATTGGGGCAATGGCTCCCCCGACCCGCTGATTACCAACAGCACCTTCTCCGTACGCTGGACCGGCTGGGTACATGCCCCATCAAGTGGCTCATATACCTTTTTCACCTTGTCAGACGACGGTGTGCGACTATGGATCAACGGGGTTCTACTCATCAATAATTGGAACAATCACAGCGCCATCGAGAACAGTGGTTCAATCACCCTCAGCGGTGAAAAAAAATACGACATCAAGCTCGAGTTCTACGAAAATACCGGTGCGGCAGTCATCAAACTGTATTGGGCACCGCCAGGGCAGAGCAAACACGTTATCCCCACAGAGCGGCTTTACCCGCGCAACATCCACTCGCTGCATTTGGATGCCACGTACCCGCAAATCGTACCTGACAGCTGGCTAGTGTTATCCCGGCCAGAATATAAGGAGTTATATCAAGTTGAAACGGCTGATGAGGACTCGCGTGCCAGCTTTATGCTCACCGCCAAAACCACACGACTGGTCATCAAAGGAGAAAACCTGCGCGAACACTTCAATGAACACCTGCGCGAGACGGCCGTGTTTGCCCAGAGCAAGCAGCTCCCTCTGGCGAAAACCCCAATCACCAGCGACGTATCAGGCACTTCTCTACGTGTGGATCATAAGGTATCAGAACTCATGCCCGGCCACAGGCTGGTACTTACCGGAATAACCACTGCAGGTATCGAGACCAGTGAAGTAGTGACGCTGTTGAGCACTGCACCGGATGCCGCCACGACCAAACTGTTTTTCACCAGCGCCCTCCAACATCAATACAAACGCGACACGGTCAAACTCTATGCCAATGTCGCCCGCGCCACCCACGGTGAGACCGTGCACCAGATCCTCGGCAGCGGTGAGGCACGTCAGGCCCATCAGCGCTTCACCCTCAAACATGCACCGTTGACCCTGGTCAGTGGTGACAGCGAAAACGGTACCGAGACCGCCCTTGAGGTACGGGTCAATGACATCGCCTGGCAGGAGGCAGCCACCCTCTATGGCGCCAAGGCCAACGATCGCAGCTATGGAGTGCGGATCGATGAAGGGGGTGGGGCCGAGATCCAGTTTGGTGATGGTCAGTGTGGGGCACGCCTGCCCAGCGGCCAGGAAAACATTCGCGCCATCTATCGTAAGGGCATCGGCAGCATCGGCAATCTCAAGGCCGGCCAACTGAGTCAACTGATGACCCGTCCCCTGGGACTGAAGGCGGTCACCAATCCGCAAATCGCCAGTGGTGGCGTCGATGCAGAGAAGGCTGCAGACGCCCGTCGCAACATCCCCCTGGGCGTGCGCACCCTGGGTCGGGCCGTATCGCTGCAGGACTATGAAGACTATGCCCTCGCCTACACCGGCATCGCCAAGGCCCAGGCCAAGGTGCTCGACATACACGGCATCCGCACTGTCTTCCTTACCGTGGCCGGCAAGAACGCGGTGCAACCAGAAGGCGGAGGTTCAACCTTAAACGGCCTCTTGAGATCACTGCGAAACAACAGTGATCCCTTTGTTGCCTGTGAGGCAGCCGCCTACAACAAGGCCTATTTCAAACTGGCGCTGCGTATCAAGGGCCATCCCGATCATGACCTCAACATCGTCCTGACCGCTGTTGAGGCTGCGCTGAGACAGGCATTTTCCTTTGATGGCCGCGACTTCGGCCAGACCGTCGCCCGTTCCCAAATCATCCATGTTGCCCAGCAGGTGTGCGGAGTCGTGGCTGTTGATGTGGATTACTTTTATCGCGGCACCACAATGACCCTGGAAGAACGATTGACCCCTGCTTCCGCCACCATCGATACAGAGGGCAATGGCGTGGCCGCCGAGCTTCTCTTGCTCGACCCCGCCGCCCTGGTTTATCTGAAGGAGATGTCATGAGCAACTGTGCCGAAAACATCTATCAACTCCTGCCCGCCATCCACCGCATCCGCGACGCGGAGCAGGGCTATCCGCTCCGCGAACTGCTGGCCTTAATCGCCGAACAGGTGGCGGCAATAGAGGAGAACCTGGACCAGCTCTACGATGACCAGTTCATCGAGACCTGCGCCCAGTGGGTCGCCCCCTACATCGGCGATCTGATCGGCTACCGCAGCCTGCACGGGGTGGTGCCGGGCGTGGCCTCACCACGGGCCGATGTTGCCAATACCATTCGCTACCGCCGTCGCAAAGGCACAGCCTCGATGCTCGAACAGGTGGCCCGGGATGTCACCGGCTGGCCTGCACGGACAGTTGAGTTTTTTCAGCTGCTGGCCTGGACCCAACACATGAACCATCGACGGCCGCAGGTCCATTACGCCCCCGACCTCCGCCGAGGGCAAAAACTGCAATGGCTGAACACCGCCTTCAACAGCACGGTCCACACCGCTGAGGTGCGCAGTATTTCAAGGGGCAGTGGCCGTTATAACATTCCCAACATCGGCATCTTTCTCTGGCGGGTACGGGCCTTCCCCCTGACCCGCACACCGGCGCTGGCCGATGCCACTCTGGGCGAAGGCTTGTTGCTCCGTTTCGATCCCCTGGGCCGCGACCTGCCACTCTACAACAAAGCCGAGAGCGAAACCGAGATCAGCCACCTGGCCGAACCCATCAATACCCCTCTGCCACTTGATCGACGCTGGCTCAAGGCCCATCTCGATGAGTACTACGGCCCAGGCAAAAGTCTGGCCCTGGAGCTGGCCAGTGCCACCCCGGGCCAGCCACCACAGCTCATCGCCGCCAAAGACATCTCCATCTGTAATCTGAGTGACATCAGCGACGGCGGCGGCACGGTGACCGGCTGGGCCCATCAACCGCTCCCCGGCTCTGTCAAGGTGGCCATCGATCCGGTGCTGGGTCGCATCGCCCTTGGCACCCTGCCGACAACACCCCTATTGGCCACTTTTCACTACGGCTTCACCCTTGCCATCGGCGGCGGCGAATACGAACGAGGTTCAAGAGAACCATCGGCATCGGTGCAGAGCGTCAGTGGTGGTGCGACCCTGCAGACAGCCCTTAACGCCGTCCGAAGCGGCGGCACGGTCGAGGTGAGCGACAGCTACCGTTACCAGGAAACCCCGAACATCACAGTGGACCCCGGTGCCAGCGTTACCCTGCGGGCGAAGAATAGTACGCGCCCCCTGCTGGTCGCCAGTGCTGATATCAACCTTAACCTGGGGCCGGACTCGACCCTGATCCTGGACGGCTGGGTCATCACCGGCGCACCCCTGAAGATGGCAGATTTTGGTGATGACGAACCGCGCCAGCTCATCCTCCGCGATTGTACCCTGGTCCCCAGCAGCGCCCATCCGGCCATGTCCGTTGCCCATCCCTTTGCCACAGTGAAACTGGAGCGCTGTATCAGCGGACCGCTGCACATCGCCGCCGACGCCGAGATCGAACTGGATGAATGTATCGTCGATGCTACCGATCCGGAAAAGGTGGCCTACCGCGCCCCCGGGCCAAATGAACTCGAGGCAGGTGGCGCTATGACACTGGAAAACTGCACCGTCATTGGCAAGGTTCACAGCCGGCAGATCCCCCTGGCCAGCAACTGCCTCTTTGTCAGCCGCTTGAGTACAGAAGGCGCTGAAACCTGGAGGGCGCCCTTGTGGGTGGAGCGTCGACAAAAAGGCTGTATCCGCTTTTCCTTTGTCCCTCACGGCTCACGGACACCGCGACACTACCGCTGCCAGCCGGAAGCTGGCCAGCTACAGACCCGCCCCCACTTCACCTCCTTGCGCTATGGCGATGCGGGCTACTGCCAACTCCGGCAGGCAACACCGGACAGTATCTGCCGCGGCGCCGACGATGAGGGTGAAATGGGGGTCATGCACGGCCTCTACCAACCGCAGCGGGAAACCAACCTCCAGGTACGGCTGGAGGAATATCTGCGCTTTGGTCTCGAAGCGGGCATCTTTTACGCCAGTTGAAAAGAATGACTCAAGATCTTAAATGGAACTAATGCTACAACTACAAGGAGAACACCCATGAGTGGTGACTATAGTCGAAATCGCTTTAATCCGCGTAATCACTATACCGGGGTCAAGATGCAGCAGGGCCGGGTACAACTGGACGCAGACTGGAACGAGTGGACGGATGCCATAGACCGGCGAACCCGGGCCGAGACCGTGGATACCTTCGGGGTCTTTAATACGCCGGGCATCGACAACGTGGCAGTGGTCTCCCCGCAGACACCCAATGCCTTCCTCATCGAAGTCAGCGGTGGCACCTTCACCATCGACCAGGGCCGCATGTATGTCGATGGCCTGCTGGCCGAAAACTTTGGCGATGTCAATGGACCACAGGTCTTTGATCCAGTCCTGGCGGAACTCCTCGGTCAAAACCCAATCACCTATGAGCTGCAGCCCTACCACCCCGCCCCCGCCGCCCTCCCCGATGGTGGCCAGCACCTGGTCTACCTGGTGGCTTGGCAGCGCGAACTGACCCACCTGCAACAGCCTGACCTGGTGGAAAAAGCCCTTGGCGTCGACACCACCACCCGCATCCAGACCGTCTGGCAGGTACGCGTGGTCGAGAATATTGGCGAGAGCGTGACCTGTACCAGTCCCGACACAGATCTGGCCACCGCCTGGGCCGACACCATCGCCCCCTCGGCCGCTCGCCTGTCCAGCCGCTCTGTGGGAGTAGAGCCCGGAGAAGATCCCTGCGAACTCCCAGCCAGCGGCGGCTATCGCGGTCTCGAAAACCAGCTCTATCGCATCGAAATCCATGATGGCGGCACCATTGACACCGGCACCACTGACGATACCACTATTAACACCGCCACCTTCAAGTGGTCACGCGAGAATGGCAGCGTTGCCGCCCAGGTGATCGAAGTCATTTCAAAAACCGAGCTGAAACTGGCCAGCCTCGGCCGTGATGCGGTGCTCCGTTTCAATAGCGGTGACTGGGTCGAGATCATTGATGACTGGCGTGAACTCTCTGGCAAAGACGGCGATCCCACCAAGCGTATGGGTGAGATGCGCCAGATCACTGTCAATGAGGACCAACAGAGCATCAGCTTCAGTCAGGAACTGCCCCCCGACCTCATCCCCACCGGCGTCGGCAACAACAAGTTAGAGAAAAGACATTTCCGGGTCATTCGCTGGGACCAGAAGGGTCTGGTCCGCGATGCCGACAACCAGGTCATTGCTGATCTCAATGCAAGCACCAGCCCGGGTGTCATTCCCGTCCCCGAAGTCGGGGTGTGGGTGACCCTGGAAAACGGGGTCCAGGTTCAATTCAGCCGTTCCCCCCTTGGGGGGAAGTTCCACTGTAATGATTATTGGACGGTGGCAGCCCGCACCTCCGACACCTCGGTCGAGATCCTCGACGAAGCGCCGCCACTGGGCATCCATCGCCACTATGCCCGTCTGGCCCTGGTCGACTTTCCCAGCGATGAAACCGACTGCCGTGAACACTGGCCGCCCGACTGCAGCAGCGGCTGTTGCACCATCACCCTGAACCCGGGTGACAATATTCAGATGGGGATCGACTCGCTGCCCCTGGAAGGTGGTTGTGTCTGTCTCAAGACCGGCGTCCATGAGATCAGGTCTCCGTTAGAGATCTATTCCTCCCATATCCAATTTCATGGCGAAAGTCCGGGGACCATTGTCCGCGCCGTCACCGCCCTCCCCTATCTCCTGGAGATTGGGAGCAAGGACCTCCTTGTCAGCGACATTGAAGTCTTCGGTATTCGCTTCGAAGCAACCCAGCCGGCGCAAGCTTCCGGGGTCTCTCTCCTCTATCTCAACCACTGCGCCGAACTGCGGCTGGAACAATGCGAACTGGATGTGCTGACGGCAGAGCCGGCAACCTATATCGGCATTCTGATGCATGATGTCCGGGATGTATCAGTGGCGGGCAATCGACTCTCCAATCTCTTCGACGGCATTTGGGTAAGCAGTTACCTGGATCGCCTGGTGATTGAGAACAACCACCTCGCAGGTCACTGTACGAACATTGGCGGCCTCAATTCCTCCTTCGGTCACTATGGCATTCGCATCGACAATGACTTTGTCGTCCCCTGCCGGATCGAAGACAATCTCATCGACCATTTCTGGACCGGCGTATGGTTAGGCGCCGGTACCACAGGCTCTTCTGTCAATAACAACCGCTTTTTCCGCCTCGGGCAACAGGATAAAGAGTCCCTCCCCACCACCACCGAGCAACTGCGCGCCTATCTTGACCAGCGCTTTTATGCCATCGATATCAAGGCCGACCACTGCCGGGTCGAAGCCAATCTGATCAACCTGGACACGTCGTATTGGGGCGGGATTCGCAGCCGGGCCGAACATACCCTGATTGCTGGCAATACCCTCCGCGCCACCAGCAAGGCCAGCGCCTTTTCGCCGGTACCGGGCAGCATCTATTGCACTGCTTTAGCCGATGTGGGGAACAGCGCCGACCATAGCCGGGTGATCGACAACAGACTGCTTGGCCCACAGACCGGCATTGTTATTTCACGCGCCCATGGGCTGGTCATAGAAGGCAATATAAGCAATGGCATGGGGGCGGGCTGGTTTGGGGTACGGGTGGTGGACAGCAACACTATCCGCATTTGTGGCAACAGGGTGGAAGATGTCTTTTTCGGCATCTATCTCAGTGGCGGTCTGGGCAATCGTATCTGTGACAACCACATCAACCAGTGCGGTATGGGGATATCATCCTTCTCCGAGAATTATCTCGAGGTCAGCAACAACGATGTGCTTGCCTGCCTCCTCACCGGCATCGCCCTGGAAATTGTCGCTTCGGCCAAGCTGATTGAAAACCGGCTCAGCAACTGCGGCTACACCGACATCTTCTCCTTCGGTATTGCGGTCTTTGCCGAACATATCTTTGTTGAATCAGAGGCCATGGTACGCATTGAGGGCAACGAAGTGCTGAATACGGGCTTTGACCCCA
Source organism: Pseudomonadota bacterium (assembly GCA_018817385.1). Classification (GTDB taxonomy): domain Bacteria; phylum Desulfobacterota; class Desulfobulbia; order Desulfobulbales; family Desulfocapsaceae; genus Desulfocapsa. The sequence continues at coordinate 61,360 of JAHIUA010000081.1, forward strand.
TGACCAAGAACGTGACGAATAAAGGGGCGATCAGTATCGCCGCCCTCTGTGCCACCTGCAATGTCAGTCACAACCGTACTGACTACCGCCAGAATATTCTGGACCCGAAGCAAGAACATCGGGCCCTGCTCCTGGTGGGACCGCTGGCATTACACTACCCCGTGAACGACAAGATCACCCTTGAGCTCATGTTTGGCAGTGCCGTGGTCACAGACAATCGTTTTCGAGGCCCGGGACAAAGCCATCTGGTGGATTTTTTCCCCCTTCTCATCAATGAATACTTCGATTTTCGTTTTGAGAAGGTTACCTTCAACAACAATATCTGTGAGCACCTCAACACCGAGGAGAACAAGGAGAATGCCAGCGTAAGGCTGTGGGGCAGACACCTGATCGCCATGGGCAATCACATCAAGGCGGACAGTAAAATCTACTCCATGTCCTTAGGCGACCGGCGCCGGGTGGCCCTGATGGGCAACATTACCACCGGAGATTTTATCAAGGTTGCCAGCACCACCCCGACCCCCATTACTGATTTTAATATTCGCACTTAAGGAGTGTTCAAGATGGAGATTAAAGATTTCAACCAGGCACTGGAAATACAAAAAGAGCTCTCAGCAAAATTGCTTGCCAACGTCGACAAGTTACGCAAGGCCAACGACTCCTCGGTCCCCGCCACAGTCGATGAGCTGAAAAGGCTCATCAGCCAGGCCAAGGTCGAGCTGGAAGCCAGCGAAATGGAAAAAGAACGGGCCATCAAACAGTGGGACATGCGGCTGCAACAGCGCAAGGCCTCTGTGGAGCGGCTTACAAAGGACCTGAAAGAACTGGAAAAAAAAATAGCAGAACAGGAAAAGGTCACCAGAAGACCAGTACCAAGACCGAACTAAGAGCTTGTCCGAGAATAGGCATTTTATCCAAAATCGAGGCCTTTCCGAAAAATAAGCGCAGCCATCCAGTTAAAATTGCGAGTATTATTTTTTTGAAATACCCAAGGGTTTGGGGAAAAGGGCATTCTCGAACAGGCTTCTGGAGGAAACCTCTCTCTTTCCAACAAATAAGCCCCCCTTGCGAACTGCACTTTCCTCCAGCCCGCAAGGGGGGCTCTCTTCTCGCAATAAGCAATCCACTGCAACTTCTTATTCTTCTCTCACTGCTGTCACATCCTTTCGCAAACAGCAACACTAGCACCAAAGACTGGTCACCATTTTAGCTCCCCCAAGAGACTAATAAAATGGCATCCTTCAGCAGAATTCCTTTGTAGTCTTCATAATCTTTATTATATAAGACAGTATGGGTTATCTTCCATTCCGATACGCTTGGGAGCAAAGAAAACTTCCCCAGGAATGATTGATGAAAGGGTATCCGGAATAATCCAGCAATGGTTTTGGCCCCAGCTGTAACCAGCAAAAAGGTTTCCAAAAATTTGTTCACCTGAACGTGTTTATAATTTTTAGAGGCAACAGTGATGACCAATAAATATCCTTTTTTCATCTTGGCGCTCATTTTCATAGTCAGCCTCAATCCTGCAGCAAGGGCTGGCACTATCACCACCTCGACGACCATCGGCGAAGATATTGTCTGGTCCCTCAGTAATGCTTCTGCTGTCAGGTTTGATCATCGGACGGAAATCACTCCCTCGGTGGAAGTATTTTACTACTATGCAAACTTACACAGCGGATCACCTGTCACCGTCGAGGTTGATATTGCCAATGCCACCCAAATAAACTCCTCATTCGGAGGACAACGCCTTATCAGGTCGAGTATACCCGACAACGGTATCCGCTGGGTGACGGAGGTAAAATGGCTGCAGAGCAGCGGCCTCATCCAGCCAACATCAATGTCCATGGCCCACCGGGCTGAATACAATCCCTATCAGGCGGATCCTCCTTATCTTGACTCGAGACATCCGGTGGACAAGGCCATCCAGATCGTGGATATCACTGTATCACTTGAGCCTTATAGCCTCCTTTACACCTATATCTACATCCTCCCGGAGGCGCTTGTCGGGATTGACACTCCCGAGCAGAATGGCCTGCCGAAATTTGCCCGCACCGAGCCTGACACTATACGGAAAAATCCCTACGGCTGTAACGGCTGCTCGGAAATCGGCCTGCCCGGCTACAGGGTCAATATGGCCAATCTGCTGCCCGTTATCCAGGACACCCTTTTTCAATGGGCAGGCAGAGGGCCGACTGTAGATCTTACCCTGACCTGGAATGCGAAACAGGAGAGCGGTCCAACCAATTTCGGTACGGGCTGGCGTTTTTCCTACGACTCCTGGCTGTCTGAAGCATCAGACGGGGTCAGCATCAAACAGGATGACGGTGGGCAGCTTCATTTTGATATCCCCACAGAGGACAACGCCAACATAACTTCAGTCACTTCCAACACAGCGACTGGTGATGTTACGATAGCTGTCGACTATGTGGGGACTGCTGACGAGCCAAGTTACGCTGTAGACTGGGATGGCAGCTTTGCTCCTGATCGTTCAGGCTATACCCTGAAAAAGGAACTGGATGGAGATCCATCGCTGCAGACCTTTATCCTGACACCGCCCGAAGAAAAGCTGTCCTATATTTACCAGGGACCCTCCGGGACAAGCGATCCGCTGCCGCTGGTTGCCATCGAGGACTGGAACGGAAATCGTCTCCAGCTGACCCGAAACCTTTCCGGCGCCATCACCACTATAACCGATGCGGTGGGCCGTTCCGCCACCCTGACCTACAACGCGACCGGCCAGTGTACGACCTTAACCGTTGCCAATGGCAACCAGGTTTCCTTCACCTACAGCGGTTCCAATCTGGTCCGGGTCGTTGACCTGATCGGAAATCAGACCGATTACACCTACAACGGTGATCAGCTGATCACAACAATGAATACAGAAGGCCAGCCCTGGCAGTTCGCCTGGACAACCACCGCTGATATGGATCACCTGAGTTCCGTTACTGATCCGCAAGGGAATACAACCAGCTATTCATTTTTCACAACCGATTTTGCCATCCGAAAAACACAAGTCATCGATGCCAGCGGCCGCAGCTTTACCTACAATTATCCTTACGGCCAGTATACAAAGAACAGTCGGCAGCAGACGCCAACCGTGGTTTCCGATGCACTGGGACGCCCGGTTCAAATCCAGGCAAAAGGATCTTCGCAGACGACTCGGACACTTGCCTACACGGACACCGGTGCCCTCTCCCAGGTGACGGAGTATGATGGCGGGATTCATCGCTACGCCTATAATGACTTGGATCTTGTCACAGAATACGTCGATGCCCTGGGAGAGAGCTGGACTTCCGAATACGATGCCTTTGGCAATCTGATCCGTACCCAATCGCCGGTCGGGCGCGCCTTTCAGCATAGTTATGATGTCTACGGGCAGCTGACACAGTCCACTGACCCCGAAGGAAATGTGGCGACAAGGACCTATGACAATTTCGGCAATATAAAAACTGTCACTGATGGGGAAGGCTCCACCACCACCTTCGGCTATGATGTTTATGGCTTAGAGCTGACCAGCATCACCGATCCGCTGGGCCGGACAACTTCATTTACCTACGACGCCAACCGCAGGCAGACACGGGTGACAAACCCGGACGGTACCTATCGAGAGACGGTGTACAACTGTTGTGCCGCCATCGGCTCCCGTAACGAGAACGGTGATCTGCGCAGCGTAACCCGATCACCGTCCATGAAGGTCCTGAGTGAAACAGATTATCTCGGCAATGCGATGACCTACTCATACGATGGCGCGGGCAGGCAGGTGAAACAACGTGATCCGGCAGGACGATCGACCACCACCACCTACAATAATCTCGGCCAGGTGACAGCTGTGCAAAACCCGGATGGCGATTCTGTCGGCTGGACCTATTATTCGAACACCGATGAGTTATTCGAGCATACTCTCTCACAGGCTCTGGGGGTCACGGTTTCCGCGACCATGACCTGGCGGGGTGTCCCCTATCGGGCCAACGATTACAGCTATGTCCGTGATCGGATGGGGCGCCTGTTACGTATTCTTACTCCTGACTATCATAGCATCGAATTCAGTCGCGACAGCGACGGCCTGCTCACCGAAAAGAAGGAGAACGGGACGACCATCGCCACCTTTTCCCGCGATCTCAATGGGTTCCTGTCTTCATCCAGCCACCCCCTGGGAACCGATACCTACCAGCGCAACGCCCGCAACCAGGTGACACGGCAGACCTGGTATGACGGCCTGGCGATGGATTTCAGCTATGATGGAGCAGGACAGCCTGCCACCCTCATCTATCCCGACGGCTCGACAGCTGTCTACCAATATGACGCTCGCGGCCGGATAACTGATATTTCCTGGAAAGGAAGTTCCATTGCGACCCAATACGATCCGGCCAGTACTATCAGTGGAGAAATACGTTCAAATGGAGTGAACACTGCGGTCAGTAGTGACAAAAACAGCCAGCCGACCAGAATACAGCATGTCAGAACCTCACAGACCCTCTTTGATCTCCAGTGCAGCAGAAATTCGCGAGGCCTGCTCTCGGAATGCACCAGGTCTGGAGATGCGGTCTCCTGGGTCCCGGCATTGACGTCCGAAAATACCAGCAGCCAGTATACCTACAATCACTCCTTCACCATCGTGACACGCAATGGCCAGGCCGCCGCAACCGATGCAATGGGCAACCAGACCGCAATCCCAGGCCCCCGCGCCTTCACAGGAGTCTTTGATTACCAGAATCTGCTCACCAGCTGGAGCACGAGCATGGACAGCAATGAAGCTGTCTACGATGGGCAGAACAGATTGATCCAGTGGACACAGGGGACTGTTGTCCGGCGATTCCACTACGACGAGTCGGACCGCCTCCTCTTCGAGACCGACGCCAACAATACCCTGACCGCCATGTGGCTCTATCGCGGCAAACAGATCGTGGCCATGGCAGATAATGCCGGCCTCTACTTCTATCACAATGACCTGAGCTCCAATGTGGCCTTTCTGACTGATACCGCAGCCCAGATCGTGGCGAGCTACCGCTACCTGCCCTTTGGTCTCCAGACCCAATCACTGAGCACAATCCGCAATCCCTTCACCTTTGTCGGTACCTTTGGTGTCCTTGACCTGGGAGAAGGCCTCTATTACATGCGCAGCCGGACCTATGACGCCCTGACCCGGGCCTTTCTTTCCAACGATCCCGTCGGCCTGGGAGTGACAGCCAATGCCCGTGAATATGCGCGAAACAACCCGGTGAACTGGATTGATCCCAGCGGCCGTGTCTATATGAGATCGGACATAGGAGGTAATTTAGGAAGAGATTCATCTCCAGCAGACTGGAATTACTACCAGAAGCCATCAGGCAGCACCGACAATGGATGCCTCGTTGGGACGGCCTGGAATATCGCCACCAGCCAGAACGGAAATTTAGGTGGGGCTGCCGGTGTGCTCCAGATGCTCGACAAATTGCGGCAAGGGGGCTACGAATTGGGTGAAGCCCTCCTTGATGGAGCAGGCACTGCTCTCGGCATGTATTCAACGGGGGCCGGGGTATTTGCTATGTTTATGGGGGCAAACAAAACGGTGACTCAGGAAGAAGAAAATTCTCTGATTGAAAAAGCTAAGGCCGACCCCAACAGCTACTACAATCAACACTCAAAACCGAGTCCCCCGCCGTATGAATTCACCCTGCCACCCTTCTCCCTTGATGAATAATCTCAACCAGAGTGAACCAATGAGAGCCCCGAAGAGAAGACTGAGTTTGCTACCTGTCCTGTTTTTGTTCCTGATCAGCAGCACCGTCTCCATTGCCGCTGACACTGTCCGATACAGCTATGACGTCCTTGATCGTCTCACAGACGTGGAATATGTTGGAAAAGGTGCCATCCACTTCCTCTATGACAAAGCAGGGAGCATCGTCAACCTCACTATTCTTGTAACGGGCAGCACAATCGTTGATACAGATGAGGATGGCATAGCCGATGAATGGGAGATGTATTATTTCAAGACCCTGACGGCGGCTTCGGCCATCTCGGATGGTGATCATGACGGCTATGCTGACATCTGGGAATATATCAACTGGAACCAAGGTGTTGTCGATGGCAGCAACGCAACATTTGATCCCCTCGTCTTGAACGCCCCCGGAAGCCAGGGCTACAGTCCTTATGTGACTTCCGGGGAATTCTGGATAAAGGTAATGCCGGCGATTCTCGGTAATTCCGAGAAGTAAGCCGTTGTCCATGCCCCTGCAGGGCTTCTGACTGCAGGGCTTTTGCTCCAAGTGAACATCCTTGCACCTAAGGCAAGATAGCCAAACGCTTGACCTGCTGCCATTCCAGTCTGTCCCTCATTGTTCTCCTGCCACAGCGGCCGCAGAACACGTTATAGACCTGATTACATTGTCACCACATCAGCACTATAAGAGATCGAACAGCCATAGAATGTTATATCCGAAGAGATGGGGAGAGTGACAAAGTCACCACTGTTCGTTGCAAGCTGGACAAAATAGCGAATGACATAGAAATAGGTATCATTTTCAATGATCGGATAGGTAATAGAAGAACTGGTCATTGCGGTGATAGTAGTACTCTGGCCTGCTGTTGTCATATCAATGGGGGAAATAATCTCTTCTGCAGTTGTTGACGTAAATTCTCTCCGATAAATTTTTACACTTGTGTTGTTTCTTGTGTTCAGGTCCGCATCATTATCCTGGATAAAGCATGTAACTCCTAAAATTTTCGAACCATCCGCTAGATCCAATGCCGTTGTTATCCCAGATGAAGCGCTCTCAGATAGATTTGTTATCCGATACCCTTGGCCTCCAAAGTAGGTATATCCCAGCTCAGCCCACGGGTTCTTGAAATCAGGCCTGAATTCCCCGGCAGGAAAGTTTTTGGTGAATGTTTTGCTCTCAATTTTTGCGTTCCTTCCGCCAAGAGGCACCACTACGACTTTATCAGTTGCATGGGCAGTGAATGAAGAGAGGGTGATTGTCAAGCAGGCACACAAGGTGCCAAACAGGTGTGTTTTTTTCATGCTGACCTCTTTGTAAGTAAAAAGGGGACTGGTCTGGTTATCTTGTTTTGTTGATGGGCGGTTCATTTTTTTGATTGAAAGACGGATGGCGAGCCTTTTTTCTGTGTCGACCAAGAATCGTTCACTTCCACTCAATTGTCGCTGCAGATGGCTCCTGGGTTGCCCCTGGTTACAAAATCCGGGGAGCCTTTTAAAATGAATTCAGCGGCATGCAATTTTTCCCGAACACATCGAGCGGTATATCAAGCGAAATTTCTTTAACGTACTTCATTGCTGAGGTGCTTTTCGTAGGAGCAGTACAAGCCTTCCAACTATAGAGCCATAGAACCAGGCCATCAGTCCCCAACTCTAATTGGTAGCCGTAATACCCCCCTTTATCCATAACCAGCGATGGAAAGGTTCCGTTATAGGTGCCGCAGGTCGGAGAAACGATTTGCCAAACAACAGATTTTGGACCAGGACTCGTTTCTGACCAACCCTCCCATGTGGGTGCTTCCGAACAGGAAGGGGCTGTGGAATTTTTCGTTTCTCCGGAAACGGTTACTGAAAATGTCAAAGGAGAAGAGAGGCAGCATATTGCTGTGTATGCGCTCCAGAAGGGACCGATTTTACAAACACCTCCAGTGATAGCTGGGACAAACATCGGCCAGGGAAACGTGGTGTCGGATCGGCCTGGAGAATGGTAAAAAATTGAAAAGGATAATAGGATGACAACAACAGTAAGGACCTGTAGACGACGATTTTTTGCATTCATAACTGCCCCTTATGTTTGTTTGCGCATATTCCAGGCCATGATTTCCCTTGCCCTTCATAGAAATCATACTCTGTCCCAAATGGCACTAATTTAAGCGGCTATTCCCGAATGGTCCGAATTGAGACAATAAATACATAAATGACGACACGAACTGCCTCAATTATCGCTATTCCGGTCCCTCCCCCAGAGTGGTTAAATAAAAAAAATCCGGATTACCTTATGACTAAGGCAACCCGGCTATCTTATTAAGACCCGTGGTGTTCCGTCCCTGCCTCTCGACAGTTTTGGCTTTATCTTAGGTCAACGTCTTCCTATACACCAATTATACGATAGGAAAACAATACAAGTCAAGGTGGGAGATTTCGATTGAAACACTATGAAATAAGAGATCTCCCATTAAAAGGCCCCTTTCCTGACCTGTTGACTTTTGTTTTTATCTATCACAAGAGTTAAGCAAGGATGCGCCCTCTTTTCTATTTTTTCTTTTTAAACAACCAGGAACTTATCAAAGCTATTCACCGTCGAGCAGAGAAATAAGCTTTTTACGCAAATCGAGATAATAGGTATCTATTGTCTTCTGAATCTCCGCTTCTAACTCCTTGTCTTTCCCCGTAAGTTTCCTGATAGGCCATACCGTTAATATCCCAGCAATCCGATCGATGATTTCGTCAATTTCACTCATCAAAGAATCATGGGTTTGCTTAATAACCTTATAGAGTAATGATTCTTCAGACAAAAATTTCTTTGTATTTCCCAAGGCAAAGACAAAAAACCAATTTTCATTTATCTCTTTGCGGGATATTTTACGAAGGTTTTCAGCCGACAAGATGGACAAGAAAACTTTTATTAAACTCACGCTCTTCACATTTTCTAAAAGAACATTCACATCAGAATCCCAGCTGGTGTGTCTTAGCTCGATAGCGTTTATGTTTGCTAATTTCTTTATGTCATCGGGCAAGTCTACTTGGTCAGGGGCGGCGGCACCCCCAACTAATGTTGGAAAAACTGCTACATTGCCTTTCAGGGCCGATGAAATTTCCAAGCGCACGAAATCTCGCTGAGCATTAGTACGTTCTTTGATTGCACTTAGCCATTGGTTTCCAATAACTGCGATCAGAACACCACAGGAATTAACCTTTGTTTCAATAATTCTCTTGAAGTCATGACCTGGTGGGGTTTTAATATCCCAAAAGACATGGTCCTTCCCTATTTCTTGGATCAACTTCTCGTATATATTCCTTGTATGTCCAGCGCTATCATTCCGCCGATAACTAAGGAAGACGCCAGGTAGCAAATCATTTATGTCTGGATACATGCCCAGGTAGCCTTTGATCATTGCCTTTTGATAAATTTATTTGAGGATTTCTTTCCCCGAAACATGACAACCAAAGGGGTCAAGTCCCCCTTTGACCTTTGTTGAATTTAGTTTCAATCTTGGACGCCTTTTCTTTCAATTGCCGATCTGTTACCAGTCGCGACGTTGCTCTTTCGGACGCGCTGCATACACTACTATAACTAGCAATAGTACAATCCCTGCCCGACTCAACAAGGGTTTGACCGCAATACTTTCTCTGCATAAAAATGGCCACATCCCGGGCAAGATTTCCTGATCCACGTTTTGAAAGCATCAGTCCATCGTTTTTAACCTTGAATTCTTTGCACACCAATTCCCTGACACATGGCCACTCATAGCAAGTTCTTTCGATTTAGGGACATCCTGCTTAAAGCGGAGCTCTTGAAAATTCCCCTGAGCCAATCTTTAAACCCCTCACCACCCAGAATGGACGACAAATTCTTCTTCGAATAAAAGGCTGCACTCTCCTCGGCTTCCTGTTCTTTGAAACGCTGAGTGCATACGCCGTTGATGTGCGTAATGCAGCCTGAGATATTGCCGTCCAGGGCATGAGAAAAGCTACTAAAATGTTGGGATATTCTCTTTCCGTTGCTGTTCTTGCTCATCAACTATGGTTTGCTCCCATAACGCTGCCTCTGGTGCATCAACGTACAAATTCATATGGCCAGCTGTTAAATAGGCACGACAGCCCTTGGAATTTACAAACCGGGTTTGGGCACTTTGCCATCGCATGTTTGCTTTTTTGTAAGGTTTGAAAAAAGATTTCTTTCCTATTACTTTCCAGGTTCCTCCATGGGCTTCTGCTTGCAGAATAGCAGCTATTTCATCTTTATGGATTACCTGACTTGCATCTTTTTTGCCCAATTTAGCATATCTCATGCGAACTGCATGATTGTTGAGAAAAGCAGCCTGGACCCTCCATCCTTGGGTACTGGTAGGTCCGATTTGCCGCATTAGACAAGAGCGGTGGAAGAATATTGTGTGATGGATCTGAGACGACTTCTCCGTACCTGCTTTTGCACTCTTGTTCTGTTTCGCCAAGCTGGGCCTGAGAAGTGACCGGAACAATAAGGAGCATTGATAAAAAAAGAATAAGTGTATAATGTATCATCTTGTAGTTTTGTTGATTATTCTTTTATGCATACAGATGGTTATAACATTATCCATTATATACCCTTGTCCCCCGACACTTGGGAAACCCTTTGCAACCCCAAAACTGCTGACCAGCATTCTTTCCTTTCCTGGCAGTACGCAAGACCATCATACTGCTGCAAATAGGACAAAGCACAATATTTGAACCGCCCTCATCCCTACTCGTAACAACAGTGCCTGGAGACATTTTCGGTTCTGTCTGCACAGCACCGATCAACGCGACTAGTTGTTCACCATCCACCAGTTCAAGCGATTTATCCTTAGCAAATTTATCGGCATCCTTCGTAAATTTACCGGAGGTGATAACAATGCCGCCAGCGGCCTGTTCAGCAGCAACCAGTCCAAACATCTCGCGCACAACTTTAACACTCACCTTCTGGCTACGATATTGTTTACACTGCACCAAATAACGCTTCCCTCCCCTACTTATAACCAAATCAATTCCACCATCCGGCCCAGCACCATCATTTTCCATAACTGCATAGCCCTGCCGTCGATAGGCCTCCCCAACCAGTTCTTCAAATCGTTGCCAGGAAAGATCACGAATGGAATCGATGTCCTGCTGGGCATCGAGCTGTTTACGTTTACGCCAGGAGTTCAGCAGCGAGATCGGGGCAGGTAGAAGAAAGAGCAAAAAAGCATAGGGTGCCAAGCCAGAAGCCGCCTGTGACAAACCGGTAGCAAAGATGTTGTCACCAGCCAATGCAGGCAGGAGAAAAGCCATGGCCGCATAGACCATTGCAGCTGTAATTACAGAGACCCACCAGGGAAGCGTTGTGAGGATATTGAGGATGTTGTCAGATTGTCGAGGCATGCGATTGTTTTAGATGAAGGTTATGTTGACTTCTGTGATAGGGAACTCAAAAAATTTTGATCCCTTTTCTTGTCATAATTCACTCAATTGGAAATTGCCAAATTTTAGAGGTCCAAACAGAATAGGAGGCTGAACCGTTGGATACAAACTGCAACTTTTTTCTCCACTTTTCCATTTCCGCCAAATTACCCTTTTTCTTCGCAAGTACTTAAAAAATAGCTTTATAGTTATAGGCAGTTAGATGAACATTTAATCTTATATCACCGGGAAGTATAAATAGTTTGGGAGATTTCTTATAATTAAAAACCCTATACAAACTGTATTGTGGAGAATTTATTTTTGAAAAAGCGACTTCATTTTCAGAAATATAAAATGGCTGGTACTTTCCGCCAGTTGAAGTTTTCACCTCAATAAACAAATCTTCTTCATTCTCGGGATTGAATGAATGGATGTCGTAACCAGCGCCATCCCCTTTTTCTCGACTTGTCCACGTAATTTCTTTGGCAAGGTCATCTCGATTAGCATGGCTGAGGCGGTTTTTTTCGTAGTTAAACACAAATTCTTCGCCTTGTTCCCCGAGCCGTCGATTGCCTACTTCTCGTTCTGCGAAATTATAATAACGGGGTGTAAATGCCCTTGTTTCTGGTTCTGTTGGCAGTAAACTCTTTTTCGGCGCAGAATCTAAGACATCCTCCCATACAACATTCCCGACAGGAGGAAGTTCTTCTTCTACGAAGGCGTCGATGTTCTTCTCAAAATCCTGGCGACCTGCAGCAAGACGCATGAGCACAACTTCTTTAAGCTGCTGCTGGTAGTTAAAAGCTGGTTTATACCCGGCGATATACGGGTAGCCTAGTTCAATCAAGATGGCGCTGATATTTTGGTGTTTGAATTCTATTGCACCATCAGTTCGATTATTTAGCTTCGGCAACAACACCTTACGAAAATGAGTTTTGTTGTATGATTTTCCTTTCAGCTCAAGCTCCATCATCACAAAATAATCCGCGACAATCGCTTCACACTCGAGCCAGTCCCAGGCATTACCCAAATTTAATAATGCCCGTTGCAAATCATCATTGAGATTTTCCAATAGTGAAGCTTTTAAATATTCTCGTGCAACTTGATTTTGAAATAGTTGAAATAATGGCTCATCAAGGAAAGCATAGGCGATATGTTTGTTGAGTTCACCTGGTCCGCTAACGGTTGTCAGCCGCTGATAATCTGCGGCATGACCTGGTTTAGGATGATGATGCCAAAACCTTTCACTTTTAAGATGGAAAAAGGGAAGATGGGGATTATCTCGGTCATTCTCAGTGCGATGAATATTGAAGTATAAGCTAAACCCCTTCTTCAATTCATCATCAAAAAATATTCTATTATCTCTGACAGTTTTATGAGCTATCAAATCCATAACTGCCAACAGCATGCATACTTTATGGGGGCTTACACGTCCACGCTGCCGGTTCATATTCAACCGGTTAAATTTTTCGCTGTACAATTGGAGACTCACTCATTCACCCGGTTATGAATTATGACTGTCTGCCATGTGACATTAGCTCTTTTCAACTCATCTTCCAGAATATCCGTTACTTCAACTTTAAGAAATTTTTTCTCTGCCAGTACTTTTATCTCTTCAGCATCAACATTATATAATTCCCTTCTATCAGTATCTGGACCTTTGCGGAGGGTAATGATCAACAAACCGTTTTTAACCAACAACTCAACTAACGTGTCTAGAGAATCAACGCGCTGCTGATATGGCAAATGCATAAAAACACCACTCACCAAAATCAAGACAAACTGCTGCCGATACGTTTGCAACTGGATCAAATCCGGCAACCTATCATCAAGCCAGATGGTTGAGTATCCTGCTGAGAATTTTTCTCCTAATTCCCGCAAGGCCAAAGCAGGTTCAACTACTATCACATTCCAGCCTTTTTGTGCCAACCAGACGGCATCACGCCCCGAACCGCCCCCTACATCCAAAGCCAAACCTGGCTTCACTGGCAAATGGTTTAACCAGCTTCCATGTACTTTTTCTGGATCGACCTGTTGATATTTATGAAATAGATTTTCAGCGTTACTATTATAAAAATCCATAACCAAATCCAGTTCATTCAATTATTGAAAATAATATACTTTTCCAGGTATCAGATAATCAAGACGTTTTAGCTGTAGTAACACGTAGTGTCGGCATCAGTTGCCGAGCAAGTTCCATGCTGTCCAAATTCACATCCTCAGTGGAAACCGTTCGCCAGTCCTTACGGTTCATGGCGCCGTAAACGACAAAGGCTATGCGTAATCAGTCCTGATCAATATTTCCCATATGCAGGATGCCATGGCTGTCATACACATCCCTAGCCTGGCTGCGTGCGAGCAAAGCCGCCAGTTTTCCCGCCGCCAATTCATGGATATCAATTACAGGTACTTGTGTGGCCTGCCAGGTATCGACCGGATAAGAATCGGATAACGTTACAGGCCACAACGGGACCCGATACATAAAGTTGAGATCCACTTCGAGATTGCCGCCTTGGCCAGCAGCACTCTGGTAACGTAAGGACCATTTTCTGCCTGCGTGTTCTACCGGCATGCGCCTGACAGCAAATCCTTCCCTTGCACATACAGCCTGAACTGCCTGCTCGATCTTAGGCCGTTCGGCAAGCATGATTTCACGATCCTCCGCCCCTATGTAGTTCAGGTCGATATCAACGGAAAGCCGGGGGACATTAAATACAAAAAGGTTCAGAGCTGTTCCACCTTTGAGTGCCAGCTTGCCTTTTAAAAAAGGATGGCTGCCAAGAGCTTCTAGCAACCCCAGCAAATGGCCAACCTTTTCAAGCACGTCCGGTCGAAATCCTGTCGCTTCAGCTTGAGCTGTGAGTTTTTCATGAGAAATTTTCATAGCACTTCTCCCCAAGTCCGCTCGAATAAATCAACAGGGACCACCAGATTCCAATCTGGGACAAGCTTCCCCGATTTCCTGTTGGAACTGTCCAGGTAATGTGGTTGCCTGGGGCGCTGCTCATGAAGAAGTTTGAGATGGCTCTCTTCGACCATCAACGATTCGCGATGCTGTTCCAGATAGAAGCCAACCTTAGCGATTGTTGTCGCGTTGCCGAGCAGAAGAGCATATTCAACCACTTGATCGAGATCGAAGAATTCGATCCCTTCCAGGGAACGCCATATTTCTTCCCAGCTACCCGAAAGATCAGGCCGATCCAGGACATCCACCAGAGTCCGCTCAAGGCAAGTGACCCGGACTTCCAAACCGGAACCGTCAACAGTGATAACACCAATATCTTCTTTTTCTGCACGGCAAAGTGCCTGGGGAAATTTGACACCACGGAATACATGGGAACGGAAAGTAACAGGGGGAACAGGGCGGGTCGCTGAGTAAGTGTGATACTCACGTATGGAGTAGGCATAACCGTGGACTTCTAAAGCCGTATGGTATGACAGTACACTATCCGTTGTTATTTTAGCAGCAACAAGAAAAAGATCAACAGGATACGAATCCGGATCGCTTCCTGTTGGGATAACCGCATACAATCCTCGGCGAATGAGAATGACGTGTCCTGTATTCCTATGGTAATTCAGCAGGGATTCTCGAGTCCTGGGGCCTATTTTCCCCATGGCTGAAAGATGATCGGTGAATTCATCGCCTGTGAACACCGGATGTTTGCGGAAAAACTTTTCGTGTTTCATATGCACTCAAGTTGACAATATATTGAATAACACACAGTTAGTCTATGTGTTGTGGGTAATATTGTCAATTCAAAGTTGGGCTAAATTGAACAAATTGTACAAAACACATATTTTTCCTATGGGTTTTTCTATCAACGATCAAGCTTTAGGCTCTGTGTTCGACAAATAATAAATTTTCGCCCTGCTGGCCAGCATGGCTCCAATATCGGTTCCCGAAGTGATCTTGCCAGCCCCCCCCCGTTTCACCACCAATCAACACGATATCCATAGGGTCCTTCCATCCTACCCATATCGTTTCAAATGAATCCATATTAGATGATATGATATCACTACTCCAAGGTATTGCAAGAGAAGAGCCAAATAAGACGTCTCATTTCATACAGTTGATTAAAACACCTGCCAGTAACAAATTGCAAATAAAATCAGATTAATTCCAAAATTGCTCCTTCCATCACCTGCCGCACCGCTTTCAACCCCGGCCCGAAATCCAGCTCTACACTTGACTGTTCAGCAAAGGAGTAGGTCAGAACAATTGTCCTGTCGCCGCGGATGGCATCCGGAGTACCCAACACCGCCTTTACCTCATCGAGGCTCATGCCTATTTCGAGTTCACGGATCTTTTTCACTCTCTCTTTTGTTTGGGAGTCCGGTTTAGCAGTGTCCCAACTCGGGCCGTCTATGCAGATCTCGCCTACCAGTTCCTGATTACTTGCCTCTTCGAGCCTCAAGGTAAGCACCTCTTTGTGTTCATTTTTCCGTCCGTAATTCGTGAACACGGTTGCAGTGATGGTACAGGGTCCGCAGAGTGTCTGCTGGCGGGAGCCGTAGTAATGGGCTTTTATGATATACTTGCCCGGCATGGCGTTGTGGAGGATGTACTCCTCCGGGCCGTAGCCTTGGGTGAAGTCCTTTGAGACCAGTCCGCCGATGCGGGTTTCATGGTTCCCGTAGTAGGCGTGGCCGCGATCTGGTTCAAAAACATGGAGATCCACATCGGTGAGGTCTGTATCCCAGGACATGCTGATGCGGATATCCAGATCAAGATTCCGGATGAACCGTTTGTCTATCCTCTCGGGTACAGCCACCCCCTCTGCCCTGGCAAAATGGATCAGTCGGTTCAGTTCCATCAGGGCGATCAGTTCTATTTCCGGGAAGCGATCCCAGGACCTGGTGATAACTTCATAAAAGAGATGCATGGCGCGACTGGCATCATCCTGATTGTGTTCCTGCTGCCAGCGGTCACTGAGTGCCAGGGCCAGATCACGATGGGATTGCGGTTCATCATCCCGGATTCTGCGGATACGCTCAAAAATCTTGATGGCCTGATTTAATTGGCCTGCCTGCTGCAAGCGCCAGCCATAGATGCGCAGGAGGGCGATATTGCCGAGCTGTAACTCCTCCAGATTGGACAGTACCCTTACTGCCAAGGCTGTCTGCCCTTTTTTGAAGAGATAATCTGCACAATCAAGGAAAAAAGAGGGGCTGCCTGCATAGTTCTTCCGCTGCTGCAGGTAGACCTTGTATAGCCCTCCACCTGCGGCCGCGCGCATCTCATTGAGATAGGAAGTATCCGGGGTCCATGCCTGGATAGTTATCGTGGCCTTTGCAGCGTGCGGATGCTCATCAGCGGATGTCCCTGCTCCTGATTCATATTCAGGGATCTCTTCCGTGGCAAAATCCGGTGAATGCCCTGATACTGGGACCTCTGCGGAAGAAGGGTTTTCAGACTCACACTCAAACGAGAACAACACGTTCTCATCCCCGCTGTTCCGGGGCTGGGCATAAGCTTTCCCGGGTACCAGTTCTTTTTTTCGATAGTCGGCTTTAAAATCGGTCTGCCACCATTGGAGGCGTTCTTTCCACCACCATGCCACCTGTTCCAGCTGGGTTCTGCGGGCCTCCTCCGCATCGGTCTGTTGTCTGCTCTTTTGCTCCTTAAATTGGCGTTGAAGGTTTGGTAATGATGAGGGAGGAACAATGTTATATTGAAGATACTGATCCAAGGACTCGAGAACCAGCAAGGAGGTCCCTGGGGTCACCAGCCCATACTCTCTCCCCAGTGCGACTATTTCTGCTGAATGGTCATCGACCAAGGCCAGCTCACGGGCCTTGCAGCCCGCCCAGGCACGGGAAAGTGTGTTGCTGTGGCTGGCCTGTGCTGCTGAAATTTCGATAAGGATTTGGGTGGCATCCGGAGCGAGGAGATGAATCTCGGCCGTAGCGCCGTCGACCCTGCCCAGAATTGACAGGCGACCATTGTCGGTACTGGAAAAGAGATCACTGCAGCCTCGCGCCATGCTGATCTGTGTTTTGTGGGTTACCTGGCTGATGGCGGTGACGGCCTGCTCGACATCCATGTGGATGAGATTGACCGACACTCCGTTGGCCTGCTCTGCAACATGGTCCAGGAAGGAGGTATTGCAGTGGGTGCTGCTGTTCACTGTAATGAGCGGTTTATTACAGGTGCCGGGCAGGCCCTTGTCACCACTGGCCAGGCCATCGCTGAAGAGGAGGTATCCTTCTACCTCGGGATCGAAGAGAGCAAAGTCAAGTACGGTCAGATCTGTGCCGCCATCATAAGGAATTGCTGCCAGATGGTTAATTAACTCCCGGAAAGAGGCAAAGGAGCGGATTTCTCTTTCAACTTCGTTACGAAAAATGAGGAGATCACAGGGTACAGGCCCCCATGTTTTTGCCAGAGCGTCCAGGAGCTGGAAATCTTTTTTCAGGCTCTGCTGGATGTCCTGCCCATGGTTCTGCCGACTGCCGGATGCATCCCAGGCAATGCCTATGCGTTTGGGTTGCCAGGCTTCCTTGTGGGTTGCCTGGAGACGGGTGCTGATATTAAAAAAGGTCTTGCCCTTGTTCTGTTCTACGCTGACGATCTGATCCGGCAGTTTTGGCAGGCGTATGAGGAGATCCTCTGCGGGAGAGGAAGGATCGAGATCGGCCTCTGCCAGCCAGCGGTCCTGCCATTTGTTCAGGGTCAGATTGCCAAAGTCACCGATTTCCGGGCGCACAGGACTCTGCACCACTTCCACCCGCAAAGAGACCTTGTCGACACCACCTGCATGGCTGAGCGGCAGATGATAGGCTGCCTCATTGCCATCTATGACCAGATCGCTGAGGTAGGAAAGGCGGATTGTCCGGCTCCCCTTGGCAGGGATGGGATAGATCCTGCTGCGATAAATATTGCCCTGGATCTGTTCCACAAGGCCGGGGTCTGCTCCCTTGCGAATCTCTGTCTCCAGGATCTTCCGCGCCTCTTCTTTAGGGAGGATGACGCCATCGATCATCTTGCCATCGATATCCAGGGCATAGCCGCAGACCGATGCATTGCCGGGGAGGGGAAAATGAAGCTCGCCCGCAAGGTCCCGGCCATTGGGGTTGTAAAATGTCATTGTCTGGCTTGTTTGGGCATGGAGCCCGGTGACCACAACCTGGATGTCGAGACGCTGCAGTTTGATTTCCTGTTCGGCAGCTGGGGAGCGGATAAAAGGGAGCATTTCAGTGGGGGTGAATTCTCGTCTTTGCTGTAAAAAAGGTAAAATGGACATGCCGGATTCTCCTGTTTATTACCTGCTGGCTTGGTAAGTAGTTGCTAGGATGAAAAACGGAGCTCAATGCAGCTTGCAGTGCTCAGTACCCGTTATGCTGGGCAATAGTCGCGCATCCCATCAGCATGGCGGGACAGCCTGAGACGACGCAGAGCTCGTAATTCTGTCTGCCTGATGCACTCACGGGTTACCTGGAATCTGTCTCCAATCTCCTGCAAGGTAAATTCGCCCTGCCCTTCCAGGCCAAAGCGCAGACAAACAACGTCTCGCTGACGTTCTGTGAGAATGGAGAGACAATTCTTCAGCTTATCGGATCGTTCCCTGGCCAATACACGATGATAAGGCGATATTTCGTTCTCATCGGCAAGGATATGATGAAGAGTGCCGCCGTCATCATTAACGGGGGTCTCCAAAGAAAGTGGTTCCATGCCGGTCTCGAGAATCAGGGAAATCTTACTCAGCGGAATATCCGTGGCCCGGGAAATCTCAGCCAGCTCGGGCTTTCGGCCAAGTTCAGTATTCAAGGTATGCGATGCACGATAGAACTTCGTGCATTGATCTCTGAAATGGGCCGGCACCCGGATTGTCTTTGTTTTCTCGCCGATGGCCATGAGAACGGCCTGCCTGATCCACCAGATGGCGTAGGTCGAAAATCGATATCCTTTTTTATGGTTGAAACGCATAACAGCACGCATCAGGCCGATATTCCCTTCTTGTATCAGATCATTGAGGGAGAGATCCTTATGCAGGTAGCGTCTGGCAACAGAGGCCACCAGACGCAGATTGGCCCGGATCATGATTTCTTTCGCTGTCTCTATCCGCCTGCACTCGTTTTCAATCCGACCCTGCAGGTCCTGCACCTTGGCGGAGCACTGGCACCCATGGGCCAGACAACGTATCTCGCTTCGGATTTCCTTGATAATCTTCTGGTTGGCTTTCAACGCTGCACCCTGCTTCTGGCCTTTGCTGATTTTTCTTCTCAGTCCATCCAGTTCAACCATCTCTGAATGTTCATCACGGACACAGCTGATTATGGCCTTAAAACTGTCTTGGATAATTTTACTGTGGTACATTTCTTCTTCTGCAGTGAGGAAATCTGAGCTGCCGATATCCTGATAGTATGCAGACAGAAGCGAGTGCTCAGGGGAAGAACCTGAATTTGAGTCAAACGGATCATCATCTGTCATTATGCTCCTTTGCAATGCTGTGGTTGGTAACTTGTCTCAGGGGGAATATTCGCCGCTGAAGGGTCAATAAGGACTTTTTTCTACTTTTCGCTACGATTCTCTATATCCAAGAGACTCCTAGCACAAGACAATGACAACACAGTGATACGATACTGACAGTCTATGACACTCTATTATTGGTTTTTTTAGGAGGTGGGCGACGTCTGGTCGGTACTATTGGTCGCCAGGTGGAGGGCGGACATCACAGTAAAGGTCTGAGAACCCAGAACCTTTCATGTGCAGTTCGTGCTTGATCCAATCCATCGGCCGATCAGGTTCAGCAAAGGATTCAGTAAATGTTTCCCGACAGCTTTCCAGGAACTCTTCCATTTTGTAGATACCCGGCAACTGTCCGTCGTCGCAATTGAGCTGCAGCCGATTCGGATTATTCCGCGCATAGGGCAGGCCCTGTTGATCTTGCTTTCTATGGTGCAGGGTAGATAGAAAATGATAGCAGTCAGCGACCAGCACACTGCGATTCCGCCCTGCATGGCAATGGAGGAGCAGGGATTGATTTTGCTGCTCCGCCTCTTTTATAATCCGCATTGCGCCGTATAAGGATTCCAGAGGCATGCCAAAAGCTTCTCCGAGAGGGAACCAGTAATTCCTTATCCCCCGGCAGGCGAATGCATTATCGAGCTCGGCTTGAAAGATATCGGAGACATTGATCCTGAAGGTAACGTCATCATACTCTCCTGCCTGAACTTCCTCCATGGCAGGAAATTTTGCCACCTTCATCTTTGTGTAAAACCATTGCTGAGAATACTCCATGCCTGCTCCTGTTTCCTTCATTGGTGAGTAAAAAAGTACCGTTTGTTGTCTACAAACATATGCAGGGGGTGAAGCCTTAGCCTGGTCGATTCAACTTTTCATACAGTTCTGGATGCCGATCTCTCCACCATTGGAGGTAATGTTTATTAGAGCAGAATTGAGTCACTTCTTTGATCATGAGCCCTCGTGCGAATTCGCTGCCGCAAATATCACAGGTACCATTGTCAATAAGCAGCGGCTTGATTGTTCCATGGCCAGGGACACGACAATAACAATGCTCGCGGATGCCGGGATAGAAGACCTGTCCTCGAACCGTGCTTGGCCCGTGTGTTTCCTCCATGCAAGTTGCCCACAAGGGACTTGGAATCGGAAACGCAGCGGTTCCGATTGTTGCAGTGGTAAATCCGGGACAATCAGTAACCTTCTTGCTTGGCCTTGTGTCACGCGGGTGTTTGACGAAATAAAATCTGTTGAGTTTTCCCTTGAGGCAATATTTGAAAGCGAGGGTCACCTCATCAGTTGGGATACCGAGCCGTTTGCCTTCCTTTGCAAATCGTTTTTTATATCCAGGGGTGATGGTTGCGCCGATCAATTGGTTCCATTTTTCCTCCAGCTCGATATAAGAAAATCCAGAAATCGCCCAACAGGAGCAGTCAGCACATTGCATCATCACCTCTTTTTTTCTGTTATTTCAAAATGATACAGTTTTTTTCACAAATACACTTATTTTCTTGCATTAACCAGCATATCGCGCTATATTAATTTCCCTCTATTTTTAATACATTTCGATCACATTGTCAACGTGTCGCAACGTGTTGATATACCTATGTTTTCACGTTTTGCCCATCACTCAGCACCTTTAGAACCACCCTTCCCCACACCAGTCCACAGAAACTGCACCTGATCAGCTTTGCAGCGTTACGCTCCCCTGTATATTTCCGTATCGCTTCTTCTCTTCTCTGACAGCAAGACAAGATCTCCATGCGGTTCTACTATTTGCATGATACAGTATCTGGTGGGACAAATAGCGTCCCAGCAAAAACAGAGGGTATTTTTTATGGCCAAATATAAACCGCAGCATGCACGATTGTTATTTATTGACCGGAAGATACGGGAAGGACACTACCCAAACTGTTCATCACTGGCAGAGGAATGGGAAGTCAGCCGCAAGACTATTCAACGGGATGTGGAATATATGCATTATCAGCTGGATGCTCCCATTGCATATTCTGCAAAACAGCGTGGATATTTCTACACAGAAGAGCAATACAAACTGCCGGCCATGAATATTCGGGAGAGTGACCTGTTTGGCGTATACCTGGCCGAGAAACTCCTGGTCCAGTATGCGGGGACGCCGATATACGACAGCCTCTGTTCAATCTTTGCGAAGATAGAGCAATCCCTTCCCAACAAAATAGTGACCGATCCCGCCAGTGACCAGGAAAAATTCACCGTCTTTCCACCGTTCACTACCAGCATCGACCCAGCAGTATGGAAAACCGTGATCGACTGCTTACGCATCTCCCAGCAATTAAAGATCCAATACAAGACCCCTGGAAAAGAACCGGTAAGCAGAAGCATTGATCCGTATCACGCGGTCCGCTTTGAAGGCGATTGGTATGTCATCGGATTTTGCTATCTCCGTCAAGAAATCCGGACCTTCAGTTTATCGAGAATATTGGTGGCAGAAAACACCGGGACAAAATTTCTTATTCCAAAAAGCTTTGACTTCCAAAAACTCTCGGGAAGTCACTTTGGTGTTCACTGGGGGATTGGAGAGACCAAGGTGAAGATCCGCTTTAACACATGCGTCGCGGATTACATCAGGGAGCGAACCTGGCATTCGAGCCAAGAGATTGCGGAGGGCAAGGATGGCGATGTCATCCTGACCTTGACAGTAAGTCATTTGCTGGAATTAAAACGCTGGATTCTGTCCTGGGGATGCGATGCCCAGGTAGTAGAACCTCCGTCTTTTGCCCATGATATCAAGGAAACACTGACAAAAGCTGCGGAGAACTATTAAACAGGGGATGGGCCTGTCTATCTTGTTTTTTGGGGCTGGGCGCATCCTCGTAGAGGGAACCACTCTTGTAAAAAAGTCCGCTTGTACCTGACCTCCTCAGCTGCCAGAGGAACATCCTTGGCCATCAGGCAGCAGCCATAGATCTTGCACGTGAATTTTTCCTTTTTTTAAGCGATCCCCTTCTCAGCAGCCCCAGCCACCTCTTTCTGAGGCGAATTTTCTTTTTCCGGTTGGCGGACAACAGCCCTGAAACGATCCCGAGCATCAGCCGAACCGATTATTGCCACCTGATCATTCGCCTCGAAGCGAAAGCCGGCATCGGGGTTTGGAACCAACTGCTGCTGGCGAATTACCCCAACCACGGAAGCACCGGTGCTTCGCCTGATCTGGGCCTCGCCTATGCTCAAACCAATGACCCTGCTGCTGGGATGCAACTTTACCCACTGTAAATCAAAATACTGTTCTGCTTCCCGGAGCTGGCCCAGGGTATGATAATCCTCGCTTTTGGCTAACCGTGGCGCCAGTAATTTCTTGCGCAGGGCCTCGGTGTGGTGGAGAATATCCGAGGCTGGAATACGAAGATGGAGAAGAACCTGGCGGGTGATTTCGAGACCTGCCTCAAATTCCGGATACACCAGGTTAGAGACATCAAGTTCCTTGAAAACAGGAAAGAATTCAGGATCTGAAATGCGGGCAACCACCTCAATCGTGCTGTTTACCTTGCGGGCATGATTGATGATGGCACGAACAACCACAATACCGGGAATAGTCACAACCAACAGAGAAGCCCGGTCCATGGCCAGAGCATTCTGGACCACTTCATGGCTGCTGTCACCATATATAACAGGATACCCCGCCACCTTTGCCTGCTCGACCCTTGTCTGATCGAGCTCGGCGATGACAAAGGGGGTACCGAAGCGATGCAGGACCGTGGCAACCTGAAAGCCAACCCGACCGCCACCTGCTATGACAACATGGTTACACAACCCCTCATCGGGAAAATTGATGGTTTCAAGGGCCACATGACCTGACCATTTCTTTTTCAAGGCATAGAGACGAGCACTTTGGCCCGAAATCAACGGAGTCATGACCATGGTCATCACCGCCGAGGTCAGAATCAGGCTGTAGAGATCATTACTGATTGAGCCGGTGCTCACTCCGACTCTGGCCAGGACAAAGGAAAATTCGCCGATCTGGAAAAGCCCGAGACCTACTGCCAGAGGAATAATATTGCCATAGCGAAAGACCTTCGCCAGCAGGTAAAAGATACAGCCCTTCCCGAAACTGACCAATAGCACCAGGGTCAGTACCTGTCCCAAATGATTGAAGAGAAAACGGGGGTCAAGGAGCATACCGACGGAGGCAAAGAAGAGAAGACCGAACAAATCGCGCAGTGGGATTATATCACTCAGGGCCTGGTGGCCATAGTCGGACTCACTGAGAACCATTCCAGCAACGAAGGCGCCAAAAGCGAAACTCAAACCCACCAGATAGGTGCCATAGCCAATGCCAAGTCCGATGGCGGTGATAGCGAGGAGGAAGAGTTCACGGGAGCCGAATCGGGCAATATGCCGCAATAATATCGGCAAGAGTTTGGTGCCCAGGAGAAGCATGGTCACCAGAAATAATATTGCCTTGATAGCGGCGAACCCAAGAGAGCTGAGGCCAGCGGCGGGATCATTCATCTGCGGCAGAATGATCATCATCGGGACCACAGCCAGGTCCTGGACGATCAGCATACCAATCATCACCTTGCTGGACAGAGTACCTAACCAGCCCTGGTTCATCAGGGTCTTGAGGATGACCATGGTCGAGGAGAGACTGATCAATGCACCAAGCCAGATCGATTCCTTCCACTCCCAACCCAAAACCTGCCCTATGCCATACCCCAAGAGAATGGTAAAAATTATCTGAATTGGCGTACCGATGAGAGCGATATATTTTACCGGTTTAAGGTCCTTGAGTGAAAACTCGAGCCCCAGGGCAAAGAGAAGAAGAGCCACCCCGATTTCCGCCAGCAGTTCGATGTCATGTCCATCTGCCACAGTCAGGCCACCGGTATAGGGACCAAGGATGACTCCGGCAAGAAGGTAGCCGAGGATCAGGGGTTGATGAAGGCGCTGCATCAGCAACCCACAGAAAAAAGCAGTAATGACGAGGAGAATTATATCGGCAGCAATACCCATGGCCGTCCCTTGCAACACTCCTTAAGCGGAGCTATAATGTTTGACGTTGTGATTATGGAGAAGAAAAAACAGAGGAATGTTATAATGGGGTCAAGTCTTCCTTTGACCTTTGTTGAGTTTGGTTTCAATCCTGGACACCTTTTCTTTTAATTGCTGATCTGTTACCAGTCGCGACTTTGCTCTCTCGAAGGCACTGCTGACACTGCTATAACTGGCAATATTATAATCCCTGCCCAACTCAGCAAGGGTTTGACCGCAATACTTTCTCTGCAGAAAAATGGCTACATCCCGGGAAAGATTTTCTGTTCCACGCCTTGAAAGCATAAGTACATCGTTTTTAACCTTGAATTCTTTGCACACCAATTTCCTGATGACATGGCCGCCTAAGGCAAGTTCTTTCGATTTCGGGACATCCTGCTTAAAGCGGAGCTCCTGAAAATTTTCTCTGAGCCAATCTTTAAACCCCTCACCACCCAGAATGGACGACAAATTCTTCTTTGAATAAAAGGCTGCAATCTCCTCTGACTCCTGTTCCTCCATAAATTCCAGGTATAATTTCCTGGCCTGATTTCTTTTTTCCGAAAACATGGC
>JAHIUA010000082.1 GCA_018817385.1 Pseudomonadota bacterium
CCGACCTCCCCGAGCAGACCCTGCAGCGCCGACCGGATATGCAGGCCGCTTATTCGGCCATTGAAGCAGCCGATTTGCGAACTTCAGTTGCCTATAAGGATCTGCTTCCCAGTATCAGCCTGGAAGCCGCCCTCAAAGATATTGGTGATTCGCCCCAGTCCCTGCTGCTCAGTGATCCGGTGTGGGCGCTTCTCGGCCAGCTTACCGCACCCCTTTTTCAAGGCGGCAAACTGAAAGCTGCGGCCCAAGTTGCCGAACTGCAAACCGCGCAGAGCTATCAGGCCTATCGAGAGACCTTATTGGAGGCCATTTACGAAGTGGAGAATACCCTGAGTATGGAACAGTCAATCGCCCGTCGTACAACCCATATCGAATCGGCCCTGGCCAGTGCCAGGAATTCTCTGGCCAGATATCAAGAGAGTTATCGGTCCGGACTAGTGGATATCCTCGATCTGCTCCTGGTGCAGGAAAAGACCTTTGATCTTGAATCACAGTTGGACAACCTTATTTATGAACGTCTGGTCAACCGGATCGATCTCGGTCTGGCACTGGGACTTGGAGTATCGCAATGAAACGACGAATAAGACAATGGTCGACCACGCTTGTGGCGATAATCACCCTGACTGCGGTCATCTTTTTTACCCACCACCTGATTGCGGAGCAGGCTGACCGCTCTGGTCCGCCACCCAGCAGCCAACCCCAGCGTCCTGATGTTGCAGTGATACGCGTTGAAGGCGCTGCCTATAATGCCAGGATACGGGGCTACGGTGAAACGCAGACTCATTTTGCCCTGACGCTGACGGCCCAGACCAGCGGCCAGGTGATTGAGCAGTCCGAGATGTTTGAGCCGGGGTGTCAGGTGAGCAAGGGCGCCGTCCTGATTCAACTGGAAGCCAGCGACTATCAGTCAGCTGTGGCCAATGCGGAGAGTGAGCTGGCAAGCGCCAGGCTTGCCCTGCTGGAAGAGCAACGCCAGGCCAGTCAAGCCCAAGCCGAATGGCAGGCATCAGGACTGAGCGGTGAACCGGATTCCGCTCTGGTGCTGCGCCACCCTCAGCTTATCGCCGCCGAAGCAGCGGTGAGCAAGGCTGAAGCCGCCCTGACAAGTGCTGCCAAAAACCTGAGCAGGACCAAAATCACCTCGCCCTTTGATGCCATAGTGGTGGAGCGGCGGACGGCGCCGGGCAGCTACCTCCAGGCCGGAGCCGAGGTGGCGACCTTATATAGTACTGACATGGTGGAAATTGCCGTGCCGCTGTCGACCCGGGACTGGGCAAATCTCCCTGATCCGGCAACGCTCAGTGACGAACGCTGGCCGGTTCAGCTGACCGCGGTAGAAAACGGTCAGACATGGTCTGGCTACGCCCTGCGCGCCCAACAGCATGTTGACTCCAGCAGCCGGCAGCGTACCCTCCTCGTTGCCGTAGACTCTCCCCTGAAACAGGTTCCGGCGCTTTTGGCCGGCACTTTTGTAGAGGCCCGGATCAGCGGCAGCAGGGTCGACAATATCTGGGAACTGCCAAGCTCTGCCCTGAGTCAGCGAGGTGAGGTCTGGTATGTCACAGAACAGGATACCCTGGCCAGATTTTCCACCGAACCTGTCTTCAGCAGTGGCAACTTCATCTATGTGGCGGTCCCGGAAGAATTGGCTCCATCCCCAACCCGGGTGGTGGTTCATCCGCTCAGCAGTTATCTTCCCGGTATGATCGTCCATCCAGTTACGGAGGGTGACAATGCATAATACAATGCGGGGCATCATCCCCTGGTTTGTTTCCAATCCGGTCGCTGCCAATCTGCTCCTGATACTGGTCATGGCCCTTGGCGTCATGCAGATGGGCTCGCTGCGCAAAGAGGCCTTTCCCAGCCTGGAACCGCACTCGATGACCGTGTCCGTCTCTTACAGCAGTGGCTCGGCCCAGCAGGCCGAGGAGGGGATCGCAATCAAGATCGAAGACCAGCTTGAAGGGGTAAGCGGAATCGATTCGATTACCAGCAACTCCAGCGGCAGCGGGGTTTCGGTTGTCATCGAAAAACAGGACGACTATGACCTCGATCAGTTGCTCACGGATGTCACATCCAAGGTCGATGCCATCTCCACATTTCCTGTCGATGCTAAGAATCCTATCATTGAAAAATCCGAGCGGGCTGAACATTCCCTCTGGCTCCAACTCTATGGCAATGCGGATCGCTATACCCTGCAGCAGCTCGCCGATGAGTTGAAGTCTGACCTCCTGGCCGAAGAGGCCATCAGCAGGGTTTCCCTCTCCGGTCGCCAGGACCCGATGATGGTTGTGGAAATCGACGAGGGGCGGCTCAGGGCCTATGGTCTCTCGCTTGCCGACGTCGCAGAGGCCATTAACCAGGACTCTTCCAGTACCGCCACTGCGGTGATGCACAACGAACAGCTCAATCTGCAGCTCAAGTCTTCCCAACAGGCCTACCAGAAAGAAGACTTTGCAGCCATCCCGCTCCTCACCAGCAGCGATGGTCACAGACTGCTGCTCGGTGAGGTGGCAAGCATCAGTGACACCTTTGATGACGAGACAGCAGTGCTGTCACGCTATAACGGGGAAAACACCATCTCTCTTCAGGTTATAACCACTGGTCAGGACGATATCTCCAACTCTGCGGCAGCTGCCCGTCGTGTTGGCGAACAATGGCAAAACGGCTCAAAGCTTGTCCAGGGGGTGGAGCTTGCTACCTGGTACGACCGCTCCACCTCTATTACCGACCGGCTGCAGCTGCTGATCAAAAATGCCTTGACCGGCATTTGTCTGGTCTTTGTCCTGCTGGCCGTGTTTCTGAACCTTACCGTGGCCTTCTGGGTGGCAATGGGGCTGCCCTTTATCTTCTTGGGCACCCTGTATCTAATGGGTACCAGTTTTATCGGCCTCTCCCTGAATGAATTTACAACATTCGGTTTTATCATGGCCCTCGGCATCGTAGTAGACGATGCGGTGGTGGTCGGCGAAAGTGTTTATACCCAGCGTGCAGCCAATGGCGACACCCGGGAAAATACCATCAAAGGGACCCTACGGGTTGCTCTTCCCACCATATTCGGTGTGTTTACAACCGTTGCCGCATTTTTCGCCCTGTCGCAAATCGATGGTCACCTGGGTCAGCTCTACTCCCAGTTCGCAATCGTTGTCGCCATCTGCCTGGTCCTCTCTGTTGTTGAGTCAAAGCTTATTCTGCCGGCTCACCTGGCCCATCTGAATACCAGTCAGAGAACTGCAGCCAACCCGCTCCTGCGTTTCTGGCAGAACATTCAGAAAGGTGCCGACTGGGGACTGAGCATGTTCAGTGAGCGCTGTTACCGGCCGCTTATCGAATATGCCCTCCACCATCGTTACGCGATGACCATACTGTTTATCGCCCTCTTTGTTCTGGTCGTATCCATGCCCTTTAGCGGTCTGTTGCGGATCAGTTTTTTTCCTGACATTCCCGGTGACACCGTGCGGGCGGAATTGACCATGCAAAACGACACCAGTTTTGGCCAGACCCATGCCGCCCTCCGTCTCCTGGAGCAGAGGGCCTATGAGGCAGACCATGAACTGAGCGCTGAGCCGCTCACCTCCTTCATAGCCAGCTTGCAGGTATTGTCCGAGGCTGACCAGTCCGGGAGGATAACCCTGGAGCTCAGCAGTGATGCACCCTATGATATCACCACCTTTACCCGCCGCTGGCAGCAGCTGGCGGGTCTGCCGGAGGGCACGCGGTCCCTCAGTATTCAGAATACCCATCGAATGGTCGATGCCCTGCGTATCGAACTGCGGGCAGCAGATGACACCCTTCTTACTGCCGCTGGCGAAGTTCTCAAGGAGGAGTTGGAGGCAATGCCTGCAATCAGCGGTATCGAGGACAATCTGAAACCGGGGCAACCGCAGCTCCATTTACAGCTGACTGCCCAGGGCAGGGCGCTTGGTATGACGACAGCAATGCTCGCTGAACAGATTTTCCAGGGGTTCAGTGGTCAGGTGGTGCAGCGTTATCAACGCAACAGCGACGAAATCGAGGTTAAGGTCCGCTACCCGGAAGCTGAACGCCAAAATGGTGCCGACCTCCTCAACTCATCGGTACGCACCAGTGATGGGACCGTTTTGCCCCTTGCCAGTGTGGCCACCGTCACCTATGGCTACAGCAGGGATACCATCACCCGTATCGATGGCAAACGTGCCATTCATATTTCTGCTGATGTCGACAAGGAAGCCGTGTCTGCAACCGAGCTGGTGAGTACACTGAAAACCACGGTGATCCCCAACCTTCTTGTCAACTACCCCGGCCTTTCCATTCATTTTGGCGGTGAAGCCGAGCAGCAGGCGGAAACCCAACACTCCATGATCCAGGTGTTTTTTCTGGCCCTGCTCCTGATCTACATGCTCCTGGCAATCCCTCTCAAATCCTATGTCCAGCCTCTCCTGATCATGACCGCCATCCCCTTTGGCATAGTAGGCGCTATACTCGGTCACTGGCTTTATGATCTCTCTTTGGGTATACTGTCACTCAATGGTATCATCGCCCTCAGCGGGGTCGTGGTCAACGACAGCCTCTTGCTGGTATCCCGCTTCAATACCCTGAGGGAAGAAGGCGTTGAGCTGCATGAAGCGATCAGTGGAGCATGCCGCAGTCGGCTTCGGGCGGTGCTGCTCACCTCGTTCACCACCTTCGCCGGACTTATGCCCCTGCTCGGTGAAACCTCGACTCAAGCCCAGTTTCTTATTCCGGCGGCAGTATCACTTGCCTATGGGGTAATGTTCGCCACCCTGATAACGCTTGTGTTGATTCCGTCCCTGCTTATGATTCAAGATGATGTGGGGAGATTGGCAATGAGAATTCGACACGGTTTATTTGCCCCCAAAGGACAGCAGCAGATATGTTAAACGTACTCCTGATCGAGGATGATCTTGACCTTGCCGACACAGTGGTTCAGTACCTTGAACTGGAGGGGATACGTTGTGATCATGCCGCCAATGGGATGGCCGGGCTTCAGCTGGCCAGAGAAGGAGGCTATCAGGTACTGCTGCTTGATCTTAATCTGCCGCGCCTCGACGGCTTGAGCCTCTGCCAGCAGTTACGGGTCGCGGGTGACGACACCCCTGTCCTGATGCTCACTGCCCGTGACCGTCTGGACGACAAACTGGCGGGCTTTGAGGCTGGAACCGACGACTACCTGGTAAAACCCTTTGCCCTGCAAGAGCTGGTGGTCAGACTGGAAGCCCTTGCCCGCCGTCGCAGTGGTCAGGTTCATAAATTATTCTGTGGGGATCTTGAGATGAACCTCAGCGCCAAAACCATCACCAGAAAAAACGTCTTGCTAAAAGTGTCACCCATTGGCTGGCGCCTCCTGGAGACCCTGTTGCGAGCCTCTCCAGAGGTGGTTTCCCGGAGTACATTAGAAGAAACCCTGTGGGGCGATGATATCCCTGATAGTAACAGTCTCAAGGTGCATATATTTCATCTCCGCAAAGTCATGGACGTCCCGTTTTCCAGCCCTCTGCTGCATACGATCCCCGGACACGGTTTTGCCATCAGAGAGGATAAAGGGGCATGAGGCAGCGGATCAGTCTTAAACTGTTTGTCACCCTGGCTTTTTTGTTGTTGGCGGTGGTGCTCGTCATCGGCTATTCCCTCCTCAGTGCCCATTATTACCATAAAGGGATGGACAGTATCACGGCCAGCAATATGGAGGAGGCTGCCCGCAGCTATGTCAACTCGGTTCCAGCCCCAAAAGGGCAGGAACTCGACAGGTTCAGAGGCTACCTGGTCGCCCGCAGTTGGGATCAGATGCCCCTGGAACTCCAGACAACCTTTGCTGTCCCCCCGTCTGAACCGGGTTTCTCAATCAAAGGCAAGAATTCTCACTGGTTCAAACCTCCGGATGTCATGTATTTTGTTTTTCGCTACCAGGATGGCAATGAAACCCTGTTCCTCTGTCGCCGGGGCTCAAGAGCAACGGCTCCTCCTCTTATCGGTCGCAATGCAGCAGATAGCAGGAACATGCTCTTGGCCATCAGCGTTTCCATCGCTGGAGTTCTGGCAGTAACAATCCTGCTACTTTTGCGGCGTGTCTCGGGGCCCGTAACGGCACTGGGCCAATGGGCTCGCTCCCTGGACTCTAACAATCTGAGCCAACCACCACCTGATTTTTCCTATCCTGAGCTCAATGAACTGGCAGGATTAATCCGATCCAGTCTCTCTTCGGTGCAGGAGAGCCTTGATCATGAACACAGTTTTCTTCGCCATGCCAGCCATGAACTGCGGACTCCTATTGCCATCATTCGTAACAATGTCGAACTGCTGCATAAATTAGAGAATACCCGGGAACCGGAGCGGACCCTGCACCAGGCCAAAGTGATCGAGCGAATCGACCGGGCGGGCCTGAATATGCAGCATCTGACCGAGACCCTGTTGTGGTTGGGCAGAAATGAAGGAGAAGTCCTTGCAGGCAAGCAGTTGCAGTTGGACAGCGTGTTGCTGCAACTGGTGGAGGAAATGATGTATCTGCTGAGCAAAAAGGAGGTCGAATTGAAGATTGAGACCACTCCCTGTACCGTCTTTCTGCCGGAAGTTCCCACCCGGATTGTCCTGGCCAACCTGATCCGTAATGCTTTTCAACATACCTGGGAAGGGCGCATAACCATTCACCAGCAGGGAAACAGGGTCGTCATCTCCAACCCGCAAGCACCTGCCGACAGTGAGCAACAGGACCTGGGATTCGGACTTGGTTTGCAACTGACAAGCCAACTGACAAAAAAGCTGGGCTGGATATATGCCGATGAATCGGTACCCTCTACGCATCGGGCCTCAATCATCTTCGCTGGCGAACAGAGGGCACCCCTGTAATTGGGGCATGACGGGGCAGGTTGGCAACCTTGCCATTTCACCCAAGTTTTTCTCATGCCTCGATTTTGCACGAAAATTATACTGTTGCGAGGGCGCCTTGCTGTGAAAAGAGCTTGGGAAGAGATGGGTTTCGGGAATACCTGGTATCATCTGTTCCATGTCGGCTGTGTCCTTTTGAGTTATATGGAAAACTTGTCAGATATAGAGTACTATCGAGGAAATCTGCCATATATCAGCAGTGTTCGACAGTCAATTATGTCAACTTTACTCAAAAAACACTCACCATGAAACGTTTCGAAAACAACATCCTGATTCTCTTTGCCCATCCGGCCTTACAAAATTCCAGGGTCAACAGGCAGCTCATGAAGTACGTCATGAGTCTTGATGGAGTGACCTTTCATGACCTCTATGAGGCATACCCGGATTTCCATATCGATGTGAAACACGAGCAAAATTTGCTTCTCGGAAATGATATTATCGTCTTCCACCATCCACTCTTCTGGTTCAGCGTCCCGGCAATACTGAGAGAGTGGATGGATCTGGTCCTTCAGCATATGTGGGCATATGGAAAAACAGGAAGAGCCCTGAAAGGGAAAAAACTGTTTAACGTCGTGACAACGGGAGGCAACGAGTCTCTGTTCCAACATGATGGGAACCATGGCAATACGATGATAGAATTTCTGGCGCCAATACGGCAGTCTGCTTATGTGTGCGGCATGGACTTTCTTCCCCCTTTTGTTGTCCACGGTACCCGTAATATTACCCAGCAGGAGATAACTCAGTCCGGAGAGGACTATCGAAAAATGATAGTATCTCTGCGTGACGGTAAGGTGAACCTGGAAGCGGCCCGGTCGCAGCAACGGCTTAATTCAGATTTAGAAAGTATAATTACAACGTAAAGGACGATTCATTGCAAGGAGAAGGCTTATTTTTTCAGGCATTTGTATATCTTTCCGCAGCGGTCATATCGGTCCCTCTGGCAAAGCGTTTCGGGCTCGGTTCGGTTCTCGGTTACCTCATCGCTGGTTTTGCCATTGGTCCGTTCGGGCTGCACCTCATCGGAGAGGAGGGACAGGATGTCATGCACTTTGCCGAATTTGGCGTTGTGATGATGCTCTTTCTCATCGGTCTTGAACTGCGACCATCACTGTTATGGCGTCTCCGTGGCCCAATTCTTGGCATGGGAGGCTTGCAGGTTGGCCTGACAATTGCGGCAATAACATCAGTGGGTATGTTTTTCGGGCTTTCTTGGCAGGCAGCTCTGGCAGTCGGAATGACACTTTCACTCTCGTCCACTGCAATTGTTCTTCAGACCTTGAATGAGAAGGGGCTCATGAGAACGGATGCCGGGCAGAGCGCTTTTTCAGTACTCTTGTTTCAGGACATAGCTGTGATCCCCATGCT
The DNA here is from genome assembly GCA_018817385.1 of Pseudomonadota bacterium. Lineage (GTDB taxonomy): Bacteria > Desulfobacterota > Desulfobulbia > Desulfobulbales > Desulfocapsaceae > Desulfocapsa. The sequence continues at coordinate 8,248 of JAHIUA010000082.1, forward strand.
TGCCATTATGCCGATATTGGCAGTGAAAGTTGTTGGGGGAGGAGAAGCCGGAGCGTCCCACGGAGGAGGTACAACATGGGTTGAAGGTTTTTCAGGCTGGGGTCAAGCCCTTATTGTGGCCGGTGTGATTGCTTTTATCATCATTGCCGGGCTTTTTCTGATACGACCTTTTTTTCGTTATGTCGCAAAAACGAGATTGAGAGAGCTCTTTACCGCTGCCTCACTCCTCCTGGTTATCGGTATATCCCTGCTTATGACCAAGGTAGGATTAAGCCCTGCCCTGGGGACATTTCTTGCCGGGGTCGTTTTGGCTAACAGCGAATACCGCCACGAACTTGAGGGAGACATTGAGCCCTTTAAAGGACTCCTTCTCGGGTTGTTCTTCATTGCTGTGGGGGCATCAATTGATTTTGGCTTGATTATGGCCAAACCCGGTCTCATTGGCATGCTTGTGGTTGGCCTTATCAGCCTAAAGCTCGTCGTTCTCCTGATTGTTGGCGGAACATTTAAAATGAGACATGATCAAAATGTTCTTTTCGCCTTCTCACTTGCTCAGGGTGGAGAATTTGCCTTTGTCCTCTTTTCCTTTGCCGTACAAAATCATGTTATCAGCAATACGGTTGCCAATCCTCTTATTGGAGCAGTGGCCCTTTCCATGGCACTCACCCCTCTTGCCTTGATTGTTAATGATAAACTGATTCAGCCCCGTTTTGGCACGACTGAACAGGAGAAGAGAGAGGCGGACAGTATCGATGAAGAAAATCCGGTTATTATTGCCGGCTTTGGAAATTTCGGCAGCATCGTGGGGCGCCTGCTCAGGGCAAATGATGTGGGCATAACAGTGCTTGAACATGATTCTGACAGGGTGGAACTCCTGCGTAAACTTGGTCTCAAGGTCTTTTACGGTGACGCCTGCCGCCAGGATCTTCTCCATGCGGCTGGAGCGGAAAAGGCTCGAATATTAATCCTTGCCTTTAATGATCATGAAAAAACACTTCATATCGTCCACATGGTAAGAAAGCACTACCCGCACCTGACCATTTTCACCCGTTCATCAGGGAGAACCGAAGTCTTTGACCTGCTCGACATCGGGGTCCATCATGTCTATCGGGAAACATTTGATACCTCACTAAAAGTTGGTATTGATGCCCTTATCGCCTTGGGGGGCAGGTCATATCAGGCGCAACGGGCCACCAAAACATTTCGACATCACGATGAGGATGCAACGATGGCTCTCCGGCATGTGCGCCATGATCAAAAAACCTATATCAGCCTGGCCCGTCAGCGGATTGAAGACCTGGAACAGCTTATGCTTTCAGAGCTGCGCGACACAGAAGAGCATCTCGATACGGGGTGGGATACTACTTATGTTATGGAGGAGTTTGGCGGGAAAAGGAAGGAGAAAGAGAGTTGAGATGATGGGGAATAAGGAGATCGCTTTACTCGCAAAAGACATTGGCACAAAAAAAAGACCTCACTAAAAGTGAGGTCTTTTTTTGTCAAATAACTGAAGGCTTACTGCTTGACAACGTTCTCTGCAGCGGGTCCTTCCGGTACACCCAGTACGGTGGGTAGAGGTTTCCGCCGTTGCAGGCGTGTCAAAGGTAATGACATGAAAAGTGCCTGGCACGTCTATGCCTCGATCTGCAATGTCGATGGCCACCAAAATATTGTAGGTGCCGCTTTTGAAACCTTCCAGGGCCAAGTGCCGTTTCTGCTGTGACAGGTTGCTCTGAAGAGAAGTGGCTTTGCATCCTGTTTTTTTGTTCAACCTGATAAAATGAGTGGGAGATAGCTGCAGTCGGCTTGGTATGGTCGATCTGCACGGTGGCTGGGTTTATGAGGATATTCTCAGCCAGGGTCTATATCTTCTTTGGCAGCTTGCTCAAAATTCGACGGATATCTGGAAAAAAGCAATGGTCAAATATATGGTCGACCTCGTCTAACAGCAGCATCTCCACTGTGAAAAGATTGTTAGGCTTATCGTGTGTCAGGTCAAGTGGACGACCGGGCAAGATACAACAATCTCTGCACCCTTACGGATGGTATCGATTTGATTCTGTTTACTTACTCCACTATATATGCCGATACTGCGCAAATGTATGTGCTCCGACAAGCTCCTAGTACAGTGTACACCTTATAGCTTCGGATATAGTCGTTTCAGTTTAATTCGAGCGTCGTTTGTTTTAAATTGCCAGTCGACCTTTGTTTGTCGGTTGTTACGATCATTATTCCATAACATCACTTTTTCCCGCATCTTTTCAATACAATCGATGCGGACGGAA
>JAHIUA010000083.1 GCA_018817385.1 Pseudomonadota bacterium
TCGTTCACCACCGGCACCATTAACAAGGCTGCCTATATTCCAGGTTACTTCTCCCGCCGCCTCAGAACCGCCATCAGTGGCTGAAACAAAACTGGTGCCTGTGGGCAGGGGGAAAGTTAGCTGGGTATTCGAGGAAGTGGTGCCAATATTTCCATAGCTCAGGGTGTATTCACGATTGCCGCTGGATGTAAACGGATCAGTCTCTTCATCCACAGTTAATTCGAAAAAGGGGTTTGTCTGTACTTGTGTAGTCTTGCTTGCCTGAACCTGCTGTACACCATCGACTCTTACCTCTGCCTCAAACTGAATAAATGTTCCATCGACAGTTTCGCTGTTAACATGGGGCGGCATGGTCACGCTCACGCCTACTCCCGGTGGCAGGTCACCAAGGCTCCAGATTACCTGGTCTCCCGTCTCACAGTATGAAGAAAGACCATCAGGACAATCCACCGTGTTCTCTGCTCCACCTGTTGTAATATAAAACTCATTTAAAATATCCAGTTGCTCAGGATAAATAAGGATCAGTTCAACATTTGCTATCGGACTTGAGCCAGGATTGGTCACAGTCAGTTCAACATCCAATTGCCCTCCAGGTCTGACTGGATCTGGGTTTACCTCCAATGCCAGCTGTACGGCTGACCACGCAACTGTTGGTATAAGACAAAATATAAGCAGCAATAGTGGGTGGATTAACTTAGTTTTCATGATTCTTTTCTCTATTTATTGTTGGTTGAAAGTAACGCCCCACGAAAAAAAACAAAACCAGCTTTGTTTCTATTGTTGACGTAGCCATCCCTTCAGGCATGTTCCATTATTCCGGTAATCTCTGCATGTTACCATTCGCTTCATCCAGGCCTCCAAAGCACATTTTATATCTAAACTTTCCGACAACTCTCAGTGACAAAAGAGAATACGGGATGATAGATAAAATATGCTTGGACTGAGCGGCGGTGGCTATAGCAAGGAATGTATCGTTCCTATGCGGCTCTTCATCTTCATGAATGCAGAATCTAAGTGAAACGCCTAGTCTTCTGCAACTGTTCTTCTTATCGCCAGAAGAATGAAAACGGCTCAAAAAAGTTCACAACGGACATAACAAAGCTCAAACTCTTATTTTCAATAACCGCTCTGTGCTCCAAGGACTTCATCTCGGTCTTTCTCAGTGGAATCTGCAGCCAAACGAGAGCATCCGGATATCGGTTCACTCTTCCATTTTCTTCTTTTAATGGGTGATTCGTTCATATGGTTATTCACTATGTTAAAGATCATGCTTTTTTGATTGGATAAAAAAAAGCCGGGTTGCATTGAATTTGCAACCCGGCTGACTTTTATAGCCCCGTGGCTTTCCGTCCTTTGATCACTCAAAGTTTGGCTTTTAATGTAAATCAAAAATGAATCGCCATTCACCAAAACATATATAACTTACTTTTAAAATAGGTATATTTACCCATTTTAAAAGTAATTCTGAAAATAATGTGAAAAGGAATAAAGTTTTAAGGGCCACACATAGGGTCAAGCCTGCCTTTGACTCATTTGATATAAACGGGGTCAGAATAAAATAGAATGGTGAATTCAAGTTCCAAGTGCACCACCAGTTATCAAAAAGGGGTCAAAAAAGGGGTCAAGTCTACTTTTGACCCTTTTTGTGATTTTGTGAGATAGAAAAATATGTCCAGACCACTAGGCATAGAATAGAGGGAAAATAGGCAGGCTGAGCCTGTAAGTTGCTGAAATTTCACATGGGGAGAGAATCAATGAAGAAAATTGCTGTTATTTTAAGCCTGTTACTACTCACTTTTGTGGCAGTCCCTGCTATTGCAGCGAATAAAGTTGTTGTAGTACCTTTGAGTTCGAGCAGGGTACCGCAAGAACTTGTTCCGTTGGCTCAGGGAGAGATCAGTTCGTTCGATGGTGTTGTCTCATCAACCGGTTCTTATGGGATCAGTTCAGTCGCAAAGAATGCAACAGGAGATGTTACGGTCACCTTTACTTTCAGTTGGGTCGCTTATCCTGCGGTAATGACAGGCGTGTATGGTAACGACAGCAGTCGTATTGTTGTTTATTCACCTGCTTTCGCTGGTAATACAATTCGATTTCGCACAAAAGACACCACAGGCACTCTAGCCGGTGCATATTTCAGCTTTGTTGTATACGGTCAAAAACAGTAATTCATGACCTGTGAGACTTGGGCTTTCAAGGAAAGTAAGGAGTAAGGGGTCATGTCTTTCTTTGACCTTTATTGTGAATATGTAACATAGAAGCTTAACCAGGGTCTTTCCACGCTATCCAATTGATACTACAGTTAATAATTGCACCCAAAGATACCTTTGGGGGATTATAATGGCAATTATAATTATTGCAGCAGCAAGAATATTAATCTTTGGAGTGCAGGTCAGGGTCAGGCTTGACACGTGGGCATTTAGGTGTTTGAGGTGAACGCCCATTGATCAAGCCTGACCCTATATTTTCACACATACTACCTGTTGTGGCTGCTTGAGTAAACTGGATACCCACTCAGTTTTATTGTGTTCAGGGGAGCTGTTGACCAGAGGCAGCATCTACGCCTGTTTCTTTTGAGATCCATCTCTGTTTTGTAACCAGCCATATAGTCTACTCCTTTTTTTTAGCAGAGAGTGTAATTCAGATGGTTCGTGTATCATTCCATCAAATGACGTCTATCTGCTTATGTGAGGGACTGGAAATGATCTGCACTCATTGATCAAAAAACTTTGACAGAAAAATGCTGGGGCACCAGGGATACGGAACCATCTGAGATAATAAGCGGTTAGCGTTCTGATATTTTGAAAAAATTATTGACTCACAACTTACTGTATTGTAGTTGTTTTACGGTGGAATCTGAAGAGTGGACGAATGTGATATGGTCGGATTATCGAATGTCAGATTGTTGTCCTTTCACAAAATTGACAACAAGACAATACCCGCCATCGCCTGCAATTCCGGATTGCTTTTCCAAGCTGTCCGCAATATCGGTATAGGAATGTTCATTCTTGTCATTTGGAAATAATCTCCTATGTTACTCTCCTTTAATCCAGTCATCGACGGTGACCGCTTCATCTGGAATCTAGCACCCTGGGATTCTGAGCTTCTGGCAGCCATTAAAATGGCAAAGGCTGTCGTCCTGCCTCAAACTGTTACTCGTGAATTTTATCGGTTATGCAGGGAAAACTGCACCAAAGTTTTTCCTAACTATGACCTGCGATTTTCTTGGGAAGGCAAGGTAGGTGATACTTTTCTTTTTTGGACATTTGGTGTTCCCCACCCCCAGACCATGACGTTTCCCAAGGTGGAATCCCTGGTGAATGAGCATCCGGAAATGATGGCCGAATCTGTTTTACCGGACTTTCCCTTTGTGATTAAAGGAGCCTGTGGGGGGGAGGGCAGGTACGTCTGGCTTGTTGAGTCCCAAGAAAAATTTGATAAGATTCTTTCCATGCTCAAAAAGTGTGAGCTGGAGGGCCTTTTTGGTTTTGTTATTCAAGAGTACCTGCCAGGCCTGCAAAGGGATCTGCGAGTGGTGATAATCGGGGAGGAGATTATCA
>JAHIUA010000084.1 GCA_018817385.1 Pseudomonadota bacterium
AAATCTGCTGCAAATTTGACAAATCGGCCCATATTTCCATGGCTTTTCGTTAAATAGACCTGCTATTCGCCTCAAATCCATGAAAATCTGGTCTCGATTTCTCTAATTTTCGCTACGATTCTCTAAATCCGACAGACTCCCAGTGAGGGATAAATAGTTCTGGAATCTCCAATTATGTGACAAGAAGTGAAAGGGTTACTCACCTTCGCACAGGAAAAGAGTGCCTGGATGGAGTGGGGAATATCAAAAAAGGCGCCTTATTGTATGCTATGTGATGTCTAGGTCGATGAGAGAAGGGTGCGTTGCATCGCTTTGCAGGAGGTGTCAAGTCCTTTCAACTTGCTGTGGTCAAGAAGTCGTGGGATGGTGAGAAAAAGGCAGTTAACAGTCGTCTGGGGCTGGCTGGTAAGGTTGCAATGGAGTAAGTGAACGAAAGTTTGTTTGCCAGGAGGAATGTGCTAAGCCAGCAAGGCAGTGTTAGTCTTAGGTTCTCGGGGACGTTTTTATGATGTACAGCGTCTGCTGGACGATCTTTATGCCTCTCTTGCTGGCAGGTCCACCACCGGACTCTTAAGCGCTCTGTGGGTACGACATTCTCCTGCTCGACGAATTGGGGTACATATCGCTCAACAAGGAGCAGATGGATGCGTTCTTCAAACTCATGAAGGAGCGATATGAAGCTGGTAAATCCACCATCATTACTACTAACCTTGAACCGGAAGAGTGGTATCAACTCCTGAAACCGAAAGATATGGTTGATGCACTGCTCGACCGTCTTTATCACCGCTGTATTGTCATAAAGATTGATGGACAATCATTACGTGGCGGCTCATCCGACTAACACTTCTCGTTCTTCTTTCCTCACTGAAAATTCCTGCTATCCCATTCTCAAAATCCTTGCCCCCTCTATATGCTTTTTCATTCCGGATAGGTTACTGATTGTAGCGCATGAGGCGGGGCAGTTTGTCATGGAATAAGTGGGTTAGATATTTTAAATCCCAATTTTATTAAAGCATTGGACGGAGTACTCGGGGAATTTCTTTACCGATGGCTAACGTCTCATTTGGAGACCTGTTCAAAGTCAGGATAGGAAATATAAGCATTTGAAAGGTGCTAACGATAAGGTGAAGAAAGAGTTCCCTGGCGTCGCTGAACCAGAAGGCAGGAGTCTTCTATCATTGGCAATGAGGTGTGTTGCCAGCGGTTCGAAAATAGGTGTTGTATGACGTGAGAATATTACGTACGGTGGTGTTCCAGCAAAAAATGGTAGTCCAGCAGGAGACGGGCCAGCTAGGGTAAAAATGATTTGTTAAAGCAAGTGGCCCTCAGGATATTTTTCAAGTACTGTGATCGATTTTTTTGTAGGTTGAATGCGTGGCGTGGAGTTGATTCGCTCTATTGGTTACGGAAAGAAGATCAGCTGGAACGAGGTGATAGCGTTGAGATGTTTTACAACAGCATATGGTGTCACTTTTTTTTGGGGGTCTATCTGAGTCCAAAAGAGTGATGGTTTTGAAAAATGCAGCCTGAGAAACTGTGTCTATTGGTATTGGATTACATCACGTCGTAGCTGATGAACGTGTTGAAACTCCTTCGAAACTTCACTCTTTGTTGGTGGCAGGGAGTGGGGTTTTGGATTTGTATTCACTATCTTCTAAGATAATCTGTATGGCCCTGTTGCTCTTTGGAGAAAAAAGTATGGGAGCTGCCAGGTTGATAGTTATTTTCTGATCCGGCGGTACAGTTACCACAGTTAAGGTGAAACACTCATCGTCTTCATCCATTTGCAGGGTGTGTCTTTCTGAGGTGTCTGGAGTTACTTTGTAATTCAGGAAAAAATTACTCGGGTCAGTGAGAACAAAGGCGATGCCAGTATCATCTACACTCTGGATCCAGAAGAGTGGTCCTTCTTTTTTGTTTGGCATGACGATGAAATGATGAAGGTTGGGCAATCCAATCATTCCAGCTGGAAAACAGAGAAGGTTTGCTTCGTCATATTCAACTTCGCCAAATCGCGTCTGTATCTTTTTCATGGTTTGTTTCTATCTGTTGAAAGGTTCGAACTGATGGCACCAAGGTCGGTCATGCTCCACTGGGATGCTTCGAGGTTTGCTTGGGTGATTTTGTCGTAGAGCTCTTGTCTGTAAATTTTTCGATCTTTGGGGGCTTCAATTCCAACGCGAACACCTCCCCCTTTCAATTCAATGATTTTAATGGTGATATCATCGCCAATGATAATCCCTTCACCGGCCTTTCTGGTCAAAACGAGCATGTGGTGCTCCAAGTATATTACTGCATAACATATCAAAATATGTATCAAAATTTCTTTATGCTATGCAAAAAAAAAGAGAATGTCAATTGGTAGTTTTAAAGTTCTAAAAATAATCAAGAATGGAAATCTGGGAGACTTTGGAGGTGATGCTCAAGGCTGCCTGAAAGGCGGTTTCCTGTTTGATGATGTCGTTAAAGGTCTCAATGGCATCAGCGTCTTCATAGCGTGATAAAATTTGATAAAGATCAATCCTTACGTCTTCCTGGTGAAGCATGGCTGTATCTACTCGGCTCGCTCTGTTTCCTAACTGACTGCGAAGGCGCCTGTTCTGGTCAGCCGCAGTTTCGAGATCATCAATACTGGCCTGAAGGCCACCACCTGCAGCAAGAGGATCATCAATATTTCCAGCGCGCAAGGCTTCTTCAGTGCGAGTGAGCACGCTGAAAATATCAATTCTGTCTGTGTCCGAGGCATAAACAGCAGGAGGAGATGGACCGCCTGCCTGCATGATACTATTACTGATCCCCAAGAAGAGATCATTACCCGTGAGATTGGACTCAAGGTATTCACCAGGTGTGATTTCCAGCTCTGTGGGATTTGCATCTCCCATATAAAGATACGGCCAGGTAGTAGAATCAGCTGGGTCATATGGCGGATTGAGATTGAGTGGGTCAACCGGGGGATTAGGATTGTAATTGGGGTTTTCGATGAATGGCTTGGTGTTTTCAGCGTATCCTGAAAAGATATATTTCCCATCAACCTGGGCATTGGCTGAATCAAGGAGTTCTTGTTTCATATTTGCTACTTCATCGGCAAAAATTGTAAGATCTTGCGGACTCATAGCACCGTTGATGGCATTGATAGATATTTCTTTAATCCGTTGCAGGATATTTTCGATATGGTTCAGGTGTCCGTCAGTGGCTTGCATTTTATCTGAAGTGACACCCATGGTTTCCAGGTATCGATCGGTGTGCATCAGCTGGGTACGAGTGGTCAGTACAGGACGAATGGCGCTGGGATCATCAGAGGGGTTGTTCAGTTTTATCCCGGTAGCTCCCTGCATCCGAAGCTCTTCCAGACGGCTGGTGACTCGACTGAGATTTGTCTGGAGCATGCGATACGTGGTACTTTCTGTGGCTTTCATAGGTGATCTCCAAAAAACTCAGTTATCATTTCAGTCCAATTATGACGTCCATCATCTCATCAACAGTGGAAAGGAATTTGGCTGAGGATTCAAAACCTCGCTGATATTGAATGAGGCTGATCATTTCTTCATCCAAAGAGACACCAGATAACCCGTCGCGCATATTTTGAAACTGGACCATAGCATCTTCCGCTCCTCCCAGAGCAAGTTTGTTCTGATTGGATTCTATACCCACTTCGGCAGTCATTTTTCCATAATAGGCACCAAAGGTGTCACTGCCGTTGATGAGAAAGGTTTCGCCAAGGCTGGAAATAATGAGGGCATTTCTATTGTCCCCAGGAGCAACGGTTGCCGGTGGAGTTGGGGCGCTTGCAGCCGCTACCTGATTGGAATCGGTAAGAATTACTGACATATTACGGGCTGCATCCAGCCAGGGATCAGAGGCTGGTGGCGGTGGCAGAGGATTGGGAGGAGAAAAAAAGTTTCGATCAGTAAGTGAATCAAGACCAGCTCCTGCGTAATGAACAGTATTGACTGCTTCGGTAATCTCATAGGCAAGTCTATCAAGATCGTCTTTCAGTGAAGGAATAAATTGATCCCGGATGTTGACTAAACCTTTGAATTCACCTCCCATTTGGTTCAGACCGATGTCTCTGGTAACACCACCGGTATGGAGGACAAGAGTCAGGTCACTGCCGCTTGTTACGGCTTCAATTTCCATGGCGATGTTTCCCTGGACCAAGGGAAGGCCTCCTGGCAACTGGACGGCAAGCATGCCTTTAGAGTCTTCATATGTCTGGATACCTAGGGATGTTGCCAGGTCTTTGGCTAGCAGATCACGACGATCGCGGGCACTGTTTGCAGTTTGACCTTGGACTTCAATGGTAAAGATCCGTTCGTTGAGTTCAGCGATTTCAGAGATCTGGGAATTGACAGCAGCGACTTTTGATATTAGAGAGTCATTGACATTTTCTTTGACTTTATTGAGTTCATTGGCGGTGAGATTGAATTTTTCGGCAAGCAGTTCGCCCCTCTGGATAACGATGTCTCGTTCTACCAGGCCGGAAGGATTGGCGGAGAGTTCCTGCCAGGAGTCAAAGAAGCGATTTATTTCTGTGGAGATATTTTCTTCACCGATGCTGAAAATTCTTTCCAGTTCGGAAAGTGCATTGGTTTGACCATTCTGGAGACCAAATTCGATGGATTTTTCCTGGAGCATATTGGTGACAAAGATATCATGGTCACGGCTGACATCGGATATAACAACACCCTGGCCAACAAAAAAACTACCGAAGGCCATGGAAGGATAGGGAGAAAGCTCTGCACTCTGACGTGAATAGCCTTCGGTGTTGACGTTGGATATATTGTTGCCGACAATCTCGATGGACTTCTGGTTTACACCGAGGGCGGTTTTACCGGCGTTGAGTGCTGTGAAGAGTCCTGCCATGTCACACCTGTCCTGAGAGAAGTCGACCGTTAATTTTAGAATTTACCATCCCGGCATTGGCTGAGTAGCCGGAGGCAACTGTACGTTTTCCAAAAAATTCCATGGTTTCTCTGATCCAGCCAAGGGTGGCTTTGAAGAGATAGGCGTTGCGTCTGTTTTCGTGGCGGATGATTCCTGCAATTTCCTTATCCTCTTCATCCAGTACCTTCATGTGTGCCAGAATCTGAATAATTTCTTCTTTCTCCTCCATGGTCCTGGCCAAGGCTTCCATGTCCAGGGCTTTGGCATTCTCTCGTTCTTTCAGAATAACGTTATGCAAACGTACAAGGTATTCGTGAGTTGTTCCGGGGCTCATGATCATTTTGTCTCCATGAGGAACTGAAGCAGATTTGAGGCAACTTTATTCAGATCGGGTTCATAGGATCCATTACTGATTTGAGCCTTGAGTTCTGCAACCTTTTCTGCCCTGCCACTGTTGTCGCCACCAGCCTGCATTTTATGCACATCCTGTAAAACCGAGGAAAATTGCACCTGATCTCCTTCCTGCATTGGACCAGTTTTTTTCTCGGTCTGCGCCTTTTCACCTTTTTTTATGCTGCCTATCTGTCCAAGGCCGCCAATTCCGAAAAATTCAACACTCATGTTATCACCTGTATTCGGTCTTGATTTAAGATACCTGTTCCTGGCTGTCCACGTTTGCCCAGGTGTCAAGTTTGTTCATTACTGCATCATAGGTTTCGTAAGAGATGTCAGGAAGTGAGCCGCCAAAGGCGTCAAGGGCTTCGCTGAATCCATTTTCTACCCCTTCTTTAATGGCTGCCAGTCTGGAAGGATCGCCCCCTGCAACAGCTATGGCAAAATCTACAATACGATCAGAAGTTTGTCCAACCCCAAAGTAGCCATCTTCGCCAATAAGTTCTGTGGCCTCTTCCGGGCTGAGACTACTGATGTCAATTTTCTGGGTGCCATTGGCAGCTTGAAATTCGATTCCCTGCTCTTTGAGCATATTAACAACCAACCCTCTTAGCAGGCTATATTGATCCTGCGATGTTTCTGTCTGTATGGTCAGAGAACTGGAGTAGGTCATAGACACTTCCTGATGCCGGCTAATGGTGACTGAATCAGATCCTGTTATCGGCTTGTTTGGATTAGTTGTCTGTTTATCTGCCAGGCGATTCAAATTTTTATTGTTATGTTGTCGAAGTTCGTGAGGATTGAGATGCGCCTGGTTGCTGATTGCATTTGCCATTATTTTCGCCTCCTTGCAGTCTTATTATGCGTCCGTGCATAGAATGTAAGAGATCTATTTGAATTTCTCTTATACTCTATATCGGATTGTTAGAAGGAGAAGTTTAGGGTCTTCGCCTTAACTTCGTAACTTTTTGTAACATAACCTGTTACAAAAAATAAAGTATCTCATCAGAGCTGCTCCTTCCAGTTAAGGCACATATCCTTTTTTGTCAGGGGGCATGCCTTGCAGTTGATAAGAGTTATCAAGGAGTCAGGTTAGGGAAAGCGGAGGAACGAAGCGGTGCTGTGTGGTTTTTTTATCTGGACGCTTGCTTGGAATCTTTAAATTTGGTTTAGGATAAAAACGATATTCTATTCCAATTGCTATTTATTGTTACCAGGAGCAGGAAGTTGTTCTTTCAGTTGGTTGTACATTGCTTCACCAACTCCCATACCTTTTCCGGCTGCGGTTTGTTTTGCCAGTTCCATATCGAGCATTTCTTTGTAGAGCTCACTTGACATATCCTTTTCAAAGAGTCCACTTTCAGGAACAGTTTTACGCATGGCCTTGTACATCTCGTTGATGTAGATGGCTTCAAATTCTCGACATGTTTGACGGAGGGCATGCAGTTCCTTCTCTTTGGGATCGGTTGCCTGGTTTTTTGTGTCGCTGGCTGAAAGCATTGTTCTCGGGTCGATGGAAAGATTCATGTGTTTGTGTCCATATTTTTTGATATCAGAGGACGATGAATTCGCCCTGCATAGCTCCTGCGGCCTTGATCGCCTGGAATATGGCGATAAGATCCCTTGGCGTCGCCCCAATGGCGTTGAGTGCATCAGCAACTTCTCCAATGGAAACACCTTCTTTGACCACCATGATTTCACCATCATCTTCAATGACGTCAATTGTGGTTTGGGGGGTAACCACAGTTTGACCTGGTGCCAGAGGATTTGGTTGAGATACCTCGAAGCTTTCTTTGATAACAAGAGAAAGGTTTCCATGGGATACTGCAACAGTAGAAAGGCGGACGTCCTGGCCCATGACTATGGTGCCTGTTCTTTCGTTAACGACCACTCGGGCATTGGAGTCGATTTTTACCTTTATCCCCTCAATTGAGGCGACAAAGCGAACCGTGTCGTCGAGAAAATTTTCAGGAATTGTCACTTTTATTGTTGCTGAATCGACTGGGAATGCCGTGTTTTCACCATAAATTTCATTTATGGAATTACTCATGTTCGATGCAGTCGTGAAATCGGCTTGCCGTAAGGTATAGGAGAGAAAACCGTTTTCTCCAAACTGGGTAGGGACAACTCTTTCGATGGTTGCCCCACTGGCAATTCTACCTACGGTTGGATGATTTTGTTGAGCCTTGGCAGCCTTTCCGCCAAAAGAGAAGGCCCCTATGGTTAAAGGTCCTTGTGCCACGGCATAGACTTTTCCATCCGGTCCCTTTAAGGGGGTAAGAAGAAGATTCCCGCCAGCAAGACTATCAGCATCTCCTATGGAAGAGACTTGGACATCAATGGTAGAACCGGGTTTGGAAAAAGGCGGCAGGGTGGCCATAACCATAACCGCAGCGACATTGTTGACTTTAATATTTTCAAAATCTGTTGGATTGACTGTGATCCCTTGACGAACCAACATATTATAGAGAGCCTGTCTGGTGAAAAGGACTTTCTTGAGGTCGTCGCCAGTACCGGCAAGACCGGTAACCAGACCGTAGCCGACGAGCTGATTGTTCCGTACCCCACTGATTTCGGCAATGTCTTTAATGCGTGCTCCCCAGCTATTGGAGCTGAGAATAGTCAAAAGAAGAAGTAAGGTGATGGAGAAGTGCATTCGCCGCATTATAATTCCATGGGGTTAGAGGTAATCAACATAAGGTTGTAGGGTCCACAACAGCTCTTTGTTTCCGACGGGCTATTGTAGGCGGACTCTTTGTTAGTCAAAAAACTCAACGTTAAAAATGGCAGTTAGATGCCGGTTGGTAACTATTGGTTGTGCCTCGCTCTCGACTGGGTAGGTGCTTCTGTGACACTGCGTAGAGGTTGGAGTACAGGGCAACGTCTGCGGTCAGAAGGGCCAGACATTATCGAGAACTCGCATGAGCCAGCCTGGTTTTTGTTTGTCACTGATTGCGCCTTTTCCGGTATAAGAAATTCTGGCATTGAGAACATTTTTAGAATCTATAGTATTATTCGAGAGAATATCTACAGGACGAATGATGCCGGTCATGTAAATTATCTGTACTTCATTGTTCACCCGAACCTCTTTTCCTCCTCGAATCTTTAGATTGCCATTGCCATAGACTTTGATAACCTGCGTTGTGAGGGAGGCAACCAGGTCTTCTTTTCTGACAGTGGTGCCCGATCCTTCGAATGTGTTGGCAAAGTTGGCTTCAACCAGATTAGCGATATCGATATTCGGGTTATTGGCCACCAGGGTAGAGTTTTCGAGACCAAGGAGATGAGGGATGCCCGCAGACATACTGGAACTCCGGTCGGTATTGGTGGAAGCCTGTTTGGAGGCACTGGCCTGTTCAGAAATTGTGACGGTTACCAGGTCACCAACGGTTCTGGCCTTATGATCAGCGTACAGCGAATGTTGTTCGCCGGGCCAGAGTGATCCGTTTGTCTGTGGGGTATCTCTACTTTCCTGGATTTCTTCAAGTGGTTCCGGGATTTCCACAACCTGTTGCTCCCTTGTACTGCAAGAGGCGAGGCAGAATATTATGACGAGGAAGTGGAATATTTGTTTCATGTTATATCTTCACCTCCACAAGTCCAGGGGCAAGAACTCGACAGAATACTATTTTTTGAGATCCTGTGTTTTTGACACGAATAACCTGATCTTGTTTTCCATTAGTGATGGAAATGCCAGTTGCTGTGAGTTGTAACGTTTTGTGATTGATTATTATCTTAACGAGTTCACCTTTTTGAATAAGCGGTGGGAAGTCGATGCTGCTGAGCTCTAGTACACTTCCTGAGCGTTGACTATTTATAAGTTTTTTTCCGAGCACTTCACGCAGGTCGGTACACGGTGACCGCAGTGACGAAAGATCCTTGCTTTCCATCTGCACCATTTCAGGACTGAGAATAGCACCACGCTTGACATTTTGGGTAAGAACAACCACTGGGGTCATAGCCGTCAGGTTTCCTCTGACAGAGATGTTTTTTACAATTCTGCCGTCAACCTTATAGATCAGAGAAAATCTTTTGCTGCCGATGATTCCAGGTTTTGCCGAAATGACTTCGAGCTCGAGTTGGCCGGTGGGAATAACAAAAGGAAGGGGGATGTCGTAGGCCGCAAAGGCGTATTCGGCCTGAGGCAGGTTTTCTCTCTGGGAATCTATGTATGCAGCAATAGCTGATTCTATTTCCTTGGGGCCGATGGTGATGCCTGTTCTTTTTAAAAGAATGGAGGGGGATCCGTTCCAGTGTACCTCGTTGTTTTGGGAAATGCTTTGGAGCAGTAAGGTAATGACCGTATCGGCGTCAAGGGTTACGCTTTCTCCGGCCTCTGGTGCGTGGCCAATGCGTTGGCTGGCAAGGGCATTGCTGAGAGGGGTTTCCTGATCAAAAACGGCAAGATCCCCCAAGGTAATAAAGGGGGAGGAAACCTCGGCCGATGCTTTGAAGGAGACTTCCAGTGCAAATCCTGAAATCGGTAAGAAACTCAGAAGGGCAGTGAGAATAAAAAGGAGCTTCGTCATGCCTATACCAGGTTATTAGTGGTTTGCATCATCTCATCAGAGGTCTGGATAGTCTTGGAGTTGATTTCATAGGCCCGCTGGGTAGTGATCATTGCTGTCAACTCTTCAACAATGTTGACATTGGATCCTTCCAGAAAATTCTGCAGTAAAAGCCCATAGCCGTCATCGCCAGGTGTGCCGGCCTGAGCATCTCCTGAGGAGTTGCTTTCTCTGAAGAGGTTTTTGCCAACGGCCACCAGGCCACCGTTATTAGTGAATGTAACGGTCTCAAGGGTACCGATTTCAGTACTTTCAGTATCATCTCCTATTATGGCACTTACGATACCTGTTTCGCTGATAGTGACTTGACGGGAACCGTCGGGGATGGTTATGCCGGGAGAAATGGGATAGCCGTCAGAGTTGGTCACCCGACCATCACCGTCTCGTTTAAGCGCACCGGCTCTGGTGAATGCCGTGACTCCATTTGGTAATTCTACCTGGAAAAAACCATCACCTTCAATGGCAACATCGAGTTCATTTCCGGTTTGAATCAGATCACCCTGGGTAAAGAGTTTCTGCACAGCCGCTGGACGAACACCAAGGCCGACTTGAATTCCAGAAGGGGATTCGGTATCTGCAGAGGTCTGAGATCCTGGAACCTTCATGATTTGATACATAAGATCTTGAAAATCGGCACGACTCTTTTTGAAACCGGTGGTGGAGACATTGGCCAGATTATTGGCAATGACATCAAGATTCAGTTGTTGACCGTTCATGCCGGTGGTGGCGGTCCAGAGAGATCGAATCATGGCTTTCCTTTTTTCGAATGGTTGCGTCTATGAAAAGACTATATATCTGATGAGGGATTAGCCGAGAGTTCCCAGTTCATCTTGTTTCTGTCCTAAGGCCCCATAACTCTTCAGGACCTTTTGATAGGTCTCAAAGGTCCTGAGGGTGTCAATCATGAGCGCCATTTCTTCTGTCATATTGACGTTGGAGATTTCCAGACTGGCACTGGCAAGTCTGGGTTCTTCTACCGGAATTTCCTGACCACCTTCTTCGAGGGAAAAAAGGGTGTCTGATTCTCTTTTTAACAAGTTGTTGTCATTTATGGTGTAGACACCGATTCGTCCTACTACATTCCGTGTTCCTTCAAGTGAGAGAACGGATACCTCACCAAGATTATTTACAGATATTTTGCTGGTATCAATGTCAGGGATGGTGATAGGCTGGTTACCATCATCCAATATCGCCATATTGTTTTTTGTCTGGAGCTGGCCATTCCGGTCAACCTGAAGATCACCTCTGCGGGTATATCTGTCTCCATCTGGACTGCTGACCTTGAAGAAACCCTCTCCATGGATGGCAAGATCCAAGGGGTTGGCGGTTTCTTTGATGGGGCCCTCTGTAAATTCAGTAAAATTTTCGCGAACGCGACTGTAATTAATGCCCTTCGCTTCCTGGGTCTGTTTTTCGCCCCGTAGAAGGGATTCGAAGCTCATACGGGTTTTTTTATATCCGACAGTATTGACGTTGGCCAGATTTGCGGAAATATTTGCCAATCGCTGTTCGCGAGAAATGGCTCCCGCAAGGGCACTGTATTTTCCTGAAACCATGTTTTTTTCTCTCTCTAGAAAGGTAGGAGTCTTTTTCGAAATTTTCTTTCTCTTTTTAAATCGACAGGTTCTCTTTTTTTCTTAAGGAGAAAGACCTCTATGTCCGCTCAGAGAATAGATTCAGTGAACATGACCAGGCTCTATTGCCTGGTCATGTTCACTGTGGTTTTTGCTTAAAGCCTGCTGTCGTCTGGGCAATGGTGGATAGTTTGAGCAGTTGCGAAATTTCATGACCGGACATCCCTAAGGTAGAGGCTATCTCTTCTGTCTGCATGCCGGAACGAAACATGCTTTGAACGTAGGCGTAGCGTTCAGGAATCCGTAATTTTGGCTGATCCTGGTGGAATAATGTCCTTGATTGTTGCAGTTTTGTTGTAACCTCGGCCTGTTTCAAGCTGGTTTGAAAATCCTGGTCAAGAACTATGGTTCGTACTTTGTGGGTAAGTTCTTCATGATATTTTTGCAGGGCGATTTTTTGTTTAGCAATGAGATCAGAGTGTGCCATGGCACGCCTGCGCCAGACGATTGAGTGAATTAAGAGAAGAGAACAGACTAAGAGGCACGCTAAAGTCATGAAAAATTGGTAGACCAGCATAGTATCACCGTTTTAGAGAAAAAAAGTTGTCAGTAGTTGGTTGTTGGCTTATGCCTGCTCTGATTGTTTTACATCTAGATTAGGTCTTTGACCTTGGTCTTCAATTTTAACAGAGCCTGGCTGTGCAGCTGTGATATCCGTCCTTCGGATACCTCCAGAACTTCAGCAATTTCCTTTTGCGTTAGTTCCTCATAATAGTAAAGGGAGATAACCAACCGCTCTTTTTCTGAGAGCTCTTTGAGGACCCCTGCAATGGTCTTTGTCAATTCGTGTTGTTCGAGCCTGTTAACTGGTGATGCATTGTTCCGGGTATCTATCAGGGCATCCTGGAAGGATCGCCCCTGATCGGAGTGATCAAGCGTTTCGTTGAGACTGACACAACCCAGATGACTGACTTGGCCCAGAAGATATTGATACTGTTCAAGGGTTATATTCATTTCCTCGGCCATTTCCTGTTCCTCCGGATATCTGCCAAGCTTTCTTTCAAGGTCCGCCATGGTTCGGCTGAGATTGTTCTGCTTTTCCCTGAGAGATCGTGAAAACCAGTCCAGTTTACGCATTTCATCAAGAATAGCACCCCTGATGCGATATTCTGCAAAGGTCTTGAAGAGAATTTTTTTTTCCACCTGGAATTTGTTTGCGGCATCAATGAGGCCGAGCATTCCAGCGCTCCTCATATCATCCCTGTTCATAAAGGAAGGAACTTGAGTAACCATTCTGCCGACAATGATATCGACGAGAGTGATATGGTCCTTGATCAGGGTTGTCCGATCTTCAGGGAGTTGTTGGGGCGTATAGGTCATCACTCAGCCTCTTCCTCCAATATCAAGAAGTCTTTTCCAGAAAAACTGCACTCCACCTTTAGGCTGTGAGGTCGGCTGCTCGGCACAGATTGTCACTGCCAGAGTGGAAAAGGCTGCAGAAATTTTTGAGGAAGGATAGAGGTCTACGATGACTCGTTGCTTGCGGATGGCATCAATCATCTGCCGGTCCGCTGGTATTGATCCCAGGAAGTCGATGGAAATATCCAGGTAACGATTAGAGACCATGGTTAATTTGCGGAATACGTCCAATGCCTCGTTTTCATGTCGAACCTGGTTAACAACCAGATTGAAACGTTTTTCATGATATTGGGTGGAAAGTAATTTCATCAGTGCATAGGCGTCGGTAATAGCTGTTGGTTCAGGAGTCGTGACGATGAGTATCTCTTGAGCAGCTGTGTTGAAATAGGTGACATTCTCCGATATTCCAGCCTCTGTATCGATGAGGACAAAGTCGAAGTCATTGTGCATCATGTCGAGTGCATCAAGCAGTTTAAGCTTCAGTCGAGAGTCAAGCCTGGTGAAGTTCTGGACACCTGAGCCGGCCGGTAATATTTTGACACCATGGGGACCATCGGCCAGGATGGCGCCTAGATCCTGTTCTCCTGCAAAAAAATGATTGAGGTTATAGCGAGGAGCAAGACCAAAGACCACATCTATATTGGCTAGTCCCAGATCGGCATCCAGAATGAGCACTTTCTTGCCGAGTTTGGCAAGCGATACGCCTACGTTTGCAACCACTGCGGTCTTTCCCACACCGCCTTTGCCACTGGTTATGGCATAGACTCTGGTAGGATACTCCTGGTCTGGGCTGAGAGATCTCGACGGCACTGGTTCACCAAGTGTTCGTAGTGTGTCGGCTTGATCCTGCACTGCAGAATGTGTTCTATTCATAGGGTAATCCTTTACCAGGAGTCATGATAAGTTGAGTCAGTAACTCTTTATCTGCTTCCAATAGGTCTTCAGGCACTCTTTGGCCATTTGTGATGTAGGAAAAAGGAACGTTATCTCGAAACTGAATGTCCAGCAAAAGGCCAAGGCTACTGCATTCGTCTATCTTGGTAATAATGATATTGTCGATATCGAGAATGGAGAAACGATGCATTGCTTCGAACAGTTCTTTTTCGCGCGTAGTTGCGGAAAGGACGAGATGTTTTTGTATGTTTAGATTTGGAGAGAGAAAAGATGTGAGTTCTTCAATACACAGGGTATCCTGGGGACTGCGTCCTGCAGTGTCAATGAGAATCAAATCTTTGTCCCGATGTTTGAGCAGCATTTGCTCAAGCTGCTCTGGGCTGAGCACCACCTCCACTGGCAGGTTCATGATTTCACCATAGACCTTGAGCTGTTCCACTGCAGCTATTCTATAGGTGTCGATGGTTATGAGAGCTATAGATGCCGAGTGTTTACTGAGGTAGTCGGCTGCTATCTTGGCAAGAGTTGTTGTCTTCCCCACACCTGTGGGGCCTACCAGGGCCAGGCGATGTTGGCGTTTGTGTCTTGGGAAAATATCTGTGTTTACTTGGAGCAGGTCACCTATGGCCTTGCTGACGTATTGTTGCTGTCTGAAAAGGTCGAAGAACTCTTCCGGAGCGAGGGCCTTGCCGGCGTTATCGCTTATGGTTCGTGCCGTAGACGTACTGATACCGTAGGTAAGGAGGCGCTCGTACAGGGAACGTAAGCCCCTGTTTTGTTCTGGAGAAAGTTGGGCTTCGGAATCCTGAAGCTCAGGTTGGGGCTCTGTGAACTTCGACTGGGAAGCATTGATTCTAACCATTTCTTGGGCGAGATTTCTGATCATACCTTTCAGTTCATCGACCTCTGTCTGCAGGGCGTTTTGTTCAGGAAAAGGTGGGATGGATCGAGTCGGTTTCTCGGTCTTTGAAACTGGATTTTGATTAAGTCGGAGAGCAGAATTGTAGGTTGGGAATTCTTCTTTTTCTTCACGTGGCTGTGATTCTGATATTATTTCTTTTTGTTCCAATAGAACCGCATTCTTTTTGGCCTCTGTCCGGGAAGCGATATAAAAGTTTTTATCTGGCCATGGCGCATCAATCGCTGCAGTAATCTCCAGCCGTGGTTTACCTAGCAGCCCAAGTTTTCCTGAACGGATTGTTTTGGTGGATAGAATCAGGGCATCAGGACCAAGTTCCTTCTTGATCATTTTCAAGCCAGTTGCCATATCTGCTGATTCAAAAACCTTAACTTGCATGGTAATTATCACTTTTCATGATTAACAATTTGGGAAACCCTCGTAGTGTAATTTTTTGCATAGTTACTTTGTATTGAACGTCACAGTCCCTAATGATTTAATTTTAACATTGGGGAGTATTTCATTGTGGGAGAGGATCACCAGTGAAGGGTAATACCGTTCCGTGAGTTTCCGCACATGAGGACGAATCTGGGGGGCTGCCAGGAGGGTTGGCTGTTGTCCGCCTTCAAAAAGGGGAATAGCCTTGCCAATGGAGTCCAGAATAAGCTGAGCCTTATTTGGGGCAATGGCCAGATAGCTGCCTGTTTCTTTGTGCTGTATGGAGGTTGCTATTTCATCCTCTACGGATTTATCCATGGTAATCAATGGAATAATGCCATTGATGGCCAGATCACTGCTGATCGATCTGGCCAGGGCATGGCGGACATATTCGGTGAGAATATCAGTATCTTTGGTCATGGGTGCCCAGTCAGCCATTGATTCCAATATAGTTCGAAGGTCTCTTATGGAAACGTTTTCGGAGAGCAGGTTCTGAAGAATGCGCATAATGGTGCCAAGTGAAAGAACAGCAGGCACCAGATCTTCAACAAGTTTGGGATAGGTTTTGGCCAGATTGTCGAGAAGGCTTTGTACTTCCTGGCGACCTATCAGTTCATGGGCATGTTGTTTGATGATCTCAGAGAGGTGGGTGGCCATGACAGTTGTGCAATCGACGACAGTATATCCGGCAATTTGGGCCCGTTCTTTTTTGTCTTCGGTAATCCAGATGGCCGGCAGGCCAAAGGCAGGTTCCTTGGTCGGTACACCCTTGATGGTTTCTGTGACCATACCTGGATCCATGGCCATGAAATGGCCGGGAAGCATTTCTGCCTGGGCTACCTGCACACCTTTTAAGGCCAGAGTGTATTGATTGGGAGAAAGTTGGAGGTTGTCCTTGATATGCACAGGAGGAACGATAAACCCGTTATTTGAGGCAAACTGGCGACGGATGGATTGGATTCGAACGAGGAGTTCACCATCCTGAGAGGCATCGACAAAGGGAATGAGACCGTATCCAACTTCAAGTTCCAACAGGTCCACATTAAGAAGCTCTTCGTAATTCTCCTGAGGTTTTGGTGCTGGTTCTCTTGTTACTTCCTCCTCAATTTTTTCTTTCTCTTCTTTTTTCGTTTTATCGAGTTGAAAACCGATAAACCCCATGACCAGTGACAAGAGAAGAAAGGGAATAAAAGGGAGACCTGGAATGAGAGCAAAGATCATGAGAACTGCGGAGACAACCCAGAAAGCGATTGAATAACGACTGAACTGTTGTTGCAGATCAGAACCAAAGTCAGAGTCTCCGGTGGATCGTGTGACCAGGAGTCCAGCGGAGGTGGAAATGATGAGTGCAGGGATCTGACCAACCAGGCCATCTCCAACCGTCAGAATGGTATAATTGGCAGCGGCTTCCGCCATGGGCATCCCTTTTTGCAGGACGCCTATGACAAACCCGGCCCCGATATTGACCAGGGTGATGATGATACCGGCTATGGCATCACCCTTCACAAATTTTGAGGCACCGTCCATTGCTCCGTGAAAACTTGCTTCGTTACTGATTTCCTGCCGCCGTTCTCTGGCATCGTTTTCAGTAATGAGCCCGGCATTGAGGTCGGCATCAATGGCCATCTGTTTTCCGGGCATGGCATCAAGAGTAAAGCGCGCTGCAACTTCAGCGACACGACCGGCACCCTTGGTGATAACCATGAAGTTGATCAGGACCAAGATGATGAAAATAACAAGACCTACTACATAGTTCCCTCCAACAACAAATTGACCAAAAGACTGAATGACCGATCCGGCAGCGGATGGCCCCTGGTCGCCTTGGAGAAGAATTAAGCGGGTTGAGGCCACATTTAAGGAGAGACGAAAAAGGGTTGTCGCCAGGAGAACTGCAGGAAAAATCGAAAAATCTGTGGCCTTAATGGTATACAAACTAATAATAAGAATAAGCAGGGCTACGGTGATGTTCACTGATAAGAACAGATCGAGGAGCAGGGATGGCAGGGGAACGATCATGATCATCAAGATGCCAACAAGTCCAAAGGCCGCCATGACATCTGAGCGCTGGAGGAGCGCATTTAACTGGTGTCGACTGAAGATGTTCCTTGGACTGATCAATTCCATTGTGAGTTCTTTTTCAGAGAATATACGTGTGCAAGTATTTCAGCCAC
The DNA here is from genome assembly GCA_018817385.1 of Pseudomonadota bacterium. Lineage (GTDB taxonomy): Bacteria > Desulfobacterota > Desulfobulbia > Desulfobulbales > Desulfocapsaceae > Desulfocapsa. The sequence continues at coordinate 17,240 of JAHIUA010000084.1, forward strand.
CGCCTTAAATAATTCTTCCGGGACGCTGGCTCCCAGGTCGATTTTATGCAATAATCGAGCCACAGGCGGGTTCTCTATCAGGGGAATATTGTTCTCCCTGGCAATTTCACGGATACGCATGGCTACCAGATCAGCACCTTTTGCCACTACTATGGGGGCATCCATGGTCTGCATGTCATATTTTATTGCTACTGCAAGGTGAGTAGGATTGGTGATTACCACATCGGCCTCAGGAACTTCTGCCATCATGCGTTTTCTGGCCATTTCCTGCTGGATTCTTCGAATCTGATTTTTAATGAAGGGATCACCTTCCGTCTCCTTGTATTCTTCCTTTACTTCCTGTTTGGTCATTTTCATTTTTTCTTCCATCTCGTGGCGAGTATAGAAGAAATCAAGGGCCCCTATCAGGATGAGGAGAGCACACACCTTTGCCAGAATAAGTGCTGCAATTCGAGCCATGTACAAGACAGCGGCCCATGGACTGGTGTCTATCAGGGTGAGTGCTTCTTCAAAGTTGTTGTAAACCGTTGAGTAGGCCACCCAGCCAATCAGGCCAACTTTGACTATGGATTTGATCATATCCACAAAGCTTCGCATGGAAACAAAACGGGCCATGCCTTTTATTGGATCAAGCTTTGATAAGTCTGGGGTGAGTGGTTGGGTTGTAAAGAGCCAGCCTATTTGGAAAACAGTTGTAAAAAAACCGATTATAATAACCAGAAGAAAGAGTGGATAGAGGAGGATAGCAAGTTCCTTTGTTATAAAAAAGAACAGTGTTGTCACTGCCGTAGCCGTACCTTCGAATTCGGCAATAGAATTGAAAATAGAGGCGATGAGTTGGGAAAGACCGGCCCAGAACCGAGGCATGTAAAAGATCCATAACAGAAGGACCATGGTGAAAATAGCAGCGGTCTGTACCTCTTTACTCTGTGCTACTTGACCTTTTTTACGAAAATCATCCCTCCGTTTCGACGAGGGGGATTCAGTTTTTTCGCCGCCGGATGTTGATTCTTCTGCCATGAGAGGAAATGATCAAGTTAGAGAGTGAATGAAGAAAAAAAATCGATGATTTTTTAGTATGTTGTGCTGGAAAAATCAGAAAAAAACAAGTTTACCTGAGTCGATGAAATCGAATCGAGGCTTGACACTCTGCCAGTAATTAGCAAAGAAATATATCCAATTGCGTTAATAGTTTTTTACAGTGCAAATAGTTTGCCATGAGGGGAAGTTGTCAGTTAAGGAGGATTGATATCCTCTGGAAAGTCGAAAATCAGGTGCTTCCATGATATGAGGTTCTGTAATCGATCTTCAATTATTGCAAAAACTGAAGGAGGGTGACGAATCGTTCCCCAAGGTTGTCAAATTCTCGTCTTAAAAGAATGGTAACCAGGGGGAGTGTCAAACCAATGACGGCAAAAGCAGTTCCGATATTAATTGGGAAGGAGAGGAGAAAGACGTTTAATTGAGGAAAGACCCTGGCCAGGATTCCAAGAATCAGACCGGAAAGGAGAAGAATGGCGAGTAAGGGAGCGCTGAATTGGATTCCCAGTGAAAATATCTTGGAAGAAAGGCTTATCAGATAGGGAATGCCTTCACCTGAGATGTTAAGTTGTCCAGGGGGGAGGATTTCGTATGACTTTGCGGCGATATGGAGAAAGATGTGATGCCCGTCCACGGCAAGAAAAATAAGGATAGCAAAGATGTTTTGAAATTGAGAAATGAGTTCAATCTGGCGCTCACTTGAAGGATCAAAGACATTGGCTGCGGCAAAGCCCATTTGGTATCCGATTATGGTTCCGCCATATTCGACTGCAGTAAAAACCATCCTGGCGATTAATCCAATCATGCTTCCCAGTAGAACCTCATTGATCATAAGGAGTAGAAAACTTAAAGGAGGCATGGCAAGAGACGCTATCGCAGGAGACATGATAGGATAGAGTACCAAGGAGAACATGAAGGCAAGTCCTGCTTTGATCCGAGCCGGAGTCTGGTTACTGATAATGACAGGGATTGCCCCGATAAATCCTGCAACCCTGGCGAGGCAGATGAGGAAGGTTTGAAATTGCTCTATGGGAAGAAGCTGGAGATCCACAATGGCCTAGAAACCGGCAATGGAGGTAAAAATAGATCTGGTAAAGGAGGTCATAGTCTGGATCAACCAGGGAGTCATAAGGAGGAGGGTGATAAAGACGGCAACGATCTTGGGGATAAAGGTAAGGGTCTGTTCGTTAATCTGAGTTGCGGCTTGAAAAATGGAAACAATGAGTCCGACAATCATTCCAGCCAAAAGCATGGGGGCCGCCATCATAAGGCTGGTTTGTACTGCCTTTCTGCAGATATCGACGACAAATTCTATGGTCATGGCATCTTCTCGCGTTAGTTGGAAAATGTGGTGTGGTATAGGTTAGTTACTGAAAACTTTGGATAAGTGAACCTACTATTAAAGCCCATCCGTCTACTAGAACAAAGAGAAGAAGTTTGAAAGGCATGGAGATGATCACTGGAGGTAACATCATCATACCCATGGACATGAGGATGGAAGCAACAACCATGTCAATGACCAAAAAAGGAACATAGATCATAAATCCCATTTGAAAGGCGCGTTTGAGTTCAGAGAGCATGAAGGCTGGAATAAGCGTCATGGTGGGAATGTCATCTTTGTCATAGGGTTCGTTGTTCATGGTGATGTTGGAAAGGAGGCTCAGTTCATTTTCATTTACCTGTGAAAACATGAAGTCACGCATGGGGGCCAGGGTTTGGTTGAGTGCCTCCTCCTGAGTGATCTGTTCACTGAGGTAAGGTTGTAGTGCTTTATCATTAATGGCATTTAAGGTTGGAGACATGATGAAAAAAGAAAGAAACATCGCAAGTCCGATAATAACCTGAGTTGGTGGCATATTCTGGGTTCCCATAGCCTGGCGGACAAAACCAAGGACAATAACGATACGGGTGAAACAGGTTGTCATCAGGACAATGGCTGGGGCCACGGAGAGAATGGTTAAAAGAAACAGGACCTGGAGTCCGGTTGAAACCTGTTGCGGTGTATTTGCATCTTCTACTCCGAAACTGATGGTCGGTAAGCCAATAGCAGAAGTTACAGGAGGAGAAAAAAGCAGAAAGAGGGGAAGAAAAAGAAAAAATCCCCTTAAAAGAGTAAGAAGCCGGTTAGATGGAATTTTGTTCATGCTGTTCTGTAGCAGTTTCCAGGGTAGCGGAAAAGTTGTGATTTTTTTCGGCATCAAGTGTTGCCAGAAGTGTGATTGTATCATTGCCCAGGCCAAGGAGATACTCTCGGCCAGCGACTTCAACGAGACAGAGGGACTTTTTAGCCATGAGGTGACGGGTCTCAAGAATTTTAATCTGAGACTTTCTGTTGGAGTGGGCGAGAGAGAGCCGTTTTCTGGCCAGGCCATAGATGATGAGGAGAAGACCAAGAACGACCAGTAATCCCCACAACATCCTTAGACCTGCAGAAGCCAGAGAAGTATCTGTGCCGGCAGCCATTACATGATCTGCCATCAGGACTGAAATAACAGCACAACAGAGGGGGAGTACTTTTGGCGACATCTTTTCCCCCTAGCCAAGTTGTTCTATGCGATCACTTGGACTGACTACCTCGGTAAGGCGTATTCCAAATTTATCACCTACCATCACCGCTTCTCCCTTGGCAATAAGTTTGGAATTGACGAAGAGGTCAAGAGGTTCTCCGGCAAGTTTGTCGAGCTCAATAACATAGCCTTCTCCCATTTTTAAAAGATCTTTGAGAAGAATTTTACTCCGTCCAACCTCCACTGAGATTTGTAGTGGAACATCATAGAGAAACTCAAGACCACGTTGCCCTTGAGACGAAAAAGGTCCTGAAGATTTTTTTTGATACTCTGAGGGATCCGGAGTATCTGTTTCATCACTATTCAAAAGTTCTTTGATCTCATCTGGGTCTGGTTTGGCGTTTTTTTGTATATTATCTGTTTTCATTATGTTCTCCTGAATCATACACACCGGTCAAGTGGATAGCTTTTTTTCCGCTGATGGTCCCGGGAATTGCGAAAAATTTGAGATTGTCTTCAACGAGTATTTTTAGAGGTGCATTCGGGTCGTAATCAATGTTGATGATGTCGCCTTTCTTGAAATTCATTATCTTCTTGACGGGTAGGGTGATTGTTCCTGATTGTGCTATAACAGTTGTAGACATCTCTTGCAGTTTAGAAATCAGGAGCTCTTGCCACCCAGATTGGCGAATAGTCTTAATGGTCAGGAGATCTCGTAGTTGTTCCCGGACCGGATCGAGTGTTGTAATGGGAAAGACAATATCGAACATGCCGGAAAGACTTCCAACTTGAATTTTGAAGTGCCCGATGAGGACTTCTGCATCCGGTTCTGCAATGGAAACAAGTCTTGAGTTGCTTTCTATTTTGACAATGGAAGATTTAATTTTTATGACCTGGGTAAAGGCCTTGTCAATGTCTAAACAGGCCTTGGCAATGATTGATTTGAGGACATTGAGTTCAATGGTGGTTGGCTTGCGCTCCAGATGTATGGGGGCGAGTTCCGTTGAGGCACCGAGCATAATTTCAATAAGAGAAAAACAGAGTTCTGAATCAAGAGCTACGAGGGCACCATTTTTAAGGGGCTCGAGATTCAAGACACTTATCGCTCCGGAATTTTTCTGGGACATCAGATATTCTTGGAACTCAATGGTAGTGATTTCTGTCCTGGTGATGGTGAATGTTCTCTGGAGGTGGTTGGTCAGGGTGATGGCAAAATTTTGGGCAAAGGCATCCAGGATAATATCGAGATTAGGGATGCGATGCTGTTCCTCTGACGATCTTGCCATCTGAAAGAGATTCAGGGCGGTGACATTTACGTTGGAAAACCTTTTATCGTCACCTTGAAGGTCCGTAGATACCTGGCCGCTTTTTATGGCAGCCAATAATTCAGCAATCTCTTCCTTTTTCAGAATTGGTTCCACTGATTTTTCCTGTTTTTGTCAGCTAATTGAAATGGCTCTGTGGTTCCGATACGTTTATTGGACAACAAAATCTGTAAAATAAATGGCTTTTATCTTCCCATTTTGCAGAAACGAGTTGATTTTGCTGACCAGTTCTGCCTTGAGTTGTTTCTTGCCTTGGAGATCATGGAGTTCTTCATAGGTCTTATTGCCAACCAGGAGAAGGATCGCATCCCTGATCTGGGGCATACGTTTATTCACCTCTTCAAGTGCTTCTTCTTTGTTCAATTCAATGGTCAGTGCCGCCTTGACATAATGGCTTTCGTCTTCGCTGATGATATTGACGATGAACTCTTTGATATCGACCATTGGTCCAATGTCACTATTCTGGCTGATTTCAGGAACAGGTACTTTTAACCCTGGATCCTTTTCCTCTTCCGGCACTGGTTGAGTCTTGAAGACGAAAAAATAGAGCACAGCTGCGATGACAAGGAGAAGGACCAGAGCAGCCGACCCGATGATAATAAGTTTTTTCTTTTTATTCTCGGTTTGTTCAGGGGCATCTTCTTTATTTTTCTTTTTTTCGGCCATGGTTATATCTCTTGTTGTTTTTTAAGACAAATAATTTAAAAAGAATACTACTCCTATGGATAGTATCTATCACCAACTCACTGCATTTTCGTATAAAACCTGATATGTTCTTTTGCTCTACTCTTCAGAGTCAAGTGAAACTTTTTGTACAGAGAAGAACTGGTGTGCTTACTCGTGTTGCTGTAAATTGTTTTCAATCGACAGGGTATGTTTTTCAGGATGAGGACCTTTTCTGACAGCTTATCAGAGAGGAATTTCACCAGGCTTGGCTCCCGTAGGGCCGATACCGATGAGAGTATTGGCTCGGAGAACGAAGTCAACTCTTCTGTTTTTCGTCATGTTTTCTTCACTGGTGTTGGGAGCAACAGGCCTTTCTGAACCATAGCCAATGGCAGCCATGCGATCCAATGGAAGAAGATCACTTTTTTTGAAAAAGCGCATAACCGAAACGGCTCGTTCAACGGAGAGGTTCCAGTTGTCAATTTTGCGTGTGGAAACCGGACTGGAGTCCGTGTGTCCCTCAATTCGTAAACGCATGGGTAATGGCCTGATAATATCAGCAATTTTTCGTAATAGAGGGTAGGCCGTGGGAGATACTGTGGATTGTCCTTTATTAAAAAGAATTGAATTATTGATTCGAAGGATGATGGTGTCATTATCTTTTTTTATCAGTTCAATGTCCTCAGGGACTTTTGATTCTTTAATCTGTGATTCGATTCGTTTATAGATCTTTGTTGCCATCTCGTTCTGGATTGGAGCAAATTTGGATATGGGCACACTGGGAAGAATCGGTAGAGAAAAGTCAATCCGGGCAGGTTTGGAATGGACACCAAAGGCATCTCGGATGGAACTTGAGGCAGCAGTAAATTTCACCTCATCCATACTGGCCATGGATAAGAGAAGAACAAAAAAGGTGAGAAGCAGGGTCACCAGGTCGGAATAGGTTACCATCCATGCCGGTGCACCTCCGCTGCAGTCACATTTCGGGCATTGTTTCTCTTCCTGAGGGGCCTTATCTTGATTGTTGTTTGACATAATGCGAGAAATCTATTTGTTAAAGGTTGATTCTCGAAGTTTCGGTGCAATAAAGGCATGGAGCTTTTGTTCCATGATCCGTGGATTTTCTCCTGAAAGAATAGACTGCATGCCCTCAATGATTAAGGTCTTGGTGAGGACCTCAGATGCTGATCTGTTTTTTAACTTGCCCGCCATGGGTGAAAAGAGGACATTGGCGAGAACTGCTCCATAGAAAGTGGTCAGAAGGGCTACAGCCATCGCAGGACCAATGGCGTCTGGATCGCTCATGTTCATCAGCATTTGGACCAGACCGATCAAGGTGCCGACCATACCCATAGCCGGTGCATATGCGGCGAGAGAAACAAATATCTCCGCACCCTTGTCGTGTCGTTCTTTGATATATTCCACTTCCGTATTGAGCATGGAGCGAAGGGTGTCTGGTTCCTGGCCGTCAACTGCCATCTGCATAGCCTTAAGAAGGAAATTGTCTTCCACAGCTTCCATCATTCCCTGCAGTGAAAGGATCCCCTCTTTTCTTGCTTTGTTCGCAAATCCCATGAGTTGTACTATCAGAGAATTTGGAGATTCGTCTACACTGAGAATAGTTTTTTTGGCAACAGCCATGGCCCCGGCAATATCTTTAAAAGGATAATGGACCAGGGCTACCCCGGCTGTACCGCCAAAGACGATAAGGATGGAGGGGGTGTTGATAAAAATGGAGAGGGGGCCACCCTGTATAATAGCCATAAGCATCAGGCCAAAGGCAATGGCGACTCCTAAAATTGTTGCGAGATCCAAAAGAAAATCCTCCGCTTCACAAAATGATGTATGTTAAGTTTTTTTCATCATATAATCTAGCGTCCTTAAAAACAATGCAAAATGTATTCCCAACTGTTTTGATTCCTTTCAAATATCTTTGTTGCTGATTTGTTGAGTTTTTGACGTTCTTGTCCAAGGGGGAAGACAATGTGGAAGAAAAAAGGTAACAACGTGTGTCATAAAAATGACAGACGTTGACTGAGAGGAAAAGGGAGACAGAAGAGTTGAATTAAGAAGCTAAGACAAGAAAATATAAAAAAAGCGATTTTATCAAATTGATTTTGAGGAGAAGAGCGATCCAATCTCATGGTCTTGCTTGAATGAAGACCATGAGATTGGAGGGGAGGGAGAATGGGGGACCTATTGTTTGTAGGCGTTCGGCAAGAAAAGAATCAGTTGTAACTCGTCCTAACGTTTCAAATTAATCAGTTCACCCAGAAGTTCATCAACCGTGGTGATAATTTTGGAGTTGGCCTGAAATCCCCTTTGGGTGGTAATCATTTTAACGAATTCCTGTCCCATATCGACATTGGATTGTTCAAGGGAATTGGTAAAAATTTTCCCTAGTTCTGGACCTGGGATACCGCTACGGGGGACACCAGAGGTGCCTGTGCTAATAAACATGTTTGAACCGACCATTTCCAGTCCGCCCGGGTTGTTGAATTTTGCGAGAACCAGATTGGAAACTTTGACCTGTTCGCCATTGGAGTAGGAGGCAATAACGATTCCCTCAGCATTTATGCCGACATTGGTCAGGTTGCCTGCCGCAAATCCGTTCTGGTCCTGAGAGATAACCGTGGAGGCACTGTTGAACTGAGTTGTATCAAAGGTGACATCTATTGCCGTGGGGGTGGAACCATTGAGCCAATCGATAACTGGAATCTGTCCGGTACCGTTGCCGACAATGGCATCATCAAGGGTGCCATCTTCATTAAAGACAATTTGGGTGGCACCAGCACCTCCCAGCGCTCCCCCATCACTATCTTCGGCACTCCAGTTCCAGTTCCAGGTGTTGTCAACGGCATCTTTCACGAAGTAGATCGTTACGAGATGCGAGCTGCCGAGGGTGTCAAATACCGCAGTTGATGCTGAATAATTATAGGTTGCTGGAATTGTTGGGTCAAATGCTGCTACAGGAGGTACTTCGCTGGCATCCAGATTGGTGTTATAGGTTATCATATCTGTGACCTTGGCCGGTACCAGGCCTACATTTTCTACCTGGATATCGGTTGGGTCACCCGGAAGGATAGCGCCATTCTCGTCAAAGGCTTTTCCTAGAACATGGTACCCTTCAGGATTGATCAGGAATCCATCTGCGTCAAAGCGGAAGGCACCAGCTCTCGAGTAAAACGTTGTGTCATTACCCTCTTCTTTGAGCATGAAGAACCCTTCGCCCTCAATCGCGACATCGGTGTTTGAGGATGTGTTTTCAAAGGTGCCCTGGCTGAAAATGTTGTCAACTTTGGAGACATTTACACCACGTCCGACCTGGGAATTTCCTCCTGAACCGGAAATGTTGCTGGAAAGGAGATCAGAAAAAACGGTTCTTGCCCCTTTAAAGCCGAGTGTGTTGGTGTTGGCAAGATTGTTGCCAATTACGCTCATTGCCTGTGAATTCGTGTTGAGTCCACTTACTCCGCTGTATAGTGCACTGGTGATACCCATAAGTAAATCCTCCCGTTTGGTCTGGATGGTGAAATCAGTTTGATGGTTCTATCTCTCTAAGTAGTACTGGAGTTGTTCTAATGCGATCTGATCTTCATCCTTGGGAACAGATTCTGTCACGTAGGGCGAGGTCGCCGTCTTGGCTACCTTGTTGATATCATTTATAGAATACCCTGTTTTGTTGATGGCGTTGCCGTCTGCCTCATAAGCGGCAAGAATGTTTGCTAAGCTGATTTCTCCGGCTTGGGTGTAAAGGAGTGCCCCCCCTGTAGTGGAATCAAAGTCTATACCTGTAACCTTTGAGCGAATGAGGGGAGAGATGGCAACGGATGTCTCGTTTCCACCTGCGTTTGCCTGGAGAACGATATGGTATTTGCCATCTGGTACACTGTTCCCTCCACTGTCCAAGCCATCCCATTCTAAAAAATGGTTTCCTGCTTCAAGGTCTGTTGGAGTGAGTGTGGCGAGAGTCGTATTGTCTTCATTTTGAATAGTGATTGTGACTGAGGATGCGGTACCGTCAAGTTGATAGCCTATGTCCACAGGATTCCCGGAAAATTCAAATACACTTTCCTGGTAGACAACTTCCTTGCCTATGAGGTCTATTGAGGTGAATCGATCAGACTTTATCTGGGCATCAGCCAGTTCTGTCATGCTGTCGTTGAGGTTTACTAACTGTTCCAGAGAACTGAACTGGGCAAGCTGAGCGGTGAACTCAGTGGGGTCGTCAGGGTTTAAGGGATCCTGATTTTGGAGCTGGGCAACGAGCAGAGTGAGAAATTCTTCTTTCCCCATGATCTCATCATTCTTCGAGGTGGAAGAAGTCTCTGTCTGTGCAGTACTGGGGAATTGATAGATTTCTGAAATTGCACTCATTGTTTTTTTCCTTTCCCTTGAAATTCGCTAAGAATTATGGGACGGCAATCCTGCTTGCATTATCTTCATGCAGTTACATTGATACTTGCACTGTCTGTGGTGGGACTCCCCGGAACGTCAGTTTTCTCTAATATCAGGTCAAAAGATTTTGTCCCTTTGGCAGAGGATCTGGTGAAGGAATATTCCTGTTGTTGGGAAGAGAAATGTTCCTGGAAAAATTCTTGCTGTCTTCCGCCCTCACCATCCATTGTTATTTTGAAGGAATCGACTGTAAAGCCTTGCTGCTCAAGTATCGTACGAAGTCGCGGCATGTTCTTTTCTAGTGTATCAAGTACTTGCTGGCTTTGGGCGACAATATTTGCTTTGATCGAGCCTTCTTTTACCAAAATGTCTACCTTTAATTCACCTAATTCTGCAGGGTGAAGCTGCATGGTAAGTTTACTGGTCTGTAGTCTTGGGTTGACACTGAATCGTTGGATTAGATGATTGACTATTTCCGGTTCAGGGACAGTTAGTTGGGCACCAGGCGCAAATTTTCCTTCAATACTGGTGTGGCCAGGGGCAGCAGGGTTTAGACTGAACTGGGAGCCGGGCATGGCTTCCAGTCCTGAACTTGTGGGCGATAGAGAAAAACTGGCAACACCGGTTGCAGGTTGAGGTCCACTCTTGTTCTGCTCTCCAGCAGGTTGTTGCTCGGAACCGGATTGTTGAGATTGGTCTCCTGTTTTAGTACCGTTGCCAGCGGTATCCCCCATTTTTGCGGAGAGATATTGTCCAGTAATATCTTGACGGTTTCCCTCCAGTTTTGCAGATTTGTTTGCCTCAACTCCCTTTCCTTCCTCAATATCGAGAGAGACCAATGTCTGCTGGGCCTGGATTTCACCGTTGCTGGTCCTTATTAAGGCAGGACTCGTCAGCTTCTGCAGTTCTTCGGCTTGTGTTTGACCAACAGTGGTTGCTTGTGGTGTGGTTTGAATAATTATTGGGCCCTTATTCTTCCCTTCATTCAGGAGTTGCTGGATCTGCTGCAGGAGCAATGTCTCCGCTTGTTTAGGAGGGGTAATGGTTTCCCCTGATCCTTGTTCCTGTAAGGGGAATAAGGTTTCTCCTTTGGAGCGCCCGTTTTCCTGTATGGTGGCTATGGTGAAAACTGGAGATTGAGACGAGTTTTGGTGAAAGACCGTCACCTGCTCGGCTTTGACGACCCCTGCCTGTTCTGGAGAAAATTTTGCCTTGACGACTCCTGCCAGCTGTGGAGAGGACTCCTCCTGGATGACTCCTGCCAGCTGTGGAAAGGACTCCGCCTGGATGACTCCTGCCGGCTCTGGAGCAAATTCTGCCTTGACCATTCCTGTGGGCTGTGGAAAGGATTCCCCGGTGATGAAAAGCGCTGTTTCCGCATTGCGTTCTCGGAAAGAAAACCAATTATCGGCAACATTGGTCCCGTCTGGGGAGGATGTTGCTGCATCTTCCAAGGGGTCTGTTAATAATTCAGGATGAGGGCGGTTTGTTTCCTCGCCTTGATCAGTTTTCCCCGCTACAACGTGTTCTTTTTGTATTTCTTGGCCTTCCTGGCTTTTCATCGTCTCATTGAGAAGGGGGGCGAATCCTCCCTTCTTGGTTTGTTTTGTTTCTTTGAGATCCGGCGCTTGAATTGGATTCTGTGCAGGAGTCTTTGGGGCTAATAGGAAGGCTTCCATATATCGTTTACTCCACCTGTAGGGTAGAAAATGTAGTGCTAAGTTGTGAGGCTTTGGCCTTGTCCATCTGATCAAGAATTTTGGCAGCTGATTTCACTTTCATATTCGCCAGGAGATCAGCAGCGAGCTGTAAATCAAGGCTTGCCATGGAAAGAGCTGCCTTATCAGGATCCATTTTGGCATAAATGAGGCTCAACTCTTTTATTTTCTCAAGCTCTTTAGCATCTTTTTTTGCCAATGCGGTCTCAATGTTTTTCTGTAGTTGTTTTAACTCGTCTAGCTTTTTGTTCATCTCTTCAAGTTTCTTATCGACTTCCAACTGAAGAGTCTTTAGTTCCTTTTCCTTGAAGACCAGTACTTTTTTCTCTTCTTCAAGGTTATCGCGTTCATTTTGAAGAAGGGTATATATTCTTCGTTCTTCAACTGAATCAAATGTTTTTTCTTTTTGTGTCATGACGGGTTGGTCCACAGCAGCCCCTTTTTCGGGTTTTTCTTCGGAAGCGAAGCTCCTGAGTGGGAGGAGTCCAGTGCAAATAAAAAAGAAGGAGAGTGCGGTAAGATAGATCATTTTATTCATAACAATTCCTTATGGGAAATAACTGCCGCCTCATTTTTTACCACCAGGGCGGTTGATAACGTTTTTCACAAGATAGGTTGGGAGCAGAATCATATTATTATCCACATCCGTTTTACTCTGGGGCCTGTCTCTACATGGCTCGCTTGCTTGGCTTTTCATTGGCCAAAAAAAATAATCTCTTGAATATCAGATTGATACATGTTGCTAAGTTGTGTCTGTGTCTCGACGAAGATTAGAAAATCTCATTTATTGATGGACACTATCAAAAAAAAGTGAGCAGAGCGAGGTTAGGGGGAGTGAGGATGGACCTTTGCCTTTCATTTGTTGTCCGTGTCATTTCTTTCGTGACGGAGAACAGCAATTTCATCAAGCATGGCTGCTTCTTTTTTGTTTTGATAATTTTGCCAAGCGATATTCTGATTTTCCTTTAGTTTTTCAAGTATCTTGTGTTCCTTGCTTTTTTTTAATAAAATTATCTTCTTTTGTTGTGCTATCTTTTTTTTCCGATCGAGTTCACCCTTCGTAAGGGTTATCTGCTGACGAAGATAGGTGATTCGTTCTTCATAACGCGCTAATTCTAAGGTCAGTATTCCAGTTTCCTGCTTTTCCTCTAACATTTGAATAAGAGAACTTAATTCTTGTTGGAGTGTATCAAGGCGTTCCTGAACTTTCTTTTCTTCAAGTCGAGCCAAAAAAAAAATCTGTCTTGCTACATCCTCTTCTCGTTTTCTAAACTGAAGGATAGAATCCAGGGAAAATTGTTTTATTGCCATCAGAGATACTCACATTAAGGTCAAGGTGTGTTGGTTGGGGCATCACTTTCTCTTCTGTTCAGCCGTTTTACGCCATCTTTTTCACGTTCACTGAGGAGTTGGCCAAGTTCTTCAACGGTCTGCTTGAGGGGGGTCACCTCATCATATCCTTGGCGAAGGAATTCATTGATAGCGTCAATTTTACTGATGGCAAAGTCAATTCCGGGGTTGGATCCTTTGGTGTAGGCTCCGATGTTGATGAGGTCTTCGGCTTCTGCATAGGTCGCAAGTACTTTTCGTGCTTTTCCGGCAAGTTCTATGTGACGAGGAGTGCTGATTTCTCGCATGATTCTGCTGGCAGAGTTCAGTACGTCGATGGCAGGATAATGGTTTCTGGCAGCTATTGCTCTGGAAAGGACTATGTGCCCATCCAGGATGGAACGTACCGAATCTGCAACGGGTTCGGTCATATCATCTCCATCAACAAGTACGGTATAGAGACCGGTAATAGAACCCTGCCCTTGGAACTGTCCTGCACGTTCAAGAAGCTTAGGAAGGGTTGCAAAAACAGAAGGGGTATATCCTTTGGTGGTTGGAGGTTCACCCACGGCCAGTCCGATTTCCCGCATGGCCATGGCAAAGCGGGTAACCGAATCCATCATGAGGAGGACATTCTTCCCTTGTTTACAAAAATATTCGGCGATGGAGGTGGCAACAAATGCACCCCGCATGCGTAAAAGCGGCGATTGGTCGGAAGTGACAACGACTATGACTGAACGGGCCAGTCCCTCTTTACCAAGGTCTCTTTCTATAAACTCGCGAACCTCTCTTCCACGTTCACCGATGAGGGCAATGACATTGACATCGGCTCGGGCATAGCGGGCCATCATGCCAAGGAGAACACTTTTGCCCACTCCAGACCCTGCCATAATTCCCATCCTCTGGCCGGTGCCACAGGTGATGAGTCCATTGATTGCACGAACACCAAGGTCCAACGGTTCAGTAATATTTCTTCTCTCCATTGGTCCTGGAGGATGGGAGTAAATTTGTTTTTCTTCTTCGAGAAGAGGGATCGGTTTTCCGTCAAGGGGTGTTTCCATGGCATCGATGACCCTGCCCAGTAAGTTACTGCCAACCTTAATGGTTGCACTGGCCTTAACGACACGGATTCTGCTACCGGGGCCAAGTCCTCTCAGGTCTCCAAGGGGCATGAGAAGGGCTCGGGAATCTTTGAAACCAACTATTTCTGCAAGGACAGGTGGTGTGTCGTCAAGTGGGGTGAGTTCACAGAGTGAACCAATAGAGGCGTAGGGACAATACCCTTCAACAATAAGTCCTACAATCCGTGTGACTTTGCCCCATATGCGGATGGGATTGATGGATTTAAAAGATCCTGAGTAAAGTGACATAAGATATGAAGGGGTTGCTGACGTTATTTTCAGGTAATTACTCAGAGGTCATAATCGAGTTGCGTATGACCTTGAGTTGACTGGCCATGCTGGCGTCTATTGTGCATGAGATAGATTCTATCTTGCAGCCGCCACGTTCTAGAGTGGCGTCTGGTTTCAGGGAAATGTTGTCCAGGCCACTTATCTGGTTAATGATTTCACTCTTTTTTTCCTCAACACAGGCTAAATCTTTAGGGTTTAGTTGAATTTGAAATTCGTCTGATTTAACTGCTAAATGGATAGCCTCTATTATGGTGGCGGTTATGGTCTCGCTTTGTTCTTCCACTGAATGTCTGATGATTTTCTCGGCAATGGCCAAAACCAGCTCTCTCATTTCTCCTATACTGTTCTGAAGAATGGTTTCTCGAAGACGATCCAGTTCGTTGCAGATGCAAAGCAGGGTCTGGGCGCCATTTTCAAAATCTTTTTCGGCCTGTTTCCTCCCAGCTGTTACTCCAGCGTTAAAGCTCTCTTCGCGAATATCGTTAATGTTTACTACAGGTTCTGGAGGAATGTCTTGCGGAATGGATGTCGGGGGTTGAGGTGCAGGGGGATCGTCAATCAGATTTTTGGGTTCCTTTGTTTCTGGTATGGGTTCAGGAGAGGGAATACTTTTTCGTCCTTCCTGATTTGGTTGTGAAACAGGGGCAGTGATTTTTGCTCCAGGTTTTGCACTATCCAATTTTACAATCGATTCCCATACAGGTTCACTCTCAGAGGTTTCACGTTTCAAAACGACAACCGGTTTAAAATCACTGCTGGCTTTGTAAAATTTAGACAAGCTCATCAGCGCCCCCTGAACCGATTACCAGTTTTCCTTCTTCTTCAAGTTTCATAGCAATTTTAACAATGGCCTGCTGCATGGCTTCCACTTCGGAGAGTCGGACAGGACCCATAGCGTCAAGGTCATCGCGAATCATATCTGCAGCGCGGGCGGACATGTTGGCAAATATTTTCTCCTTTATTTCATCGGAAGCGGTTTTTAGGGACAGGGTAAGAGAATCATTGTTTACCTCGCGCAGTATCATCTGTAGTGAACGACCATCAAGTGCCACCAGATTTTCAAAAGTGAACATGCGTTTGCGAATTTCTTCAACCATGTCTGGGTCATTTTCTTCGATGTCGTCCAGGATATCGACATCTATGTTGTTACTGAGGTGATTGAGAAGATCAACGACCTTATCGATGCCCCCAACCTGTTTCTGCTCTTTTCCTGCCACCAGACCGATTTCACGATGGAGGGCGTCCTCGATTCTGGCAATGACTTCAGGAGATACTTTTTCGATCTTGGCAATACGATAGACAACATCTGCGCGTATTTCTTCTGGTAAATGTGACAGAATTTCACTGGCATGCTCAACATGCTGGGTGGAAAGTACCAGGGCAACAGTCTGGGGATGTTCCTTTTCCAGGAGGCCAGCTACCATCCGAGGTTGCATGAGGGCAATGGTTTCCAGGGAATGGGTTTCTGTGCCGGAGATAAACTGTTCCAGCAATATATCCGCCCGTTCTTCTGACTCCAGTGAAGAAATAGCCTTTTTCGCAAATTCGTCACCTTTGATAAAAAGTCCTGCATATTCTTGCTGTGCCTCATGAAAGCTGGCAAAAACCCGTTCTTTTATATCCTCTGGGATATGGTCAATGGTGGCGATGGCACGAGTAACCTGACGAATTTCATCATTACTCAGTTCAGAAAATATTTTTGCAGAGGCATCTTCTCCCAGGCACATCAGGAGCACAGCCGCTTTATTTACACCGGTTAAGGTCATAATGCTCATATCTCAGCCTTCCTGAATCCAGTTTTTGATAATGTAGGCGGTTGGTACATGATTGCGCATGATTTGCTGGCGCAGAGTGACGATTGAATCTGGAAGGATCTCTTCTTCTTCAATCTCTTCTTGGTGTTCTTCACTCTGTTTGGCTTCAAGGGCTTCGCGTTCAAGTTCTGAAATTGTTTTGTTGTGCTCCGTTACTTCTCTCTTCATGGTTTTGATAATCGGCCTGATAAGAAGAAAGTAGAAGAGGAGGGCTCCAACAGATAACAGTCCAATTTTAACCAGTGGGAGATATTCGTAGAGCAGATTTTTGGGTATCCCCTCCGCAATTAACTGTTCTTCTGCTTTTTCCATAAACGGCATGGAAGTGACATTGATGATATCCCCACGGGCAGACACCAGTCCCAAGGCACTGGCCACCATGGTTTCGATGGCTTTCAGTTCATCTGCGCTTCTAGGAAGAGTGGCTGTTTCTGTTTTCCCATCTTTTGAGGGAAGAACCTTATCTGCGATCAAGACCGAGACAGAAAGGGTTGTGATGGATCCCACAGGGTTGATTATTTTACTGATGGACTTACTGATCTCGTAATTGATGATCCGAGAAGATTTGTTTGATACAGGAGTAGAGGATGTTTGTCCTCCACCATTTCCTTCAAGGTTTGATTGAACTCCGGGGATTCCACCAGTTCCCTGGGTGCCGCTACTCTCTTGCTGCAGCTGTTCACTGCGGACAACTGGTTCTTCTCCGTCAAATAATTCTTCTGTCTTCTCCACCTTGGCAAAATCTAAGGTGGCTGTGACTCTGACCATGGCCTTGCCGTAACCCATTGTTTTGTCGAGAAGGTCTTGGGCTCGCATCTCCAGACGATGTTCCACCTCCTGTTGATAGGCAAGCCTGTCAATGGGGATTCGTTGTTCGTCTTTGTCTATCTCGGTGCCTTCAAGTATCTTTCCGTTGGCATTGATTACCTTCACATTTTCTGGGGTAAGGCCAGCCACAGAGCCGGAAATGAGATGGATAATGCCTTGAACCTGTTCCTTGTCCAGAGCCCTCCCTGGAACCAAGGTGACGATAACAGAAGCAGTGGCCTGTTTCTGTTGGTTTTTAAAGAGGCGTTTTTCTGGAAGAGCAAGGTGTACCCTGGTTGACTCAACAGGAGCAAGGGAGGTGACTGTCCGTGCCAACTCTCCCTGCAGGGCCCTGGTGTAATTAACCTGTTGCACAAAGTCAGTAAGGGCGAAAGACTGCTTGTCAAAGACTTCGAATCCAACACCTCCTCCGGAGGGAAGATCAATGGCGGCCAGATCAAGTCTGCTTTCATAGATTTTGTCAGCAGGAATCCAGATGTTTTTGCCATTGTTTTTCAGTTGATAGTCTATTCTCTGGCCTTTGAGCCAGGAGATGACAGCAGAGGCATCTTTTTGCTCAAGATTTGCATAGAGCAATTGATAGTCTGCGGTTCTAGCCTGAATGATGAGCACAGCAAAAAGGGCGATTGAAATAACAGCCACTGTGGCCAGGGCAATTTTTCTGGAGAGAGGCCATTCTTTCAAGAGGGTGAGCAGATCTTTCCTTTTAGGAAGAGCTGGTTTTTCTCCTGAGTTCTGTTCTTGGATGAAGTCTTCTTCAGCCATGAAAAATTCCTTTTTCTAAAGTTGGTTGATGGGAGCAGGCCGGGTTGTTATTTTTGAACCGATTCTGTGTTGGATGCATACCTTATATTTGCAGTCGCATGATATCATCGTAGGCCTGTAAGGCTTTGTTACGAAACTGGACAAGCATTTTGAGTGAGATATCCGCCTCTTCAACCGCTATCATTACTTCGTGCAGGTTTTTGGCCTCACCGCTGTTCAGTTTATTGATGGCGGCATTGCTTTGCTGTTCAGCATTGGTAGCCATATCGATACTGGACTTGATCATTTTTGAGAAATCTGATCCGGCTTTGGCCACCGGATGCGAATCAGGTTGGGCCAGGGGAAGCGGGGTCGAATTGATTTGTAGAGTTATTGGATTCATTTGTTTTTATTTCCCAATTTCCAGCGCTTTGAGAGCCATGCGCTTTGCTGATTTAATAACTGTGGTATTTGCTTCATAAGAACGTGTGGCAGACATCATATCCACCATTTCCTTGAGGACACTGACGTTTGGCATTTCCACATAGCCGTCTTCCTTGGCATCAGGGTGTGAGGGGTCGTATATCTTTTTAGGTTCTTCAGTATCTTCTAAAATCTTTGTTACTTCCACACCCTTGATGGAGGCATCCAGTTCTTCTTTAAAGGAGACCGGGCGGGTCTGAAAATAAACGGATTTTTTCTTGTAGGGTCCGCCTTCAGGAGTGGATGTCGTCTCCACATTTGCAAGATTTGAACTGATTGTATTGAGTCTGATCCGCTGGGCCTTAAGGGCTGAGGCGCTGATGTCGAATGTGGTAAAGATGTCCATGCTGTTTCCCTCCCTTTTTTATTTGCCTTCTGAGATCGCGTAATTGAGCATAGTGAGTTTTTTCTTTAATAACTGGGCTGCTGTTTCGTAAAGGAGTTCATTTTCAGATAAGGCGATCATCTCCTCATCGACGCTCACGCCGTTTTGATCGCCAAGACCCGTTTTATCCTCTATGTAACGAACGGTACCGGTCACGGAATCAAGCTCAGGTCCCCCAAGTGATATATGCTTCTGGTGGGTGGTGATCAGGGGAGAGCTGTTGTTATTGATTGCCTGCTGCAATTCTTCCTCAAATTCAAATTGAGCCCTGGCATATCCTGGGGTCTCGCCATTGGCGATATTTGTTGCAATGATACTTTGATTTGTAGAACGTAAATCCATAACCTTTTGGAGGAGTTTCATGTTGGAATCTAAAGGGGTTAATGGGTTCATGGTCTCTCCTGTATTGTATAAATGATATCAGGTTATTGGGTGACGTTGGCATATTCTAGCTCTTTCTGTGCCATTTTTATCCAAAGGGGACTGCTACCTGTTTCGACAAGTTCTTCGTATATTTTTAGTGATGCTTTACTATCACCTCTGGTTTTGGCAAGTTCGGCGAGTCGGTAAAGCGATTGGTCATAATGAATGGAGTCAGCCGGAATATTCGTATAAAATTTTTCCGCCTTGTCATAAACATTAAGCTGATAAAGGCTTTCGGCAAGCATGAATTCGCTTCGGGAACGTGGCTCACCAGTTGCCACAAGCGGTTGTTCGAGAATTTCAATGACTTTTGGATAATTATTCTCGTGAAAATAGAGTGAGGCTGCAACGAGTGAGAAATCCCCAGTGTTGGGTATGGGGTGCGGAAGGAGGGCAATGGCCTCTTGATACGCTTCTTCTGCGATAAGACTTTTTATGCGCAGGAGTAAAATGTCATTCCTGTATAACCCATTGGGGTAGTGGTAACTGTATTGGTCGGAATAGTCTTCTACTATCTTGTAGTCTCCATGGTCATAAGCAGCTGAGATAAGGGGCAGGTAATACTGCTCTTTCTGGTCTTCAGAGGAAATACTTATGAGATAAAGATAGAGCTTTGACGCTTCATTGTAAATACCAACCGCATGATATGATTGCGCTATTTCTGTTAACAGGTTGATGTCTACCCAGTTTTTTATAAAGAGTTTCCGGTTTTGCTTGGCAATAACCAGTGCCTCCACATACATTCCCTTCTGGACATATTCTTTGATGACTTGAGGAAGGAGTTCTATGAGCAGGGCCTGGCCTGTTTCGTAAAGCTCACCTTTTCTGAAATTTCTTAGAAACTCCATGAGCAGGTTGACACTTTTGATTTTTTCATTGTTAAGGCTGTAGGCCAGGGCCTCTTTGAAGCTTGCCTCTTCCCTTGTTTCTCGGGAGACAGATTTTTCCGCAAGAGCCTTATAGTAGAGCAAGGCTTCCGGGGCCCAGTTTTTGAGATTGAGGTATTTTATATCAGTTTTCTTCAACGCCCCTCTGAAGCTGGCCTCAGTACCGGGATAGGTGTTTTCGATTCGAGCAAAGTAATCAACCATTCCTAGTTCGGACTTGTAATGGAGTTCTGCCATGTGTTTCCGGTAGTTGATTATTCCCAGTAGCTGTTTGTCATTAATATGATTGGCTAACGTATTGTAATAGAATGCTGAATCATGGAATTGCTTGTGTTGGTAGAGGGTGTCGCAATAGCCGTTTAGTGAGAAAGTTTTGTCGAGGAGAATTTCATGCTTTTCAAGTAACTGGTAGCCCACATAGGCTTTAATTAAGTCCCCGGTTGCATACCAGTAATCCGCCTGT
Organism: Pseudomonadota bacterium; assembly: GCA_018817385.1. Classification (GTDB taxonomy): domain Bacteria; phylum Desulfobacterota; class Desulfobulbia; order Desulfobulbales; family Desulfocapsaceae; genus Desulfocapsa. The sequence goes on from JAHIUA010000084.1 coordinate 37,663, forward strand.
CGAAGTTCTTTGATGAGAAGTGTCTGCTCAGGGTAGGGAATATCATCTCGCTGAAGAAGCTCTTGCATACGCTCTAATTGATCCGTTGCCAAGGCGGTTTCAATCTGGGTGATGAGGAAATAAGGTGTCAAGGGATTGGCAGCGGTCATGAAGGGTTCAAGATTCCGTAATTCATAGTCTGCAATATAGGGATCTTGAAATTTCGCTCTCAGTAGTGCGAGAAGGTAACGGGCCAAAACACCAATTTCTTCTTCCTCATATTCTTCAGCAAGGAGATAAAATTGTTTGTAGGCGTCGGGAAAATTTCCTTCCCGCAATAGGCTGTCTCCATAGGTAAGAGCAAGCTTTTTCTTCACTTCCGGGTCTTTTTCCCTGGCAATGCTTTCGAGAAGGAGGACCTGCGTATCACCCCACAGATTTTGCTCGGCAAGGCTATATATTTCTGGATTTAGAAGAGAGCTGTTTTTTTCTTTTTCGGGAGGAAGAAGGGCTATGGCGGGAAAGGGAAGCACCGTGTTTTGAACGGGAAGCGAAATGGTAACCTTGGATTCATAAATCCGAAAGAAACTCTTCCAGTCCGCTGCATAAGGTGAGGCGATCAGGGGATTGGAGTAGTCTTTAGTTGTCCTTTTGACTAAGGTCAACCCCTCAAGTCTTGCGGAAAAGTCTGGTAATGCGCTACTGTATGGATTTCCCAAAAGAATGTTGACAGTGATCTTCTCTTCTTTTTCATTAGGAATCACATCAAATTGTTGTGGCGGATAGCGAAAATAGAATGAAAGAATGGTCTTGTTGTTTTTATTGACTGACAAAATTTTGACTATTTTGTCATCAGGCTTGAAGTAGGTGAAATCGGGCGTTACTGTTGTGTTTTCAAGGATGAAATCTACTCTTTTCTCCCTGATATTGGTGTGATAGGTTGGTGTTTTTGTGAAAGAACAATATAATTCTATTGTATTATTTCCGTCTACCCTGTTCATGCGCGTAAGAATACTTTCGGCCCGAGTCTGACCAGGAGTCAGACAGAGAAGGATAAAGAGAATAAGAAGTGGTGTTTTTATTGTATTATTCATAGGCATTGGTTTGTTTTGTTGATGCAAAAAACGGACCAAGTTGTGCGGTATCCCGTGTTGGCGTTATTTTTTTTGTTGCCGGGGGAGCTTGAATAGTTTTTTTGAGAAAGATGTTTGATTTTTGTTCTTGATTATTGATATGATTTATTCAAATATCTCCACAAGGTAATCTTAGATTCTCGAAATTAGTACTGTGCTATTTTAATATAATGCGTTACGGGAGGTAACGAATGGGAAAAAATGTATTGTTGGTCGATGATTCCAGCACAATGAGAAAAATTGTTGGCAGATCGCTTCGTCAGGCCGGAATTGATTTTGATAATATTTTTGAAGCTGCTGATGGAATAGAAGCCTTGGAAATCCTTGAAAAAGAGCACATTGATATCGTTCTCAGTGATATTAATATGCCTAATATGGATGGCATCAGTTTTCTTCGTGAAAAGGCAACTCGCGACAACATAAAGGGGATCCCGGTACTGATGATTTCAACTGAAACAGGAGATGATATTATTGGGGAAGCTAAATCTCTTGGGGCTGTCGGGGCCATAAAAAAGCCCTTTACTCCGGATAAGGTCAATGAGGTTCTTGGGCCGCTTCTGTAGAGTGCTTTGGAAAATTCTTTTTTTTGATCAAGCTCGGATCAGCAACATCGAAGTCTCCGGTTCTCCATGGGACTTCGATTTTTTTTTCGGAATGTTGGCACAGGTGTCATGTGGGAAAATATGTTTGGGTACATGTCGCTGTTTGTGGGATGATACCATATTTTCCATAACCGAATTGGTGTGTAGCCGGTCAAATGATTCCCCGAGGTTTAGGGATCATTTTTTTCAGATGGCCTGAAACAACAAGCAAAGAGGGTTGTGTGAGTATTGAAGAGAAGGTGATTGGGTCGACCAAGGAGATTTTTTCTTCTATGGTCATGATGGAAATTAGTGTTAAGAGGGTGATGGATTATAGCGGCCCTCTTAATAACACTATTACCGGTATGGTTGGGCTTGCTGGTATTTATAGAGGAGTTTTGGCCATACATATTCCTTATCCTGTTGCAATGGCCATTACCGCCAGCTTCCTTGGCATGGACGTGGACGAAATAAATGAGGATGTTCATGATGCCATAGGCGAACTTGCCAATATGCTGGGTGGAAATGTGAAAACGATTCTTTCAGAGAAAGGAAGAGATATAGAGTTGTCACTCCCGTCTACCATTTCCGGGAGTGAGTATAGCTTCCAGTTGGATAAGGAGGTCGACACGGTGATAATAGAGTTTGATACTGGTCAAGGACAGTTTATGGTCGAAATGGTATTGGAAAAATAAGTTGACTCCTTTCTGCTTTTTTCCAGATGTGTCCTCCTTCATTAGCTCTAAAGAAAACTGTTTGCCCCCCATTGTAGATGAGTCTGCTAACATTATCTGCAACATTTTTTGAGAACAAACTGACATATTCTGACAAATGAATGAAACGGAAATAAATATTGGGCAGGCTATCATGGACAGTACTCGAGAAGTTTTCAGTACCATGTTGATGGTCGAGTTGAAAGCAGACGAACCGATCGAAGGACAAGGCGGTGAGGTCGATTCGAATATTACAAGTATGCTTGGGCTTGGTAAAGATATTAGAGGAATGCTGTCTGTTCATTGCCCAGGGGAGGTGGCAAAGGATATTACCGGGACATTTCTTGGTATGGAAGTAGAAGAGATTGACGAGGATGTAAAAGACGCCATCGGAGAAATTGCTAATATGGTAGCTGGAAACCTGAAGGTGTTTTTTCAAAAACACGGTAGAGATATAGAGCTAGCCATACCGACTTCGGTTGTCGGAAATTCTTTCCGAACCAGTGGTATGTCCGGTGCACAACGAGTTGCTGTGCCCTTTTCCATGAATGGAAGAACCTTTCTTGTTGAGTTGAAGTATATGGAAAACACTTAACGCAGGGGTTAGTTTTCTCATCTCTTTTCAATAACCTTGTTGATTATCTTTTCTCATGTATTCTTTTGTGTTCTTCTTAAGAAATTTCTCGTATTAGTCGATAGTTATTTAACTGGAATGTTTTTTCTATGATCCTTCTGCATCTAGTACACTCATATGTCCGATAATAAAGCCCAAAAAAAAATAGACAAGATCCTCGAAGTTATCCAACCCCGCATTGGAGAGGAGGTGGGAGGGCTTATTGGTGCAACCCTTTCCCTTTCAAATCTTTCCACTCGAATTGTCAGTAAAAATGATTTTTTTGCTGAACCAGCAGGGAAACTTGTTTTGGCAGAAATTGAAGTGGCGGGTGAAGTGGAAGGGAAGGGATGTCTGCTGGTCCCGATCAAGGCTGCCATTCGACTGGGTGGCGTTCTCATTATGCTTCCGGATAATGAGTTAACTACCATTATTGCAGCGGAAGAATACAGTGAGGAATTAGCCGATTCGTATGGGGAGATTGCCAATATTATAGCTGGCGCTTATTCCTCTACATTTGAAGAGATGTACTCCAAGCCCTGTCGGTTCATTCGTAAGAAACTAGAAGTTCTACCATCTCCAACAGCAGTCCTTGAATCTGACGAACTCGTTCTTGAGCAAAATTATTATCAAGTCACAGTGTCAATGTCTTTGAATGACAAGGCCATGGGTGATTTGATCATGCTTATGCCTGCAGCGCCGTTTGGAGTGGACGAAGAAGCTCCTGGCCTTGCCAAAGATACCAAGGAGCAAGACGTGCCCTTGGTTGGCGCAGCTAGTCCGGAAACTGCTGCTGTGGCCAATGAAGGAGCGGAACGTCCTGAACAAATGGCAGACCCTGGAACACCTCCGGTATTTGGCATGTCAGCTGATAAAGCAAAAGGGAAGTTAGATGCTGTTCTCGAGGCAGTTCGGTCTCGTCTTGGAGAGGAGGTTGGGGGGCTCATTGGCGCAACCCTCGCCTTTACTGATCTCTCCACTCGCTTTGTCAGTAAGAGAGACTTTTTTGTCGATCCTTCTGCTAAGGTTGTTTGTGCCGAAATAGATGTTAGTGGCGAACTGGTAGGAAAAGGGGGGGTATTGGTGTCGCTCAAGGATGCCATCCGATTGGGCGGAACACTCCTTATGATTCCGAATAGTGAGTTGAATGAAATTGTTGCAGCGGAAGAATACAATGAAGAATTGGCCGATTCGTATGGGGAAATTGCTAATATTTTAGCTGGTACTTTTTCCTCTACACTTGAAGAACTGTATCCCAAGTCCTGCCGCTTTATTCGGAAGGAGCTGAGCCTTGTAACGCCAGGACAGGTTGACATTGAATCTGATGAGCCAATTCCCAACCAGAATTATTATCAGGCTTCAATGGCTATGGCCATGAATGATAAAGATATTGGCAGGTTGGTCATGCTCATCCCTGCCGCAACATTTGGTGTTGAGAAAGAAGTTTCTGCTTTTGACGATGCTCAGCCTTCCACTGCATCAGCAGGGCTTGCCAATGCCACAGAAAATGGTGAACCTGTCGCAGATTCTCATCAATCACCGGAGTTCGTTACACCTCCCAAGCTGGCAGAGGCTGGGCATGCCGGGAAGTCTTTTGATATTGATAAACAGAAAAAACGTGTTGATGCTTGTCTGGCAGAGTGTCGAAAACGTATGGCTGATGAAGTTGGTGCTTTGCTTGGCAAAGACGTGAAGTTAACAGAACATGAAGTCCGTCTTGTCAGCAAAGAAGATTATTTTTTTGATGAGGCGTCTGGGAAGCAGATCCTTGTCAACATGGATGTAGTAGGAGAAATTGAAGGTAAAGGGTATCTTTTTGTTGGCTTAAAGGATGCTATATATATAGGTGGAACGCTTATCATGCTGCCGCCTTCCGAGTTGGATCTTGTCGTTAACGATGAAGATTTCAGCGAGGATACTGAAGATGCTTATGGAGAAATTGCAAATATTATATCAGGTGTCTATACCGCAGTTTTTGAGGAAAAGTATCCTCAAAAATGTCGGTTCATAAAAAATGGTCTTGAGAAGGTAATTCCTCTTAAAGTAGATATTGCCTCTCAGGAGCCGATGCCTGATCAACTCTATTATATGGATAGCAGCAGATTAACCATCGGAACATGTGAGCTGGGGAAAATACAGATGCTTTTTCCTGCAACACTCCTCCAACTGGAGCAATTGAGCCAGGTGGCTGCCCATGCAGATGAACGGAGTGATGAATCCGGAAGGACAGCTGCCCCTGGTACTGGAATTGCTGTTGGGGCAGAAAGTGAGGAAATTGGTGCATCGCTGCAAGCGAATAACAACGGTTCTCGAGATCCAGAGTTGCTCATCGTCAGTAATAATAAACAGGAGTGTGTGAAAGTAACAGCTGTTTTGAATGAAAGGAATATATCGTACAGAGTTCTCAACTACAAAGACAGTGTCAGCGATTATTTGCCTGGAGAAGTCAGGGCAATTTTTCTTTTGATGGCAGATGTTGATGAGAAGGGATTAGGTGTAGCCATTAAAATCTCCGGTGTCAGTCAAGTTCCATTGATAGCCGCAGGACCGGAATGGACACGGACAAAGGTGATCAAAGCGGTAAAATATGGGGTGGATGATATCCTCCTTACTCCTGCCAGTTCTGATGATATTGGCGAAAAAATCGATTCTATCTCGGCTCAGATGGCCGCTTGATCAGCTGATACTTCAGTATCGCACGTGTTTCTACGGAGAAGAGTGGGAGTTACCTCCCCTGGTCTGGCAGACAGGATTCACCGTCTTCAGATGGCTCGTCTGTGTTATATCTTGATCAGGATTCCTCCCACATCCCCTGGAGATCTTTTTTCTTAATTTTTTCAAGCAGGGTTGTCCTTTTAAGATTGAGCAGCTTTGCTGCCTCTTTTTTGTTCCCGCCGCTAAGTTTCATAGCTTGGATAATAAGCAGTGTCTCGTAATCATTAATCAGCTCATTGAAATCCACCTCTCCTGCTTCCAGTTGACTGTCAGTGGGAAGTGTTGTCTGGAGTGGTTGAGAGGTCTTGGCGCCAGGTTGAGAAAAAGATGTTCCTGTAATAATGTTGGCAATCTTTTCCTGATCTATTGTACTTGGGTCAAATTCTTCCAGAAAACGTTCCGGGATATCTTCCATCTGGATTTCTCGGCCGCTACAGAGAATGGACATATGTTGGACCATATTCTGCAATTCTCGTACATTGCCTTTCCAGTTATAAGCAAGAAGGACGGTCATTATCTCGTGTGGAATTGAAAATCGTTCTCTCCCTCGTTGAATAGTATATTGATCAATAAACACATCGAGGAGAAGAGGGATGTCCTCTTTCCGATCCTTCAGCGGTGGAATGTGCAGGGGAATGACAGATAACCGATAATAGAGATCTTCTCGGAATTGTCCTTTGGAGACAAGCTGTTCAAGATCACAGTGGGTGGCCGCAACAATACGGGTATCTACCGGAGTTGCCTTTAATCCGCCAACTGGTTCAAACTCTTTTTCCTGGAGAACTCGGAGTAATTTTGCCTGCAACGAGGGCTTCATGTCACCTATTTCATCAAGAAAAAGGGTGCCTCCATCTGCATACTGGATGCGGCCGATTTTGTTTTGAACAGCCCCGGTAAAAGCACCTTTGGTGTATCCGAAGAGTTCACTCTCGAGAAGATCATCCGGAATTGCCGCGCAATTCACGGGGACAAAGTGTTTATTCTTGCGCCTGGAGTGGAGGTGGATAGCTTTAGCTACAAGTTCTTTACCGGTTCCTGATTCACCTCTGATAAGAACTGTTGCAAAATCATCTTCGGAAATTTTGGTGATCAGGTCAAAAAGGTTTTTCATGGCTGGAGTTGCACCAATAAGACCATAAAAATCGTTCTTTGATTTATTATTGCTTTCTGGAACAGAATTATATTGAATGCCGAGCTTTATGCAGGCCCGTTTCAGGGCCAGTTGAATTTCTGCCTCCTGGTATGGGATGTTGATATAATAAAAAAGATTGTGGTCAAGAATTTCCTGCTCAAGTTCCAGATCGTCTTGAGGTACGGCTGCAACGATCAGAAGATCGGGGAAGCTGCTCTGGATTTCGTCGAGTAATGTTATCCCGTTGATTTCAGGAGAGAGGCCAAGATCCAGAAAAAGAATGGTAATATTTTTTTCCTGGAGTGTATTTACCAAGTCTTTCTGGTTGGAACTGACATGGAAATTGCCTGGGGAGATTTGCTCAAAGAGTTCTATGCAGGTCATCTGCGTCTCGGGAGCGCGACTGGCAAAAAGTATAGTGGGTACTGCTGGCATAGGTATCAATACAGGTAGAACTAAAATTCCAGGTCATCTTGTAACAATATTTTTTTGTTCAAGCTCTGGGTTATGGGAAAAAGAGTATCATTGGAGTATTCCTTGACTCCATTTCAGGGATTCGCACCCGTAGTATGGCTGATTCCTGCGGGGGACCTGCGCTAACATGTTAAACATGCCTTGGGTCTTTCCTTGCCTGACCTTGTCCCCCAAAAAACCTCATAGTTAATAATATCCTCTAGCCTATTAGGAATAGAAAAAAATGTCATCCGATATTCGTTTGTAGCATGTCAGCGAGCTTACTTGATGTTCGCCGCATGTTGAGGCTGAGCAGTCTGGCTGTTTTCTGAATGATTTTCACACCAAGCAGCGGAGATTTTTCGGTGAGTCGATCAAAGCCTTTACTCGTCAATGTTACCATGGTCGTTGGCTGTCTGCTGACAACTGTGGCTGATCGTGGGGATTTATCAATGAGGGCCATTTCACCGATGGAACTTCCCTTGGTCAGCCTGGCGATGACAATATTTTCTCCGGTTGCTGATTTCTTCAGGACTTCAAGGATGCCACTGACAACAAAACCCATGAAATCTCCTTTGTCGCCCTCGACGAAAAGAAATTCTCCTCTCTCTAGATGGATAAAACTCATGTGCTTGGCTAGGATTGTGAGTTCGTCAACGTTAAAACTGTCAAATAGGGGGAGGTTGAAGAAGAAATCCCTGGTTTCCTCTTCTGAGGCAGTCAGCTTTTCTGGTTCTTGTCCCATATGGTTTCACTGCTAACAAAACGACTTGATTCGAGGCATTAACTAAAATAGGGCAAGAGAGTTACAAAAAATAACACAGTCTCTTCCCTTCTGAGATAAGCTTATCATAGCGAAGGAAAAAATAACAAGGAGCTTTTCTTTCTTTTTTTCAGTTAGTAAGCTGGTATCTAATCTAACACCGGTGATGAACGGTAAGCCGGTATTAGTACCTTAGAAATTCTTTTCAAAAAAACACGAAAAGAATTTCTAAGGTACTAATCAACCAGTCTTTGTTCCTGTTGTAAACACTTTATAACTGAGAAAAGGGAAGGGCGTACGGGGTAACGGTTCCATTTTAGGAATGTATCCATAGATAAACACTCATTATTGGATCTCTTATAATGCAGATAGGAAAAAGAAAACGAGCTGCTTTTGTTACCAATATTGTGGGGGTGCTGCTTACTGTGCTCCTGGTTTTCTGTGGTGTGGCAAGAGGGGAGGCGGGGCAGTATATTAAGGCAACCGTGATAAAAGTTGTTGATGGAGATACTATTCAGGTCCTGTATAAGGGGAGGTCCATTCGAGTGAGATTATGGGGGATTGATACTCCTGAATGGAGGCAGCCTTTTTCAAAAATTGCTAAAAAACATACTATAAAGCTCCTTGCCGACCCAGAGGTAGAATTGGAAGAAAAAGATTGGGATGATTACGGTCGCCTGGTGGCGATTGTTATCACGAAGAAAAAACAGTGTTTGAATGAGGAATTATTACGAGCTGGTCTGGCGTGGGTCCATATCTATTACTGTAAAGAAGCAATATGTGACAGATGGTATAAAATTGAACGGGAAGCACGGGGGAAACGATCCGGTCTTTGGCGTGATAACTCACCGACACCTCCTTGGGTTTGGAAGCGACAAAAACACTCTTAGTGATATAGGTGTCGACCATTTTCTTCACTCGCCAGCATCCCCATCCTCTCTGACCAGACAGAGAAACAATCCTTATACCAAGGAGCTCCCTGCCAAGATTTTGCAACTCAGGGTAATTTTCGGCAAATTCCAAAAGTTCAGAAGCTCAAATAAAGGTGACATCAGCGGGGTAAAAGCAGAGACGCATCCAGTTACCGTGAAGATCTGAAAAGGACCTGTTTACAAATGCACCCTGATGGCTGATCATCATCACGCCTGCCATCTTATTTTCTGTTTGTAATCTTAGGTACCCTCTTTTGGTAGTTGACCGTCGGCCGGTCTTCCTCCTTTTACTGGGTACAGGGCACAGTGGCTTTTTCTACCAGGGAAGAATAAAAAAAACTCCTGAAGGGGGCGCGTTACAGAGGGAGGAAAAAAAACCTTCTGTTCTCCGATAGAGATAGGTAGAGAACAGAAGGTCGGGGGGGTGGGTGTTGTTCTATTACTTGCGTTAATTACTTTATTGCCTTAACTGTTTTGGGCGCCTTGTTTATATATTTAAAGAAGACTGGGAAGGCCACGAAAAAGGCGACACAGATAAGATATTCGATCCCTTTGATATGGGTGTAGTAATCAACCAAGGTGTGCAGAGGTTTGATCATACCGACGGCTGTCATGTATTGGCTTGCCAGTGTGCTTATAGACCAGTTGGTGTGGTAAAGGGCACCAGTAAGTGCTGCTGCAACCCAGAGACACATTAATGAACCTGTTGCCAGGATAAGCCTGCTTGCTGTTGTTGGAGTGTTCTCCGGCATGGTGTTCTCCTTCGTTTGTTGTCTTAGTGGGTAGAGTAGATAGTATTAACCGCTTATTGCGACAAAGTAGTTTTTCAGTACATTTACAGTTCCTACATTAGCAAGAGCGCTGATGAGACATGTCATGCCCCAGAGACCAACGAGGGCCGCCATGCTGATTCCAACACCGAGTGCGAATTTAGAAGTTTCGTATCCTGTATCTTCTTGAGTTCTGGTTGTGGTCTGGGTGTGAGTGGCCATGATTGCCTCCTTATCGATTCGGATTCATGTTGTTTTTTGTATCCTTTGCCTTTTGTTTTGCATCTATGATGCCAGTTCGTGTGTTCTGACGGGGGAGGTTTTTTTTGTTCTTTAACTACATGATATGATGTGATTTGTTTTTTTGTTCTCCTGGTCTGGTCATACTACACTTCTGGGGTACGGGAGTGTCGTATGACCAGATGCGTGGCAGGGGATCGAAAGAGTGTGGTTTTTGTCCAACGCAAGTGTTGCAAACTTTAGCAGATAGGTGGAAGGCAGTTGCTGGGTGGTTGCTGTGTTGGGAAATGGAACAGTTTGTAGAAAAAAATGATTGCGGATGCGTTCACTTTTAAAAATAAAGAAGATATCGAATTGTTGCAGCGACAAATCTCGTCCGCATTTCTCATCAGAATCTCCTGCAAAGGCGGTAAGCTGAGCATCTCCTTCGTTGCAGAAGCAAAAAATACTCTCTAGGAGCCTGTCGGACTTAGACATAAATCTGCTGCAAATTTGACAAATCAGCCCATATTGCCATGGCTTTTCGTTAAATAGGCCTGCTATTCGCCTCAAATCCATGAAAATCTGGTCTCGATTTCTCTAATTTTCGCTACGATTCTCTAAATCCGACTCACTCCTAGAGTGACAAGGTTGTCTGTGAGTTTTTTTTTTGGGTCTTGAAATACGGTATGTTCCAGTTTCTGATAACGACCTTGATGAGAAATGTGGGCTCGAGATAACTAGCTAATGCCCAGGAAAGGGGAGCTATTGATTCAGCCAGTGGTTTTTCCATGACGAGGAATAGATATCGTACAGAGATTTAATTGATCCTCTTCTCTGATTACTTCGAGGTTGCCGTTAAAGGTTTGCAAAAATTGTCTGCAGAAATTCATATTATGCCACGGTCTGTTGGAACTGTTTCCGTGAAGAGACTTTTCTAATTTCCAAGGGGCACCGTTGTCATAAATAGGGATGATAATGTGGGATTCGGTGATGCAATCATCATTGATTGTGATTTCTATTCTCTTTTTGCCTGACTCACTGTTTTGAAATCGTTCATTCAAGGCCGTTCTGCTGCTTTGAATGGCTGACAAAATGACTAGTTGTAGATCGCTGACATGGTAATTGAGTGAAATTTCATTATCTGTCAAGGTGATGGTCAATTCAATATTATCGGTCTTAAGGGTTCCTCGGGTGAGGGTTGCTATGTGGGCGAAAATCTCTTGAAGGGTCAGAGCCTTGATTTCACCACTTTCACTGCTGCTGGTAAACAATATCATTTGGGTCAGAATCTGGGACATTTTTTTCTCTTCTGAAAAAAGCTTTTGCAAAAGATTTTTAGAATCGCTATCTAACTGTAATTCGCCAATGAGATCAATAAGGGCCTGGGTATAGTTTATAACGCCATTGGAGAGATTGGTTAATTCATGACTCAGTCCACCTAAGAGATGGCCGATGCTGCTGTATCTGTAGAGACGGGCCAGTTCCTGCACTGGCCATTGTCCATCAAGAGTAGCTGCAGTTTGATCGTTCTTTTGCGACTGTTGTGAGGCCAGTGATTCAATTGCTGAGTTGAGAGTAAAAAGAGAGATTTCACCAGACGATTTTGTTGGGAAAAGGGATCGGCAATAGTGAATGATAGGAGTGGTTATGTATCTCGTTAACACCAGAAGCATGATGCTGACTGTGGCCACGACAAGGGCGAGCATCCCAACTAATGCACGATGGAGCCCCAGGAGTTGGGTCTGGGTGTACCTGGTAATGAGCTGATGGAACCCAGTGAGTTTTGCACTGATCGATCGCAGTTGGGTTGAGAGTGCAGCAAGTTGAGCGGTAGTTGGTGCTTCAGGCGTATTTTGCAGATTGCGGAGGCTTACCGTTATATTTACCAAATCCACCTGGGTAATAAATGCAAGTTTGAATTCTTCAGGAATAAGAATATCACCCAGAACTTTCGCTAACTCCTTATCCAGGCCATTGATTTCTTTTATGAGTGTGGCGCTGTTCAGTGTTTTCTGGCTAAGAAGGGTGTCATTAATGTGCTCTTTCATTCCAGTGAACTGAAAAAGAAGGTTTTGACTGGAATTTACAATCTGTTCGCAATGATGATAGAGGAAATACTGTTTACTCGCAAGAAAGATGACAATAAAGAGGAGGCAGACAGTCGAACTTGTAAAGACATAAAAAACACTTTTTAATGTGATTTTTGAAAAAATTGCTCTCATCTTTTATCCTACGGCCTAGAAGGATTAACTGAAAAAAACAAAAGCCCTCAGAAAAACTGAGGGCCTTTGTTAATTGTACTCTATTTCTCACCTTTCCATCCATAGACGATGGGAAGACGATAGACGATGAAGCGGTAGGTCAAGAAATAGAGGGAATAAACAGTAATAGTAATCCAAACTTCCTTCCAGTGGGGTATTTCCTGGTACATCTGCCAGTTATAGCAAATCATTGAAGTGTTGAGACGATTCCAGATAATTCCTAATGCAGCGATAAGTGCTGCAAATCTGATCAGGCCAACATAGCGATGCCTGATGCCAATGGCAAACATGAACATGGGTAACACAACGGCTACTCCTAGTTCCAGCATGTAGTAACTTCCCCAACCGGTAAGAAGGTAGGACCATTCTTGGTCATGGGCGATGGCGACGATTTTGATTATCAGGTAGGTGATCATGGCATAGGAACAACCTTTTGCCAGTCCTATGGTTATGTAGTCCAGATTGTCTTTAAACTCATCATCACAACGCCATGCCATAAAATTACGGATCAATGTCGAGGAGATGATGACCATGGAGAGTCCAGCAAAGATGGAAGAACAGAAAAAGTGAATCCATTGAAAATTGACTGATAGCCACAAGGGGTGAACCTTTGATGGTGCATAGGTAAATAAGGCCCCCAATGCTCCTTGGTGGAGGGTAGAAAGAATGATACCAGCAATGGTCAGGCCCAGAACCATTTTTCTGATGACCCGTTTTCCCTTAAGCCAACCAATCCATTCAAAAAATGCAGGGAGAACTTCTGCTATCTGAACGGAGAGGTATGTTGCCACATGCCAGGCAACAAGGAAAAGGACTGCTGCCGGTCCCAGGGAGACAAACATCGGATAGGGGAGTCGCCAGGGCATACCAAGATCGACTTCGAGAAAAAGAACTGCAAAGAAATATCCCAGAAGTCCGTTGAGCAGGGCCAGGCGTTCAATTGGGTGAAAATCTTTTCTGCCAAAGAGTTCTACCGTGGTGCCCAGCATGAATCCTGATGCAGAAAGAGGAACCATTCCGAAGAGGCCGAAACCTAGAAAAAGTCCCCAAGGATAATCATTGGAAGCGTGGGTTACAGCACCCAGGCCATAGATATAGCGCTGAAGGAGAAGAGGAATACCCACTGCAAAGATGGCAATCATCAACCAGTTCACAGGATTTCTTAAAAATTGTTTCTTGTATTCACCAAGGGATAGCCCTAGCCATAATTTTTCCTTTATAGTCCACTCTGTCCCATCTGCTTTCAGATGATTAACAATTGGAATTTCAGGTCGTTCCTTTGAAAAGAATTTCATGCTTTCTCCTCCTTCTTTTCCATTTCTTGTTCTTTTATCTTTTCTTTTCTCGTTGCCAGTAAGTGAAATCCAGCAAAGAGACCAGGCCAGATGGTGAGAACCATGGGGACGATAGCTAAGAAATCTTTTACGGAATTCAAGATCGGTTCTTGGGGAACATGGGTGTCAAAACCAACCTGGTCGAAGGGCACACTGGAGAGGTACATCCAGGCCGTGCCGCCCACTTCTTTTTCTCCATAGATATGCTCTACATACTTTCCAGGAGTTTCACGGATACGCTGACGGCCCATGGTAATCAGGTCATTCCGTTTACCAAAGGTCAGTGCTTCCTGAGGACATGCTTCCACGCAGGCAGGTGGTTTGCCATCTTTTAAGCGAGTATCGTAACAGAAGATACATTTCATGATACGGGGATTAAAGGCACTGGAATATTTAAAGGTTGGAATATAAAATGGACAGGCGATCATACATGTTCTGCAACCGACGCAGACTTTTGAATTATAGATAACTGCGCCTTCCGGTGTCTTGGTGTAGGCATTGACAAAGCAGGAAGTCAGACAAGCTGGTTCCTGGCAGTGATTACATTGGATCTTACGAAAAAGGGGGTGGTCCAGTTCGGGAATATCGTATTGATTTACAACCGTATAGGCCGTTTCATCGGTGCGTCTTTTCTCCCCATGTTTTATTTCTTGAAAAACGGAATAGTCATCAAAAGGTTTGGCTGGTGTTGGGAGGCCCTGTTCCTTGTTACAGGCAGCTTCGCAGCTTCTGCATCCTACACAGCGAGTGAGGTCAACCAACACACCCATTCCATCAGGATATCCTTCGAATGAATGCGCTGCCTGCGTCTCTTTGCTTTTCATCACCGCAACAGTTGCAGTGCCTGCAAGCCCGCCTTTTATAAAATTTCTACGGCTTACTATTTTTTTCATTTTCTTTCCCTCTCTTGAAGAACATGTCGCTTAGTACCTTGGAAATAATTTCTTAACTCGTTTGGATAGAAAATTATTGGGAATAGGTAGTTACACTGGTCCTTCGTTCCATTTACCTGTCTACCATTTAATTAGTGACCAGGAGCCGAGTGTCCTTTAGCTGGTGTGTGGCTACCGGTATCAAACATTTTTTCACCGGCCAGCGTCATTGTGTGGCAGTCTTGACAACCGGTTGGCCCGGATGTTGTTTCATGGCAGCTTATACAGTTGAGATGATAGGCGCCTTTGAGTCCGGGCTTGTCTATATGATAAAGCTCAGGAGCTTCCAGGGTTCTAAGGTAGGTTTTGTTAAAGCGATCCTTTTCATGACATCCTGTGCAGGTGACCTCATCAGCTTCTCCACTGTTACTGTGGCAGCGGGCACAATTAGGATTAACAACCGCTCCTCCGGTGGTGTGGTGATGACATTCTTGACAACTCGCGTATTCGACATGCATGGCGTGATTAAATTCAACACCAGTATAGAGATTCGCCAGGCTATCAATAATTACAGACTCGGGAGCATCTTCTGCTTCCATGGACCAGATTTGGGTAGGAACCATCAGGACTCCTCCAAATGCTATGGCTAATGCAGTCTGCATTATTTTCTTTCGTGTTTGCATTCCTTTTCCTCCTTATGAAAACTTCTTGGTAATCTTGAACACCATTCCTCTTGTTTTTCTTATCCCTCCTTGTGATTTTTCATAAATTTTTTCTCAATTCTTTTTTCATTCATGTAACAATAATGAACGATATCCATTTCTTCCCCATCTACGGTTTCGTTGACAAGCAGAGCTTCGGCAAGTTTGTGGAGAAACTTGTTGTTCTCAGTAAGGAGCTCTACTGTTTCTTGGTAGCATTCTTCTATGATTCTTTTGATCTCACGATCGATATTCTCCGCCGTTTTTTCGCTGTAGGGCTTCGTTATGGTGGATCCACCAAGAAATCCTCCCTGTTCCTGTATGTAAGCAACGGGGCCAATGGCTTGACTCATGCCAAATTCGCAGACTAAACGGTTGGCGATGTCAGTTGCCGTGAGGATATCATTGCTGGCACCAGTTGTCTGATGGCCAAAAACAATCTCTTCAGCGACCCTTCCCCCCATAAGTATTTTTATCCTGTTAATCAAATAGTTACGTGAATATGTGTATCGATCATCAAGGGGAAGCTGCTGGGTAAGACCTAAAGCCCTCCCCCGAGGAATAATGGTTATTTTATGGACAGGATCGGTCTCTGGAAGCAGTTTGGCTGTGATTGCATGGCCAGCTTCATGATAGGCGGTGACACGTCTGATTGTTTCATTGATAACGACATTTTTTCGCTCAAGACCGAGACTGATTTTGTCTTTGGCTTCCTCAAAATCAGAAAGTTCTACAGCAATTTTGTTGTGTCGCGCCGCCATTAATGCTGCCTCGTTAACAAGGTTGGCAATTTCAGCCCCACTGAATCCCGGGATGGACCTGGCAATTTCAGAAAGATTAATTCCAGGTTGCATGATAATTTTTTTGGCATGGACTTCGAGGATTTTACGTCTGCCTTTAACATCGGGGAGATTAATGGTCACCTGGCGATCAAAACGACCAGGACGGAGAAGGGCAGGATCAAGCATGTCAGGACGATTAGTGGCCGCAATGATGATTACAGTTTGGTCTGAATTAAACCCGTCCATTTCAACAAGCAGGGCGTTTAGGGTTTGCTCCCGTTCATCATTGGAACCCGTGGCATTGCCTCCACTACGTTTCCCGCCAATGGCATCTATTTCATCGATAAAAATAATAGCTGGCGCATTTTTCTTTGCCTCTGTAAAGAGTTCCCTTACTCGAGAAGCTCCAACACCGACAAACATCTCTACAAAGTCTGATCCGCCTATGGAAAAGAAGGGGACTGAGGCTTCACCTGCAATCGCCTTAGCAAGAAGAGTCTTCCCTGTCCCTGGAGGACCTTGCAGCAATACGCCTTTTGGGATATACCCTCCCAAGCTGCTGAATTTGTCAGGGTTTTTTAAGGATTCTACTATCTCTATCAGCTCAGATCTGGCTTCGCTGATACCTGCAACATCCTCAAAAGAGACCTTCGTGTTTTTGCTTGGTACAAAAGAGCTGTATTTGTTTTTTCCAAGACCTGCTGAGCCGCTGCCTTTTTGGGTTCGACTGAAGATCAGATATCCCCCAAGAATGAGAAAAACAGGGACCATGGATTTGAGAAATCCACCTATGTTTTCATTGTCTTTCTCAGCTGTTATTTGAACAGATTTTTCTTTGAGAATAGTTATTGTCTCTGGGACATCTGGTATATAGGAACTGAAAGATTGCTTGCCAATATCTTCACCTTCTACGGCCCCGCCTCTCAGGTGGACGCTTTTAATTTGACCTTTTTGCAGTTTATCCATGAATTCTGTATAGGAAATTTCATTGGGTGTTATTTCCTTGAGGTAAACGTTGTAGCCAACAACCCCTAAAAGGGTAAGGAGCAGTAAGAGTAATCCTATTTGAATTTGAGACATAGAATCATTCCGTAGTAGTGTGAGCAGTTAAGTTCTTGTATGATCGAGGTTTGTGTGCAAGAACCCCTGAGAGAAGTAGATTAAATATTGCCTCATTATCTGAAAGCATTGTCACATTACTGCGAAAACAAAATTCATCGAGATAGAGCTGGAGGTGTTTGCCTACCACTCCTCCTCTATGGATCTTGTTCAACCAGATCTCAAAACTCTGTATGATTTGTTGGATACGAGCAGCTGTTGCACTTTTTGAATCGGTAATAGTTGTATATGCGTCATGGTCTATTCCCTGATAAAGAGCGCTGTCGGGGACAATAAGTGATGATCCGGTGGTCACATGCCTGTTCAGGAAATCGCTTACTATGTTCTTGGGGAGATCGCTGATCGATTCCATTTTAATTCTTCCGGTAATCCCTGATGGGAGTATGATTTCTGCTGCGGCAAGAATATGTGAGTTGCTTCCCTTCTCTCCACCTAATAATATGGTATTCGAACAGAGTTCAACGGTTCCACGACAGGGCTTGTTATCGGCAACTGCCATAGCCATGCGAAGTTTCTGGAGCCATGTCCATGCCGTTTGATAGCTTGAAAGGTGTAACAGGCGTTGTAAATCTTTGGCACTATGGCCTCCATCGGTAGAGGCCAGCCACCAGATACACATCAGCCATCCCAGCAAGGGCTTTTTGGTTCCATGCATGATGGTATTGGTTGTTATCGAGGTGGGATGTCCACAATGACCGCAGGTGATGGTCTTAGTAGGTTCTTGGTCTTTTTTTTTCCAGTTGCAGTAAGGGCACACAAATCCTTGTGGCCACCGTTTGTAAAAGAGGAAGTGGAGGCAGGTCGCTTCGTTATGAAACTCTTTTATGAATTCTTCTATGGTTTTTGGGAATCTATTTTTAGGAGCGAGAGTGTCCTGCATGTGTTTTCCTCAAATTGTTGAACTTATCCACTTTAATTTGAGTAATTGCACATACAATGCCAGAGGGGCTATCTCTTTTGTCATGCCGCTAATTATTTGAAATATAATGTTATTATGTGTGGCAGGGCTAAGGGGGGATACTTTTTGGCCGAGGGGAGGGAAGGGGGGAAATAAGAAAATAGGGATTGTTTTTTAGGTTATATATACTGTGAATACAGTATGTTGTGGCGTTTTGTCGTTGTCTCTTTCTGAAAAGAAGGGCTACCACACAAGTGTTCCCCATGCCACACTTGTGATTCCACACAAGTGTGGCATGGGGAAGAGGTTAGATACCGATGGTGTTGAGATCGATATTCAGCTCTTTTAGTTTTCTGTACAATGTTGATCTGTCCATACTGAGGAGTCTGGCTGCCTTAGCTTTGTTTCCCCCTGTTTTTTTTAATGCGGCAACGATGCTACTTTCAAAAGAATGATATTGGGAGGGGGATGTAATTGAGATTGAATTGTCCAATTGCTGGACTGGTTCCTCTGGTAGAAGAGGGGCTTTGTAACCGGGCTGATCATAACTATGCTGGATTTCCAGAGGAAGCTGTTCGGTGGCAATGGTGGAGCCGTTGCAGAGCACACATGAGCGCTCAATAACATGTTCAAGTTCTCTGATATTTCCAGGCCATTGATATTGAGAAAGCAATGTCATGGCCTGATCGGAAATACCGGTAATGGGTTTGTTCATTTTTTTGCTGAACCGCTGGATAAATAGGTTTACCAGGAGTTCAATATCTCCATTCCGTTCACGGAGGGAGGGGAGGATGATATCGATAACTCTGAGACGAAAATAAAGATCTTCACGGAAGTTTCCCTGTTGTACCTTTTCACGTAGATTCACGTTGGTTGCCGCAATGACCCGCACATCTACCTGAATGGGAGTATCTCTGCCCACAGGATAAAAGGTTTTTTCCTGAAGAAAGCGAAGAAGGCGAAGTTGCATCATGGGCGAAATATCACCTATCTCGTCAAGAAACAGAGTTCCTCCATCTGCTTGTAGAATTCGTCCCATCCTGTCTTGATCGGCGCCGGTAAAAGAACCTTTCTTATGTCCAAAAAGTTCACTTTCGAGAAGGTTTTCTGGAATAGCAGTACAGTCTACTTTAATCAGCGGACGGTTTTTTCTATGACTTTCCAGGTGCAGGGCCTCTGTGGCCAGTTCTTTACCTGTTCCACTTTCTCCGGTGATAAGGACAGCTGAATCGACTTTACCAACATTTTCAATCATGGCATAGACAGTTTGCATTGCAGGACTGGCGCCAACCATTCGATGGAAAGAACTCCGTTGTTGAGAGTTGCTTTGTGCCTGGCATGACATATCACGGATGACAATGACAACGCCATGGAACCCCCCCCGGCCGTCTTCTAAAGGAGAAATATAGAGACTGAACACCTTCTCAGTATGAGAGGCGGTGATATACTCGATCCTGTGTTCCTTGATTTCAATACCGGAGCGCAAGACTTTTTCTGCGTCTTCTTTAAAAAAACAACTGTTTTTTTCACTGCAGGCCTGAGAGAGGTTATTTCCTTCGCGAATGTTTGGATTGATTGAGCCAAACAAGGAACGGGCTGCCTGGTTCATTTTGATAATATTCAGATTCTCATCAATTGTCATGATACTGTCGGAGACACTTCTGAACAGGGTGACCAGGTAGCTACGCCACTTGTCTTTTTCTTGTTTTGCCAGTTGTTTCTCTTGCTGAAGTCGATGCTGCTGCAGGGCAAGGCGGGTGGTTTTGAGGAGTATCTCCTTGTCAACCGGTTTCTGGATATAATCAAAGGCGCCAAAACGTACTGCTTCAGAGGCTGTATTGACCGTAGGGTAACCAGTTATCATGATGACAGGGCTGAGGATACCAAGCTCGCGGATTCTCTTTAAGAGATCAATGCCTGAACTCCCTCCAAGGACGATGTCGCTGATAATTAAATCAAAGGGACGGCTGGTAAGTTCACTCACCGCCTCTTCAAAGTTGGAGGCCATTACAACTGGGCCATATCCTTCCCGTTTGAGAAAAATTTGAAAGGTGTGGCGTAGGCTTTCCTCATCGTCAACGATGAGGATTGGCGTTTCAGTGGTTGATTCATTGTTCATTCTTTCCCCTGTGCATAAAGATCACGAAAAGGTGGTGAGATCCCGAAAGACCACCACGGCACCGGTTAATTTTCTGCCTTCGATAATGGGGGTGGACGTGTACTCAACGGTGAAACTGTTTCCGTCTTTTGCCCAGAAGATATCATCGGACTTGAAGTGGACCTTCCCGTCTTGGCATGCCATGTAAATAGGGCAATCTTCTTCTTTGTAATGGGTTCCATTGATGTGACTGTGATGGACAAGATCATGATGTGACCTACCGATCAACTCTTCCTGTTCCCAACCAAGCATGATCGTGGCTGCCTTGTTCATGAAGGTCACTTTGCCATCAATGTCTAGGCCAAAAATACCTTCTCCTGCAGAGTTGACGATGAGTTCAAGCTGTTTTTTGAGTTTTTTGGTCTTGCCAATATCTTTAAACACCACCACTGCTCCTGTTACCTTGTCGTCATTAAGCAGGGGGGTGGATGTGTATTCTACTGAAAAACTCTGCCCGGATTTTTTCCAGAAAATATCATCAGATTCAGAATAATCCATTCCATCTTTAAAGGCTTTGTGGATCGGGCATTCCTGTGCCGGAAAATCAGTACCGTCCTCATGTGAGTGGTGGACCATGTCATGGTGGATATTGCCGATGAGTTCCTCTGCGCTCCATCCCAGTAACTCAGTCGCCTTCTGGTTGACAAAAGTAACTTTACCGTGAATGTCGAGACCCACAATTCCATCGCCGGCGGAATTAAGGATGGCCTGTAGTCGTTTTCGGAGCTTTAGTCCTTCTGCTTCAGCCTGAATACGTTCAGCTATTTCTCTGTTTAAAGAGCCATTAATTACGGACATTTCAAAAGTTTTCTTTTCAACGGCATCATCAAGACTGGACTGGACGTAGGTTAAAGATTCAGTGGTTGAATGGAGTGTCTGCTCAAGTTGGAGTCTCTCTTTGTTATAGGAGTTAGCCATGCTGAAAAAAATAAAAAGAGTGAAACCATAGAGGGTACAAATGGTCACAAAAGACCAGGATTCATATGGAATGTAGGATACTTGGTTGGCATTTGCATTAATTTTGAGATCAAGAAAATATAAGATCATTGCCACAGAAAGAAACGACAAAGAAAGCCATAGCGTAAAATGAAATTTTCTGGTCATGTAATGCTCCTTGTAACAATTCACCAGTGACGTGTTTCTTTGGTCTCTGAAATTGGCAAATCAACAATGATTGAGGTAAATGAACCGAACTCGCTCTTAATTCTGAGGTATCCTTTGTTGTCTTGAATAAGGCCGTGGCTAATGCTGAGTCCTAGCCCCGTACCTTCTCCTTTTGGTTTTGTTGAATAAAAAGGATCAAAAACACGATCAATAATATCCTGCTCAATTCCAGTACCGTTGTCTGTAATGGTGAGGCGAATATAGGTCTTATCTTCAATTTCCACCTCTTCGCTGGAGATGAAAATTTTCTTCTGTGGATGTGCTTTTGGGAAGCGTTTGTTCAGTGCATACCTGGCATTGGAGAGTATATTGAGCAGGACTTGTTGGATCTGTTGCGGGTTGCAGCGAACATTTGCTAATCGTGTTTGCCAATGGAATTCGAGCAGGGTCTGATCTTTCCTGAACTGATGGCCGACCAGTTCAAGACAGCTTTGAGCAATGTTGTGAATGGAGACATCTTCCAGTTCTTCAGAATTTTGTCTGGAAAAATCGAGAAGATTATAAACGATGCTCGCCACTCGCTTCCCTTCCTTGATAATTCGTTTAAGAAGATCCGGAGTGTCAGAATCACCAGGGTCGTCAAGAATTATCTGGGCATAATTGATAATGCCATTAATAGGGTTATTAATTTCGTGAGCAACGCCGGCAGCCAACTCACCGAGTGAGGCCAGTTGCGCAGCACGGATGGCTTCTGCTTTCATACGTTCTTCTTCTGACAGATTTCGAGCCACGAGAAGTGTTGCTTCAATGTCGTTGTCCAGTTGTTGTAAGGGACTGATCGTCAGAAGGTAATTCCCGTGCAGGCCGCGAAGTTCTGTTTCTATGATACGATTTCGTCTTGTCTCAATTTGTTGTTCCAGAGGGCAGGAGGATCCAACTGTTCTCCCATTGTGCAAAATTTCACATACTTTGTGGCCTATGACATCCGATCTGTTTTTTCGGGCAGCAGTGAAGGTGGCAATATTGGCATCGAGAATGATAGCATCGCTGGAGACGATCAGAGCAGGATCCTGAATTGCTGAAAATATATTTTCCCATTTAGCAATAGCCTGATTGAGATCTTGTCCGGCCTGTATTTGACCGGTAATATCCATACCAAAAAGAACAAGTCCGACTTTTCCCTGTTCAATGTTTTGCCGAAAAGAGCCATGCCAGTTGATTGTTCTGGTTTGTTTGTCTTTGGTGAGGAGACAAGACTCAAAATTTATCTGCAGTTCTTCCCCTTTAAGGAGGTTGGCTAGAAGCTGTTGATTTGATTTCCGATGCTCTGGGGCCATCAGTACATCGACCCAGTAGAGATCAAGCACTTCTTTTTCTTTGTATCCTGTTATTTCTTCAGCCTTATGGTTGAAAGAGAGAATTTGTCCGCAAGGTGAGACGGAGACAAGCAAGGCCTGCATTGTGTCAACGATTTCTCGATTGAAATCACGTTCCACCTGCATGCGCTGCGTCATTTCTTGTGAATAGAGGGCCAGAGAAATATCAGCAATGACTGTTTTTAAAAAGGAAACCTCTTCTTCTGTAAAACAGTTTATCGTTTCGGAGTGGATATTGAGAACACCGAATTCTTTTTCTTTGTATTTCAATGGCCATGAGGAACAAGATCTGAACCCTGTCTTCAATGAGATGTCTAGTAATGCTTTAGAATTGCTTTGTAAACGGACATCCTGATAAATAACGGGGCTCCCTGAAAGAAGAGCCTTGGCTGCTGGGTTAGAGGCGTGCATGTCGGTTATGACTTGTTCGACCAGATACATACACTGTTGGTTTGAGATGTTTGCTGAAGTCAGGGCAACTAAAGGGGAGATTGCTGCATTATCGTCATCGCGTTTGCCGGCCCATATAAGACAATACTCCTGATTGTGCATGAGAATTTGGCAGCATTTTTCAAGTAATTTGTCTTTGTTGGTTTTCTTTTCCTCATCAGAGGCTGCAAGCTCATTGATAGCGAGCAACATGGCATTTCTTCTGGAAAAATCCATAAGCAAGGTCAACTGTTAAAATTTTAAAAGTGACAAAACATAGCTGACATTGGCGGGCAATTACCACACATATGTGGTACCGGAGCACACTTTTACCACACTATTGACACACAAGTGTGGTAAAAGTGTGCTCTGAATAGGGCTTGTAAACAGAGTTGCACAGCTTGTGCCTGAATTGTCATCGTCACCATGAAAAACCAATTGAAATCATAAGAAATTTAGTCGGAAAAGAAGCTTATCTTATTGACAACTATTGGTATTATGTATGGTTTATAGGAACCTCGACAAGAGAATTTTATGCTCTTTTTAATAAATACCTTGACTCCTAAAAAAAAAAGTGTACTTTGCACGATTATAAAGTGTTGCATAAATGTGGCACAGCATATATGATACATAAAATTCCATATTAAATCAACATATTATTGAAAATTGACTTTTGGTTAATATTCTGTAATGAATGAAGTTTTATGTGTAATTGTCGGTTTTTGTCCATCTGAACTACCGGCTCATTTGAACACATTTACGTGTTTCAAGTATTAGGAGGGGGAGAATGAACATTAAGGACTTGGAAAAGGAAAAAAACGAAGGCATTGATTCACTGCCTTTGAAACAACGTCGTGAATTTCTAAAAATAGGACTGGCAGTTACAGGTGTTTTTTTCGGTGGCTCCGTGCTGTCATTGACTTCGGTAAGAAAAGCCGAGGGAGGAATTAGTGATTCTGTAATACCTGTTGAAGGGGAATATCCTTACACCAAACATTACGGAATGGTGATGAGACAGAATAACTGCGTTGGTTGTGAAAAATGTGTCGAGGCCTGCAGGGAGACAAATCATGTTCCTGTCGGTCATGGCGCCTGGCGAACTGCTATTCAGGAACGTCTGACCACTGTCGATGGGGTGGAAAAAAGAGAATTCCGACCAATCCTTTGTAATCATTGTAATCGTCCCCCCTGTGTTCGAGTATGCCCTACCAGAGCAACTTATAAAGATCCAGAAACCGGTATTGTTGTCATGGATTACAAGAAATGCATTGGTTGTAAAACCTGTATGGCCGCATGTCCATACAATGCCAGGTATTTTAACCATGACAAGTACGCCATAGATAAGTGTAACTTTTGTCTCGATACAAGATTGGCAATGGGCGAGAAAGATACCGCTTGTGCGAATGTATGCCCAGCAAAAGTACGAATTTTCGGTGACATAAAAGATAAAAGTAGTGAAATCTACCGATTGTTGCATGAGCCTGACAATAAAATCTGGGTGTTGCGTCCTGAAACTGGCGCCTTACCAAACGTTTTTTATATGAATGCATAGGTAAGTGTCTCGTTACAAATGTTCACTTGCATTCATGCAGACTCGTTTACCTGCATGCTGTCCTGTGATGTTTGAATGAGGTTTTGGGCTATTTTATTCTATGCACCTCAAATCTTTTTTTCGGGGGAGACTGCATTTTCATTTTCAGGGGACATCTTGAGGCGGTTTTTTTTCCTATAGCATTATCTCCGCCAGGAGAGTGAAGAAGGTGTTTAGACTTACCTGCAACATACCTAACAAATACGTTTTTTAAAAAAGATTAGGAAAGTCATCCTCCAGGGAAATGATGCTACATGGAATGAAAGTGATTGAGATTCTTATTAGCAACCCAATAGTCGTATCCCACTCAGATTCTAGGAGATCATTAAAATGAATATAAATTTAGTTACTACTTTTGGTGTCACCGTACTCGCAGGAATGTTTTTGTTTGTAAACAATGTCTCTGCTTCGGAAGAGTACGATGTAAAGGCATTTGGCCCCAAAAGTCCAATTGTCTGGAATAAGCCGGTCAAAGTTGTCTTTGAACACAGAGTACACACGGATGATATTGGTCTTGAATGCAGTGCTTGTCATGGCGAGATTTTTGCCATGCAGCGTGGTGTCGCTCCCAACACAGGCCAACTGAGCATGGCTTCCCTTGCGGAAGGAAAATTTTGTGGTGCCTGTCATGATGGAGATAACGCTTTTGCCTCTGATACGAATTGCGGTGCCTGTCACATTGTTCCAGAAGACTTGATCGTCTGGACCAAACCTGTTGAAGCGGTGGTGTTTTACCATCAGGTACACACAGATGAATATGGTCTTGACTGTGATTCCTGTCACAACGATGCGTTTGCCATGAAAAAAGGTACAGCAGAGGCGTCAGCAAATTTCACAATGAAATCCCTCTATAAAGGGCAATACTGCGGTAAGTGCCATGATGGCGATACAGCTTTTGCCTCAAATACTCTCTGCAATACATGTCACATAGGAGCTAAAGGGTACAACCGGATGATGGGTGTCACTCCTCACGCTGAGAAGAAAAGTAGTCATTAATTCATGAAGGAGGTTTGGCGACCTCTTCAATAAAATGATTTGCAGGGAACTATAGTAAACGCACAGGCCAAGAGCCTGAAAAATTAATTGCGCAGGAGATTGAAATGGCGAACAATTCATTGGCAAATATATTTGTCGAGACGCAGGATACCCGTCTGGCAACTCCCGGTATAAACCGGGCAACGATATTTTTCCTCCTTACTGTCATTGCTGGACTCAGTTGTGGGGTTGCTTCTTTTATCTTTGGACATGAGGCTATATATAATAACAGCCGTGAAGTACCTTGGGGGATGTTGATTTCCACGTATGCCTTCTGGGCGATCACTTCCACCGGTCTTTGTATGTATGCCGCTATTTCGCACCTCTTTGGTGGTACCAGAATGGCTATTGTCAGTAACAGGATGGTATGGATGTCCATCGTTTGTATCCTTGCCGCATTCGCAACCATCGGCGTGGAGATTGCAAGTCCTCACAGGATGATCATTTATAATATTCTATCTCCCAACCCAACCTCTAATATCTGGTGGATGGGAACCCTTTACGGTTTAGCCGTTGGCTGTATGATCGTAGAGTTTTTTGGTATTGTGGCCGGGTTGGCACGCATTGCGGTTGTCCTGGGAACTATGGGTGCCGTGGCTGAGGTTCTTGCCAACAGCTGTCTCGGCGGCGTGTTTGCAACACTGCCGGCAAGACCGTATTGGTATGGTGGTCAGCTTCCCATTTATTTCCTTACCGCCGCTTTTCTCTCAGGGGCAGCCGCTACGATTCTTTTTAATTATCTGGCCTATAAACTCCGTGGAGAGAAGATGAGTGAAGCGGTCCATCTTGGCATTAAGAGTGCCGGTAAGGCCATGGCACTTGTACTTATTCTTTATACCGTCGCCACCTTCTGGCGTTTGATCATGTATTATGTTGGTGGTGCGGAACTTGGACGTATTGCCGCTGGTGCTTTGATTAACGGCCCTCTTTCTATTAATTTTTGGGTTTTTGAACTCGCCATAGGGTTGGTCGTGCCACTCATACTTGTTATTTTGTCTCGTTTGGAAAATGTTGGAATGATGGCCTTTGCTGGAATTCTGATTCTCTTGGGGCAGTTTGTTGCTCGCTATGACCTGGTAGTTGCTGGTCTGATTGTTCCATCTTCTCTTGGGTGGGATAATGTTCCTACTTATTTAGATTACGTACCTTCAGTCTTCGAATTTGGGGTGATAATCGGGAGTATCAGTCTGGTTTGTTTCGGCTTCCTCATGGGGGAAAGGGTTTTTGGTCGAATTTTTGATCAGAAAGAACATCATTGATTAAAAAGATCGTTAAAGGTCGCTCCATGAGCGACCTTTTTCTTGGGTGTCTTTGTTGGATGTATTAGGTTAAGATCATATTGATTTCCTTATGAACCTTATTACAACACAGTCAGTTACTATGTCAGATACAAAAGACAATTTTGAAAAACAAATTATCCATCCAGAATGCCCCGATTCCCAATATTTTTACTTGGATCGGAGGAAAGCGGGAGCCAATGGAGGAGGGAATGAACTTTTTCAAGCCATCCAGGACCCGGTTTTTGTCGTTACTCCTGATGGAATTATTGTTGGCGCCAATCACGCTGCCTTAAACGCTGCCCAAAAGAGTCGTTCGGAAATCATTGGTGAAGGTATCTGTAAGATTATTCATGGCGGTAGCTTTCCCCACCTCCAATGTCCTTTAGAGGCATGTTTGTTGACGTGTTCTCCACGAGTTGAAGAGAGTATACTTCCTGGCCTCTCCGGTGAATATCTGCTTACGATCTCACCTGTTAAAAATCATGATGGAGTTGTACAAAAGATTCTCATTGTAGCAAGGGAGTTGACCTCCGATGAGATGAGAAAAGAAGATTCCCTGAGAACTGCTCAATTGGCTGCCATAGGTGAACTCGCTGCCGGGGTAGCTCATGAAGTCAACAACCCTATTACTGGCATTATAAACTATGCCCAGTTACTCCTTGATGACAGTGAAAAAAATTCATTACAGGAAGAACTTTTGGAGAGAATTGTTAACGAAGGGGAACGGATTGCTGCAATCATTAAAAAACTTCTTTCATTTGCCCGGGAAAGTGAAGATGACTACGAACCAATTGATATGGTTCATGTGATTGAAGACAGCCTCTCTCTAGTTGAGCATCAGTTTAAAACTGATGGTATTAAGATTACTACCGACTGTTCTACCGAGCCGTGCAGGGTGTTGGGTAATTTCAGGCAATTGCAGCAAGTTATTCTCAACTTGTTGAGTAATGCCCATTTTGCCTTAAAGGAGCGATATCCAAATTCTTCCTTACAGAAGAAAATTCATATCAGTTGTTATTCATTTGTTCAGGAGGAAGGTCGATCGATAATTCAGATTTCGATCAGAGACTCAGGAACTGGTATCCCTCAAGGCATTCTCAATAGACTGTTTGATCCATTTTTTACAACCAAGCCCTCGGGGAAGGGAACAGGTTTAGGTCTCAGTATTAGTTATGGGATTATTCGAGACCATGGTGGCATTATCAAGGTTGATTCAATAATAAATCAATATACGGAGATGATATTAGTTATTCCGTCTTTAGGTACTTAACATGGAAAATCAAGTTACTCCGGAAAAAAATACTCCCATCCTGATAGTAGATGATGAAGCAAGTATTCGTCTAACTTTCGAGATGTTTTTGACTCGTGCAGGATATGGACCTATAATAACCGCTTCGACCTTAAATGAAGCTCTGATCGCAATCAAAGAAAATGAGTTTGATCTTATTATTAGCGACATAGTGCTGGAAGCAGAAAGGGGAACTGATCTGCTCTGTAAGCTTAGAGAATCTGGTGTGAAATGCCCTGTGGTTATGGTTACCGGATTTCCTAATCTGGATACCGCAGCAGAGGCTGTACGATATGGTGCCTTTGATTATATTTCTAAACCAGTGAACAAGGAAACATTGCTTAAATTTGTGCGACAGGCTCTGAAACACTGGGAACTGGAAAACGAAAGAAAGCAACTATTATCCGAAAATGAAAAGTTTAAACGTTATCTTGAGGCAATTTTTCGTTCAGTTCGAGATGCGATTATTACTATAGATAATGAAATGAATATTGTTCAGCTCAATGATACTGCTAAACGATGGCTTCAATATTCTGAAACGGATAATCTGATCAGTCTTGCTTCCTACCAAAGTGAAATGGGTAAGGCCTGTCTTCAGGATGCTCAACAGGTATTATCCAGTAGACAGGAAGTAAGAGAACACCAGGTTGAATGTAGAAAACGTGATGGGAATATTAGAATTATAAGTCTTAACGCTGCACCATTGGAAGATGGATTTGATGAATTTAATGGTGTTGTCATTGTGGCAAGAGATATCACACTCCCTGAACCTGTCAGTGGCAGTAATACCAGAAACAAGTTTCATGGCTATGTAGGCTGCAGTCAGGTAATGCAGAATGTCTATAACTTAATAGAAAATGTAGGAAAAGTCGACACAGCGGTTTTGGTGACCGGAGAGTCTGGAACCGGTAAAGAATTGGCTGCTGAAGCATTACATGCAGAAAGTCAACGACGTGATATGCCTCTTGTTAAAGTTGATTGTGCAGCAATGCCTGAAGAATTGCTGGAAAGTGAGCTTTTCGGGCATCGCAAAGGATCTTTCACCGGCGCAGATAGAGACCGGCCCGGTAGACTTTTGCAAGCAGACAACGGTACCCTGTTTCTTGATGAGATTGGAGATATTTCACCTCGTATGCAACTGCGTTTACTTCGTTTTCTTCAGGAAAAAACATTTACTCCGGTGGGACAGGATACCCCGATAGCTGTGAATGTCAGAATCATTGCTGCGACTAATGTTAATTTTACAGACAAGGTAAAAGATGGGAGTTTCCGAGAGGATCTTTATTACCGCTTAAAGGTTGTAGAGATAAAATTACCTCCTCTCCGTGAGAGAAAAGGGGGGGTTCCAATTCTCGTCCATCACTTTCTCTCGATGTTCCGAGAAAAACTCAAACGCAATATTCATGGAATCTCAGATCAGGCTATGGAGGCTCTTGTTCGTTATTCATGGCCAGGTAATGTCCGTGAATTAAGCCATATAATAGAGAGAGCCTGTGTTTTATGTGATGGCCCAACGATCTCATTGGAGCATTTCCCTGAAGAAATTCAAAAACCTGTGAGTTCTATTCCTGGTCAGATTGAATCTCCTGATCATCTCATGAGCATTGCAAATCTCCCTCCTTATGTCAGTGAAGAAGATGAGATTATAGAAGCATTGAAACATGCACGTGGTAATAAATCCAAAGCTGCCCGTATCCTCAATATTGATCGTTCTACTCTCTATCGGAAAATGCAACGAATAGGTATTGCCAGTGATATAGCTAAGGTGAATAATAAATAGCTTATTTCATGTTGCGTAAGTGTTGCGTGAGACAGATATGCAACACAAAACAAGCGAGCGACACACAAACGCAACATCTTGGGCTTTCCCACCTTGTGCCTTTTGGGAAAGAGAGAAAGCTCAATTCTGTAAAGCATTATCCATGCAACTCAGTAAGTTAGCACCTGTTTGAGTTGATTCCCTGTTTTGTTTTGTTTCTTGGTATGATTCGTGCATATTGATGGTACGATGTGGCGTAGGAATGAATACAGCATAATTTAACTATTATAGACGGGGGAATGATGAAAGAGCTAACAGTACTTGCAAGGGAGAGGAGCGGTGTTCGGGATAGTGTCACTTTTGAACTCAATAAAGTTGGGGTGTGGGTGGTCGGAACTGCTTCGGCATTCATTGGCTGCTGGGCAGTAATTTGCCTTGTTTCCGGTGTGGCCCATAGTGGTGGGCCAGTGAGCTTTGTTCAAAAAATTGTTTCATCTCTGGTGGGATGATAAGTTGAGAAGAGCGATTGTAACAATGGAAATCAGCTTGAACGCTGCACAGACAATGGAACAAGCAGACAGATATGTACGGGAGAAGACTGCTGCCTGTGGTGAAATTTCGAAATAGGTTTTTCAGTCTTGACTTCCTCTGTTGCCATGACTGCTTATTGGGCAACTCCCTCTGGTTTTGCGGGTTCTTTGAGAGGAGGGGGAAAGCTTATAAGTAATTTAGTAAAAGCAATTGCAGGATAAACTGATATGTTGTTTAATGAGTGGTAACAAACTCAGCCTGAATACTTAGTGGAAGCAATTTGTAGGTAATAGTTAACTGACACTGATCTCGTGATAATTTAAGAGGTATCGCCCATGGAAGAAAAGGCAATTACCAAAGTTAAGATTAAGTCTACTCCGGCTGTTCATCAAATAGAACAGACCGATAGCGAACTTTATAAAGTTGGAACGTCTGTTACCGCAGTTTTTGCTCTTGGAGCGGGTGCGTGGGGAATTATTTGTCTTTCAAGTTCTATCTTTAATAGTGGTGGACCTATAGAGATGCTGAAAAACCTATATCAGGCTATTGTTGGCATATAGAAATTTCTTCTAGAAAAAATTGTTAAAAGGACCATTGAGTTGTGCTCAATGGTCCTTTTTTTTTGATTTAATCGGCTGCCCCTCTCTTCCTCTTGGTGGGTATTTGGTTAAGTGCTTGCTTTTTATGTGAAGGTATCCCTCGGTTACCGGCTTCCTTTCTGGTGGATTTTCTCTCAAGAGCGCAATTGCCCATGCTTCCCATTGAGATCTGTTCTCTTTCTTCTCACGGTAAAAACCTGTCGCGTTACTGTTGCAAGGCAGTGTCGCGCCTTGTTGCGTTGCTACAGTAATGCAACAGTGTGTTTTTGTAAGATTGTGATTGTCTGGAAAGATACGATTGCGTGAATCTATAAATATGATGTTATAACAATGGAATAGGATGCTCAATGATGGTTTCCTTAACAAAAACACAATCTGGCACTGTAACTGCAAGACAAGGGTAACTGAGTTAAAGGGAGCTACTCTCATTACAGGGAGTAGCTCCAAGGAAAAAAAGAAAAATTCAAACATAATTAGCAGACTAGCAGGAACTGACATGAAAAACATTCAAGCCTCAATCAGAGAAAATACAGTAATAAAAAGCAGTGCCGGTGCAGAAATCTCCAGAGTTGCAATTACGGCCATAAGTATTTCTGCCGCGGTTATTGGAATCTGGGCAGTAGCTTGTATGGTTGCAGGCATTTCAAATAGCAGCGGCCCTGTAGGTTTGTTATCCAGTTTATTGAAAGCAATTATTGGTTAAGTTATTTCCTCTATCCACTCATCAAAACAAAAGGATTACACCATGAGAAAGCCAGAACTCACTAAACAAAATGTAAAAACCACTGTTCACGAAGCTGTAAACGCAGATAGCGAATTGTATAAAGTGGGAGCCATTTTAACAGCTGCCTTTGCAGGAGGCGTTGGAGTATGGGGCGTAATTTGCCTTTCCAGTGCCTTTATGTCTGCTGGTAGTCCGGTAGCTCTTGCCAAAAGTCTGATTGGAGCGGTGACTGGCAGCATGTAACGGTAGCTGCTGGTAGTATGACAGTGACAACTCTTTCTTAGTCCCGTATCTTTATTATGAGCCAGAGAGATTATATCTCTCTGGCTTTTTTTTGACTTATATATTGGAAAACAAGTATAACAACTCCAACTAACTGAGGAAAATATTTTTTTGGGAAAGCTTTTTTTAAGACTTGGGTGCTCCCAAAACAGTTATTTGGGTTGTCGAATAACTTACTGATATATAATAAAATAAAGATAATAAATAGGGCAAGAAAATGGCAATTCTGATTCGAAATCTTTTCATCTTTTTTCTTTTTACTGTGCTTCTGGGGGGAGGGTATGGCCTCTGGACGCTTGAGCACAAATTACGCAATGTGAACTATAGCGAATTTCGTCATTGCCTTAATAATCATGAACTTAAATCCATTGTTTTTACCGGAAACAAGGTTATTGCTCAACATAAGGCAGGAGATAGTTATGAAACCACTGTCCCTAATGCTGAAAAATTAATTTCTGAACTTCAAGATAGAAACATTCAAATTATCTTTAAAAAAGATCGTTCCGAAGAAACATTTCACGCTGTCTCCCTGATCTATGTTGTTCTACTCCTTTTAACGGTCATCATTTCGTTGAGTAGGAAAATGAAAAATGAAGAGGAAGAAAATAAATTTGCCTCAGATAAACTGATATTGCCGGATAGTGGCCATAAACTTGTCACCTTTGATGATGTGGCAGGTATTCCTGAAGCACTGGAAGAGCTGCAGGAAATTGTCAATTTTCTCAAGAATCCGAATCAATATAGTAAAATTGGAGCAGTCAGTCCGAAGGGGATACTTCTTCAAGGTCCACCAGGAACCGGAAAAACTTTGTTGGCAAGAGCAATAGCAGGTGAAGCGAAGGTTCCGTTTTACAATTTTAGTGGATCGGATTTTGTAGAAATGTTTGTAGGGGTCGGTGCTTCTCGAGTAAGGGATATTTTTAAAGAGGCAAAAACAAACGCTCCCTGCATTATTTTCATAGATGAAATCGATGCCGTAGGCGGCATACGTGCAGGGGGAGTTACTGCCAGCGGTCAGGATGAAAGAAGTCAAACCTTAAATGCGCTGCTCGTTGAGATGGATGGGTTCAGCAGTTCCGATACGATTGTTGTTTTGGCCGCAACAAACAGACCAGATATTCTGGATCCGGCATTAAGACGTCCTGGTCGTTTTGATCGCCAGGTTAACATCTTACCTCCAGATATCAGAGGAAGAAAAAAGATTTTGCAAGTCCATGGAAACAAAGTTGCTCTTTCACCGGAGATCGATCTTGATAAAATTGCTCACATGGTGCCTGGCTTTACCGGTGCTGAGCTTGCCAATCTTGTAAACGAAGCAGCCCTTATGGCGGCCAGGAACGGAAAAGATTGTGTGGAGCATCAGGATTTTGAACTTGCCAGCGATCGTATCCTTATGGGTGTTGAGCGTAAAGGAATGATTATTTCAGAAAAGGATCGTAAAGTCCTAGCGTTACATGAGGCAGGGCATGCCATCATTGCAAAAACACTGCCGCATACGGATCCGATACATAAAATCACAATTATTCCAAGAGGCCGTGCTCTTGGCCAGACGCAGCAACTCTCCGTCACTGATCGGAATAGTTACAGCTACGATTATCTTAAAAGCAGGATTACCATTCTCATGGGTGGGAGGGCTGCAGAAGAAATAGCTTTTCAGCAGAGGACCACAGGAGCGCAGGGCGACATTAGTCAGGCAACTGAAATTGCCACCAATATGATTTGCAAGTGGGGGATGAGTGATATCATCGGTCCGCAGGCGATGGTCATGGAAGATTCAGGTTTCATCAGAGGCACTGCCCAACGTTTGGAAATGAGTGACCGAACCTCTGAGTCCATAGATAACGAAATTAAAAAACTGCTTGAGCAATGCAACAACGAGGCCGTTAAAATTCTCAAAGAGCAATTTTATCTTTTAAAACAACTTGCTGAAATCTTGCTTGAAGTAGAGACTCTCGATGAGGAAGAGTTTGAGATCATAATGGATTGTCGTTTCACCGAAAAAATTGCGGCTGGTAAAAATGAAACTAATCAATGTCAGACTTGTCCGGCAGCTGAGAGTTGCATTCATTCAAAATTAAGAAAATAATCTATGCGTTCAATAAGAAAAACAAGCTACCTGGCTTTTATGGGAGTTGCGGCTCTGCTTATTTTTGTCATGGTCCTCAGCTTTCGTCAATATCAGCTGAGTGAAAGATACAACGCAATTATCACTCAGAGTGAGAAGGTGATTTTTCAGTTTGCAACAATACGGGAACTGATTACCACCTCGCTGATAGAAAAAGACTGGGAAAAGATTGTTAGTGCTGCAGATCAACTCAACAACCTCAATTCGACGCTGGCCAGATTACAGGAAAATACCCTTATCCCTGGGGAATATCGCCTCGATATGGCAAAACAGGTTGATCTTTCCGGCCTCGTGATTTCATTGAAAGAAATTCTTTCTGTTAGCGATAAAGTGGCACATAGTCGTAGCCTGCAGAATAAAATGCGGGACTTGGCAGAGTACTTGATGAAGTTTGATAGGATTATTGTCAGTCAGATGAGAGCGAAAGTTGTACAGTTTCAGGCAACTATGATTGGTGCCCTAGGCGCTGTGATCTGCTTGATAAGTTTTTCGTTGATCCTTCTTTACAAGAAAACCATGCTTCCTTTATTGCGACTTTCCGAACAGACAGAAGACCCTGAGGTTTTTGTCAATGGATTCAATTACGACCATAATGCCTGTGTTGAACTTACAGATTTCACAAATTTTGTAAATGATCTTATCAGGAAGAGCCATGAAACTGACGGGACTGATGAGACAATTCGATATCATGATGAGCAACTTGCCAGGATCATCAATGAGAGTACAAATTTGTCGAACGGTATCATTAATTACGCTCAATTACTCGTGGATTCATATCGAGAGGTAGAGGTAGGTGAAGAAGAAATTAAAATTCTTTACAGTGTCATCGACGCTGCTGAACGAATCGCTCAACTGAACAAAGAGATCTGAAAAAGCTACTTATGTGCAAATGTTGATATTTGTACATTGCTTAAATATCCATAAGCACATAACTGGCTGAAGCATCGTGTTAATTTAGCTGTAATTTTAATTGATAACAAAGAACGAAATAGAGTTTCGTGTAGTCTTTAAGCATTTTATTAATTACGGCATTGAGGGCAATTTTTCCTTGACAGTCTTTTCTGATGCAGGTAATTCCTCCCGTCAATCAAAAATGAAACTTCAAAATTATTGATAATTGCTATCAGTAAGTTGACTAGATTTATCAAAAAAACGAAAGTTGTTTAACTTGGGGGTACGTTGAAAACATATGCAATTCTATAGACATAACCTCTAAGCTTTATTGGCATTCATTTCACTCTGACTAAAATTTTCTGGAGCACAACAATGATCAAACATCCAGTATTAACAGCAAGTTTTATGACCCTAGCGGCTTCTCTACTTTTTGCCGGCAATGGCCTGACTGAAGAAGAGTACGATGTTAAGTTGTATGGCCCTAAAACCACCATTGTGTGGAATAAACCAATCAAAGCCACCTTTGATCATAAAACGCACACAATGGAAGCTGGACTTGAGTGTTCCTCCTGCCACGATGAAGTGTTTTCCATGCAGCGTGGAGTTGCGGTAGCATCCACTCAATTCACCATGGAGGCCATGGCCGAAGGTCAATTCTGTGGCACCTGTCATGATGGCGATACAGCATTTTCGACTGCTACCAATTGTATGGCCTGCCATGGTGTTGCAGAAGATCCAATTATCTGGGAAGAGCCCACTAAGGCAGCATTTAGTCACGCTTCTCACGTCGAAGATTTTGGTCTTGAATGCGACAGCTGTCATAGTGGAACATTTGCCATGAAAAAAGGTGCAGCAGCAATGAATAATGATTTTACAATGGCTTCCTTTGCGCAAGGAAATTATTGTGGTTCTTGTCATAATGGTGACGATGCCTTTGATTCTTCAACTCAATGTGAATCTTGTCATTTTCCGCCCACCGAAATAATCGTTTTTAATCAACCCGTGAAGTCAGTTGTCTTTGATCATGATATTCATGTGCAAAAAGAAAAATTGGCCTGTGATTCCTGTCATAAAGAAGTTTTTGCTATGCAAAAAGGCACTATTGAAGGTCAGGAATTTATACTTTCTGAAGATCCCGCTGAGAAAAGAAAATACCTGGTGAATCTTCATAGTAAATACTGTGGTACCTGCCATGATTCTGCCCAGGCTTTTGGCTATCTCACCAGGTGTACCGTTTGTCATATTGGTGTAAAAGGTTTTGACAGGATGACAGGTGGAGACAAGAAAAATGAAGCACATGGAACGGGTCACTAAAAAGTGATTCACGGTCAGGAATATCACCCTATTTCATGTAGCTAACAGATAGACTCTATTTTGTAATTTTAAGAGGAGAAAAGATGACTGGAAGGATGGTTAATATTTCAAAAAGGTGGGGGTTTCATGGTGTTGAAGCCTTGAGAAACGCTGGCACCGGATACAAAATGGTTATGGGGTTTTTCGTTCTCCTTACCTTGGCAGGCGTAGCGGTCGGTCTCCATGGTTTATTGGTCGGGTATCATCATGTATATGGTGTAACCCGAGAGATTTCTTGGGGATTGCTTATCTCTGCATACATTTTTTGTGTTGTTACCTCAACAGGTCTCTGTATTGTATCTTCAATAGGCCATGTCTTTGGTGGTGAAGCATTTATGCCCATAGCCAAACGGGCAGTATTTATGTCCATTATGTTCATGTTTGGAGGCTTCTGTATTATTTTCTTTGATATTGAAAATCCGTTCCGGATGGCTATCTGGAATGTCTTTTCACCAAATTTTGTCTCTAATATGTGGTGGATGGGAACCCTCTATGGGGCCTATTTGGTTTTCATGGTCATTGAGTATTACTTTCTGCTCGAACAGAACCATACTCTCTCTCGGCTGATGGGATTTTTTGGATTGGTGGTTGGTATCGCTGCCCATAGTAACCTGGGCGCTGTTTTTGGCATGTTACATGGACGCCCATTCTGGTACGGCCCTTACCTGCCGATTTACTTTATTTTCTCTGCTGCAATGTCAGGTGGATGTGCCATCCTCTTTTTTACTACCCTCGGTTGGAAGATCAACCCTGAAATTATGA
Organism: Pseudomonadota bacterium; assembly: GCA_018817385.1. Classification (GTDB taxonomy): domain Bacteria; phylum Desulfobacterota; class Desulfobulbia; order Desulfobulbales; family Desulfocapsaceae; genus Desulfocapsa. The sequence goes on from JAHIUA010000084.1 coordinate 74,926, forward strand.
ATCAGCGTATGGAGCGCGCTGTGAAAGCTGTTACCCAGATTACTATTTTCCTCATTTCAGTAATTATATTTTTTACTATTTGGAAAATAATTACCGGTATGGTCTCTGAGGGGAAACACCTGGTTATAATGTCCTTTTTAACTGGTGATTACGCTATCAATTTCTGGGTATTTGAGGTTTTTCTCGGTATGTTTCTTCCTCTGTACCTCTTGATCCGTTCTCGGGGAAATAACTTCAATCTGATCATGATTGCAACCGGTCTTATGATGATTGGAATCTTCTTCATGCGCTACGATATTGTTATTCCAGGACAGATGGAATCAGTTTATCACTCTATGGGAGTTGTGGAAGCCGCCGATATGTTGACGTATACCCCATCATTCCATGAAATCATGGCCTCTCTCTTTGGTATTTCTTTTATCGCCTTTTCCTATTTTGCCGGCGAAAAGATGCTCAATGGCCATCAGCTTGAAAAACATGAAATCGTTCCGGAAGGTGGTTACATTTGTCCTGGTTGTGGAGCCATTCACTTTATGGAAGAAGGCGAGACAGAAGAAGATGCTATGAAACGTCATCACAGGATCTGGTAATTGAACTGGAGATGTCTCTTTTGCCACCTTGGAATCCGGTCGGCATAAGAGACACTCATATTGAACGAATATTTGAAAGGATATTATTACATGAAATTTCCTAAAATTAATTTTGATAATCTGAAGAACGAGGGGACAGGGTCAGTTACCGCTCAGGAAAGAAGAAAATTTCTGAAACTTGGACTTGCAGTAGCTGGTGTCTATGCTGGTGGAAGGATTCTTTCTCTGACCTCTCTTATTGGTACAGCACACGCATCCGGTGGTGTGGAATTTATTGAAAAATATCCATACAATCCGCACTACAGTATGGTTATTCGTCAAACACTCTGTATTGACTGTGAAAAATGTGTTGATGCCTGCAAGAGCACAAACCATGTGCCCGATTATGGATATAGAACCCGTATTTTAACCAAAAGATATACGGGGACACTTGACAAACAGGTGGAGTTTATTCCTGTACTCTGTAATCACTGTAATGATGCCCCATGTGTCAGGGCATGTCCGACAAGGGCTACCTATAAAGACCAAATTACAGGTATTGTTCGTATGGAAAGTAAGAAGTGTATTGGCTGTAAAACCTGTATGCTTGCCTGTCCCTATGATGCCAGATACTTCAGTGCTGCAAGACGAGCAGTTGACAAATGTGACTTCTGCTGGGAAGAAAGATTATCTAAAGGGAAGACGCAGACGGGTTGTTCAGCCGCTTGTCCGACTGGTGCCAGAACCTTTGGCAACCTTACAGACCCTGAGAATATAGTCTACAAACTTGTTCACCAGCTTGAAGAGAAGGTGTGGGTATTACGGCCAGCAGATGACACAAAGCCAAATATTTTTTATATGAAAGGAAATATGCGTTCTGTAGACAATATACTCAGAGAACACAAGCTTAAATATCTTGATTCTGAGAAGAGTTAAGGACGTTTCCGTCCCGGAATGGGATATGCACCTCTCACTCAAGGGCTTCCCTATAGCCTTAGCCTCAGGTCTAACGAATCTGGTAGAGGGTAACTTTTTTGAATAATAAAGAGTTTAAAAGGTATTGCCATTTGTAGAAAGGGACGCGAGAGTCAAAATTAAATAATTTTTTGCCATCTGTTTTTCAATGGTAGGGAAAGCCAAAACAAAAAAAGGGACGCTGCATGGCGTCCCTTTTTTTGTTTGTCGCTGGTAACGTACTTGACTCTGTTTTAGAGAATGGAGTATGTTTTTGCTTTATGATTAATCCATCTTTACTAACTCATCTTCCCAGCAGGAGAATTCATGTTTGGAGTAAAACGATATCTGTTTTCCGGTTTTGCCCTGTTACCATTATCGATAGCAGTTGGTTCAGCATTTTGCGGACAGCTTTCGACCTCAACAGAGGTGCAGAGAAATATTGCTACCCTGCAACAGACAAAGAGTTGTCCTCAGTGTGATTTGAGTGGCGCTGATTTAAATCGAATGGATCTTTCAGGCGCTAACCTTGAAGGGGCCAATTTGTCACGAGCCAAACTGAATCTTGCCAATCTTACAGGAGCCAATCTACGGCATGCTGATTTGCGAGAGGTAGGATTTGGGGGGGCAGACCTTGCAGATGCAGACCTCCGTGGTGCAGATCTTCGAGGGACCTCATTTGCCGGTGCTTATATGAATGGAGTGCTTCTTGACGGTGAAATGGTCACCACGAAACCTTATGTTCAGGAGCAGATTAGTAATGTGGAAGAAACTATTTATGTGGAAGATACAGTAAAAGCAAAAACAGTGTTCAAAACAGACGAGATGAGTATTGGTCCACGTCGTGATTTTGAAGAAATACCACCAGTGCTCCCCGTTCCAAATGAAGACCTTCTACCAGAGAAGAGAGCTGCTGAAAATGGAGCAGATACAGACTCTCTCAGTGACGATGTGATATTAACTGAAGCAGTTGTCCCTGAGCAAAGCGCCGCTGCTCCTGAGGCTAAGACAGCACCATCAATTCAACAGGTACGCATGCCTGTTCCAGAGGAGAATGCGACTGTATCAATTGCTCAGGACAACAGAGATGCTCAGGTGGAAGGCTTAACAGAGGAAAAGATAGAGGGGGAAGCAGAGGTTCTCGCTACACCCTTGAGCGAGGATCAAGACTCCCCAGCTCCTCCAGAAAAACAAGAAGTGGTCGAGAAGGAATATTTATCAGAAAAGCTGGAGTCTGGTACCGAAGTTTCCCAAGACGTTTCCCTAAAAGTGACCGAGGAAGAGGGCAGGGCAGATTTGATGCAGAATAGTAATGCCTCGACTGGGGAACAGAAGAATGTGCTTTCTTTGGATTCAGAAGTTTTAGGTAATGTAGAGCTCTTATTGGAAACGAATCAATGTTATGGCTGTAACCTGGAAGGGGCTGATCTCAGTGGCAAAAATCTTGAAAAATCTGATCTTGAAGGAGCAAATTTACGGGGGGCTAATCTCAAGGCAGCTGATCTGGAGGGGGTTAATCTGAAAGGAGCAAACCTATCAGGAGCCGATTTGCGAAAGGCCGATCTGGAGGGGGCCGATTTGTATAAGGCCGATTTGTCCGGAGCAGATTTGACTGATGCCAGTCTTGATAAAGCATTAATGGATGATGCGGTTTTCAGCGGGGTGAAAGGGTATCAGCAGGGATTGATGCTGGAGGAGTAATTACAGGGAATGGCAGGGGGATGTTTAACTTGTTATTTGTCCAGCAAAGAGATTTTTTGATCTTAGCTCTGAAAATGTATTCTTTAAAGGGATATTTTTAGTTGAGGAGAATATTCAGGGCCTCACCAATCCTGCTGTCTGAATCGGTAGCATCGTCTCTGAGGATAGATTCAATGGTGTCTATTTTCTGTTGGAGGTCTCTTACTGTAAGTTCTAGGTGTTGAATTGTTCCACTGGCATTGGTTTCAGTGACATCCATTGCTTGTCTGAGATCTTCTGCACTGCGGAGGATGGCACGCATGGTGGCAATTTTTTCGAGTCTGAGAAAGAGTTCAGTAAAATTTATCGGTTTTTCAAGATAGTCAACGGCCCCCTTTTTCATCGCTTCTACAGCAGTATCAATCGAGGAATGAGCGGTAATAAGGATTACCTCAATGTTTCGATTGAGGTTTTTTGCCATATCGATCACTTCCATGCCACTGATCGTTCCAGGCATCATCAGGTCTGTAAGGACCACGTCAATATGACTTCCTTTAAGTATTTTTTCCGCTTCGGAGCCATCGTTGGCTAGCAGAACAGAATAATTTTCTTTTGCAAGGCGCTGTTCAAGAAGTCTTCTGATGACTGGATCATCATCGACAACAAGTATTGTTAGATTGTTCATCACAGGATCTCTGTTATTTTTTCTGATAAAAAATGGCACGCAGATGTCTTTTGGGAACGAAGCGCGAGCAAATACCGGTAAGTGATTCGGTTGAACCGATAATAAGATAGCCGTCATCGGCAAGGCTGTCCGCTATTTTATTGAAGAGTTTTTTGCGATCTTCCAGCGTAAAGTAAATGGCAACATTGCGACAGAAGATAATGTCAAATTTTCCCAGACCAGTAAAGGGATGCATGAGGTTGAATTTACGAAAATTGACCATTCCCCGAAGTTGATCTTTGACCTTCCAGCTGTCTCCGAAGAGGGTGAAATATTTTTGCAGTGTCTGCCGGGAAAGTCCCCGTTCTATTTCAAACTTGTTGTATTTTCCGTAACTAGCTTGTTTTACGACATTATCTGAAATATCAGTTCCCAGCAACTGGAAGTTGAAATTTTTTATCTGTGCACCCAGGAGTTCGTCAAGGGTCATAGCAATGGAATAAAGTTCCTGGCCGGTGGAAGAGGCTGAACTCCAGATCCTGATGTTGGATTTTGTATGAGGTGAGCGAGGTGCTCGTGCATCTATGATATCGGGAAAGATTTTGTGTTTAAGGAGCTCAAAGGGACTTGTGTCTCGGAAGAAGAGTGTCTCATTGGTAGAAATTGCATCAATGATTTGCCGCTCGATTTTTTTGGCTGGATCTCGTCTGGCCTTATCGTAAAGTGCCCGATAGGATGTGCAGCCCAGTTCTTCTGCAATAGAACCGAGTCTCGTTTCAAAGAGATAGGACTTGCTCTGATCCAGAGAAATTCCAGATATCTCGTGGATATATTGAGCTATAATTTTCAGCTCTTCAGCTGCAATCTTTAGCATTTTTTCCAGATGCAAGGTTCTTTTAAGAAAACGGGTGATGAGTATGAATGGATCATGTTAGCGGACGGTTTTCATGATTTCATCAGCAATTTTATTCAACGGGGCAATAACATCGGCCATACCTGTTTCAATGGAAGCTTTAGGCATGCCATAAACTACGCAAGTCTCTTCGTTTTGGGCAATGATTATTGCTCCTTTTTGACTTAATATGTTGAGGCCTTTGGTTCCATCAGATCCCATTCCAGTCATGATGACTGCTGTGGTCCTGCCAACATAATAATCACCAACTGACTTGAAAAGATAGTCAACAGAGGGTTTACAAGAATTTTCAGGTGGATCGTCAGTGATTTTTATCTGTCTGTTCTTCCCATCAGCACTGGCAACGAGTTTCATTTGCTTGCCGCCAGGTGCAATATATACTGTATTATTTGATATTATCTCTCTGTCCTCAGCTTCTTTTACCTTCAGTGCACATTTGTTGTCAAGGCTTGTGGCTAAGGACTTGGTAAACACAGGAGGCATATGCTGAACGATCAGAATGGGAACACCGATATTTCCAGGCAGCATAGGGAGCATCTGTGTCAGTGCATTTGGACCTCCTGTGGAGATTCCGATGGTCACAATTTCGGATTTACCTCGGTGGACTGTAGGCCTGTTCTTGCCGGAAAACGGAGAATAAGATTGGGTCGGTAGGGATTTACGGAGAACAGCTTTCGTCCCTTTATTGAACTGGCCTTTGTTATGTAACAGAGAAGTTGCATTTCTGGAAAGTTTAAATTCTCTGATAATTGGTACTAAGGTCTCTTTTAATAATTTTTTACTCTCAACAGGGCTTTTACTTTGTGGTTTCAGGATAAAGTCGAAGGCTCCGAGTTCCAGAGCTTTCATCGTCATCTCTCCTCCATCCGTCGTCAGTGTAGAGACCATTACTGCGCCAATATTCGGGTGGTTTCGTTGTAATTCTGCAAGCACCTCGATACCATTCATTTCAGGCATTTCAATATCGAGGGTAAGCATATCTGGTTTAAAGAGGGCAATCTTGGACATGGCTATTTTCCCGTTATGGGCAACACCAATCACCTCCACACCAGGAATTTCAGAGAGGATATCGGATACTGCTTTACGATAGACTATGGTATCGTCAACAACAAGAATTCTAAGTTTCTTTCCAAGTAGCATTAGGTTGTCTCTTCTACTCGTAACACCTTTTCAACATCCAGGATACCGATAAGTTTATCCTCAGTTTTGTATACACCGGTAAAGAATTCCCCTTGAATTCCTCCCATATTGGATGGAGGGGGTTCAAACTTTTCTTTGTTGGCCTGCACCACATCACTGATCTTGCTGACGAGCAGGCCGATATGTTCACCTGGGGAGTTGACAATGATATTTCTTGGGTCCAGAGAGAGGTCTGTTTCTCCAAGACCAAGCTTTTTACCCAAATCAATACTTGTCACGATCTGGCCGCGTAAGTTTAAGATACCGAGCACGTAACTTGGTGCTTGCGGTACTGCTGTCATATCGATCAGTTTGTTGATTTCCTGGACCTTGAGAATGTCCATGCCACAAAGAGCATCACCTACCATAAAGGTGGTGAGTTCGATGAAATTTTTATTAATAGCTTGATCTTCTTTTTGCATGATTGTTTCTCCTGATGGGGAAATTCCTGCCAGGAGTCTGTCGGATTTAGAGAATCGTAGAGAAAATTAGAGAAATCGAGACCAGATTTTCATGGATTTGAGGCGAATAGCAGGCCTATTTAACGAAAATCCATGGAAATATGGGCCGATTTGTCAAATTTGCAGCAGATTTATGTCTAAGTCCGACAGGCTCCTAGTACAGTGTACACCTTATAGTTTCGGATATAGTCGTTTCAGTTTAATTCGAGCGTCGTTTGTTTTAAATTGCCAGTCGACCTTTGTTTGTCGGTTGTTACGATCATTATTCCATAACATCACTTTTTCCCGCATCTTTTCAATACAATCGATGCGGACGGAA
>JAHIUA010000085.1 GCA_018817385.1 Pseudomonadota bacterium
ACCCGCCAGGCATCAAAGTCAGTAATATAGAGTTTGAAAAAATCCGGATCACACGGAATGAGTTTCATGGCGAATGGAACTACAGGATTGATCCGAATCCTGGCTAAATTAGTTACGTTTATTGATTAACGGCTCCTAAGTACAATGATCGAAATCTTCATAATTCCCTCCAATGGAATATCAGATTGTGACAGGTCAGTTTATAGGGTTCTCCGAAAAAAAAGAAAGCCGAGCTACCTCATCAAAAGGTAACCCGGCTGACTTGTAAGCCCCGTGGCTTTCCGCACCTACTTTTCGGCAGGTTTGGCTTTGTCTATTATTGTAGATGAATCGCTATTTATTAAAACATAATTCAAATATTTTTCATATAGGTAACAATGCCTATTTTTTTCATCTTAGATGAATTTTTTTTGGAAAGGAAGCTACTGGTAATCCTAACTAGTCACAGATGTCGGTTGTCACCTTGATCCGTCCCCTTTTCCTGTGTCCAACCACACGCCAAGCTGACTCAAGATAAGCAATAACAAAGGCGACTTTCCGCTCGCACCTGGTAAAGGCAATGGTTCACCCAGATTATTCCAACTCATTCCATCCATTATAGCTCCCTTGAAAGAGCTGTTTGTGATTCATTATAAAGTTTTCATAGCTCCAGTCGTCATCGGATAGTTGATGGGCAGAATTTGCTGTTATGACGTACGTATCTGTGACCAGGCCCTCGCCATTGTCGCAGACCACTTCTGCCTCGGTCCTCACATAAAGAGGCCCTTCAAACTTGTCAAGACGGTCAAAAGCTTCCTTGGAAAGGTTGAAATAGAGTATTCCGTCAACGGCGCCACCGCTCTGCCGGATGATCCCAGGATAGACTTCCCCGCGTACTCTCTTCCGAACATAATTGAGAAGGGTGGCTTTCTGAGATCTGTATTGGCCACCTGAAACCTGGGTCATAATTTCCAGATCCATCAATGTACCATATGCGAATAAATTCATTACGGTATGCTCCGGTAAACATTTCCATAAGCTGCCCAGAGCGAAGCATGAGGGGCAACTGTAAGGAAAGACGAAATTAAAAAGTAAGGCCAAAAAGTAGATATGCCTGGAACTGCATCTGTTGGCCTCTTCTGGGTTTTTTCTGGTTATGGCTTTTCGAAGAAACAAAAACCTCTGTTACGAGAGAATGAGCAAATGGAACACATCATTCTCTCTCTGCCCCACAATTCCAGCATGCGGTGAACTGCCCCTCTATAACTTCTTGGCAATAGCGACATTTCCATGGCCTCAAATTTTGAGTTGGAGGGTCTAATGCTTCTTTTACTATTATTTTCGCCTCTTCTAATTGTGTTTTGTCAACAACCCATAGCTCAGGCCAACATTCAATCGCTGGGATTTCACCAACAGCAGCACTACTGAATTGTCCTTGGATAATGCAGGCAATCCCCTTTGATTCAAGAATATTTTTAATATGACCAACCATTGGCAGGTCAGGAGAGGTATAGACTTTCATACTCAAAATTGGAGTCAATATTTTGGGCCAACTGGCAGGAAGAAGACAAACCAGACAATAAGATCTACCATCAAAGCAAGAGCCGTAACTCTGCCGACATCCGGCTGTCCTCCCGCCGCTAACGATATAAATTAAAGGCAACTGAATCTTTTTGTTCACCTGTTGGGTTTAAGAGCAGCCTCTGTATTTCCTCGCCCATACCGGCCACAAAGACTCCGTAACGGGTGAGAAAATCAGCTTATAAGAAAATTATACACAGAATTATGCAAAGACTAAAGCTGAACACGCCTTTTGACCTTAAATACTCTTGCAGGATCAGGAAAACCGATTGAAGTTACAAATAAACAACCCTTGTTCGCTGGGTGAGGAACCTGGGCAGCGAGCACGTCAAGCAATTGACCCCTTACAGAAGGCCTTGTTGGAGGCTGTTTGGGTGATTGATTTTATTGGTTACAAAAGTGAATCATGAGGCCCATATGAGGAATAGAGAGTGCAGACAGCCAAATGAGAACAGTTCTTCAAGGCGAGTGATCAGGTCGGCATCGCCAATTATTGGCCAGCCTCCGCTTCGCTAGATAATTTCAAGGGTATGATTTTTTAAAAATATTCTATAATTATGTTCTACCCAATCTTCTCTAAAGAGAATGTTATCCGTCGTTAAATAATATCGATAATCTAATCCAGATTCCTCTTTCGATCTAAATGTTTCATTTACACTATTGACAATTGGTATTGATCGACACATAAGCGCCTCATAAAAACGCATACTCCAGAAGCTATCTCCAGCAGGACAAAGCGTAAATTTACTTTTTGCCATCTGCTTGAAATATTTTTCGTCAAATTTATTTCGTTCTTTAACCGGGTGTTCCTTAGGAACAAAACCATCATTTTTCAGGGTATAGTCAAAACATCCTTTTATAACATAATTACTTTTAGTTATTTTGTCTGTAAACTGCAAATACGACATCTCTGTAAAGTACTTTTCTATAAAGCCAAGTATCCATTTTCTATTATTTTCTGTTCTCTGGTCAGTTTTGAATCCACCAATGAAGCAATAATCGGTTTTTTTTGTATGATCAAATCCTGCAATCGTTTTGTAGAATCGCCTGGGATACAAAGCATACCGTATACATATTGACTTACCCTCATCCCAGCTATTTGCTTCCTCATGCGCTTCAACAAACCACATTTCAAGTTTTGGTGAAAAGCTTTGATAATAATCCAATTTTTTCATAATTCCCAGTTGACTTAATGTTCCAGTTTAGGAAAACGATCCCCATTTCGCCAAAACAATACAGGCAACAGCATCGGGCGCTGTTGAGCCACGAATATCACAAATGTCTGCAGCGGCCAACCTACTCGCTGTTGAGCCAAAGCTTTTTCAGCCGGTTTCAGACCACCTTCAATACTTGACCTCAGCTATCCTTCCCCTGCAATGAGTTCGAAAGTGGCTTCTACGATGGCTTCGTGCGCCTGCCAACTCTCCATCACCGTATCTGTTGCTTCTTTGTTTGCATCCTCCTTTTTTAAGCAATAGGAACCGAACCGTCAAAGATATATTTGACAACACGAGGCGTCTCGCCTAGGGTGGCTCAAATACATTAACTCTGACTCACTGGCCCCGATATGCTGGAGGTCAGATTTGATGGTCATCTCCTGATCACCACAAAATTAAAGTGCCCATACAGGAAGTTATCTATAAAAATGTACCGATCATCGGAATTACCATCCAATTTCACCCTTTTTCATTGAAAAGCAGGACGACGACAACCTTGGTGTTTCCGGAGGACCTTTCGGCGACCTTGAAGACGAGAAAGGCAGAAGCAACCAGATGTTTTCTGCAAGCCATCCTGCCGTGAAACGGTTCTCTCACTGGCTATGCTGCATCCCTATTATCAGACTCGTGTCCGTGCTGACGACCTCTAACAATGACAAAAAACAGGCTGCTCAGTTTTGATTTTTTATTCCTCTGCCTCATTACATTTCTGGCCCTCTGCAATGTAACGGTATTTTATAACTTCCACCTTTACCTCCAGGATATTGGCCTGTCGGGAAAAAACGCCGGCTTTCTCGTTGGTCTTTCCTCGCTTACCACGATGCTGTTGTATGTTGTCGCCAGCGACCGCATTCAACTCCGCAATTCATTGTCGACAATGCTGATTGGCATTGCAATGGCTGCAGGATGCGGCATGGCCTATCTCTTTGCAGATAATTTCTGGTCCTTGGCAATTGTGCGCATGATAAATGGTACCGCAGTTTTTCTGGTCATGGCCTCATGCATGGTTATTTTCGTAAAGATAATCCCACCCCAAAAATCAGGTTTGGCATTCAGCCTCTACTCCGTAGCATTGTTATTGCCTTACACCATTATACCGATACTGTCTGAAACAATTCGTCCGTATACCGATAATCCGGCAAAAATTTATACGCTGACAGCCTGTCTGCTCTTACCTGCCAGCCTTCTTGCCCTCACTATGCGTGCTCGGACAACAGGTGATGCACAAGATGCAAACCTGACGAGGACAGACAAACATCATAACAGCTCAAAAAAACGAAACATTTTACGTAAACCTGTATTCTCCATCCTCTTTATTAATGGTGTCTATTTTACAATTTTTTCTGCCCTGTTTTATCTTTTTGCAGGATATGCCCTTGAAAAAGGAGTTGAAAATTCCGCAATCTTCTTCACTGTGCAAATGGGTGTCATGATAGCTATTCGTCTCTTTGGCGGGAAGCTTTTTGACAAAGTATCCAAAGTGGTTCTTGTCACAATAGCTTTATTGCTTACCGGCGCAGGGCTTACCTTATTACGAACAATGCCGGATACAACCTGGCTTCTGCCAACTGCAGCTGTTTTTGGCTTAGGTATGGGCTTATGCGTTCCTCCCCTGAATTCACTGATGTATCTCGTCAGTGACCCTCAGTTCCGTGGTTACAATGCCAATATGATGATGCTGACAGTACATCTCGGTACTTTTATAGGACCCTTTACAGGAGCGTGGCTCATTGAGACAGGTGGCTATGATTTATTCCTGAAAACTGCAATCATCACAACTTTTGCCGGAGCTGGATTCTTTCTTACCATAAATCCCGACAAAGATTCCCAGTTGCAGCAATTGAATCCACCCATGCAAGATCCGCAGGACGACCCCAGACCCGTATACACCATACGATAGATGGATATCGGAAGACACTTTCCCACTTCCCAAGGCGCTACAACGAGCGCTCCCCCTCTATCTCTCTCCCCTTGCTTACCCAGAATACCGGATTCCTCTTCTCACAATTTCAGCTCCAGTCTGAAATTGTCCCTTTTTCCTATAGATAAAATCTTAGCGCTATGCTTAAATGAATACCAATTCATTTAAGCAGTGGCGATTTAGCAGTCATATAGGGACCCCGGTTAGCCAGGGAAGAGATTTCGTTGCTGTGAAGAGGGGAGACTGGTAGTGAAATGAAAAAAAAATGGCTCCATCTCCTTATTATTCCCATCCTGCTGCTACCAAGGGTCGCTGCCAGTGGTGACCCAGCTGCAGGCGACCTCACCATCACTTATCCCCTCCATCAGGCACTTTTCCCCAGCGACTTTCGTTCCCCAACGTTTCGTTGGCACGACACAAGTTCTGCCACCGATTGGATAATTACTGTTGCCTTTCCAGCACCAATCCCCCCCTTCATCACCTCAGTCCAGGAAAAAAGCTGGCGGCCATCCCCTTCTACCTGGGCCACGATAAAAAAACATTCTGCTGCAAAAGAACTCGCAATTGACATCACCGGCGTCAAGGAGGGAAAAGAATGCTCCGGGTCGGTGGTGACCATAAGCACCTCCCCAGATGCCGTGCAAGCACCTGTTTTCTATAGAGAAGTCCCGCTTCCGGTAACAAAGGCCATCAAAAACCTCAGTACCATCCGCTGGAGGTTAGGCTGGGTCAATCGGGAAGAACCGCCTTCGATCCTCCTGGAAAAAATGGAGGTATGTGCCAATTGTCATTCCTTTGATCAAGCAGGAACGGTTCTGGGAATGGATGTAGATTTCAAAGGAGACAAAGGGGCTTACGTTATTGCAGATATCGGCCAGGAGACCCAGTTGACAGATGAGGGGGTCATCAGTTGGAGTAGTGTGCAATCGGAACCCGGAGTCAGAACCTTCGGACTCTTTGCCAGATTATCCCCGGACGGTCGCTATGTTGCGAGTACCATTAATGACATCTCGGTGTATAAAATGCTGCCGGAGATATCCTATTCCCAACTCTTCTTCCCGGTACAGGGGAAAATTGCGATGTACGACAGATTGCAGCAGCAATTCAGTATGCTGGCAGGAGCCGATGACCCTGATTATGTGCAGAGCAATCCAGTCTTCAGCCCGGATGGAAATTCTCTCCTCTTCATCAGATCAAAACGTCTGGATAAGTCAATCCCGGTCAGCGACTTCATCGATCGCAAATCCTTTTTTACCTACGATCTGTATCGGCTTCCCTTTCCCAATAGCAATGCGACTCCTCCTCTACCGGTCCAAGGTGCTTCCGACAACGGGATGAGCAACTATTTTCCCAAGTTCTCTCCCGATGGCAAGTGGATCGTATTCACCCAGTCCAGGGGATTTATGATCATTCAACCGGATGCCCAGTTGATTATCATTCCGGCTGCAGGAGGTGAACCGAGAACAATGAAATGCAATTTTACAGGCAAAATGAACTCCTGGCACAGCTTTTCGCCCAATGGAAAATGGCTGATTTATTCAGCCAAGAGTGATGGCCCCTATACGAAATTATGGCTTACCCATCTCAATGAAAACGGAGAGGATTCAACACCTGTGCTTCTGGAAAATTTCACCGCCCCAGACAGGGCCGCAAATCTACCGGAATTTGTAAACATAGACGAGAGCCTTCTCCAGCACATACGAAACAATCTTTCTTCGGACACACCGTAACTTGATGGTGAGGATATAATTGGCGACAGACCTCACCATAACTCATAGCCAATGGGCGACAACATGAAACACCTGCACATCCTTTTTATTCTCGGACTCTGGCTGATATCGACAAGCAGTTTTGCTCAGGTGGCTGATCCTGTTATTGTCAGCGGCAGTAATGACCCGCTCGTCAATGGCACCTATACGCCCGATATCATAATCAATGGCAAGGAAAGCTGGATCAAGGGGGACTACGTACTGCTGTGGAAAGAGGGAATGGAATTATCTTGGAACATAGAAAATAGCTCATCCTTGGCAGTCTATTACAGTCATGGCTCAGACACTCCAATTCCAATGGAAACCGGATGGAACTGTGAACCTTATGCAGTCAATCCCTGCACCCCCCCGGTGGCGACAACAACCCCGCTCCCGGAAAATCTTATTGTCAGTGGAACAGCAGATTCATTTCTTAACGGAACCTACGCCAGAGGACTTAACTATCACGGCTATCCGTGCTATGCCTATGGCAGTTATGAAATTCGCCAGGGTTTGATTGTAATGACCAGCGTATGGAGTATTGAAGATCCGGCTACCGGCCAATATTACACCCACACCGATCTCGGGGCCACTGTTCCTGAACAAGGTTGGCTCAGTGGCCCCTATGGCAACGCCACAAGTCCGCCCCTGGTGACTGAGTCAAAGCTGCCCTCTCAGTACAAGGTCAGCGGTGCCGGGTCTTCTGAAGTCAATGGACTTTACACCCGCACATTGAACAATTGGAAAGGACTGGTGTATGAAAAAAACACCACCTACTCGCTGGCGGTCGGATATTTTGGCCAGATGGACCCCGGCTATGGAATTGTAAAAAATGGCGTCGGCACCTATTATTATGTAGCCACCGATCCTTTTGTCATTCCTCTCATCATTCCTGCCAGCGGCTGGAATGTAGATTACCTCGGTACGGCGAATCCGCCCCTGGTTACCCCCTATACTTTCCCCTGGACAATGTTTCTACCCGCCTCAACGGACAACAGCCAACCCTAGGAATCTGTCGTAGGGAGAGAGTGGTCGCGAAAATTAACGAAATCGAGACCAGCTTTTCATAGATTTGCGGTGCATAGCAGGAGTATTGAAGGAAAGGCCCTGGCAACAGGGGGTAAGTTGTCAAATTTGCCGCAGAGTTATGTCTCAGCCCGACAGGCTCCTGAAGACCTGGTTACAAGCCTTCCTTGTGCTGCCCGCCGCAGGTGCTTCGTTCTCTATTCTCCAGGTATCGCTTCCTGAGATAGTCACTGCCGAAGATGAGGATAATCCCAAACCAGGCCAGAAAATAGATAGACAACGGGACTGGCCCGGTATTGAGGATCTTTTGTAGGGGCGGAAAATAGAGGGTGGCCCAGGAAAAGACGACCTGGATAGCGATACCCAGAAGCATCAGCCTGTTTTTAAAGATTCCCAGGTCAAGCCCGGAACGCCTGGAAAAACGGCGCCCCAGGAGATTGCCGATCTGCATCAGGAGGATGGTGGACAGGGCGATGCCCATGGCCGAGTGGTAGAGGGGATCATTTGTAGCCAGCTCCTCTCCAAAGTGCCAGCCCCCGCTGGTCAGGACATAGAAAAAAAGCCCCAGCGACCAGAGGCCTTCCAACAGGCCAAGAAAGAGATAACTGTGGAGGATCAGAGGGAGGGTGAGCAAGCCCTGTTCTCGGAGTCGGGGCGGTTTGTGCATGATCTCAGGATCTGGCGGCTCCTGGCCCAGGGCCATGGAGGGGATGATATCCGTGCCAAGATCGATGGAGAGGATCTGAATCACGTTCAGGGCCAGGGGCACCGGCAGGAGAATATAGAGGAGATAGGGGAGGATCTCGGGGCCGTTACTCACCAGGACATAGTTGGTGAATTTTTTAATATTCTCAAACACGGTCCGCCCC
This sequence comes from Pseudomonadota bacterium, assembly GCA_018817385.1. Classification (GTDB taxonomy): domain Bacteria; phylum Desulfobacterota; class Desulfobulbia; order Desulfobulbales; family Desulfocapsaceae; genus Desulfocapsa. The sequence goes on from JAHIUA010000085.1 coordinate 8,342, forward strand.
TCTTCAATGCCCGCGACAATGGAAGCGAAATTATCATCAAGGAGGATGATCTGGGCCGACTCCCTGGCCACATCGGTCCCCTGCCTCCCCATGGCAATGCCCACATCGGCAGCCTTGAGGGCCGGGGCATCGTTGACCCCGTCCCCGGTCATGGCCACCACCTTTTCCATGGTCTTGAGGGCCGCGACAATTTTCATCTTCTGTTCCGGAGTCGTCCGGGCAAAGACTCTCGTTCCCTGGCCGAGACGCTCGACAAGCCCCTCCTCGGTGAGGTGCTCCAACTCGGCACCGGTCATCAGCAGGGCCGGGTCATCCTCCTGAGGAAGGATTCCTGCCTTGCGGGCAATGGCCTGGGCCGTGTCCGGGTGATCCCCGGTGATCAGCAGGACCTCGATCCCGGCACTATGGCATTTACCAACGGCTGCCGGCACCTCTTGGCGAAGAGGATCTTCGATGCCGATAAAACCAGCAAGAAGCAGTTCTTTTTCCAGGGCATCCTGAAGAGACGGGGAGTCTGCCTCCTCTCCTTCCCCTTCCCCCAGTTCCCGGCAGGCCAAAGCAATGACCCGCAAGCCCTCACTGGCCATGCCCCGCAGCACCTCTTCCGCCCGCTCCAAGACCTCCTTATCCACTGCCTCCTGCTGCCCCCCGGCGCTGCGAACGGAGGCAAGCATCGGAGACAAGGCCTCAAAGGCCCCCTTAACCACAAAAAACCTTTTCCCGGCCACGGTCATGATACCAGCCGATCGTCTCTTCTCCACATCAAAGGTGAAGTAATGCTCAATCTGCTCCCGGAGCACCTCCAGATCAGCGCCCAGGGCGGTTAAGCGTGCAGCCACCGCCACATCCAAGGGATCACCACTCAGGTGATCCCTGCCCCTTACCTCAGAGGCAGCCAGGGCTAAGGTCAGGAGCTCCAGCTGCTCCTGGTCTGCAAAGGGCGTGCCCTGCAGGGGACTCAGAAGCCCGGTGATGGTGAGTCTGTTCTCAGTAAGCGTTCCTGTCTTATCCGAACAGATGACATGAACCGCACCCAGTGCTTCCACGGCATTGAGACTCTTGACCAGGACATTTTTTTTGGCCATGCGCAGGCTGCCCATGGCCAGAGAGAGGGTAAAAGTGGGCAGGAGTCCTTCCGGAACATTGGCCACGATGATCCCCATCATGAAGACCAGATTCACCCACAACGGTCTGCCAGTAAGCATCCCGTACATAAAAAAAGCAAAACCCATGCTCACGGCAATGATGGTGAGGACCCGCACCATATGGGCAGTCTCCTGCTCCAGAGGCGAAGAAGCCCGCTCAATCTCCTGAGAGAGGTGCGCCAGCTTGCCGAACTCGGTACGCAGACCGGTGGCAAAGACCACCGCCTTGCCGCTGCCCCGGATCACCGTACAGCCGGCAAAGGCAATGTTGTTGCTTTCAACCAGACGGCTCCTGCTCGCTTCATGGACAAGGGTACAGGGATTGGCCTCACCGGTGAGTGGGGCGTTGTCGACCAGCAACCCCTCGGCCTCAACAACCCTGGCATCTGCCGTGATCTTGTCACCCTCGGCCAGGATGAGGAGATCGCCAGGTACGATCCCTTCAGCGGGAATCTTGATGACCTGGCCCTGACGCTGGACCTCGACCAACTGGGGCAGGAATTTCTTCAGGGCCTCCATGGCCCGCTCAGCCCGATATTCCTGGATAAAACTGAAAAAAGCATTGAGCAGGGCCACCACCAACAGGGCCCAGCCGAGGAAATTCATACTCTCCCCGGGATTGAGACGGTGAGCGACAAAACAGATGGTTGCCGAAACGAGGAGGAGGATGGTAAAGAAATTGGTAAACTGCTTGCCAAAGCTGCGCAGCGTTTTCCAGCGATCAGGGATGTCGAACGAGTTTCTGCCTACATGGAGCAAACGCTCCTCCACCTCTTCGCCATCCAGGCCCTCTGGTCTCGTGTCCAGGAGAGTATAGACCCGATCCGGCGTCAGGTTATGGATCTGTTGGGCTTGACCGTTCATATGTTACGGTAAATCCCCACATCACAGGGAGAACGACGGAGGATCTGTTCGATCTTGTTGCCATAAAAATAACGGGACGGCAGATTGCGGTCAGAGGCACCCATCAGGATCATCTGAGCATGGGTCTTGCTGGCGTGGATAAGGATCTCCTTGACCCAGTCATCAGAAAGGATCACCTTGGCATCCAGATAAATATTACTCTCCCCCAACTGCTGGCGAATCTCTTTCAGCACCTCATTCACATAGGTAAAACCCTTTGTCTGCAGAGCCCGGGCAAATGTTGCCGGCATATACTGAAACCACAGGGAACTGACCTTCATGATTCGCAGAAGGTGCAGCCGCTCGACCTCCGGGGCCAAGAGCAGAAAAAAAGACATGGCTGCCTGAAAGCCGCGAGGATGGCCGGAAAGGGGGAAGAGCAATTTTTTGGGAGCTCCTAGTATACCGGGTTTGACCACCCGAATGGCCATGACCGTGAACTGCTTGCGACGCAGAAGCTTTTCGGAGATAGTACCGGCAAGAAAGCCCTTGTCCCGTGAGGAAATCCGGGCCCCGCACACACAGAGACTCTCCTCCCCCGCCGGAATAGCCTGGAGCAGGGAATAAAAGACGTTTTTCTGAAGGGGAAGAATACGGCTGGTGATCCTCCCCCCCCGGACCACACATTCGGCTTCAACTGCCTCGATTTTCTTGGCGATCTTGTCGGGAGAATAGGTGTGATCCAGGATATGGATCAGGATGATCTGGAGATCTTGGCCATTCGCCGCCATATTGAAGGCATAGCGAGCAACCCAGTCGGCGTTGATGGAGCCATCGTAGGCGAGATAGATAGTCGGTTTCATGGGGGTACCACCTGAATGGATTCGCCATTTCTGCAGGTACCTGGCCTGCACCTTTATGATACATCTCCCTTCGTATAAAAAGCAACAAAATACAAGGCGCTGCCCAGGTCCTGAAAATATGGGCCGATTGATCCAAGTTGCGTCTCAGTCCGACAGGCCCTGGCTCCTGGAAATCCTATTTGACTTCCATCCTCCCACCCTATAAGATTTCGATATGGTATTTGATTTTTTCAAAAACAGGCAGAAATTGTTTATTTTTTCCTATAATTTTAGCTTATTGACAGGGGGTCAAGAATGTTTCCAGTATATTTTTCGGCTCTAGCCATCATTGCAGGGAGTTTGCAGATTTTTTTCCTCAAAACTCCTCCTCTGACTGCATTTCTCCTGGCTTTTATTGTCAGTACTATTGGCCTGCAAGGACTTTTTTCGTTTTGTGGCCACTTCTATACTCCTGATAAGGTGGCAAAAGGAATTGGCTGGCCTCCAGGAAACCCCTTCCAAACAGAAATTGCCTTTACTAACCTGAGCTTTGGCATTTTGGGTATCCTCTCCATCTGGTTCCATGGCGATTTCTGGTTGGCGACAATAGTTGGCCGTTCTGTTTTTATTTGGGGGGCAGGCTATGTCCACATTCAAGATATAAAGCGAAACAAAAACAGCAGTCACCTCAATGCCGGTCCGGTCTTGTATTTCGACATCGCCTTACCTCTTGTCCTGTTTGGCCTCTATGTGGCAGAAATGTTGACCTGAATCTGACTGTCCAGCAGCTTTTTTCGCCAACTCTTACTTGGTCCCACTCGTTCTGAGCAAACCCTATCCTGTTCAGGCAAATCAAACAACAGACGGAGAACATAATGACGACCTATTACCAAGAAGAATTTCCCAGACAGTTAGGGTTCATGGAAAAAGTTTGTGGAGCATTTTATCAAAAAAAGTTAACCGAACGCTATGGTGAAGATGAGGCAGCTGAAATTTGGCAATCCGCCTTAACGGAACTTGAATTTTTATTTGCCAGGCTCCCTCCTCTTGGTGGAAAAAGAAATTTCTTAACCCCTTGTTTGACAGGTACCATGCCAGCCCTGGCATTATATAAGGCACTGCAACAACACGATAAGAATCCACTCGAGGCCGGGAATATTTTTTATGATGTCATTGAGTCAACATATCACGATGGATTCTTTGGATCCAGAGAGGAGTTGAGACAAGAAGGCAAAGAAATGTTTAGCAATGAGAGTCTGCAACAGATGGAATCTTTTAGTGCCTGGCTGCAGGAGAAAGAATATCCGGAGAACTTTGTTTATCAATATGTTCCAGGAAATGGTCAGGAATTTGATTTCGGTTGGGATTTTACCGAATGTGCAGTCGTCAAGTTTTTTAGCCAGGAAAATGCCTCTGACTTAGTCCCGTTTATGTGCGCATTTGATTTCTTAGAAAGTAAATTCAAAAAAACAGGACTCAAAAGAACAAGTACCTTGGCAGAAAATGAGCCTGTCTGTGACTTTCGCTATAAACTGGAAGAATAAGCACTCAGAGGCAGCACCAGCCAGAGAGAGACCATACGATCAATTTCAGCTCCAGTCTTTCCTGGAGACACGACCAGCCGAGATGTGAAAAATTCAATCAGCGAACAGGAGACAGAGGACTGGATGTCGCTGACCAACACGCCAGCGACATCGGCCAGGCCCAGATTTTCTTGCTCTACGACCACCTTGACTTCCGCAACCCCTCCGCTGAAAAAGGACCTAGTCCACCAACAGTTTACCGAAAAAGGGCTTTTCTCCGACCATACCAGGATCAATCTGTAACTGAAATAAAGAATCAATTGACTCTTGCCGATGGTCGTCAAGACCGGGACCGCGACCAACAACCTCCTCTCGGCTCTCTATGATCCTGATCAGGATCATAGAGAGCCTTTCGCTTTCAAAGCCGCCGCTGACAAGGGGGCAGTGTATCTTCAGGTCTTCTCCTGGGTACTCTTTTTTGACTTTTGTAACACTTCCTCCAATGGAATGGCTTAAATCCTGTTCAACAAGCAACAGGAACGCCCTCACCCTTGTCTGGCTCTTTCCTTGACATCTCCTCCCTTATCATTATTATCCAATATAGTTTTTGGTTATATTATTTTATACAATTTATTATTCTCCAATAATATATCTCGGAGTGAGGTGGCCAGTTCGATTCCACTTCCGTGATATTCACTCACCATAAAACCTGATTGACCGCATCAGCCCATGCAATCAGGCACGAGTCACTCTTACACTCCGAGCTGTTCATTCATCTTCTACAACGGATACTATATGGAAAAAATCATAGTGCAAAATCTTTGCAAAATCTTTGGAGACCGTCCGGACAAGGCTCTCGATCTCCTCAAAAAAGGCAAGGACAAAGAAGAAATACAGGAAGAAACCGGCATGACTGTTGGTGTACAGGATGCAAACTTTGTCGTTAACAGTGGTGAAATATTTGTGGTCATGGGTCTTTCCGGATCGGGAAAATCTACCCAGGTACGCATGTTGAATCGGCTTATTGAGCCAACCAGGGGAAAAGTCTTAGTTGACGGAAAAGACGTGATCACATGCCCCCCAAGGAACTGGTCAATTTCCGACTCCGCAATATGAGTATGGTCTTTCAGTCTTTTGCCCTTATGCCCCATCTCACAGTGCTTGAAAATGCTGCTTTTGGTCTTGAGTTGGCGCAGATTGACAAGGCCAAACAGCAAGAACGTGCCATAGCGGCCCTGGAACAAGTCGGTCTCTCCGGCTGGGAAGATTCCTATCCGGCTCAACTCAGCGGTGGCATGCAACAGCGCGTTGGTCTTGCCCGCGGCCTTGCCGTTGACCCCGATATCCTGCTCATGGATGAGGCATTTTCTGCCCTCGATCCACTCATACGCACACAGATGCAGGACGAACTGCTAAAACTTCAGAAGCTCCATCAACGTACCATTGTCTTTATCTCCCATGATCTTGATGAAGCGCTGCAAATCGGCGATCGAATTGCCATTATGGAAGGAGGCCGCGTTGTCCAGGTCGGTACCCCGGAAGAAATTCTCCAGAATCCGGCAGACGATTACGTCCGGGCCTTTTTTCGTGGAGTAGATCCCACCAGTGTCATCTCAGCAGGTGATATTGTCCGAGATACTCAGTTGACGATCATCAAATCTAAGGTCGGCAGCCTGAGAACAGCCCATGAGCTGTTGAGCAGTAAAGATCGAGATTTTGCCTACGTACTCGATTCAGAGCGTAAATTCCTGGGCTTAGTCATTGCTGAAAGATTACAGGCACTGTTGGAGAGCGGAGCTACTGACAATCCCATCGACCATAGTTTTATCACCGAGGTCACAACCGTCCAGCTCAATGATTCCATGCAGGATATCTTACCAGAGGTAGCTTCTCGCGCCTGGCCGGTGCCAGTTATCGATGAACAGGGAATCTACAAGGGTGTCGTGTCCAAAAACAGATTCTTACGGACACTCCACCGCACCGAACAGGAAGCAAGCTGATATTTTTCAGGACAAAAGATCATAATAGGTACATCCATGTTTGAAGATAAAGTAATACCGCTGGACGCCTGGGTCTCCCAGGGAGTTGACTGGCTAGTGGAAAATCACCGAGACATTTTCCAGGCCATCAAGTGGCCCATTGAACAAACGCTTACCGGACTTGACACGGGTCTCAACGCCCTCCATCACCGGTGATCCTCGGCCTGAACACCCTTGACATCGGTCAGGCCGTGATCGGTGGTCTTGGTATTGTTTTACTCGCTATCATCCTTGACCGAATCACCCAAGGCATGGCCCGGAAAAAGTGACCACTCATCGGTGTATCTATCAGCTGAAACTGAGCCTTCTACCCTTTGAAGCTCCTAAGAACTTATCAAACGTTAGCTCTTACTAACTATAAATACTGCAGAAATCAAAACCAAGGAGAGAGAAATGCAAAAGATTAAACACACAATTACTGCCGTTGTACTTGGCCTCGCGCTGTCTGTGGGACCCAGCAATAGCATCAGACCAACCGGGTGCAGGCAAGACTGTGCAACCTGCCCGGGCAACATGGAATACGGGCTTTTTCCAAGAAGCCCTTGTTCGCCGCGGTCTTGAAGAATTGGGCTACAAGGTAAAAAAGCCAAAAGATCTGGCAAATCCTATTTTTTACAAGTCATTGACTCTTGGCGATCTGGACTACTGGACCAACGGCTGGTTCCCCATGCATGACGATCAGCTGCCAAAAAAATTTCCCGACAAGGCCGCTAAATATGGGTGTGTAGAGAAGGCCGGTGGACTGCAGGGCTACCTGGTATCCAAAAAAGAAGTCGATAAATATAACATCAAATCCCTGGACGATTTTAAACGGGACAAGGTGAAAAAGGCCTTTGACAAAAATGGCGACGGCAAAGCAGATCTGACCGCCTGTCCTCCCGGTTGGGCCTGTGAAACAATCATTAGCCACCACATGGACGTCTATGACCTGGATGCCCATATCAATCCCATCAAGGCCTCCTATGAAGCCGGTATGGCCTCTGCACTGGCAAGTTACAAGAGTGACGAACCCATCTTTTTTTACACCTGGGCCCCGAACTGGACCATATTCAAGCTCAAACCCGGAAAGGATGTAATGTGGATCAATGTCCCTCACATCGCAGCCACGGAATCACAGAAGTCGGCTGAAGACAGAATGACCGTCTCCGGTATTGAAGGGGCTGTCAGTGACCCTATCAAGCTCGGTTTTGTCGTTTCTGACATTCAAATCGTTGCCAACAAGGAGTTCATCGATGAGAACCCTGCCGCTCAGAAATTCTTTGAAATCTTTACCTTGCCCCTCGTTGACATCAACGAGCAAAACACCAAAATGAATGAAGGCCAGAAATCCGAAAAGACATCAATCGTCATGTGGATGAGTGGATTTCTGCAAACAATGCCACCTGGAATGCTTGGCTTACTGCAGCACGAGCTGCAGCCAAATAACCTCCTTCCCATTTTCTGACCAGCGTGGATCCCTTTCCTGAAAGATCCACGCTGGTCGTATTTTTTCTTTTTCAGAACAGGGTATAGAAAAGCAGCCAATACTTCAAAATATGATACTACTTTCAGAAGCCATCACACCGCGGCGGCTTGTCTCTAAATCATTTTTCTTTATGATGAGCAGGAACACTCTCCACCAGGAATAAAGAATTAATTGACAAGAACAAAACAGCATTCTATATGCTTATAACTATGTCAGTATCCCCATGTCCACATCGAGATAACGACTTATTATCAAATACAAAATGGAATGGGTCACCTTATGGAAGTCCGGCAGAATCGCATGCAGAACATAACCAAACAGCTTCGTATTTTATTCCGGACAATTCAATCCCACTCCAAAACCGTGGAACGTCAATGCGGATTAAGCAGTGCAAAGTTGTGGATGATGTGGGAACTTTTTGCCAACCCTGGCCTGAAAGTTTCAGAACTTGCCAAGGCCTTGACTATCCACCCTTCAACCTGCAGCAACATGCTGGATCAGCTGGAAGGCAAAGGCTTACTTCGTCGAGACAGAAGTAAGACGGACCAGCGCGCAGTTCATCTTTTCCTGACTGACGAGGGGACCAAGCTCCTGGCCATGGCACCACGCCCGGTGCAGGGCGCTCTGTCCAAGGCCCTTGGCCAGCTCAGTGATACCCATCTCAGTTCTCTTGAGGATAGCTTGAATAAACTTATGGAAGCGATGCAGGTCAAAGATGAAGACGCAGGCATGATTCCCATTCCGTGCCTTACCCCTGAGTCTAAAGAGTCCTAACACCGGTGATGAACCGTAAACAGGCATAAGCAAACAACCTGCCCTCAATCTAAAGGCAATATCAGCCAGGTTATTCCCTTAGAGGCCTTAAGAAGAGTCGCTACTGTTTTTTACCCCTGCAGCTCTTGGAGTATAGCCCGCCCCAATTCTTCCATACTGTATGGCTTTTTGATAAACGTTCCAACACCAAGGGCCTTGGCCTCTTGGATAGCAGTGCTTTCAGAAAATCCACTGGCAATTACTGCCTTCTGACCCGGGTGTAATTTTTTTATTTCCACATAGGTTTCACTACCGTTTATTCCGGGATCCATGATCATATCGAGCAACACCAGGTCAACCGAGTGTTTTTCCAGATAGGCAATTGCCTCTTCTCCTGAAGAGACCGTCCTCACACTATAGCCAAGACTGTTGAGCATTCTCTCAGCGATCTCACGTTGCAGGGCCTCATCATCAACCATCAGAATGGTACCTTTCCCTTGGAGGTCGGCAAGAGATACCTGCGCTTGAATTTCCTGCGGCCGTTCAAGGCAGACAGGGAAGAGAACAGTAAAAACAGTGCTGTTCCCATCTGAGCTGACAGCTATCTGACCATCATGTTCTTTGACGATACTCCAGACCACTGACAGACCAAGGCCTGTGCCGCTGCGGCCCAGAACTTTTTTGCTGTAGTATGGCTCAAAAATCTTTTTCATGTCCTGCTCTGAAATACCACTGCCACTGTCGCTGACCTGGAGGACAACATGTCGACCGGCATTACCTGGCCCCTCAGGATCTGATGACTGCCCTCCAAGCTCGTTTTCAGTGCGGATAGTCACCGTACCACTCCCCTGAACTGCCTCGAAAGCATTTGTGACCAGATTGAGCAAAAGTTTATGGATGTGCACCGGTGAACAGCAAATATTTCCCGTGTCAGGAGAGAGCTCAGTGGAGAGTGTAATCGCGGGATACCGCCTGCATAGGGCACTACATTCACCGCTCCCAACAAAGGTGGTTATCAGCGTGTTGAATGAAGTTACCTCCTTTATACTGGCGATGCCACGAGCTACAGTGAGTAAATCAGCCACCACAGCCACTGCACGTGCGCCAGATTGTTTTATGGTCAGAAGGGACTGGCGCAATAGATGATCATTGGGTAATTCATGAAGAAGCAGTTCAGGGTAACTGACAACTCCAGAGAGGATATTGTTTAAATCATGGGCCACACCACCGGCCATCAATCCGATTGCCTCCATTTTTTCAGCTCTATGCAGCTTCTGTTCGGACCTCTTTTTTTCCTCAGTGAGTTGTTTGTCTCTTTGCTGCAGGACACCGAGTTCCGCAGTCATAGTATTAAATGATTCAGCAAGGGTACCCATTTCATCACGGCTTGTAATCGCTATCTTTTGCTTAAAATCGCCCTTGCCAACCTTTTCAGTAGCTTTGATAAGTTGCTCAATTGGTCTTGTGATCAAATTGGAGAGGAAGAGGGCAAGCAAAAAAGATACGAGAAAAAGTATTGCTGAAAGCAAGACAATCGTTTCTTTCAGTTTTCTCATCCCATCGAAAAATTCACTGGCCGGGAGAGTCACAAGGATTGACCAACTTGTTTGAGAAACAGAAGCATAGGCGACAAAACCATCAAGGCCATTGATTGTTTTCTTTATTACCCCTGAATCATGAGCAAAAACCTGAGCCTCCTCATCTCCTTCGACCCTTACATGTGTAAGAATCTCTTCAGGCTTGGGCGAGAGGAGAATGGTACCATCCTGATCAATCAACCGGAAAAAACCGCTCTTGCCAATGGTTGGCTCCAGCATATCAGATTGCAGCGACTGAAGCGCTAGCGTTCCTACAATAATACCGATAAATTCATCATGAAAATATCCCTGCTGTAAAATGGCTGCCTGCAATGCCGGGCTATCTATTTCCTGAGAAAAATAAGGCGCCGAGAAAACAACACGATTAGGGTTTGCTCGCACCTCTTGAATAATCTGGCGCTCCGACATGTCCAGATAGGTGGTGACAATTTTACCTTTGAGAACCTTGGCCTCTTCCCTTCCCTCTTCATTGAGATAGGCCAGTTTAGCAAATTTACCGAAGTCGTTTGAAAAAATTTCCCTCAGTATTCCGTCCTGAAAATTTTGCGAATAAACTTCGAGTTCGCGACTCGTGGCAATATCCTCCAGGTGTTGACGAATGCTTTTCAGGTCATTATGGATTTGGAGGGCAAACTGGCTGGCAAATTGGGTTAACTGCCTCTCCTGGCTGCTACGGAGGGAGTTTTCCATGAACACATAACTGCTACTGCTGACAATAAAGATTGTCAGCAGCAGTAACGATAACTGGGTAAAGAGAATTTTTGCCCGGATTGAATGGAAAGCAATCATGGAACTCCGACGGCAAACTCTGCAATAATTTCTTGGGCTGCAGTTGTAGGGAGAAAATCTAGAAATTTTTGTTCGCTGTCTGTCCGTACTTTTTTGGAGACAAGGGCCAAGGGCACAGACAACGGATACGCCCCTGTGACCACTGCCTGCGGCGTTGGTTCAACATGAGCAATACTTAATACACGGAGTTTTGTCCCTGTAACCATTGCCAGGGGCAGGTAGCCAATGGTATCGGGATACTTAACAAGGGCCTCCATGGCTTCGGGTGTTGAATAAAACACCTTGCCTACAAAGGGCTCAATGTACTTAAATCCCGGTATCCCCTGATCAAGAATTGTTCTGGAAGAATCTCCTGGCTCTCTGTTCACCACGTATATCTTTTTATCTTGTCCACCAAGCTGCTGCCAGTTATTGATCTGCCCGGAATAGATTGACACAATCTGCGCATATGAAATATTTTCTACTCCTGTTACAGACGGGTGGACAACAAAAACCACGGGAGATTGGGCAAACAGGGTATAGTGCAACTCATGCGAAGACTCTTCAGGCGTGAGTCCTCTTGCAACCCGGGCGAGGTTACTTCTGCCTTGCATCATGGCCTTGATCCCCCCACCGCTGCCGACACTGTCCGGCACCATGACATCTACCTGTGGATACTCGGCCTCAAATTTTTCGGCCAGAGCACGCAAGAGTATCTGACTATCTCCAGTGCCGGCAATGGTCAATGTCTCACTAAGAGCCGCTCCCTGCCCTGAAAAAATCAAGAAAACAGCTAATACCAACACACTCCAAAACATTTTTGTTTTCATAGCTACTCATGATGGCCATTTTTCATAATAACGTTACTGATCTGATCATTTTCCCGATGTGCGATGCGGACAAACAGAAATAATTGAACAACTGATCACAGTATCACATCAAGGTTGTGGCAGCAATACCACAAACGCTGCGATCTATTTGCCCAAAAGCATACCATCACCAAACAGAACAGGTCTACTTTGCTCTCAGCCCATCTTGCGAAAGAGAGCTCAGTTCCTTTCAATTTCTGCTGTTTTTCATCAGTCGGAGATGAAGCAAGAGGACACTTGGGGAAATTTGTTTCAAGAACAGCTACAGAAGAGATCAGTCAGCAGACCAATCTATTTAGGGCAACTGACCGAATTCGGAACCGATGCGTTTTCGACGATAAAATTGTTCTCCTGAAGGGAACTCTTTCGCAGCACTCCATCTTCTTCCATTGAGGTCTTCTCGAAGAGCACGAGTATGCTTTGAAGTCCTGACTGAACGAACAGATAGAGAACGGTTGTTTGCCAATTACTGGGTACTACCTCACTAGGTACTACTGGAGCTGATAAAAACCACCTTCCTCAGGGTCTGCCAGCCAACTCCTAAGACCATATCCGGCAGAAGGATATTTGCCGACCTCCTGCCGGATAATTTTATTTTGTTTGTTAAACAACATGGGGCATGGACTCACTCTGTCAGTTATCCGCTACATCATTGAACTGTTTATGAGAAAATGCGTATAGATACTCGCTGCATACCCCAGGGCAATTACCGGAGACCACTTGAGGTGACCCAAAAAAGTATATTTGCCTCTGGCCTGACCCATGAGGGCCACACCTGCGGCAGAACCAATAGAAAGCATGCTTCCTCCAACTCCCGCGGTCAATGTAACAAGCAGCCACTGGCCCTGAGACATATCCGGCATCATGGTCAAAACGGCAAACATGACCGGAATATTATCTACGATTGCCGAGAGAAACCCCACCATGATGTTGGCGACTGTCGGCCCCAAATCGAGATACATCAATTTTGAGACGAAGCCAAGATAGCCCATGAAACCAAGGCCACCAACACAGAGGATAATCCCGTAGAAAAAGAGGAGGGTATCCCACTCGGCCCGGGCGATCTTGGCGAAGATATCAAATGGAACGACCTGCCCCATCTCTTCCTCCGCTTTATTCGGATCATAGGTCAGGCTGTTTTTGACATGCGTTTTATTCAGGTAGTAGCCGAATATTTTCAAGAGCGACAAGCCTGACATCATGCCGACCATAGGCGGTAACTGTAAAAAGTTGTGAAAACATACTGCAGTGGCGATGGTCCAAAGAAAGAGACCAATAACCACCAGTGCTCCACGCTTCAATTTCAAATCTTCCACAGCCGATTCCGGCTGTTTGTCTGCTACAGCAAAGCTCATTATGGCAGCCGGCAGCAGCCAGTTGACCACAGAAGGCACAAACAATGCGAAAAACCCCTGGAACTGAACAATTCCCTTCTGCCATACCATCAGGGTAGTAATGTCTCCAAAAGGACTGAAGGCACCACCAGCATTAGCGGCGACAACGATATTAATACAAGCTAAGCTGATGAATTTCTTATCCTCTTTACCGATGGCCATCACCACCGCGCACATAAGAAGGGCGGTGGTAAGATTGTCGGCAATTGGAGAGATGAAAAAGGCCAGCAGGCCTGTAATCCAGAACAGTTTTCTGAAAGAGTAGCCGGCATTGACTAGCTTTACCCGAAGCACCTCGAACACCTGTCGCTCTTCCATGGAATTGATGAATGTCATGGCAACCAAGAGAAAGAGAAACAACTCCGCATATTCAAGGATATTATGACGAATCGCTGTCTCTGCCACATGATCAATGCCATGCATCGCATATATCAGGCCAATCATGCCCCAGATAATACCGGCGGCCAGCAAGACCGGTTTAGATTTTCGCATATGTGTTACTTCTTCAAGCATAACGAAGACATAGGCCAGGACAAAGATTACCAAGGCGACATATCCTCCCCAGTGCTGGGTAAGGTTCAATGTTTCCTGGATCCCCCCCGTATCAGCCGCGAATGCTGCTCCACCAAGCCCCGCAAAGGTCACGAGAGCTGTTGTAAGGATGGAAATTGCCAATCTATGCATAACAAAACTCCTGGTTATTTTTGGAAGAACTCTATGCTGCCAAAATTGACCCGCTGGCAGCCTTAGTTGTTGCTGTAATCGGGATTGCAAACATCTCCTTAGCAGTCCACACTGTTGCAGATACCGTTGCCGGGAAAAGATACCTTCGCAGATAAAAAGCTGGAGGATTGTATCGGAACACTTCTCTCGAAATTGCCTGCATGGGAGCCTGTCGGAATAAGAAAAAATCTGCGCCAAATTTGACAAACCGGCCCAGGATCAATCGTACCTGGCAAACCAGCGGCCGGGAAAGCGTATCGTCTGAACATGCCTGTTGTCTCGTAATGTTACTCTTCATGCAAAACTCCCGGTTAAAAATTAAAACGGAAAAAGGATTAGGTCAAACAGATAAATTCGTTATAATGGTTCGATAAATACGATACCAAGCAACTCGCCGCAGACGTTGGCGGCATGAAACTCAGGGAGATCAAAACACTATGGAATGGCTCAACTATCATCATCTCTTTTATTTCTGGACGGTAATGAAGGAAGGGAGCATCACCGCAGCCAGCAGCAAGCTCAGCTTGGCCCAGTCAACTGTAAGCGCTCAATTGTCCAAGTTTGAAGACCATTTAGGAGCAAAACTTTTCAAACGTGTGGGCCGAAATCTTGAGCCTACAGACATGGGACATCTTGCTTATCGCTATGCAGATGAGATTTTTTCCCTGGGTCGAGAAATGATGGAATCTCTCCATGGCCGGCCTGTAGCAGGTCCTTTATCCCTGAAAGTTGGTATCGTCGACGTGGTTCCAAAACTCATAGCGAGAAAGCTTCTTGAACCGACAGGAACGTTGTCCGAACAGGTACGACTGATCTGTCACGAGGGGAAAGACAAGGATCTGCTTGCCGAATTAGCTTTGCATCACCTCGATGTGGTATTGACAGATACTCCAATGCCTTCAAGTTTAAGTATCAAGGCATACAATCACCTTCTGGGTGAATGCGGTGTCTCTTTCTTTGCAATAAAAAAGCTGGCCACCCCCCTTCAGAGCAACTTCCCCTATTCCCTTGACAAATCACCCATGCTGCTGCCTATGCCCCTGAGTTCCTTGCGGCAAAGACTCGATCAGTGGTTTGAAAGAATTGGCGTTCGCCCGATAGTAATGGGTGAGTTTGATGACAATGCCCTGTTAAAAGTTTTTGGCCAGGCGGGTGAAGGCATCTTTATGGCGCCAACAGTTATTGAGAAAGAAGTTGAACTGCAGTATCAAGTCAAGGTTATCGGACGTACCAAGAAAATACGGGAAAGGTTTTATGCTATTTCAGTGGAGCGTATTATCAAACATCCGGCAGTAGCAGCTATTTCAGAGGCCGCCCAGCAAAAACTCTTTTTTGATTACACGTAACCATAAAGAAGACCGGAAAAGAAATCGTCAGCAGTGATTGTCGCAAATGAGATTCCCTCTCTCCTTGAAAAATACTCCCGTTGTCCTGGACCAGTCAGACAAAGAAATATTCTCACTTGCAGAAGAACATTTTCCGCTCATCAGATTTTCACATGTTGCCAGTCAAATGTTGAATGATCGAGATAGCGGCCAGGGTTGCCGTCTCGGCCCGAAGAATACGAGGGCCGAGACTGAGAACTTGAAATCCTGCCTTCCTGGCAACCTCCGCCTCTTCTGCAGCGAAACCACCCTCAGGCCCCAGAACAATCTGGAGACCGGCAGCATCAGCAGATAAAGAAACGGTGTGAAGGGAGGCCTTTTTTTCCTCCTCCCAGAACAAAATCCCCTGCCTTGGCTCCTGCCGCTGCAAGACCATCTCTTCCAAAGAGATGGCCGCTGCCAATTGCATGGGTCTGGGCCTGTTGCACTGTTTACATGCCTCATCAATAATTCGCTGCCAGCGGTCCTGTTTTTCTGCAAGCTTTCGCAGCTCTGTTTTCTTGAGCTGACAGCGGCTGCTGGCAAAAGGAATGAACTCCGAGACCCCCAGTTCCGTACATTTCTGGAGGAGAAATTCCATTTTCTGCCCCTTCAAAATCCCCTGACAGACTCGGAGGGGAATTCCATCCTCTTCCACATAGACAGAAGAGAGGATACGAAGACGCACTTGTTTTCCCATGGATACTATTTCAGCATCATGGACATTCCCCCTTCCATCAAAAAGTTGCAGGGGCATCCCCACAGGAAGACGAAGAACCTTTGTCAAATGATGCGATTCTGCCTTTGACAGCAGGACTTCGTGGCTGACCTCGATATCTGGACTTAAGAAAAAACGACGCATGAAAGAAACACAACCATTAGATTTCGGTAACAGTACAGGAGCCGGTGGGACAGACCTCGACACAGGTCTCGCAGCCGATACATTCATCGACGTTGACCGGATCCGCCTTCCCGTTCACCAATTCGTACACTGAGGCAGGACAAGCAGTTATACATTCCTCACTGCCCTGGCATTTATCCTTATCAACAACTACTTCCCACATAACAATCTCTTTTGCTTGAGAGTTAAGACTGCAGCAACCCTGACAACCATCTTCTCATAAAATCCTGCTCATAGCAAAAGAAAATCATTGCAAATGATCGAAAAGAAATTGCATTCCACCTGTTAAACCGATAACATAGAGAAGAGTTGCCCTTGTCGCTCCGCCAGGGCCATAGACAATAAAAATGCTCCTCTTAATGGTGCTCCAACCCACTTTGACTCGAGAAGCAGGGGGAACTCTTCAGCAGCACTCCATCTTCGTCCATTGAGGTCTTCTCGAAAAACACGAATATGCTTCGAACCCCTCACTGCACGAATAGAAAGCACTGCTCAACAGGGACAGAGCTGTTGTTTGCCAATTATTAGGCATTGCCAGGATAGTTACAAGCAGAGGACATCAGTTTTTTATGGATAGAGGGTCGCCACTCAGCCTGTCACTGCTTGTGCTTGTCCTTCTCTGCAACAGCTGTTTTGCTGACACCGAAATATTTACGATCAGGAACCGACCGGCAAATGAGATCCTGCCGGTGGTCAGAGCTGCACTTTCCCCCGAGGGCAGGGCCGTTGCTGACAATATCGGGAATATGATTATCGTCAATGACAGCGCCGAGGCCATCGACACCATACGCGTGCTCCTCCTGTCCTCAGATCAAAAAATGATCCAGGTCACGGTCCAGATGGCAGCCGCCTCCTCAGCTCAGGAGCAGGCCAGGGCCATGAGCAGTGGAGGAAAAAAAACTGGCAGACACCTCTCCACCGAGAACAGCCACTTTCCTGATGCGAGCTCCAGTCAAACCCGAAAGAGCCGCTCTTTTGTTACTGTCTCCTCCGACAGCAGCGGCTATATCCGTATGGCCGAGGAGATCCAGGTAAGCGAAAAATGGTCATTCTTTTGCAGACAATACGGCGTCCCCCTCCTCCTCCAAGGGACCCGAACCATAGAGACCGGCATGGAGATCACACCCGTTGCCACTGGCACCCAGGTCATTGTTACCATTATTCCGCGCATCAGCTGGATCATGAATGGCAGGGCGAACAGCTTTCGTTTCGTGGATGCCGCAACCCGACTCACCATTCCCCGCTCCCAGTGGATCACCCTTGGCGAAATACCCAGTTTTTCAAAAACCGACAGCGACATCCTGAGCACCATCCTTTCCACCAGCGAATTCAGGACAAAAGACGATTTTACCATCCAGATCAAAGCCGACATTAACAAGTAAAAAAAGGAGACGAAATGTCAAGGGAGCGCAGAGAGCAGGAACGTTATCCATTGCTGATTCAGAGCAAGATGACGGCAGAAACCCTGTCCGGTCAGACACCGATACTCGAGTTTGTAACCGCCAACATCAGTACCGGCGGTGCCTTTATCGTCACAGACCACCCTCTCCCCCTGGTCAGTAAGGTACGCCTGGAATTTCTCATCTCTTTGGAAGAATTAACGACCCTGAAATTTGTCCTTTCCCAAGAAAGTCTCAGAAACTGGAAGGGCCAGCGGATTTGGATCAGCGCTTCCGGGATTGTCATCAGGCATGAGCCAACAGGTATGGCCATCATGTTTGATGAAAATTATCAGATCCGCCCCATGAACCCCATTACCAAAAATGAATCCTCTGCAAAGGGGCATACCTGACGCCCTCTCCCTGTCTCTTTTCCAGGCAATGCCCTGAGAGTGCCTTCGTTCTGGCCACGAGCATCACATTTCTGCCGCTAGCGCCGAAACCAGAGAGCAGCCCACTCATCTTGCTGCTCTCTCCCCTGAAGTGTAAAACCGAGGCCTTCGAAGATATGAATAATATTTTCCTCCTGTTCTCCGTGCAGGAGGCCAGAAAGGACAAGATCTCCACCTTTTTTGAGCAAACGGAAAAAGTCCCCGGCCATGGTGAGGAGAACATCATGGATGATATTGGCGATAATAAGATCATAACCCGCCTGGACCTGCTCAAGAGGGGTTGCAGCCACCTCCATCACTGATTCCAACTTATTCAACACCACGTTTTCAGTAGCTGCCCGCACCGCCTCTGGATCATTATCAAGGCCCAGTACTCGTGAAGCACCAAAAAGGGCGGCCCCCATGCCCAGGACACCGGTTCCGGTCCCTACATCCAGGACACGTATGCCCTTCCCAGACTCGACAATCTGATCCACAAAGGCCAGAGAGAGGGCCGTGGTCCCGTGATGGCCGGTCCCAAATGCCATACCCGGATCCATGACAATGACCAGTTCTCCCTCTTTGGCATGATACTCTTCCCAAGTGGGGGCTATCACCAATCCAGGGATAATGGGAAATGGCTTAAAATGGACCTTCCAGTTGCTTGACCAGTCTTGATCCTCAATCTGCTCCCAGGAAATTCGTGGTGGGGGGACCTGAAATATCACGGCCAGCTCATCCAGTTGCGCCCTTACCTTGTCCTGCAATTCCTGGCGCCGCCCTTCATCGAGATTTTTTTCTTCCAGAAAAACATTCAGACAGAGCTCTGGACCGGGAGTATCCACTGCCTGCTCCACAGCTGCCCCAAGGACTCCAACCAGATACTCACTGACTGCCTCTTCCAGGATTGGATCCAGCTCAATAATCGCCTTGCACCAAAAGGAACCACTCTCACTTTCCGCCATACACTCCTCCACTTTCTCAGACAAGATGCCCCCAGAAAACGCATCTTCTCCTGAGTCATCTCAAAATTCAACTCCCTGCGAGCCTCGCCTGGAGTCCGCTAGCAGACCACTCCACCCACCGCACGCCCGCAAATCAATTCTATTTATAGATAGTATCAAATATATTTCTTGACAAGGTTTTGCTTCCTGTTATTTTTACACTGACTTATCAGCAGCTATTTTTTTGACCAGAGAGAACGCCATGGAACATAACATACATTTTTTACCCGATAACGTCCACGTAACCGTTGAAGATGGAACAAATCTCCTCACAGCGGCTGCCGCCGCCGGTGTTTACATCCACGCCTACTGCGGTGGAGACGGCGTCTGCGGAAAGTGCAAAGTGCAGCTGGAAAAAGGAGCTGTAGTCTCCGATAATGCCGCCACCCTGAAACAGAGTGAATACGACAAGGGAATCCGCTTGGCCTGTAAGGCAAAAGTCGTCTCTGATATCACCATTCGCATCCCGGACACAATCAAGAGCGACGGACAGGCGTTGAAACGGGAACCAAAGACCACCAGGGCCATATCGGCACGCTCTCTGGAAACCCTGATCGGGACCTGGGATGTCGACCCACCGGTGGGCAAAATATTTCTCAAGTTGCCCCCACCAACACTTACAGACAACATCTCCGACATGCAGCGTTTGATGCGCTCTCTCAAAAACGCCATACCGGAAAATCCCGAGCCCACCTACGATCACCCTGAACTGATCCGTGAACTCTCCCTTGCCCTTCGCGAAGCGAACTGGGAGGTGACGGTCATCCTCCTCCATGGAAAACGAAAGACTGAACCGGATCGAATCATTGCCGTGGAGCCCGGTGACACCACAGACCGTCTCTACGGACTGGCCGTAGACATCGGGACCACCACCTGTAGCGGAGTATTGATTGATCTGAACAACGGCGAGATCATTGCCGAGGGTTCCGGCTACAACTCTCAGATCGGCTACGGGGAAGATGTGATCTCCCGCATGATCTATTCCCAGCGCCCCGGCGGCCTCAAGGGCCTGCAGCAGAAAGTTATCTACACCATCAACAATATCATCGAAGAAGTGTGCAAGAAGGTCATCATCAGCCCCAGTGATATCAGCTATATCATGACCGCCGGAAATACGGTCATGGCCCATCTGCTGCTGGCCATCAACCCCAAATTTTTGCGCGAAGCCCCCTATGTCCCCAGCGTCAGCCAGTTTCCTCTGACCAAGGCTGCAGCTCTGGGTATCATGGCCCATCCATCGGTGAGAATGTTTCTCTATCCCTGTGTCTCCTCTTATGTAGGCGGGGATATCGTGGCTGGAGTCCACGCCTGCCAGATGCATAAGAATGAAAAGATATCACTCTTTATCGACATCGGCACCAACGGTGAGATCGTTATCGGCAACCGGGACTGGATGGTCTGCGCCGCCTGTTCCGCCGGACCAGCCTTTGAGGGCGGTGGCATAAAATACGGCATGCGGGCCAGCGCGGGGGCCATTGAAAATTTCCAGATCCACCCCGAAACCTTTGACCCCATGATCGTGACCATAGGTCAAACCAAGCCCCGAGGGATATGCGGCTCCGGCCTGATCTCCATCGTCTCAGAGCTTCTGGTCGCCCGGGTTATTGACCCTCAAGGCAAATTCAACCGAAACCTCAACCACCCCCGCATCCGTGAAGGCGAAAATCGCTGGGAGTATGTCCTGGTCTGGGCCAAGGACTCCATGATCGGTGAAGATATTGTCATCAATGAGGTCGATCTCGACAACCTGATTCGAGCCAAAGGAGCCATGTATGCCGGATACCAGACCATCCTCGAATCCGTGGGTATGACCTTCTCCGATCTTGACCGAGTCATCCTTGCCGGGAACTTCGGAGCCTACATTGACCTTGAACGGGCCATTACCATCGGTCTGTTGCCGGATATCGACCGAGATCGCTTCTTCTATCTCGGCAATGCCTCCATGCTCGGCTGCCAGATCAGCCTTACCGATCATCGCCGTTTCCGGGAGAGAGTGGCAGTGCGAACACTGATGACCAACATGGAACTGTCGGAGAACCCCGACTTTATGAATCACTACATGGCAGCGCTCTTTCTTCCCCACACGAATATGAACCTCTTTCCTTCGGTAAAATTGAAGTAACTCTTCACCACCGTCGGCCAACCTGCCTCCATTGACAGGATAGAAAAAACAGATTAAACTAGTTTCCTTATGCACAAAAATGAGGAACACCAAAAATAATCAACAAATCAAATAGTTAAGGAGAAAATCATGTCTCAGACCGTAAAAGCAATTGCAGAGAGCATCAATATCATGGGAAAACGCAGCGGCGGAGCCATGAAAGAACGTAACCAGGCTCCAGTGCAAGAGATGGCGAAAGAAGAGACAGCTGCCGGTGCTTCCTACCTTGACCTAAACATCGGACCCGCCCGTAAAGACGGTACCGAGCTCCTGCCCTGGGTTGTCCAGACCGTTGAAGCGGTTGTTGACACCCCACTCTGTCTGGACACCACCAATACCGATGCCATGACCGCAGGTTTCAAAGTAGTCAAAAACGTCCAGCAGGCGCTTATGAACTCCATCTCAGCCCAGCCCGAGCGCATGGAAAAACTGATTCCCGTAGCTGCCGAAGCCAAATGCGACGTCATTGCCCTGCTCTGGGGACCAGATGGCATGCCCCGTGACTCTGCCGAACGGGCCGCCATGGCCGTTGACCTGATGATGGCCTTGAACGATGCCGGTATCCCCAACGAAAAAATCCTCTTTGATCCCATCGGCACTCCCATTACCCTGGGTGCAGACCAGATCAACGCAGGCCTCGAGTTCATGATGATGCTGCAGGATATCGCCCCCGGTGCCGGTTCCACTGTCGGCCTCTCCAATGTCTCCAATGGTGTTGCCGAAAATCTGCGCAAGTACCTGGATCGCACCTATCTCATCATGCTCATGAAATATGGCTTAAGCACCGCCATTGTCAACACCTATGATGCCGAGCTCATGGCCATCTGCAAGGGGGAACGGCAGGAGCATGTCGACATGGTTCATGGGATGATGGACGGCATTGAACCCGACGCCTCCACACTCTCTGGAGTCGCCCTGGAACACTACAAGACCTACAAGGCACTCTCTGGACAGACCATTTTTTCTGAGTCTTGGCTCAGCCTCTAACCCCGGGGGAAGGAAACAAGTATGAAAGCCCCTTCCGCAGATGGAGGGGCTTTCTTTTTTTAAGACCTTAAAAATAATTCCTTTTTTTTCGTAGAGAATTATTTTACAAAGCTCTCTTTACGGTATATTAACCCTCAAGGGATGTTGAAATGCGTTCAAGGCCTTTACGTGTATAGATTCCAGGTGACTTGGACTCAGGAGTTCTGCTTTGACTGAATTTCGTACCCACCACATGGTCTACGGCACTCTTAAAGATTTTCTCACCGGTGAAGAACTCACCGATACCGATGATGAGAGATTCCGACAGCAACTGGCCAGGCTGATGATTGAAGAATTAAAATACCACAAGGAAGAACTGGAGCCGCGACGTTTTATCGAGACCCTCTTCTCCTCCCAGTTTGTCCGTTCCATAATCGAGCTCACTGCCAGCCTGGAGGGAAAACGCTTTCTGATTCTTCGCTACGGCCCCGGCTCCCTGGTAAGTCGGGAACGTTCTGCCATTGCCGCAGCCAGGGTCCTGGAAAAAGAGTATCAGATTCCACTGGCCGTGGTGACCAACGGTCGGGATGCAGAACTCCTCGACACGGCCAGCGGAGCAATTCTTGGCACCGGCATGGCAGCGATCCCTTCCAGAAGCCGGGCCGAAGAAATGATTTCACAGCTCGTGTTCCTCCCCCCTCTTGAAGGGAAAAAAAGGGAACGTGAACTCCGAATTTTAAATGCTTTTGACGTAGAGATCTGCTGCAGAACGATATGAAGTCCAACGTCTTCTTCGTCATCTCTCTTTTCAAGCCTTTTTAAATTCATTAGATTACTGCCTATAACCCACTTTAATTGCAAGGATAACTAACCATGGGAACCGAAAATAGCAATTGGACAAAAACAAGCTGGCAGAAGCATACAGCCCTCCAGCAACCGAAATGGCCGGATATGGCTGTACACGATGCAGTGCTTGCCAATCTTTCCCATCTACCACCGCTGGTCTTTGCCGGAGAAATCCGTGACCTCAAGGCTATGCTGGCCAAGGCGGTCACCGGAGATGCCTTTCTCCTCCAGGGAGGAGACTGTTCTGAAGATTTCTCTCAGGTTACTGCTCCCAAAATTCGGGAAACCCTGAAAGTCCTGTTGCAGATGGCAGTCGTTCTTACCTACGCCGGGGGAAAACCTGTGGTCAAGGTTGGCCGTATTGCCGGTCAGTTTGCCAAGCCACGTTCGGCAGATATGGAAAAGGTGGGCGACATCGAACTCCCCTCCTATCGGGGAGACATGGTCAACAGCCCCGAACCGGTGGAAGCCGCCCGAATTCCCGATCCAAATCGCATGCTTCAGGGCTATAACATGGCAGCCTGCACCCTGAACCTGCTGCGCGCCTTTACCCGCGGCGGCTTTGCTGCCCTGCACCGGGTCTCGGCCTGGAATCAAGAGTTTGTCAAACAGTCCCCCATGGGACGCAACTATGAACGACTGGCCAGGCAGATCAACCAGGCCCTGCAGTTCATGGAGACCATCGGCATTGATGCCGACAGTCCCCAGATGAAACAGGCCCAGCTTTTCACCTCCCATGAGGCATTGCTCCTGGGCTACGAGACAGCGCTGACCAGGGAAGACTCAACAGGCGGCGGCTGGTACGACTGTTCCGCCCATATGCTCTGGATCGGCGAGCGAACCCGGCAGATCGATGGTGCCCATGTGGAGTTCCTGCGTGGAGTCAACAACCCCATCGGGGTCAAAATCGGACCGGACTATGATCTTGACAATGTGAAACAGCTCATCGAGACCCTTAACCCGGAAAATGAGGCTGGGCGTCTGACTCTGATCACCCGTCTGGGTCTGAAAAATATCGACAAGGTCCTGCCGCCTCTCCTCCGCGAATCTAAAAGAGAAGGATACAATATCGTCTGGAGCTGTGACCCCATGCACGCTAACACCTATACCGCAGACAGTGGACACAAAACGAGGAACTTTAATGACATCCTCTCTGAGATCACCTGCTTTTTCGAGACCCATTGGGCCGAAGGAACGATTCCCGGCGGTATTCATCTGGAGATGACCGGTGAAAATGTCACTGAATGTACGGGCGGAGCCAGAAACATCGTTGATGCCGAACTGGCCAATAACTACCTCACTACCTGCGATCCGCGCCTCAATGCCGAACAGAGCCTTGAAGTTGCCTTTCAGATCGCTGATATGATCAGGAGCTGATTCTCTTCTCCACCTCAGCAGGCCAACCAACACGACGACCACTCGTGCGCTGATGGCCTGCTTTCTTATTTTCACTTTAAAAAAGATAGTCGAATGGCTACACCAGCTCAAAAAACAGGCTTCCTCGTTTCCATGCTCCTTTGTTTTTTTCTCCCCATCAGCTGGGCTGCCGCCATTCCTGTTTTTCCCCAGGGAACTGATCTTCGACTCGAGCAGGCATTGTCCGAGACAGAATCCCAGGCCTGGGCCTTGCAAAACCTGAAAGAGCTGCGCCAGCTCTATCAGGCTCGTGGCTACCAAATGGCCTGGAACGAAACACTCCTGCCCCGCTTAATCACTGCTCTCAATAATGCAACGGAGCACGGGTTGACCCCGTGCGACTATCGGGTCAATCTCCTGGAAAATGAGACTGTCGATGCTGTGCGACGTGAACTTATAGCCAGTGATGCCTATTTGACCCTGGCAGGCCATATTCTCTCCGGGAAGGTGGATCCAATCTCCATCGCCCCGAACTGGTCCATGGCCAGCCGCCAGAGAGACCTCGTTCAACACCTGGTAACGGCCCTGGAAAGCGGTGAAATCGAAAAGAGTCTCGATGAACTGGCGCCACGCTCCCATGAATATTCCACCTTAAAAAGCGCCCTTGCCAGCTACCGTAAAATTGCCCACCAGGGAGGCTGGGGCCATATCCCCACCGGCAAGATGTTAAAACTCGGAGATCACAATGAACGCGTGGTCCAACTCCGTGACCGTCTCCTGACAAGCGGTGACCTGGCAACAGAACCTTCCGACCAGGATCCGGCTGAATTTACCGCACAGCTGCAAGAGGCAGTGAAAAAATTTCAAGCCCAGGCCAATCTGGAAAGAGATGGTATCGTTGGCCCAATCACCCTGCGCAACCTGAACAAAACCCCTTTTGACCGGATCAACACCCTGCGCATCAACATGGAACGATGGCGCTGGCTTCCCGAAGACCTCGGGAAAAAACATATCCGGATCAATGTGGCCGGATTTTATCTGGAAGCCCATCTTCAGGGAGAGGTTCCCCGGGTCCACAAGGTCATTGTAGGCCTCGATTACCGGCAGACTCCAATCTTTTCCAATGCCATCACATATCTGGATTTCAACCCTTACTGGTATGCGCCTAGAAAACTGGCAACCAAGGACAAACTGCCCATGTTCCGCGAGGATCCAAGCTATTTCGAACGAGGCGGATTCGAACTCCTTGACAAACAAGGTCGAATTGTCAATGCCAAAAAGATTGACTGGAAGCGACTCTCTGAAGACTACTTCCCCTATAAGCTGCGCCAGCGCCCAGGCCCGAAAAATGCCCTGGGCCAAGTCAAGTTCATCTTTCCCAACCAACACAATGTCTATCTCCACGACACCCCTTCTCAGGAGCTTTTCACCAAGGCCCAGCGAGTCTTTTCCTCTGGCTGTATCAGGGTCCAGGCCCCACTTGATCTCGCCCTCTGGCTCCTGAGAGACGAGGACGGTTGGAATCAAGAACGCATTGATGGCATTATTGCTGGGGGAAAGAACACGCGAATCCTCCTCAAGAAACCTGTTCCCATTCACCTCCTCTATTGGACCGTCCTTGTTGATCGAGAAAACGGCGATCTCCGCTTCATAGATGACGGCTACCAGCGGGATGAACGAATTCTCCAGGCACTGGATACCATGTGTCCACTACTTGACAACTAATGTCTTCAGTCTTCCCAAAAACAAATGATTCTCAATCTATTCTCCTGATTTTCTGAAGATAATTCCAGCGCCTGCTTGACAAAGGCAAATTTGTCTATTTTAATAGGAAGGGTATATGTAAGGAACTTTTTTCATGAATTGTCCAATAGCGCTGTCCCTTTTCAACATCCTACTATAAAACAACATGCCGAATCGACAATACAATAGACGAAATCTGATCGGAAACTCGATCAAGCTCATCACTGGAGTCGCCCTTCTTGCGCCAACCCTTTCCCTGGCCAGGAAACTCGATGTCCGCGATCTCTCCTTTTATCATACCCATACCGGAAAGGAACTTGATGTTACCTATAAGATAGCCGGCAGATATGACCCTACCGCTCTTAAAAAGGTGAACCGTCATCTCCAGGATTTTCGCACCCATGAAACGCACCCCATAGACACCAAGCTCCTAGATATACTCTATAAAATAAAGACACATGCCGGTGGAGGAGTCTATGAAGTAATCTCCGGATATCGCTCTCCCAAGACCAATTCCATGCTCCGCAACAAAAGCAACGGTGTTGCCAAGCGCAGCCTGCATATGAAAGGAATGGCCATTGATGTCCGCCTATCAGGAGTCAAAACCAAAGAACTTCGAGATATTGCCCGTTCTATGCGGGGAGGAGGTGTTGGGTATTACCCTCAATCAGATTTTATCCATCTCGACACCGGCAAGGTTCGCACCTGGGGATGAGCCCCCGGGTGCTCTATGACCCGAATTTGAGCCATTCACGTTCTTCCTTAAAGAACTGACAACTGGTCTCTCAAGGCCCCTCATAACACCGTCCCGGCTAAGAATTATCGGCTCAGCAGGCATTACCCTGAACGTCCTGTCCTCCAGTTTCTATTCTTCTCACCCCGTTTTTTTAACGCTGCTGTATGCAACTCGCGTTATCTGTAGGCATACACCCTTTCGACAAGATCTTCCTTGGTCTCATTCTGGTCGTCCTCTTAGCAGGAAAGTGAAGACCATATGGTTCAGCTGCATGTCTCTGTTGATCAGTTCCTGTTCGACAGAGATGATGATATCCCGTGATCAAGGCTGAAAAGAAGGATCCGGCTTTTGCCCCGTGGACAATAATCCCCCTCGCCATACAAGTCTTTTCCGCAGCAAAGAACAAAAAAATAACCACCACCGACCGCCAGGGAAAGGTCTGTTCCTTCAGTCGGATGGGACTTTCCGTAGGAGCCGTTATTATAGCGCCTTCACTCTGGATAGGGAACATAGATCTCTCGGAGGAAGCCGCTATCGCCAAGCATTGCGCCAAGTTTCACCTGGGAAGCTTTCTCTATATCCATCGACCTGTTGATCAAGTATCCAGGAGGCCAACCCTCCACGCTGCCAAAATCCAGATCCCCAAACAGAGAAGAAAAGAAGCTGAGCTTTCTCTGTAGGAGCAGAGGTATCCGCGAACCGAACGTTGACGCAGTCTCCTCGTCTGTTTGAGCACTGAGGGGAACAGTTTGCCCCCTCTTCCCCATGCAGCAGGCCATACAAGGGACTATTTAAGCAATTATTTTCCACCTATGATTTACAAATACTTTACTGTGCCTGGGAATTTTGTTTTTTTTAAAAAATAAATTGGCAAAATGTCCTTGAGGTATTTATTGAAAAGAGTATCCTTTATTATGGATAAAAAAATATCGTTCTCTGATCAACTCAATGACTACAGGTTCTTCAGCTCATACATGGCAACGTGGTATTATGAAAATCAAGACTGAACTTATCAACTCCATCTTTATCGTCACCTGTGAAGGATCCCGTCTGGACGCCTCGTTTGCCCAAGATTTTCTTACTGCCATGAAGGGATTTATCCAGAAAGGTCATTTAGACATCCTCCTGGACCTGTCAGCAGTCGATTTTGTCGACAGCACCGGACTGGGTTCCATTGTCCACTGTCTCAAGGAAATCGACTCTCGTGGTCAATTAGTCCTCTGTGGAGTCAATGAAATGGTTCTCAGTCTGCTTCAGATGACCCGCCTGGATAAAATATTTATCCAGGCCGCAGATCGCAACAAGGCCTTGACCAACCTCTCCTGGAAAAAAACGAAACGAATCGGGACAACAATTTCTGCGGTATCTGGAATTCCGCATGAAAATGAAGAAGAGGAGGCGATACTGCTTGAAATAGACAACGGAGAAATTGAAGAAGTCGCCAGCGATGAACGGAGAAGGCACCGCAGAATAAGACATCAGCAGATACTTGATGAAGAACTCGTCGCCTACTCTACCAATACGAGCACCGGAAAAACCTCCACCGGCATTATTCTCAACATCAGCCCCGGCGGCCTCCTCATGGTATCAACTTCTCACCACTCCGTTGGTGATGAACTTCTTGTCAGGAGTATCATTGGCAAAAACTTCAAGTTAAAGGAACTCGCTGTTGTCCGCTCCTGCTATGATGGAAAATATGGCCTCGAATTTATGAAACCTGCACAAGAAACTGTAACTTTTTTACATCAACTTACCGGAGCTGTTACCCTGGAACATGGTGATAGATCCCGTCATTTTTGAGCAAATGGCTGAGCACCGGCTTATTCGCCACATTTCCCTGTATTGCGCCAGCGGAATTTGTCCCGGTCCTCAACGAGCCCTCTCTCATTTTCAATTAGAAAAAGAGGCTGTTTATTGCAATATCTTCCCTCCACACCTTGAGCAAACGACGTGATATCTCCAGGTTCATCCATCGCCTTTCGTATTCCTGCCCGACTCAACAATATATGCCTTCTTGGTATCTCCATTCGGGCCCTGTTTTTAAGCCTTGGTTTTGATAAGACCAAGGCATTTCAACTTGAACTTGCCGTGGTTGAAGCCGCCAACAACATTGTACTGCACGCCTATCAAGAGAAAAAAAATACCATCCTCGACATGAAGCTCTCCGTCGCCACCGACAGGGTTACCTGCACCTTTGTGGATCAGGGAAAAGCGGTAGATTTTACCCAGGAACAGCCACCCCTGAGTCCCTGCGATGAAATAGAGTCGCTCGCAGAAAATAAACGTGGCGTCTCAATTATCTACGAGGTAATGGATGAGGTGAGCTACAGGCAAAAAGATCAGTACAATATTCTCACTCTGGTAAAATATCTGTAAGCGTTTCAGAACAATTTATCCCCCTTCCGTATCATCACGAACCACCTGTTCCACAGGATCAGATACAAAAATGAACCATCCAGCTACCCTCGCCACAATCCTTGTCGTTGATGATAGTGAATCCATTAGAATTCTGGTCAGAGCCTATCTTCAGGAAGCAGAATACCGTGTCCTGGAGGCGGTGAACGGGCTCTCAGGACTGGATATCTGTCGCCGGCAGCCCCCCGATTTGATCCTGCTGGACATTTTCATGCCCGAAATGGATGGATTTGAGCTGTGTGCCAGACTCCAAAAGGAAAAACTGTTATCCAATATTCCTGTCATCATGCTCACAGCGGTCGATAACAGCGAAACAAAGACAAGGGCCTTTACTCTCGGGGCAGTTGACTATCTCACAAAGCCATTCAATAAGGAAGAAATTCTGGCGAGAATCCGCACCCATTTAAAAATCAGCAGCCTCAACCATTCACTCCAACAGGCAAACAGAGTGCTGCGCGCCAACCAGGAACAACTGATGCAGGGTATCCAGGCGGCGGCAGAACTGCAGAAGAATCTTCTCCCCAAACGAGTGCCCGATTGCAAGTCCCTGCGCTTTACCTCCTATTTCCGCCCCTGCCAAGGCGTTGGGGGAGATATTTATAACGTTCAGCGCCTTGACGATGAGCATCTCGCCTTTTCTATCCTTGATGTCAGTGGCCATGGCTTTCCTGCCGCCATAATGACAGCCCTTGCGACCCAGGCCCTCAGTCCGTCTGGCGGAATTGTCAAAAAAGCCAGCCTCCGCGATAGCCGCCAACACATCACTGCACCCCGAAAAGTTCTCCAGAATCTGGATCGAGAATTTCCCATAGAACGTTTCAATCTTTACATGACCATTGCCTATCTCCTCTTGAACACTCGCAACAATACCTTCCACTATTCCTGCGCCGGTCACCCTCCTCCTCTTCACCTGAGCAACGACGGGACAATCACTCTTCTCGATACGGGAGGTCCTCCCGCAGGGCTTGGCGGACTTGGTGGTTCATGGCTGGAAGGCCAGGGACATCT
Source organism: Pseudomonadota bacterium (assembly GCA_018817385.1). Lineage (GTDB taxonomy): Bacteria > Desulfobacterota > Desulfobulbia > Desulfobulbales > Desulfocapsaceae > Desulfocapsa. The sequence goes on from JAHIUA010000085.1 coordinate 38,614, forward strand.
CGGCTGCGGAGAGAGAATTTTCTTTTATACTGACGGCCTCACCCAGCATACAAATGAGGAAAAGGAACTCTACTCCCAGGATCGTCTCATTGACTCAATAAGGAAAAGTCGTGACCTTTCTTTGCAGGCCGCGGTTCAGAATATCATAGGGGAGTTAAAACAATTTGGCAATCAGGCTGAACCTGATGACGACATCACCCTGCTGGCCGTGGAACGGCTGGAATAGTAGCTGAAAAGGGATACGAAACTGACTGTTTTCCCCCCTGACAGGAGTGTTTACCGGGATCAAGGGGGAAAAACCAACAGGCCTGGAGGCAGCTCATTTTCTCTCAACCTCTTTTAACGAAGAGATATCTCCGCATCTCGAGCAGTCTCAGCAATATGAGAGACATAAATTTGAACAAAGGCAGGGTCCTCACCCAGACCTTTGCTCACCGGAATCACCTCAAACCCTTCTTTTTTCAAGACAGAAAGCCAGGAACCTTCTCCAGGACCTGCCATATCATTCATGACATGATCCCCTGCCACCACCATAAAGGGTTTCAAGAGCACACGATTCACCCCGGCCTGCTGCAACTGGCTGCGGACATCCTCCAGGCCGGGAAAGCCTTCCACGGTACCAATGAGTGTCAGGACATCGGGATAGAGCTCACGCATTCGGGCAGCGAATTCCAGGTAGGGTCCTCCTGAAGGAAAATGATCATTACCATGCCCCATGTACACCAGGGCAGCCTCTTCTTTCCTCGCCAGCTCAGCATCAGCAATCAAGGCCTTGGCCGCCTGGCGCACGTCTTTGGCGTAGGAATGGGTAGTACCGAACGTACCCAGGGCCGGTCTGCCGACCACCAGATGTTGAAAGGGTTTGTGCCTGGCCTTGATAGTCTTGATTGAAACGAGTCCCTCCACATAGGAACAGAGATCCAGGAATTCTTCCGCCGGGGCAATATGGGTGGACTGGACAATAATTGAGTCAATCCCTTGATCCTGCAGCCCGGCAATGGTGGCCAGAGGCCCCTGGATTTGAAAAATATCTTCCGGAATCTGCGGATGGAGCTGCCGGTACGCCTGATCAACACTCCGTTCCTGCCAAATTCCACGAATGATATTGGAGGTAAAGGCCATCCGCACCGGGGTCTCCGGATAAGCCTTCTCCACGGCCTCGCGAATATTGAGCAGACTCTGCAATGCCGGCTCAACTGTGGTTCCGAACATGGCCAGAACAATTCCATTGGCTTGGGCCGTTTTTCGCTCTGCAGCCGCCAGGGGATGAGTGACAACAAAGGTGAGAAAAAGAATCAAGAAAATCAGAGAACTGCGTTTCATGGGAAGATGCTCCTAGACTTGAGATCCGGAAATAAAACTCCTGGATCAATTACTATTGATCCGGGATATCCCTGTAAATCCCAGAAAGGTTGCTGTCATCTACTCTTCCGGAGCAGACAACCATGATTCAGACAGGTCTTCTGACTCCCGGATCAATCCATTACCGCGCCTTCCCATCTAACAGGTAGACAGTGACTTTGGGATACCTTGAAACATCCTGATTCTTCAAGATATCCTCTGTGCGGAAACAGTCCCCGGTTACAGCGGCGGGCCCGTCCCGGAATGACACCGGGTTCCCTATTAAGCCTTGTTACAGGCATCTGAAACAGGAATAAAACTACCGCCAACTCTCTGCTGGGTCAATATTTTTTTCCAAATCCTTTCAAAAGGATGGGTGACGCAAGATCAAGGGCCATGGCCGGGGAGAGGAAAAAAGAAACCATAAAGACAAAAAGGCAATTTAAAGATGATAAAAATTCTTTGCTTGCGTATGATGGACAGACTGGAGCAATAGAGTCCCCAATGATGACCTCGTGTCCTTTCAGAATCAAGCCACCACCCTACCAAAACCTCACGACTTCTCCAAAATGGAAAATTTAATCCTTATCTTCACCTGTCTCACTGCAGGCCTGTTCCTGCAACGATCAACGGTTTTTACCGACAACGCGCCCCTGACCTTGAACCTCTATGTCATCTGGATCGCCCTTCCTGCCCTCATCCTGCGCCAGGTACCACCCCTTTCCTTTTCCGCTGATCTCTTTATCTTAGTTCTCATACCCTGGGTCATGACCGGATTGGGGGCCATCCTGGTATTGATTGCCAGCCGTCTCTGTACCTGGTCAAGAGAGGTCACGGCAGTACTTCTCCTCACTGTTCCTCTCGGCAACACCTCTTTCCTGGGCATCCCCATGATCGAGGCCTTTTTCAACACTGACATGGTCACCTATGGTATTATCTATGACCAATTCGGATCATTTGTGGCCCTGGCCACCTACGGTTCCTTCATCCTCGCTCTCTACAGCAAACAGCAGCCTCAGGACATCCGCCTCATTGCCAAAAATATTCTCACCTTTCCCCCCTTTCTCACCCTACTCCTAGCACTCCTTTTTGCAAAACAGCTGCAGCAGCCAGCCATTGCCGGAAGCCTGGCCCTGATCGCTTCCTCACTGGTACCCGTGGTCATGTTCGCCATCGGCCTGCAGCTGAAATTCAAGCTGGCGCCAGGGCAGGGGGTGCCCTTTTGCTTCGCTCTGACAGTAAAATTGCTCATTGCCCCCCTTATTGTTCTGCTCATCTGTCAAATCCTAGGCCTGGACACACCTGCATCCCGCATTGCCGTCTTTGAGGCTGGCATGCCGCCCATGGTCACGGCAGGGGCCATGGCCATGAGTGCAGGACTGGCTCCAAGACTGGCTGCCGCCCTGGTTGGCTGGGGCATCCTCCTCTCCTTTGCCAGTCTCACCCTGCTTACCCTGATTCTGTAAAAAAAAATCAACTCTCATCCATATCAACAAGGCCAAAGCATGAAACTGATCGATTTGAGAAGCGACACCGTCACCAGGCCCTGCACTGCTATGCGTTCTGCCATGGCCCAGGCAGACGTTGGTGATGATGTCTTTGGCGAAGACCCGAGTGTCAACCACCTCGAAGAGATGGCCGCGGATATGCTAGGCTTTGAATCCACCCTTTTTGCAGCCAGCGGCACCCAGACAAATCTTCTGTCCCTGCTCTGCCACTGTGAGCGCGCGGGGACGAATACATCGTCGGCCAACAGGCCCACACCTACAGATATGAAGGGGGGGGAGCGGCGGTTCTCGGCTCCATCCAGCCACAACCGATTGAATTTGAACCCGACTCGACCTTGGATCTGGCCAAGGTGAAGCGATATATCAAACCAGAAGATTTTCATTTTGCCCGTACCCGGCTGCTCTGCCTGGAAAATACCCAGGACGGCAAAGCCTACCCATGGACTATCTGGCAGAGGCAGCCTCCTTTGCCAAGAAAGAAGGAATAGGGATCCACCTCGACGGGGCCAGGATCTTTAATGCAGCCCTGAAGCGTAAGGTGGCGGCATCAGCCATTGCCTCATGCTTCGACTCCGTGTCTCTCTGTCTCTCAAAAGGCCTTGGAGCACCTGTCGGCTCTCTACTCTATGCAAACAAGGAACTCATCCGGGAAGCCAGGAAATGGCGAAAGATGCTTGGAGGTGGCATGCGTCAGGCAGGGATAGTGGCAGCCGCAGGGATCTATGCTCTTCAGCACAACAGGCAAAGACTGGCAGAAGATCATGAAAATGCAACTCTGCTGGCCCAGGGACGGCAAGAAAGAGATGAGATTGGTGTGGAATTTCACGAGGCCCAGACCAATATGGTCTACGCCGATTTTTCCTCCACAGCGGCCGCCCTATTGCCCGAATTTCTTCAACAGCGCGGCATTCTGGTCAGCAGCTGGGACAGGGTGCGCCTGGTAACACACTTAGATATTGCAAGGGAAGATATTTCACGGGTGGTGGAGGCCTACAATGGATTTTTCTCTGGCTGACCGGCGGATTATCTGGTCAGCACAGCCGGCTGGCCCCAAAAACGTCTATTTATCACGTAACATCTGGGGACTGAAAGCAGAACCGTGCGGCACATGACAGGTCAGGCACTTACTCTCGACCTCAGACTCGGTATGCTGGGTCCCCACCCCTTTTTCATGACAGGTAAGGCAGATGTCCTTCTCCTTAAGGGTAAATTTTCCAGCCAGGGTGATGGTGCAGGCTGGTCCATTCGGTAGATGGCACATCACACAGCCATCAGCCCCAGCCATCTCGGCCGCCACTGGCCCATGGACATATTGTACCTGGATCAAATTCTGGTGACAACTGCCATTGAGACAGCCCTTAGCCATTGCCGCAGCAGGAACCAATAACGACAGGGCCCCAAGGAAAATGAGGGCCGCAGGAAACAAAAGGTATCTTTCACTCATGGCAATATCCTCAGCTATATTGATGGAAGGAATCAAAGCGATAACAGGCCTACGCTACCCCATCCCCTTCCATCATGGCAAGAGAAAACAGTCCGTTGCCATGTCATGTGCCACATTCCTGCCGAGACACCATTGTTTCTCTTCTTTGAGCCTGAGCAACCGCTCTGTGGTCATGCTGGTTCAGGACCTGGAAGCTATAAGCACAATTGGGATGAACTTTCATGAAACTCGGACAGCCATGGCCTATGCCACTTCGTTGCCTGAATCCACTCCCATGTCAGCAAAGTTTATTCAGTAACCAACTCTCGTGCTTGACGGCAGGAAAGACGTTCGTTTGAGAAAAAAACAAGCGAGTCTCATTGAGAATGAGTTCACGGCTGGTGGAGACCAGCAAGGAGTTTATCACAAGCTGATCCAGGACAAAGAGTCACCTGTTGACAATGGTCAACAGGCACTCTCAAAAAGAACTTTTTTTCATTTTTTTCAGACGGTGCTCACTCTGTGAGCACCTGCCTCTGTTACTATCCCCCTTAAGACCAAAAAGGAGGATAGGATGATGAAAAAAAAGAGCTGCATCAGTCACAACCAATATCTTCAGGAATCCCTGCCGACAGGAGGCTGGGCCCAGGACAGCCGCAACAGAAACAAATCACTCAAACGCCTGTGCCAACGCTATCAGAAAAAAATAGACAGCGCCTTGGCGGCCATGGCCATTGGCCTGATGTTCCTGGCCGGGATCTCGACATTCCTGATCCAGCTGGCTGAATTCGGCTTTAGGGCCTGTAAGTAAATAAGCGAGCTAATCCTGCATCTTCTCTTCAGGTCAGGTCTGAATGCGACTCAATCACAAAATCCTCACCGCAGCCCTGCTACGCCTGCGTTGTTTGTGCAATCGCCGCATCCAGACCTGGCCCATCTAAGCGGAATATCAGCCGGATTATCCCTTTACTGGGTCTAAGTGACTCAGCAGTTCACTTCCCAGGTAAAACCAATCTGTCTCCACTTCCCTACCGTGACCAAAACCGATTTATCCCCGGCCAGCATTCTCCCAGGCCTCGTCCAATCGGGCCTCAACATAGCGGATTAAGCCTTCATCCCGTTCCTCAAGATCAAAACAGACGGCATCTTCGCCGAGCAGCCCCCCTGGAACAAAGTCGCCTTTTTCTTGTGGATCAGTAATCATGTCACCGTAAAAACAGACCGAAAGCCATCGCGAAGCATCTTCAATGACATCAACCATAACAAAAAGATCTTTCCCTTTCTGATCTGCATGAACAGCTCTGAGGGAATAGGTAACACCAGGGCGCGATATGAAATCGAGGCTCACGCCCTCCTTTTGGCTCAAATAGTCCCTGAAATGGAGAAAAATTTCCTTATTATTGCCAGGTTCTTCTCTCCATTCTTCAATAAAGGTGTTCAGTTTTTGTTCTGTTTCTTCTCTCACATCCAACCCCTTTAATCCTAGAGATACTCTTATTTCAATTTCTGACCACAGCAGCCCCATGTTTTCAAAGGGATAACACAGCCACTTGTGGACAGGGCCTCAACGACTCCACCCTGCCCTATACCACATTTTTTCTCCAAAGGGAATTGGTGCCGGCAAAGCTACAGGCAAAAAACAATGTTCTCTGCCTTTCTGAGAGAATGATACTGTGAGAACAACAAGTGAGATTTTGTTTATTTTTTCGGCCACACGTTTTCTTGTATGGAAATCGTTTCTCCCCTGACAGGTCTTTTTTTGTAAAGAGCAAGACCCTGCAGGAAATGGCGAAGAAATTGATCACCACATTCCTTATAATGTTTGTGACCGCTTCTTCTAAAAAAGGCTGACAGTTCAGACTTGGAGACCGTAGTTTCGCCTAGCTTGAAGATTTCCAGCATATCTGTATCCTGGTAAGCGAGAGCGATACGAACCTTCCTTAAAATACTGTTATTATTGAGCTTTATTTGCTCATCAGGTGCTGCAGTTTTGTTCAGGGAACCTCGATAGAAAATGATAAGGCCATCAAGAAACGCATTTAAGAGGGGCTGCGAACAGAGAACGAAACCTTTCTCATCCTCTTTTTTCAATAGGCTCTTGAGATGAGTCTTCTCAATCTCCTGCCCGGAGGCATGAAATATCTGAATCATCTCTGTATCTTTCAAGTTCAGGCTATAGCGAATTTTTCGCAAAAAATCGTTGGCAATCACTGGGAATTTATAAGAAACGTTGAGGGTTATTCTTCACCAGACAAGGACACAAGAAAAAATCGACGCCAAGCCAAGCCACAAGTTGTATACAAGGGGTTTTCAGAAAAGATTCTTTTTGCAGCTGCTTGCCACATATCCCGGATAGGTGGCAGAAAAGACCAAAAAAAAATCAGGCAGCCCCTCCCATTACGGAAGCGACTGCCACCAGAGGCAACTATCAGGACTCTTTCCAGTCCGGGCGCAGATAGAGCTCAGTGAGCTGTTTCCTGGAGACGGAAGCCGGGGCCTCGGTAAGGGGGCAGGTCGCCTTCTGAGTCTTAGGAAAAGCGATGACTTCACGGATGGAGTTGCTGCCGGTAATAATCATGAGCAACCGATCCAGACCAAAGGCCAAGCCACCGTGGGGCGGTGCGCCGAGTTCCAGGGCTCGGAGGAGGAAACCAAACTTGTCATTGGCCTCTTCTTCGTCTATATCGAGGGCTTTCAAGACCCGGGCCTGGATATCACGGCGGTGGATACGGATTGACCCGCCACCGATCTCGGTACCGTTTAGCACCAGATCATAGGCCTGGCTGTAGACAGCTGCCGGATCCGTTTCCAGTTTGTCGATATCTTCTTCCTTGGGGGCAGTAAAGGGATGATGGAGGGCCTGAAAACGTTTCTTGTTCTCATCATACTCCATCAGAGGGAAATCAGTGACCCAGACAAAGCTAAAGGTTTTCTTGTCCAGGAGCTCCAGACGACGAGCCAATTCCACCCGCAACTCACCCAGGACCGGGAAGACCACGGAGACCTTGTCCGCTCCAAAAAAGAGCAGATCTCCTTCCTCGGCATTCAGGACCTTATTCATGGCTGCCCGCTCCTCGTCACTAAAGAACTTGGCAATGGGTGACTGCCACTCTCCATCTGCCTTCATCTTTACCCAGGCGAGTCCCTTGGCTCCAAACTGGGCCACATAGTCAGTAAGGACATCAAGATCCTTGCGAGAAAAATGGGCACACCCTTTGGCATTGATGGCGCGTACAGTTCCTCCACCATCAACAGTGGAACGGAAGACCTTAAAAGAACAGGTTCGGGCAATCTCGCTCAGGTCCACGAGCTCGAAGCCAAAACGGACATCAGGCCTATCGGTACCAAACCGATCCATGGCCTCATCATAGCTGAGACGGGAAAAGGGGAGAGCGACATCGAGATTCAAGGTATCTTTAAAGAGTTTGCTGATCATACCCTCGGTGACTTCAATGATCTGCTCCTCATTCATGAAGGAAAGCTCCATATCGATCTGAGTGAACTCAGGCTGGCGATCGGCGCGGAGATCCTCATCGCGAAAACATTTGACGATCTGGTAATAGCGGTCCATACCAGCAATCATCAGCAGCTGTTTAAAGAGTTGAGGAGACTGAGGCAAGGCATAAAACTTGCCGGCATTGACCCGACTTGGCACCAGATAGTCCCGAGCCCCTTCCGGGGTGGAACGAGTAAGCATGGGGGTCTCAACCTCAAGGAATTCATTGTCATTGAGATAGGTCCGAATGGACTGCACCGCCGTATGACGCATGACCAGATTGGACGCCATCTCAGGCCGCCGCAGATCCATATAACGATACTGGAGACGAAGATTTTCGGAAACATCACTCTCCTCATCCAGAGGGAAGGGTGGGGTTTCTGCGGTATTTAAGATACGTAGTTCATCAACAAAGACTTCAATCTCGCCGCTGGCCAGTTTTTTGTTAGCCATCCCTTCAAGCCTGGCTGCCACCTTGCCGCGAACAGCAATAACCCATTCACTGCGGAGTTGATGTGCCTTGGCATGGGTTTCGGTATTCACTTCAGGATTAAAGATTATCTGAGTCAATCCACGGCGATCGCGGAGATCAATAAAGATAACACCACCATGATCCCGCCGGCGCAGAACCCAGCCCATGAGAATTACTTCTTCACCAATATTGGCCCTTGTCAGATCGTTACAGGAATGTGTCCTGCGCATTGTTCCCATTGATTCCATGAGTTTTTCTTCTATTGTAAAAGGAATATCTAATTAGTTTGAAGGTATGCAGCAGCACTTCATCTTCGTCCGTTGCGGTCTTCTCGAAGAGCATGAGTATACTTCGAAGTCCGCACTGAACGAATAGAAAGCACTGCTAAACAGTTACAGAGCGCTTGTTTGCCAATTGTCTGGCCTTACCTGATTAGTTTCATTAGTTTTTTTTATATTTTCTCAAGACTCGCTTGATAACTCAATTGGTCATTGCTCCAAGCTTATCTTTTTTTTCTCAAACGCCTGCAGGAGGAGAGAAAGTAACGCATCAACTCCAGTACCGATGCGGATCTTCTCCTGTTCCTGGCTCTGCATGTCTCTGAGAACAGCCTGCCCCTCTTCCAATTCAGTATCGCCAATAATCAGAACCCACTTGGCGCCTGCCTTATTCGCCTGTTTCATCTGAGACTTCAGGCTACGTCCTTCATAATCCGTGGCTACCTGCAATCCCTTTCGGCGAAGAGCGTGAACCAGAGGAAAGACAAAATTTGTGGCCACCTCCCCCAGGCCAGCCACAAAGAGATCACTCTCACCTTCAGCGACCTCTTCCCCTTCCTGCTGCTGGAGGAGAAGAACCAGTCGTTCCATGCCCAGAGCAAAACCTATGCCAGGAACCTTGGGGCCGCCAAGTTGTTCGATCAAGCCATCGTACCGGCCTCCGGCACCCACTGCTGCCTGAGCACCCAGATCTCCGGTAATAAATTCAAAGGTAGTCCGGGTATAATAATCCAGCCCCCGAACCATAAACTTGTTGAGGCTGTAGGGTACTCCAAGTTGCTGCAGTCCTTCCTGAACCACTCCAAAATGATCACTGCATCCCTGACAGAGATGCTCCTGGATAGAAGGCGCCTCTTCCACCAAGGTGCGGCAGGATGGATTTTTGCAGTCAAGCACCCGCAGGGGGTTAGACGTGCAACGTCGTTTACAGTCATCACAAAGCGCCTCATGGCGATCTTCCAAAAAAGCGAGCAGGGCCTGACGAAAATCGGGACGGCAGGCAGGGCAGCCAAGGGAATTCAGTTCCAGGCTCACCGTCAACCCCAGTTCTTCCAGGAGCAGGGCTCCCATGGCCATAAGTTCTGCGTCAACCCTTGGATTCTGGGCCCCAATCACCTCCACGTCCATCTGGTGAAACTGGCGAAGTCGTCCCTTCTGGGGACGTTCGTGACGAAACATTGGGCCAATGGTAAAGAGCCGCTGAATAGGTTTCTGTACATGAAGGCCATGCTGAATATACGCTCGCAGCAAAGATGCGGTGGCCTCTGGTCGCATGGTGATCTGTTTGTCGACAAAGGTATACATCTCTTTTTCAACAATATCGGTGCTCTCACCGATGGAACGAGAAAAAAGTTCGGTCTTCTCTAATATAGGCATCCTGATTTCGGAGAAGCTGAAACGCGAAAAAATTGTCCGGGCTGCGGTTTCCACCCGTTGCCAGAGTTCCACCTCACCCGGCACGATGTCTTTAAAGCCGTTCAGGGCCGTTATCTTCACTGCTGTTCCTCCAGGATTTTACACATTCCAAAAAGGATAAAATTAAACGTAATTATCCGAAAATGTCAAGCAGATGCGGGCAAATCGTGTAAAATTCGCCACTTCAGTGGAATTTCACACCCTTTTCCCCTGGACAACCTTGTGCCAAGCCAACGCTTCAAATCTCCTTACCGTTCACCACAGAGTAAGACCTTGACTTTCAGCAACTTTTCTCAAAGAGTTTTTATAGACGGTACCCTAATGATAGCAAGCGCTCCATTTTGTAACGTTTCTGCACCCTGCGAAGCAGCAAACAGGAGCTCAAAAAAATCTTGAGCTATCCCGGAGAGATTCCATGAATAAACGACATTTAATTCTTTTTGCAGTTGTATTCTGCCTCCTCAACTTTTCAGCCCAGGCGGCAGACAGCATCAAAATAGGCGTCCTCGCCAAAAATGGGCCTGCCAATGCCCTGAAAAAATGATCTGCCACCGGTGAATACCTGACCATTGAACTTGGAAAAAGTGTTGAAATTGGGCCTCGTAATTTTGCCAAAGTCAATCCGGCCATTGAAGCCAATGCGGTCGATTTTTTCCTCATAAACTTCTCAATGTTTTTCACCGCAAAAATAAAGTTTGGCGCAAACGCCATAGCCACCAGGATCAACTCCCGTCAAGACCAGGCACTGAATTCCTTCGGCGGAGTTATCATCACCTCTGCCTACAACGACAGTATCAATAGCCTGGAAGATCTCAAGGGCAAGACCTTCATGGCCGTCGAAAAATCCTCCTTTGGGGGATGGCAAATGGCCTATAAGACCATCAAGGACGCAGGCCTGGATCCTTTCCAGGATTTTGCCAAAATGGAATTCGGCGGCAAACATGACAATGTTGTTTTTGCCATCCAAAATGAAGCAGTCCAAGCCGGTACTGTCCGCACCGACACCCTGGAACGCATGGCAGCCAGCGGTACCATCACCATGGAAGACTTCAAGATCATCAATAAGCAAAACTATGCGAACTTCCCTTTTATCTGTTCGACTGCCCTCCACCCTGAATGGCCTCTTACAAAGACAAGTGCCACTTCTGATGCCCTGACCCAGAAAGTTGTTGCAGCTCTCAAACAGATTACAAAAGACAACCCGGCTGCAGCCAAGGCCAAGATCATCGGCTGGTCTGAGCCCCTTGATTACAGTCCAGTAGAAGAACTGCAGAAGGCCCTCACTGTCGGGGCATTCGCAAAATAACGCACCTTTTCCAGGAAGACAGTTTCCCTCCTGTCTGCCTGGTTCTCTCTTTCTCCTCCTTCTTTCACAATCCCTGTTCCCTTCTTCCAAAAAACTACCTGCCATCTCGTCACCGCCTGCCCAGACAACATATAACCAATCGATTTTACATTTATATTATCTTGAAATCTAGAAGCGAAGGGCAGGGCTTCTCAAACTCAATTTGAATGTCTTTATTTGCATTCAGGAGACCAAGATGCGAAGAGGGTATTTTGATCCACCCTTCTGCCTAGTTTTTTCCATTACAGAGGACCGTACCATTCCCTTGGTATCTCGCTATCACTACTTGACAAATAGAGGCAAGCAGGGCATTATTACGGATTGCTCAAAAGAATATACACAGGAGTATGGAACCAGATGAAGCTACCAGAGTTAAAAATTGCAAATTTCACCGCACGCATTCCCCTGATCCAGGGCGGAATGTCCATTCGTGTTTCAACCTCTGCACTGGCGGCACCGGTTGCAGACTGTGGTGGAATTGGGGTCATTGGCGGATCAGCCCTGCCCACTGAGGATCTGCGGGCAGACATCCTTAAGGCCAAAAGCATGACAGACGGCATCGTGGCAGTCAATATTATGTATGCCATGAAAGATTTTTACAACTTGGTAATGACTTCGATTGAATCAGGGATTGACATGATCATCACCGGAGCTGGTTTTTCCCGTGATATCTTCAAAATCGGACGTGAACACAATGTTCCTGTTGTCATGATCGTCTCCTCCCCCGGAATCGCCAAACTTGCTGAAAAAATGGGCGCAGCGGCCATTATTGTCGAATCCTGTGAGGCTGGGGGCCATCTTGGTACCGATCGTCCCTTGCGTGAAATTTTTCCTCCCATTCGTGAGATCATCAGCAAAGTCCCCCTCATCGCTGCCGGTGGAATTACGAACGGCTATGAAATGGCCGAGATGATGGACAAGTATGGGGCAGACGGGATACAAATCGCCTCCCGTTTTGTCCTCAGTGAAGAATGCGACGTGGATGACAATTTCAAACAGGCCTATTTGAATGCCACCAAGGAAGATATTGTCATCACCTCTTCTCCAGTGGGCATGCCGGGCCGGGCGATCAACACCAAATTTGTCAGTTCCATGGCTCAAGGGGCGGATACAAAGGTCAAGAAATGCCTCCACAAGTGTTTGAAGAAATGTGACCATCACTACTGCATCAGCGAACGACTGCTGAGCGCCCGTGCCGGCAAGCTCGACGATGGCCTCTTTTTTTCTGGTGCCAACACCTACAAGATGAAAGAGATCTTACCCGTAGCCGAGATTTTCCGACAATTTGTCACCCAGGCGGAATCAGTGTATAAAGAAGGGCGGGGCTTCGACCCGATTGCCTCCTGATCGCCTTCTGCCCATGACCTTTTCCAAAGAACCTCTCATCATCACCCCTGACGATCATCCCATTCGTCATCACATGATTGACAGGGATGCCATGCATGTGATGCGTGTCCTCCGTGACAATGGGTACGCCGGATACCTGGTGGGCGGTGGAGTCCGCGACCTCTATCTGGGGAAGACACCCAAAGATTTTGACATCAGCACTAACGCCCGTCCCGGACAGATCCGTAAACTCTTTCGCAACAGTCGCACCATCGGCAGGCGCTTCCGCCTGGTCCAGATTCTTTTCCATGGCAAAGAAATTGAGCTCTCTACCCTGCGCTCCTTAAGCGAGTATGACATCGACGGCCCCGAGGAAGTACTGGCCCCCAACAATACCTACGGCAGCCTGGATGAAGATGCCCAACGCCGAGATCTCACCATCAACTCCCTGTTTTATGAGATCGAGAATAATACCATTATTGATTATGTTGGCGGTATCGATGACCTTGACCATTCCATCATCCGTATCGTCGGCGACCCGGAACGGCGCATTACCAGAGATCCGGTACGGATGCTGCGGGCCATCCGTCATGCTGCCAGGTTACATTTCAAGATTGCCGCGGAAAGTTGGCAGGCCATCTGTTCCCATCATGAAAAGCTCACCCTCTGTCCGCCTTCGCGGATTCGCGACGAATTCATCAAGGATCTGCACAGTGGGGCCTTTGCTGAATGGCTCGACCTGGCCCTGGAATCCGAACTCTTTTTTGATATTCTGGGACTCTACAAAAAGACACTGTTCAAAAACGCACAACCAGGAGAGCTCCCCTACCGGGAACAACTGACTGCTCTCGCGAAAGTCATTGACCGCAGTGCACTGCTGACAAAAGAATCAGGACAACAAGGGCTGGCCAACGACTTTCTCCTCGCCTTTCTTCTCATCCCCTGGGCCAATGCCCGCTTTGACCTGGTTCAGCAAAATTTGAAAGGAGCAGCAGCCTTTCGATTTTCAAAAATCATCCGAGAGCAGCTCGACAGGGAGCTGGGAGTACAGCTGAATTTACGTCGCTCTACCCGTCAGGAGATGGTTGTCCTGCTTTCCAACCTGCCCCAATTTCTCCGTCACCAGGAAAATGATACCTGGCCTAAATGGATGAAGAAAAAGAGCTACTTCAAGTCCTGCTCTCTGTTCTGTGACCTGTATTCAGAGTCGATCACCGGCAACCTGGCCGATATCCAACTTCCCTCTCTGAAAAATGCGCCCCCTCCACCAGAGAGAGATCATTCTCCGTCCAAAGGTCGCGGAGGGGGTAAAAAACGATATCGTCCGGCATTTACATCAAAAAAGAAAGGGGTGTTCGGCCTCAAGAAATAAGGCAATCAACCTCTGCAGAGAAGTAGGCTCCAGGGTAAAGGGAGAAGAATACATCTCGATTTATGCTACCCTTTCCACAGGACCAGCACACCTCTCATTACAACTCTCCACTCTTTTCCTCCGACCTCCCCCCTGAACCACTCCTTCCTCTGCCGCCACTCCCTTTTCTTCAGAAGATAGCTCTGTGAGGCTCCAGGAAACGACTGACCTCTTCATTCCCGCTCTTGTCCTGTAACTCTACCTGGTAAGCGGATTTTCAGGTCTTGGAAACAGGGCTGTGGATACTCAGTCCACTTGCCAGTCATTCTCCTTGTAAACGACCAGCCATTTTCAATGGCTGCTTTCTCTGGAAGGCTCGTCGGTCAAGTCAATGAGTCCTTTGCCCTGGATGCTGATAAAGCCGATCCCCAGAACAAGGGAGTCGTTGCAGCGCGGCAAGTAAAAATTTGCTATGCTGCGTGGTGTGCTTGCTTTCTTCCACTGCTACGGCAATGGCGGAGACAATTTCATTGACGCTGTTGATGACCTTACTGATTTCACGGGCCGCCTTGCCAAGGTTGTTGACCTTGGTGGAGGAATTCTTGGCAGAGTTTACCGCCTCACCGGTCATGGTGCTGGCCATTGCCGTATTGGTTGCTATTTCCGGAATAGCAACGGACATCTCCTCCATGGCAGCTTATGTCTTCATGGAATCCTCTTCATTTCTCAGCAGCAGGGTCGCTCTATTCATCATCTGCTGATGTGGTACTTTATTCTCTTTGCCTTTACCCATGCCTACATGCTAGTCTGGAATGACCTGAAGACAACGGAAGGATTAATTGCTTCCCATTGTCAGCGGAAATAAATGTAAAGAGAAGGATGGGGGATAAAACCCTTACAGGCCGAAGCTGACGATGGCTCAATAACAAACGCATATGTGAGGCATGCACCTTTGAAGAAATGAGGCCTAAAAAAGTTGGCCTCAATGACTGAGAATTTGTAACCACCCTAAATGAAGAATTTTTCCAACCCCGTCAGGGTGGAAATCATCGTACTGGGCACGGTCCAGGGTGTTGGTTTTCGTCCCTTCGTCTATCGTCTGGCAAAACAGTTTGCCCTTAGCGGTACCATTGTCAATACAGACCAAGGCGTGGTCATCGAGGCACAAGGAGAACAACATTCCATTCAAGGCTTCACCGATAGACTCTCTTCTGCACCACCGCCACTGGCCCACATCACTTCCTTACAGCAGCGCCCCTTGCCCGCCCTGAAGAAAATCACCGGGTTTTCCATCCTCACAAGCATCTGCACAGAGAGCAGCAAGACCCTCATCCCGGCCGACATTGCTCTCTGCCAGGAATGTCTTCAGGATATTCTTGACCCGAACAACAGGCGTTTTGAATACCCGTTCACCAACTGCACCAACTGTGGACCGCGCCTCACCATTGTCGAATCTATCCCCTATGACCGTCCCAGTACCTCCATGCGCCACTTCCCCTTCTGCTCTGCCTGCAGAGAGGAATATGAAAATCCGGAAGACCGTCGATTCCATGCCCAGCCCAACGCCTGTCCGGACTGCGGACCCCAGGTTTCCTGGCATGATAACCGTGGCACCCGAGTTCCTGTCTCTTCTCCCCTGGGAGAAGCAGCTCAGGCCTTGAGACAGGGCAAGATTGTGGCCCTCAGAGGGCTGGGTGGATTTCATCTCACCGCTGCTGCAGACTTGGAGCAGGCAATAGAGAGACTGCGACAACGCAAGGGACGAAAATCAAAACCCCTGGCTGTGATGGCTGCAAACATGGCAGAGGCAGAGAGGATCTGTCACCTGAACCCTGAGGCGGTCAGCCTCCTCTCAGGAGCAGAGCGCCCCATAGTCCTCCTTCCCCGCAAGAAGGGACAACTGGTTGCGAACCTCACCCCCGGGATTGATGAAATCGGGGTTATGCTTCCTTATACCCCTCTCCATCAGCTTCTCTTCCAGGAGAAAGAATGTCCTCAGACCCTGGTCATGACCAGCGGCAACATGAGTGGAGCCCCAATATTCACCGCCAATGATGCTGCCGTAGCTGGCCTTTCCGGGATTGCCGACTGTTTTCTTCTCCACAACAGGGAGATCGTCACCCGGGTTGATGATTCTGTGGCAAGAATCACCCCCAGAGGACCTCAACTCCTGCGTCGAGCCCGTGGTTATGTCCCGGCAGCAACACCCCTTCCCTGGCCCTTACCACCGCTTCTGGCCTGCGGCAGCGGACTCAAATCCACCTTCTGTCTGACCCGAGATCAAGATGCCTTTCTCAGTCAACACATTGGAGACCTTTTCAACCTGGAATCACTGGATTTTTACAAGGAGAGTATCTCTCACTTCAAAAGGCTCCTCCAGGTAGAACCTGTTGCAGCGGTCTGCGACCTCCATCCCGACTACCTAAGCAGCCGTTATGCCAAGAGCCTGGATCTCCCCCTCTATGCAGTACAACACCATCACGCCCACGTAGCGGCAGTCCTGGTTGAACATGGGATTCAGGAAAAAGTTCTGGCTCTGGTCCTTGACGGAACTGGACTTGGTGACGACAATACAGTGTGGGGAGGAGAGATTCTGGAAGCGGATTGTTTCGGCTACAGACGTATCGGCTCCCTGTCACCTATGCTTCTTCCTGGTGGAGATGCTGCAGCCCAGGCGCCATGGCGCATGGGCTTGTCCCTCATCCACCATGCCTTTGGGAGCCAGGGCATGGTGACCTGTGAGCTGCCCCAGGGACTGGAGAAGGTCGAGGAGAAAAAACGAGAGACCCTATACCAGATGATGAGCCAGGGATTCAACTGCCCTCTTACCTCCAGTTGCGGTCGCCTCTTTGATGGCATCGCAGCCCTCCTCGGCATCTGTCTGGAGGCAGACTATGAAGGTCAGGCCGCCATGGAACTGGAAGCCTTGGCCACTCAGGCAAAGGGCAAACGTCCCCTGAACGGGCTTCTTGGCCGGTGTTCCTGGAAGCCTGAGATCGAACTGATTGACAATCGCCTGGTGCTCCAGCAGACCGGGCTGATCCAACTCGTGCTGGAGCAAATGGCAGCGAGGAGAAATCCGGCAGACATTGCCCTTGAATTTCACCTCTGCCTCATTCAAAGCCTGTCTTTTTGCCTGCGCCAGCTTGCGGAAGAAACAGGGATAAGCAGGATCGTCCTTACCGGTGGCTGCATGCAGAACAGACTTCTACTTGAAGGTCTTTTTATTCTTCTGAAACAGGAAGACTTCACTGTCCATACCGGGGAAAAGATCCCGGTCAATGATGGCGGCATCTCTCTGGGACAGGTAATTATTGGAGGTTTACGCCATGTGTCTGGCAGTACCCATGAAAGTTATTGAAATCCAGGGCAGTCCCGATGATTTCTTCTCCGACCAGATCGCTGTGGTCGATGCTGACGGCATCAGAAAAAAAACCCGCCTTGATGTCGTAGACCACTGGCCTGTTCTTGGTGACTATCTTATTATCCATGCCGGATTTGCTATCCACACCCTGGACCCGCAAGAGGCAGAGACCAATCTTCGTCTCCTCCGGGAACTTGCCGAAAATGTACTCGCTGTGGAGAATGGGGACGACAGATCATGAAATATCTCGATGAATTCCGAGATCAAGATCTGGCCAAACCTCTCCTTAAGGAACTGCGGCACTCCGTGACCAGACCTTTGCGGGTGATGGAGGTTTGCGGCACTCATACCATGGCCATTTTTCGTAATGGTCTCCGATCGCTTCTTCCTGACGGACTGGAATTAATCTCCGGCCCTGGTTGTCCTGTCTGCGTCACCTCCGCATCCCACATTGATGCCATCCTGGACATGGCCGAACGACCCCAGGTACGAATCGCCCTCTTTGGCGACCTGTTTCGAGTCCCGGGCAGCAGCGGCCTGTCCCTGGCCCATGCCTCTTCCCATGGGGCTAAAGTGGACATTGTCTACTCCCCCATGGACAGCCTCGAACTTGCCAAAAAACACCCTCAAGAGTTGGTAATTTTTCTTGGTGTCGGTTTTGAGACCACCACCCCAGGAATCGCAGCAACCATCATGGCTGCCCAAAACAGCGGTGTTGACAACTTCGCTGTCTTTTCCACCCACAAGGTCATGCCCCCTCCGCTCATCTCCCTCCTCAACGATCCTGAGCTGCAGATTGACGGACTCCTCTGCCCTGGCCATGTGAGTACTATTATCGGGGCTAGAGCCTACCAACCCCTGGTGGAAAAATACAATCTGGCCTGCGTCGTCGCGGGCTTTGAACCGGCAGACATTCTCCAGGCCCTGATCATGCTCGCCAGACAGGTGAGCCAGGGAGAAGCCCGAGTGGAAAATGCCTATACTCGAGCTGTAAGCTGGGAAGGAAATGAGAGGGCTCAGCAGATGGTCAATAAAATTTTTGAGCCCGTTGATATGGAATGGCGCGGCCTGGGCACAATTCCGCTCAGTGGCCTGGCCATTCGCGAAAGCTGCTGCCACTTTGATGCTGAAAAAAGATTAGATATCAAGCTGATACCCGCAGCAGAACCCCCTGGCTGCCGTTGCGGAGAAATCCTCAAAGGCAAGGAACGTCCTCCCCAGTGTCCTCTATTCGGCAGCCGTTGCACCCCCGGCAACCCAGTAGGCCCCTGTATGGTCTCCAGTGAAGGAACCTGTGCCGCTTTTTATAAATACGGATGATGGCGGTTTGCGGTTTAAAATAATATATTTGTGGAATGGTGTGTAAGACAATGAACCCTAAAAACAGTATTCTCCTTGATCATGGCAGTGGTGGCATTGCCAGCCAGGAGTTGATTTCCGGACTTTTCCTCAAGCACCTGGATAATGCCGTCCTCGCCTCTCTGGAAGACAGTGCCGTACTTGACAACCATCCAGGAAAGCTGGCCTTTAGTACAGACAGTTATGTCGTTGATCCGATCTTTTTTCCGGGCGGAGATATCGGTACCCTGGCCGTTCATGGTACCATCAATGATCTGGCCATGCGTGGCGCCCGCCCTCTCTGTCTCAGCCTGGCACTGATCCTGGAAGAGGGACTGGATCTGGATGATCTTGAACGTGTCATCGTCTCCATTGGAACTGCCTGCAAAGAATCCGGGGTCCCCATTGTCACCGGCGACACCAAAGTCGTTCCCAGAGGGAAAGCCGATAAAATTTTCATTAACACTTCCGGCATCGGGATTATCGCAGAGAAGGTCAACATCTCCTCCACCATGGCTCGGGCAGGCGATGTTATTATCCTCTCCGGTTCCATGGCAGACCATGGGATCACCATCATGACCCGTCGCGCCGGGATCAGCCTCGATGGAGACCTTGCCAGTGATTCAGCCTCCCTTCATGAACTGGTGGCCCTCCTCCTTGACGGCCTTCCCCCCGGCAGCCTGCATACCCTCCGTGATCCGACTCGAGGCGGGGTGGCCACTTCACTGAATGAAATTGCCGCAGCCGCTCGCCTCATGGCCGAAATTGAGGAAACAGCCATCCCGGTACACAAAGGGGTACGTGCTGCCTGCGAGATCATGGGCCTGGATCCACTTTACCTGGCCAATGAAGGAAAGTGCCTTGTTATTGTTGCTCCCGAGCAGGCAGAGGAAACGCTAAGCCTGATGCGGTCCACTTCCGTGGGAAAAGAAAGTGCTATTATCGGCAGCCTGAAGACAGGAACAGCAGGCCAGGTTGTCCTCCGAACAGGCATAGGTGGTTCCAGAATCATCACTCCCCTGCATGGAGAACCTCTGCCCAGAATCTGTTAAGGAGCCAGAATGGACAACGAAAACAAAAAGACTGGAATTCTCGGAATCGGCAATCTGCTCCTTTCTGACGAGAGCTTTGGAATCCATGTTACCCGTTATCTTGAGGCACAGTACCGTTTTCCCGATTCCGTCACTATCCTTGACGGAGGAACAGCAGGCATCTACATGGCACCCTTTATTGAAACCCATGACCCGGTGTTTGTGGTTGATGTGGTCAACCTCAAGGGTGCAGCTCCCGGCAGTCTCTATACCTTCACGGCCGATGAGGCCAGAAATGGCTCCATGCAGAGCCGAATGTCACCCCATCAATTGGGAATTTTAGACATACTTGATATCTGTAAGCTGCGCGACATCAGTCCTGAAACCGTGGAATTTTTCTGTGTAGTCCCGGAAAGCCTGGCAACCGGACTTGAAATGTCTGCTTCAGTGGCAGCACAAATTGGAAAAATTGGCGATCTTCTCGTCCAACGACTTAAGGGACTGGGCCACACCATAGATCCACAGATGATCAAAAGGGAGAAACGCTGTCATGCATGAGATGTCACTGGTTCAGGGCCTCCTCAACCAGCTTCACGATCTGGCCCGAGAGCACAATAAGACAAAGGTCATCAGCGTGTGTATGGATATCGGCCCCCTTTCCGGGGTGGTCATGGACTCATTTCAATTCGGCTTTGATATCCTCTCTCAAGAAAACCCATTGACCCGGGGCGCCAGACTGGAGATAGTCAGTTCCCCCGTCATCTACCGCTGCAGTGGCTGTGACGCCAAAATAGAGGAAGAATCGAAACCACAGGCCTGTCCGGCCTGCTCCGAAACCCTTCTCTATCCGGAAGGGGGGGATGATATAATCCTGCGTCAGGTTCAGATGGAATAACAGTTGCTTTTCACTGAGAGTCAATCCTCTCCCTGATGCGCAAAGGAAATGCAAGGGAAACAAAACGGTACAATGGAGGATTGCCCATTTAAGGGCAACCTATGCTAATTCGATTTCTGCTAACAGGCCGCCTCGGCTGCCATATTTTTTTAAACAAGGTGTATTTATGTGCGATTCATGCGGCTGTGATTTGAACCACGGCCACTCCCACGACCATTCCCATGACCATTCCCACGATGCAAAGGTGATTGAAGTCCACCAGAGCCTGCTTGCTGCCAACACGGCCATGGCAGAAAAAAACAGGGCCCATATTGAAAAGATGGGGGCAGTAGCCATCAACATGATTTCCAGCCCTGGTTCGGGAAAAACGACGCTCCTGGAAAAGACCATTGAAGCCATTGGAGACAGCCTCAGAATCGGTGTCATAGAGGGAGATATCGAAACAGACAGGGATGCCGCACGCATTCGGGCCAAGGGAGTCCCCGTGATCCAGCTCACCACCGGCGGGGCCTGTCACCTGGACGCAGCCCTGGTCCACAAAGGGCTGCATCTCCTGGAGAAAGAACCGGGCGGAGACCAACTCGACCTCCTCGTTATTGAAAACGTGGGCAACCTGGTCTGCCCGGCCACCTTTGACTTGGGAGAACATCACCGCATAGTCCTGGTTTCGGTCCCGGAAGGACCGGACAAACCGGCAAAATACCCCAAGGCCTTTATCAGCTCCCAGGTCTTCATTATTTCCAAGACCGATCTCCTTCCCTACTTTGACTTCCCGGTTGAGGAGGCCAGGGCCGAGGCCTTGCAGCTGAACCCCAAATTGCTGGTCATGGACCTTTCTGCCACCAGCGGCCAAGGGTTCGAGCAGTGGTTGGACTATTTAAAAGGAATATGCCGCAAATAATGTCAGCGCCACCTATTCTCCTGTCTCTTGGTGAGCGTATATTTCTGGAGGAATAATGGAAAATTCCGTGGCCCCGGGAGGCTGCCAGTAGAGTTTCAAGGTGGCTGACCCCTTACGTTGAAAATAGCGAATAAGGATCGGATACCAGCCACCTGCGCCAACATCAGCAATCCCCACAGGGGACAATCTGTCACTGTGGACGAGGGGATCCTCAAATAAGAGGTTGCCACCAAGGGAAAACTCTATGCCGTCATTGGCCAGAGCCTGAAATCGGTACTCGCCGGGTTTGGCAAGATGGAGACAACCGGCCAGCAGCATGCCGACCCCTTTGGCCGCACCGGAATCAAAAACCAGTCCGCCAGGGGAAAACTGATGATTGAGCTGGCTGATAGGTTTACCAGGCCTTCCCTGGGACTGTGCCTCTAAAAGAGTGGGCATCTCTCCAACCCTACGATAGAATTTATCAAGGTAGAAGACAGCGAGTCCGGGAGAAAGCTCTGCAACCGTCACTGCTGCAGGTAGCGAAAATTGCTGTCTGAGTAGCGCTTGCGGAGCACAGCCAGCCAAGCTGCTGAGTATCAGGATCATCAGGCAAATACGGGAAATAGAAGTTGCTCCTCTGAAAAACCCTTTCATCAGATAAGGCCTCCTCGCATAAAGATTTTTGTAAGGCAATGCCGCCACAAACAGAAAACAGCCATTCAAGCGGGTGCGACATGCTCTGGCTCATCCCTGGATACGTCGCACCTGCGCCAATATCTCGCGTCCACCGTTATTCAAAATATATTTCCCCAGACGCTGTCCCAATTCATCGGCATCAGCTCTGGAACCTTTTTCTGTCTGCACCAGAATCGTTTTACCATCAAGGCTGGCCAGGCCCCCACGCAGGACAAGTTGCTGTCCATCAAGAATAGCCAGGGCAAAGGCAGGGATGGAGCAGCCTCCTTCCATGGTTCGCAGGTAAGCACGTTCAGCAAGCAGGCAGTCTTCAGAATCCGGATTATTGAGACAGGTCCGAATCAGCTCCTGTTTTTCGGCATCCAGACTCTCTGCCGCCTCGATGGCAATACACCCCTGGCCCACTGGGGGAATGAACTCCTCCTCTGAAAACACCTTGATAATCATGTCCTCATATTCCATCCGTTTGACCCCGGCATAGGCAAGAATAAGGGCATCGCAGGTACCTTCCTCCATTTTCCTGATCCTGGTCTGCAGGTTTCCACGCATATCTACGGTCTCAACATGGGGATAGTAGTGTTTGAGGAGGGCAATACGCCGTACCGAGGAAGTGCCGACCCGAATTTTACGACTTTGGTCTTCTATGTCTATGGACTTGTCCAGGGACAGGAGGACATCATTGACTTTTTCCCGGTCAGTGAAAGCGATGAGGCCAAACCCCGGAGGCAGGATGGACTGCATATCTTTGGCGCTGTGAACAGCTATATCGGTGGCTCCACCGGCCAATTGCTCTTCAAGCTCTTCGGTGAAAACGCCTTTACTGCCGATCTTGGCGATGGAAACATCAAGAATCTTATCGCCCTTGGTCTCCATGGAGCTGATCACCGTCTCTAAACCGCTCTTTTCCAGAAGGGCAGCAACGGTCTCTGTCTGCCACATGGCTAGTTTACTCTTTCTCGATCCGATATGTATTGTGGTCATGATTTTTCCTGTCTGATTAAATCTGTCTCATTCTCTTTTACCAGTGAAGTGGCACTGTACCATATGAGATATAGAGAAAAAAGCTAAGAGTTCACCAGCCCCCCATCTTCTTGGCCAAGAAAGGTCCGCTCGGCATGTGATCCGCCTGCTCAGAGAGCAGAAGTCAGAGATTCAGTAAAAGGCTTGTCCTCGCCGAAACAGGGGCAAACGCCTCTTCGGGACCACTACTCTGACACATGCCTGGTCGCGCAGATAATATATCCTGGAAAAAGGCATGATTGCAAAGCGGTGCAGAAACAGCTATCATGGCCGCATGCGATTTTTACTCTACAATATACGGTATGGCACAGGTCACGGAAAGAGATACCACCTCCCCCTTCCCTTCACCGGTTTTTTTAAACAGACCGGGAGCACCCTGGAACAGATCACTGCCTTTATCCGCTCTGTTAAACCGGATATCATTGGTCTTATTGAAGTTGATTCAGGCTCTTATCGTTGCGGAAGATGTTGTCAGGCTGAGGCCATTGCCAGAGATCTGAACCACTTTCATGTGGTGGAAACCAAGTATGGGAACAACTCACTGGCCAAACGAATCCCCGTCCTCAATAAACAGAGCAATGCCCTCCTCACCAATCAGACCATCAACAGTTCCCACTTTCATTATTTTAATGAGGGGGTCAAACGCCTGGTTATCGAAGTAGAACTTGATGAAGTCTGTATTTTTATCGTCCACCTCTCCCTGAAATTCAAACACAGGCAGCAACAGCTCGAGCACCTCCACCGCATCCTTTCCCACTCCACAAAACCAGTGATCGTGGCTGGGGACTTCAACGCCTTTGGCGGGAATCGCGAACTCCAGCTTTTTATGGCCGCGTCCAGACTGTGCAACGCCAATCTCACGAGCCAGCCATCACATCCCAGCCATGCCCCGAAACGTCACCTGGATTTCATCCTCCACAGTCCGGAACTCATCGCCTCAAATTTTTCCATCCCCAACATTTGCCTCTCCGATCATGCGCCGCTGCTCTGTGATTTCAACCTTTAAAAGCTCCATAACGGCTCTTTTGGGCCCGTAATTATTCAGGTAACGGCCACTAACAGGCAAACAACCGCTCTTTACCTGTGCAAAAGTGCCTTCTATTCGTCCAGTTAGGACTTCTCGAAAGCAGCAGGCGGCTCGCCATAAAGGATCTCTCTTCAACTGGCCAGCAGGGGCAAACGGACAATAAAGCAGGATCCCTCCCGAATTTTACTCTTCACCTGAACCTCCCCTCCATGGGCTTCGACCACGGCCTTGACATAATTCAAGCCCAGCCCCAGTCCCTGACGACTGCGACTGCGATCCCCCCGATAGAGTCGATCCCAGATGCGATTGATCTCTGTCTCCGAAATTCCCATACCGTCGTCATAAAAACGGACTATGGCTGATTTCTCTTTTTTCTCTACGCAAATCCTCACTGTTCCTGATTCATGCCCATATTTTATGCCATTATCAAGAAGATTGGCCCAGACCTGACAAAGACGGGTCTGGTCAGCATGAACAAACAGCCCCTTTTCTCCTGCACAGGAAACAGTTATCTGCTCTTCTTCAGCAACATACTGATAGAGGCCTATCACATCCTCCAGAGTTTTGGTGAGATCCAATTTTTCCAATTCCAGACGCATGGTGCCGGCCTCTGCCTCGGCTACACTCATCATAACCTTGAGCATGGACATGACCCGTTCCGATTCTTCCAGGCAGTCGGAAAGGGCGTTGCGATACAGTTCTGGTTCACTCTTTTCTGACTGCAGGGCATACTCCGCCACGGCCCGCAGCCTGCTCATCGGTGTTCTCAGATCGTGGGCAACATTGTCCAGAGAAGACTGCATCTCGTTGATTAATTGGCGATTTTGCTGAAATACACGCCCCAACTGTTGATACAGGGGCGCCAGTTCAGCATCCTTGGGACGACGGTCAGGGAACGGCAGCGACCTTTGCTGCAAGGTCCTTTCTATATCATCCTGGAGTTCCTGCAACGGTTTCCTGATGAGGGAGGTAAAAAAAAGAGAAAAGAAAAGAGCAGGGACAGAGGCCAGGCAAAAACTCCAAAAAGAGACAGACACCGCTCTCTTATAGATGGCAATTCCAGCACTCCTATCATCATTGCCGGCTTGAACAACTCCTCCACTCATCTTCCTGGATACCAGAATCCAGGTCCCGGAATTTTCTGGCTGGAAAAGATCTATCCAAACTCCATGAGTATATGGATCCAGATCCACCAGCCCTGTGAAATTCATCGTCGTGTTGCCAGTGAGAAGAAGTTGCTCCCGTCCCCTGACAAGACGGATAAAATCCACCTCCCGGGGAGGTTCACTCTCCAGGACAAACTTTCCGCCGGAATTGAGTGCGCTTCGCCGCAAATAGGTATCGAGTCCCAGCTCCAAACGCTGCACCTCTAATTTCTGGATTTGATTTTTGAGGAACTGGAGATGAAAAAAGAGAAAAAGGGCACACAGCAGCCAGAGAATAAGGAAAAAAAGGAGGAGGCGACCTGGCCTGAGACCTTGCCGCAGTCGTTTATTCAGTGCGAAGGACATAGCCCATGCCTCTGACAGTATGGATGAGCTTGACACTATACTCCTTATCTATCCGGTTGCGCAGACGACAGACAAGGACATCGACTACATTGGTCTGGGGATCGAAGTTGTACTCATAGATCCGCTCCAAGATGGATGTCTTGGAAAGAACTCGCCCAGGATTACGCATCAACAGCTCCAGAAGGGCATACTCCTTGGCCGGAAGTTCAATCTTTCCTCCCTGGCGTCTCACTTCACGTTTAAGGAGATCGAGCTGCAGCTCCCCGACGATGAGTTTTCCAGAGTCGCCACACTTCTGCCCCCTTCGCAGCAGGGCCTGAACACGGGCCAGCAGTTCGTTAAAAGAAAAGGGCTTGACCATGTAGTCATCCCCTCCGCGCTGTAACCCTTCAATGCGATCATCCACAGACTGGCGGGCACTGAGAATGAGGACAGGCATCTCGATTCCCCGTCCCCGAATACGCTCAATCAGACTCAAACCATTGAGACCGGGCAACATAATATCAACCACTGCAGCCTCATAGGGCTCAGTCAAGGCAAGAGAGAGGCCAGTAAGACCGTCGTAACAGACATCGACGCTAAATCCGGCTTCCTGCAGGCCCTTTTCCAGAAAAGCAGCTATTTTCTTATCATCTTCAACAACGAGAAGGCGCATAATCATTGTAACAGTGCAAAATTTTGAGTGGAGAGTGGTAATTCAAAAAAGGCACCCGCACACCACCTACCTCAACCTGCGGTTCCTCCATACCGATCTTTTACCAGCCCAATCACTGTGGCACAGCGCCCCGTCCGTCCGTCGCCCTGGCGGCAGGCACGGCGATAGGAAAAATGATCTGCTGAGCATGAGGTACACTGGCCAGCTAGTCTGATATGTGCCGCATCAAGACCTGCCTGCAGCAGTTGTATTCTCGAGATCTCCCAGAAGTTAAAATAATTCTTTCGCTCTTGAAAGGCAAGAAAGGCGGGAGGCAATTCCCGGGCGTGATTGACGAACTCTGCACAACAGGGGCCGAGGGAGGGACTGATGTAGGCCTTTATTACTGACGCTGGCGTATCATACCAGTCATGCATGGCCTGCACTGTTTTTCCAAGAATGTTGCGGACACTGCCCTGCCAACCGCAATGGACTGCCGCTATTGCCGGGTGTGTGGGATCATAGAGCATCACTGCCTGGCAATCGGCCTGCTGGATCAGCAAGCCGATGCCTGCTCTCTCTGTCATCAGGGCATCATAGCCATCCACCTCAAGATCTGCACTGAAAACCTCTTGGGCCACAAAGATAGCATCACCATGAACCTGCCTGGCGGAAAGAAAATGGGCAAAGGGGCCGAGGGTCTTGAGTCGCTGACGATTTTCAGCAACACACTGTGGATCATCTCCAACTCCGTAACTGAGGTTTAGGGATTTATAGGGAAAATGACTGACTCCTCCCTGGCGATGGCTGGAAATAATGATCCTGCCGCCTTCTCTGTCGTCTCGCAGATGATTTGCCATATTCGCATCATGAACAATAAAAAAAAGGGGAAGGTCCCCAAAAAGGAACCTTCCCCGGAATACTACAGAGTTTGAAGCAGAAATCGACCTAGAAATATGCCTCAAAGGTCAGATAAATCTGATCTGCACTCTCAACAGGATCCATACCTAACATCTGCAGGTACTGCTTGTCCATGGCATCGCCAAGGTCATAGGGCCGCAGATTCCAGTCCATGGAACCGGAGTAGTCATACTCATAACGCTGATACCCGAAACGGACAAAGGTCTTGGCGTATTTGGAAATGGCCTCACCGGAAGGCAGGTCATAGATTCCGTATACCTCAAAGACGTTACCACGGGCAGCGAGTTTGGCCTGGTACATGTCGTCATGGCCGGGAGTCAGGCCAATCCAGTACTCTGAACCGTAGTTCCACTCAGCACCAAGTTTCAGGCCAATGGAATCAATGTCATAACGGGCACCAAGATAAACAGAGTAGCCGTTTTCATCATCGGTATTGGCACCAGCGGTACCCATCATCATGGCAATGGGATCGTTGAACATACCATTGTCATTGGGATTGGACTGAGACCAGCCAACGGCACCAAAGAAGTTAACATCACCAATTTTATCCTGGTATACACCAGAGGAGTGCATGATATTACCTATCTGAGTCTGCGTACCAAACATAGCCGGGGCGAAGGCATTGACTAAGTCACTCTCAAAGGTAGGATAGTTAAAGATATTGAAAGCCATGAAAGACTGGAGGGTCAGGAAACGATCTCCCTTTTTCATAACATCCCAGCTTAAACCGGCAAAATCCGTATCGCTCAGATATCCCTCAGTACCATCCTCGGCCTCTAAGCCATCCTCAAAACCACGTCCGTAACAGAAACGAATACGGCCGGTTCCCATGGCCTCCATTCCCCAACGATAGGCATAACCCGCAGAGATACCATCAAATGGCCAGTCCATGAAGGCGGTGGGAGTTGCCATACGTTCATCGGTTCCCATACGGACCTGAGCTGGAGGACCATCAGTGGTGGGACGACGACCAACAGAGAACCAGAGCGGAACGCCACCGATGTTATTCCAGTTTACAAAGGCACGATCAACGCGCAGGGCACTGTCTGCTGGCTGACGGGTCATGTTACCATCCCACATCGGATAGCCGGCACCAAGTCCATCAGGTGTGGTTTGCATACCCCAAGCCTTGTACATGGCAAGACGGGCCTTGACCTCGACATTTTCTGTGGCCTTGACGCGCATATTCAGACGAAAACGATTGGTCCAGAGGGTATCGTTGTCGTAACTCTGCCCAGAGACACCATCGGCGCTGTAGTAGTCCATACGGGCCCGAAAATCACCGTAGAATTTGATACGGGCAGCCAGATCCCAGCTATCGGAACGCTCTTCCATACCACCAACGGTATCAGACAGGGCAGCAAAATCTGACTGGCTCACGCCCTCACCTTTCTCTGCCATCTGAGCTTTCAGCTGGTCCAGCTGCTGGCTCAACTCTTCAATTTTTCGTTCCAGATCAGTGGCATTTGCTCCACCACTTGCAGATGCAACTGCAGGCAATGCGATCAGCCCGGCAAGGGCCAACATGGAAATTTTTTTCACCATAGTGTTTCCTCCATCCTCTTTGATTGTTCCTACCCGACCCTCCTGAAAAGTCGGGCCAACGTCCAAGCTGCTATAAAGACTTTTGAATAATAGATTAACACAGCTTAAACTCTTCAGTATTGCATGTCTATCTGTTCGGTACAGATTTCTCTCTCGTACAAATTTTTTTACTTCAATTTCTTGTACTATCTTATTTGATCTTCCATGTCAACTAATTATCGCCTCTTTTTCAATGGTTTCATTTATTTTTTCCATTACCAGCCACAAAGTGTTACTTTCTTTTTCTGAACCACTACATATAGTAGTAAAAATAACTTTTCTTCCCACAGTCATTGGTACTATTTCATGAACATTCCCATTGTCATAACTGCATTTGGCACAACCTCCAGAGCCCTGAGCACCTATTCTTTTCTCGATACATTGATCCGGAACCGTTTTCCCGAACACGAAGTTTTGTGGAGCTTTTCTTCTCGAGCCATCACCGCAGAAAGAAAAGGCACTAATGCGTTAGGGCACCCTGCCCCAGAGTTTGTCCTTCAACAACTCAGTGAACAGGGACACAAGTACGCAATACTCCAGTCCGCACACCTGTGGCCTGGTCACGAATTTCATAAACTTGTCAAGATAGGACACCGCTGTCCCCTCACCGTTTCCCTGGGTATGCCCCTGCTCAGCTCCCCTCTTGATTATGAAAAACTCTGTCCCTGCCTGGACAACATTGCCCATGCGCACAAGAACCGAGCCCTGATTATTGCTGGCCATGGAACCAGTCATCCGGCATGGAGCGGATATTTTGCCTTGGATCATTTTCTCCGTAAACGTTTTGGCAATCATATATTTATGGCCCTGCTCAAGGGCTACCCAACTCCAGCAGAAATGATCCAACAGGTCAAAGATGCCGGCTTTGACTCTGCCTGTCTACTTCCCTTCATGCTCGTAGCAGGCAGACATTTTGAGCGAGAGTTGACCGGGTCCGGTCCTGATTCATGGCAGTCGCAATTGTCCAGGGCAGGAATTTCCCTCCAGGCCATAGATCATGGCCTGGGAATGATGGAGGGAGTGGCAGAGATTTTTTGCGATCACATCAGCGAAGCACTGGCTCATGCCCATCTCTCTGACAGCAGATAACGCCCGGGGTTCAAGGGGCAGATGCCTGAACAAGACTCCCTGCCAGCACTGTTTTTTCCACTCCATGACGGACGGTGGTTCCCAGGACAACGTAGTGAAAATAGCGCTGATACCACTCCGCCATCTGCCGGGTCACGATCCAGACCCCCTGTCGACCACAGGCTTGAGCCCACTCTTCCCAGCGTTGAACAAGGATACGGGCAACACCCCGGCGGCGGTATTCAGGGAGGACCATGAGCCCGGTGCCGCAGGCATACTCTTGGAGAAGATTGGCAGCAGTCTCAGCCATGGTTAGCGGGACTTCGGCCCGCTCGATGATGGTGGCAAAGCCGATTATTTTACCGGCGGATTCGGCAAAGAAAAGCGCCCGATCCGGTTTGGCCGCATACCGTTGCAGTTTATCAAGGAAAACATAGACCAGATTCGGATCCATATCCCTGCTCAGGTCGTGCACCCCCCTGTCCACATCACTTGGCCGTGCTGACAGAATTCGACAGGGGAATGAATGGGGAGAATCAGAGCGCATCAAGGATTACAGTCTTTTTCCGCTCATATTCTTCCTGAGTGATAAGCTGTTGCTTATGAAGTAGATCAAGGACCTGCAGTCGTTGTTGCGGCGATTGACCTTGAACGGAAGATGGTGGGGAAGCCGATGCCGGCAGCCGGGTATCACGCACGGGAAGGGCACGCAGGGCGAAAGAAACAACCTGTTCCACCCAGTCACAACCACCCATTTTAAAACTGCAGTAGGCACCCTTACTGTCATCGGTTTCAGCTGCCCATACCCAGTTTTCGCGAATAGTGATCGATCCTTTGTCCGTCCGAATCCCGGCCTTAAAAAGGGCATCGAGCTCTATTTTTTTGGGCAACCGCCAATCGTGGTAGCCGCCGCCTCTATAGGAGTTGCAGTATTCCTGTGCCTCCGCCCAAGTCAGCCCCTGGCCGTTATCAGCAGCAGCCCACATGAGCCCACTTTCCGTATCGAGTACCGTTCCATCACTATTGACCAGAAAGCGTTCACTCTCGCCGCCTAACTGCGCACAGCTGGAAAGCAGGAGCAGAAACAAAAGCAACAGGTTTCTTCCCATCAGAGTTCTCCCTGAAAAAATTGATCGAATTATCACCTTTTTTTGTACCCCATAGCTCCCGGGAATGCCAGGGAGAAGCATCTAGCACAACTGGTCCAGATTTTTTATGAAATCTCGTATCTCCAGACAAACTCGTCGATAACAGGCCAACTTAGCTTCCTCACTGCTGGCATCTTTGGCCAGTTGCGGGGGATCATCAAAGCCGTGATGAATGACTTTCGTGGTCCCTGGAAACAGAGGACAATTCTCATCCGCATGACCGCAGACGGTGATCACCAGATCAAAATCCTGGCCCGCCAGCTCATCCACATGTTTTGACCAGTGCTTGCTGATATCCACTCCCGCTTCCTGCATGACCCTGACCGCCATGGGATTCAGGCCATGCACCTCTATGCCCGCAGACCAGACATCAATCCGCTCACCATGGAGGTGGCGAGCCCAGCCCTCGGCCATCTGACTGCGACAGGAGTTGCCAGTACAGAGAAAGAGGATTTTTTTTCGTTTTCCAATCATGAGCATCCAATTATTTTTCTCAAGAGATGGGAATCGGTACCCCAAGTATCTCGTTCACCGCCCGGCGAACATCAGCCAGACATCATTTCCCCTTTGGATTTAAATCCTTGCAGTGACACCTGCCGGCGCGAGAAGAGGATATGATCTCTTCCATGATGGTGGACCTGCCATTTTTTCTGATATCCTGCTCAATATCTTCGCGGCTGTGGGAAAAGCAATAACAGAGTAATTCTTCTTTTGTCTCCATGAAAATCTCTCCTTATATCGATCCCGGACTGTTACCTTACCCTGAAGGGAAAGACCAAAGCCCTACGGCCTGCAGCACCTTAATCTTTTCCCCCAGTATTTCGACTCAGTTTCAACATGTTACATCATGTTACCAAAACTTCCCGTTCCCTTTCTGATCCGTTCAAGCTGATCTGCCAGATCACCTATCTCAGCCTGCCAATATTCCGCCGACCCAAAGCCGGGAACAATGGGGGCAGTACCGTCAGCCAGATACTGATAGGTCAGCCAGGCAATATAATGCAGGAAACGCATGGCACGCAGGGGCTCAATAAGGCGAAAGCTGCGGCGATCGAAATGATGGAAGGTCTCATAGCCCTCGAGAAAGAGGTCAATTTCGAGGAGCGATTCCTCAGGAACTCCGGGAAGGAGCATCCACAGGTCCTGGACCGGCAGTCCCATGCACATGTCGTCAAAATCAATGAGAAAAAAGGACTCTCCAGGGCGATGGATGATATTGGAAAAATGACAGTCCCCGTGAATTCTACTCAGGGTCATCCCCTTGAACAGGGGAGTAATTTCAGCAATGAGTTCCTCGCACAGGGAGGAAAATCGGGCAGCCGTCTCCGCTTGGCCAATGACTCCGCCCTCCAGAATAAAACGTACCTGCTCACGGGTGGAATGGTTCGGCACCATCTGCAGCCTCTCTTTTGCAGGATGAATAGCCCCCACTGCATGGCAGCGACCAAGCAGACGTCCTATCTCCAGCCACTGATCTTCGTTGAATTCATCATAACTACGGCCCCCGCAACGGGGAAAAACAGTGAAGCAGAGGCCCTCATGCTCACCAAGGGTTCTCCCATTGGCCAGGGTTAAGGGCGGGATTACCGGAATCTCGCGCTGGTGCAGCTCGAGGAGGAAATCGTGTTCATCCTCTAATGCAGTTTTTGACCAACGGCCCGGCCTGTAAAATTTCACCACCAGCCCTCTTCCGTCCACGGCCTTCAGCTCAAAAACCCGGTTGATATAGCTGTTAAATTGCCTGCAGAGATTCGTACATGGGATCCCAAGACCCGCTTCCACAATATTGAGCACGGTGTCTGGCCCAAGTTCCGGAAAAGCTCCGGGATGTTGTCTCTTTTTCTTCTTGTCAATCATGGCTTATAGCCTCTGTCCTCGGGCAACTCGTCTTTTCTGGCATTTTCCACCGCCAGTTGATCGCAACGTTCGTTGAGAGGGTGACCTGCATGTCCCCTAACCCAGTGGAAACTGACATTCAACCCCTCAATAAGATCCAGCAACCGAGACCAGAGATCCGCATTGAGGGCCGGTTTGCCGTCGGACTTCAGCCAGCCGCGCCTGCGCCACCCCCTGGCCCAGCCTTTACTGATACCGTTGACCACGTAGCTGGAATCAGAGAAGAGTGCGATCGCCTTATCATGAGTCGACAGGGCAGCAATGGCCTTGATACAGGCCATGAGCTCCATCCGATTATTTGTCGTCAGCCGATACCCACCTGAGAGTTCCCGCTCCTCTCCCTCTTCAAGAATAATCGCCCCATAACCGCCCGGGCCTGGATTATTGATGGCCCCGCCGTCGGTATAGATTTCCACCCGGTCAACAGGAATTGCAGGCTGCTTATGCTCCACTCCTGCCTTTCCAACTGTTGTCTTTTCTTTCTTCTGCCCCTCTGGATTTTCCATCCAGACCTCGGCCTCTGAACGCTTGGCAAAGCCCTTGTACCTGGCGCCGCCATATCCCTTAACCTGGGCTTCAGCATCCGGCCAGGAGGTATAGACCCCCGTCCTTCGCCCCCTGGCCACTGCATAAAATTTTTTCCCAGCCATTCCCCCACCACTGACGTAAAAACAAAAAAACCGCCAAGGAGCTATGCCCCAGGCGGTTTTTTGTCATTTTGTTCAATTACTATTTCAGTTGATCATACCAATCACAAATAATCCAACAATGACGAAGACAAAGAAAATTCCAACCTTGATACAGATTGAGTGATCTTCTTCCGGTTTCTCATGTCCATGCCCATGTCCGCTCATCGAAGTCCTCCTTCCTTTATTCTGATTCTATCAAACATCCCATTACTACCTATATGAACAATTTTAAAAGGATTTGTCGATCTCTTTTTTCAGGCCGACAAAATTAGCCACAAATAATTCCCCTGCCTGACCAAAACACCCACTCCTCCGCAAAATCAGCGAGTAACAGGCCTTGACCTCTGCCCAGGA
Source organism: Pseudomonadota bacterium (assembly GCA_018817385.1). Taxonomy (GTDB): domain Bacteria; phylum Desulfobacterota; class Desulfobulbia; order Desulfobulbales; family Desulfocapsaceae; genus Desulfocapsa. The sequence continues at coordinate 72,629 of JAHIUA010000085.1, forward strand.
ATCATGGCACAGTGAGCCATGGCCCCTCAACTGACTCATTACCCAAGGGAATAAAAATGAAAGCGACCCGAATCATTCTTTTTTCAGTACTCTGTATTCTTGGCCTCGGCTGGTCGAGTCCATCTGCAGCTCCCTCCATGACCGCAGGTGCTTCGCAGCTGACCTTCCTCGGCACAGCCGATCTCCAGGGGCAACTGGAACCAAGCCTTCGATCCATCGCCCTTGACGCGGGAGGGGAAAAAATTGCAGTTGTTGGCGGCATAGCCCGGATTGCGACCCTGATTAAGGAAATCAGAAAAGAGAGTCAGGGGCCTGTCATCATCCTCTCCGCAGGGGATGACCTGATGGGACGCTATTTCCACACCTTTAACGGTCACGCCATCTTTACCCTTCTTGGCAGAGCAGGCTATGAAATTCTGGCCCTGGGCAATCACGAGTTTGATCGGGGTCCAGGCCTCCTTGCTGAAGCCTTGGAAGAGACCACTTTTGTTCCCCTCTGTTCGGACCTGGCAATCAAAGATACGGTGCTGGAAGGTTCCTGCCAGCCTCTGCTGATCAGGCAATACCAGTCAGTCAGCATTGGCTTTTTTTCCCTGATGACCCCCAATTTCCCCTTTATAACCACCACTGGCAAGGTCTCTTTGAGCGGTTCACCCGCTGCCGTCGCCCAACAGATGGTCTCGGAGCTGCGGGCCCAGGGGACCGACCTGGTGGTGGCCATAACCCATATTGGAGCCGACCTTGACCGTCAGCTCGCGGCCGAGGTTGAAGGGATTGATATTATCTTTGGCGGCCACTCCCATGCCTACCTTCCCAAGCTGGAAACGGTGAACAAGAGCCTGATCGTCAATGGTGGAGAAAAGGGGGCTGCCCTTGTCCGCCTCGATGTGAAACTCAGCAGTGACAGGAAGATCATTCCGGAATCCGCAGCATACACCCTCATTCCAGTGACGGAATCGATTTCGCAAGACCAGGAAACAGCTCAACACCTGCAACACTTCAGCGACCAACTCCCTGCAGCCATTGTCCTGGGCAAGACCGAAAGCACCTGGCTGCTCGACAAGAACGCTGTCAGGTCAGGAGAATCCACAGTGGCCGACATGATAAATGATTTGATCTTAGATAAATTTCAAGTGGATTTCGTGCTCAATAACGCCGGGGCCTTCCGCGGCAACAAGGAATACCCGCCCGGGCCGATCACAGACACCATGCTCCACGAAATCGATGAGTTTGAAAATGACGTCTACCTCCTGAAAATAAAAGGGAAATATCTGTACCCTATCCTGGAGCACTCTGCGGCCCTCGTTGACCAGGGCGGTTTTCTCCAGGTGGCCGGCCTGCGCCTGTCAATCAACCCAGGCAAGAGGGCGCAGGAGATTTCCCAAAGAGGAGAGGACTGGCAGGTGGTCAAACCGGGAGAGCGAATAATTGAGGCCCAAATCCGCAACAGAGATGGATCCTACGGACCCATCGAAGCAGAAAAAGAATATGCCCTGGCCACCAACGCCTATCTGGCGCAAAACGAAGGTGACCAGTACTACTGGTTTAAAAAGTATGGTCGCGACCAGGTAAACACCTATACCACCCTTTACTCACTGCTGGCTGAAAAACTCAACACGAGCCAAGTGCTCAATCCACCTCCCCCGGACGGACGGATCCGCCTGCTCACGGCCGACTGAGCCAGCCCTTGCCACCCCACCACTGAAGAACCATTACTGTGGCCTGATTTCGATTCCCACCACCGATGGTTTGCAAGGATAGGTCGATCTCCTCTGACTCGCACCATTGTCAGGCGATGGGATGGCAGGCGGTGATGCAGCTGAAGGCCGAAGAGGTACAGGCTGACTTCAAAAAACATTGTCAAGGCAGGGAAAGAAAACGGAACTCCGATCTCACCGTTTTCACTCTGTTTTCCCAGAGCGGACACTGTTTGCGAATACACTCCCGGTTTTTGGGATACTGGCCACAGCGGAGTATCCCCTGTGCCTCCATGGTCACAGGCAGGATCTGGGCTGAAAGTCTGGCTGTTTCAGTGAGGGCAATCCATGTCTCACGCTGGCAGCAGCGGCCGCCACGGTAGTGGGCAATGGCTGCCAGGACCTTTGCGCTGAAAGCCTGGGCAGTCTGTCGGGATAGGGGAGTCAGGGGGGTGGCCGCCAGGATGGTGGCCACCGCTATCCCGGCACCAACGGCTGCCCCGCAGGCCCCCCAGAAGCCACAGACCCCGCCGGGGATATCGGCCCCTCGACTGATCCCACTCAAAATACTCTCGGTCTTGAGTGCTCCCCCGCAGTTCCGATAACAGGCCAGGATGATACCCGGAATCATGGCATGGTGCTCCGGGCCATGCATGGGGATGGCCGGATGACTGCGAATCAGCTCGAGCAAGGTGAGAAGATCTTTCTCCATCGTAGTAGTGCAAATCGCTTTAATCACCTCGATTCCGTTTTCCTGGTGACAGCTGTCACAGACAAAATGGTCCTGGCCACAGCAACCGTTGGCTGACTGGACACGTCCGCAGTAGCTGCAGCACATATCCCGAAAATCGGTGAAGTATTGCAGTTCGCCGCCACAGACCATACAGCCTTCACCTTTTCGTTCTTTCTCCGGCAGCTCTTCTCCACTGTCACAACACCCTCCCTTTTCAGGTGCACAGCAACTCTGGACTGCACCGATCTCTGCCTGCGGAGCACAACAGGAATTCTCCATCACCAAGTTGGTCACTGCCCCTTTGCCATCAAGGACAAAGACAGAGTCATCGAGCAAAGCCACCTCTGCTGCCGGAAGAGACGTACGTCTCCCCTTGACCAGAAGGATGCCGGATGCCGTATGCACTGCCCCAAAGGGGCCTCTGTAGACCACGTCCACCTTCCCCTTTGCCTTAGCGGAAAAGGGCGGCCGTTCCGCCTGATAGGTGAGTGAAAAAAAATCCATACCCTCGACCTGGCGATAGGGAAACCGTTTGAGTAAGCGGATGGAAGTAAACCCTGCCGCCTCCATCATGGCCACCAGTTCCTCCTGCTGCATGGCCCCACCCAGACATTCGCCCCGATAGCGGATGTTGTTCCTGATTCCTGGGGGAATAGCCGTGTCAGTGACAATATCTGAGACCACAACCCTGCCTCCCGGCCTGAGGATACGAAAAATTTCCTGGTAGGTCATCCGCTTGTCAGGACTGAGATTGATTACGCAGTTGGAGATGACCACATCCGCCACCCCATCGTCCAGAGGGATCTGCTCAAGAAATCCTTTACGGAATTCTACATTGGCATAGCCCAGCCGCCCTGCCACCTCTGCTCGGGCCTCGTTGGCCAGGTGCAGCATTTCATCTGTCATATCAATCCCGTACACCTTACCACCCTGGCCAACCGCAGAAGAGGCCATGAAACACTCGACCCCGGAACCAGAACCGAGGTCAACCAGGGTCTCTCCCTCTTGCGGGCCACCATCGGTCACCGGGCTGCCGCAGCCGTAGGAACGCTTCCGGGTTTCACCGGGAATAAAATCCGCCTCTGCCTGGGCAGGAGCAAGGGGATTGATGATATCCTCATTGGCAGCCACTGCTGCCTGGCCATAAAATTCTCGAACCGAATTGTGTCCAAGTCCAGAAGCCAGAGATATAAGACAGTTGCAGTGGGTCAAGTCCACTGCAGAACTGCTTTCTGCATCAGGACAATCATGGCGGACATCTCCCATGCGCAGGCGGATGGCACTCTTTTCCTGACGCCGGTAGCGATTGGCCTGATCGATAATGAGCTGGAGGGCAAGTCGATTATAGAGCTCCACATAGGGGTCATGCCCCACCCACTGTCCACTGTGCATGAAACTGTGGTCAATATCGCCACCGCCCACCAGAAACTTGAGTGGATTGAGTTGATAGGCAGGCGAATCAATCAGAGAACTGCGGCGCAGTTCTTCCAGGACCGGACTCGTCTGCCAGACCTCTGCCAATCCCTGCTCCAGACTGCCGCAGGCACATTCCTCCAGACCAACCAGGGCCGGCGAAGGATAGATTGTATTATCCGGTCCCACAGCCAGAGATTCCCAACCGGTGTTAGAGAGGTCATAACGGGTGCCCGGGGTAGAAAAGACCTGGCTGCGCAAGGTCTCGACATTATCGATGCTCAGGCCCAGTTCCTCTGCCCGCCGCCAGGCGGCAAGAAACTGAGGAAAGATGGTATCGCAGTCAATAAACTGCTCCCGGCTCCCCTTTCCCCGAATAAAGTGATAGAGGAGATGGATACTTGCGGCCCCCACTCCTGCGGCCACCTCCACCAGCTGCGGCAGGTCCTCTATATTTTCCCGACTGAGCGCCACCGAAAGGGTGAACGGAATCCCAGCCCCCTGCAGGGCGCGAAGGTTTCCCATGAGTTTCCGGTGGGTTCCTTTCCCCCGCAACCTGTCATGGGCAGCCTCCATCCCGTCAAGACTCACCTGGAGATGGAGACGGTCTATGCCCTTGAGTTCATCAAGATACCTCTCCAGCAACATACCATTGGTCAGAATGGCAACATGGACATCCGGGTTGCTCTGCAGCAGCCCGTGCAGGAAAGGAAGAAAATCAGGATAGAGAAAGGGCTCGCCTCCGGTGAAAGAAAAGAGACGACACCCCAGAACCAGGGCCTGATCCACCGTCTCCTGAAGACGTTCAGGTGCGAGACTGCGTGTTTTGGCAGGGGAGGCGGCAAAGAGACAGTGATGACAGCTCAGATTGCAGGCGTCGGTGAGATGAAACCAGCACTCTTTGAGACGATCCAGGTGCAGCGCCGAGGCCCGTCCCCGATAGGGGCGCATGGGCTCTACCTCCAGAGCCGCAACAAGCCGATCCTGGGCATAAAAAGTGTCAGAACCCTGGCAGCCGCTCCTCAGCAAACGGTCACTTGCGGCAGAGACAACGATCCAGTCCGGAATATCCGCTTGGACGTAGAGCGCCTGTCCTTCCCATTCAAGACGCTGCCAGCCCAGGGTCTCGGCAAGGGTTTTTTCAACTCTATTTTTTTCCATTTCCATCAATTAACAACTCCTTTCCTAGGACTTCGCCCCTGCCCTACTCTCCCCACTCCCTGCTTGAACAAGGGACCAGGGTCACAGACTTACCCTGTCTGCCTGGGCACAGTGAGGGTTTTATGAAGCTTCAGCGCACACTCACACCACCTTATCAGCAGGTGGTGGAGGCGGAGGCGGAGGCATGGTAGACTGCCCGATGACAGCCTGTTTTCCCTGTAAGCGTTCTTCATAGACAGACAGGACCACAAAAGTAGCCAAAGGTTGGGTGAAAAGTGCGGCTACGGCAATGGATCCGCCCACGGAGAGAATGACCAGGTAGAGAACCATGAGGATCATCTGATCGGCCAGGGGATCTCTCGTCGCCATTTGCCAGGACCCTTTCACGGCCTCAATCAAACCCATCTTCTGATCCGTCATCAAGGGCACAACATAGATGGTGGCAAAGACGAGGAAACCGACGACAAGAAAACCCGGGAGAATAAGGAGGACGAACCCTAAGCTCACGGCCAGCATGGACAGAAGGCCAAAGACAAAGAGAGGGAGGAAGAGCTGCATCTCGGAAAAGAGATCACCGAGCTTTGGCTCACGCCCCTCACGCAGGGCCAGAAGCAGGGACTGCATATAGCCGGCGGTCGTGACAGGGAGCAGAATACCGAAACTGAAAACCGATACCACTATTTGAACCAGGGTCAACAGAATAAGCGGAACGATAAACTGGAGAGTATGTTCCCAGGCAGTCTGCAGATGCATCTTAAAATCCATAATCCCCTCTCTGACAAAATTTATTCGTAATGATTCAGGTAAGGCCCACCAATTGGGAAACAACTGCTCTATAATTGTTCAGCAGTGTTTTGTCTTCGTTGGCTTAGGACTTCCTAACATACTCGTGCTATTCGAGAAGACCTCAATGAACAAAGACCAATTGCTGCTCACAAGTTACCGTTATACTTCTTTTTTGCCCAGCATAAGGAACCTGTCCTCTTCTCCTCCCTTTCTCAGCCGCTCTCCTGAAGCCCTGAAAAGAGCACCAAAAAGGCAGGAGAAAAAAAAGCCATTGGATGGCGAACAGAAAGTGTCAGGTCGGAGAAGGAGCCCGAACAGATTATTGCAAAATCCCTGTGGAGAGGAAGAAGACCCTTAATAGATGGCAATAACTTACTATTTTATTTTATTACTGTAGTTTTTATCTCAGAAAAAGCAAACCAATTCCTCACAAAGACACTCCGGAGCTTCGACATGCCGTCAGCCCACAAATGCCTCCAGGGCCTCGACCAGACTGGATACGGGGACAATCTCCAAGCCCGCAACCGCTTGCTGCGGCGCATTGGCCCTGGGGATTATAGCCCGGCGAAAGCCATGCTTGGCAGCCTCTTTTAATCTGGCCTCGCCGTTGGCCACCGGCCGAATCTCGCCGCTGAGACCAATCTCGCCAAAATAGAGGGAGTCGTGGGGGATAACTCTGTCCCTCAGGCTGGAGACAATGCCCATGACCGCTGCCAGATCAGAACTGGTCTCATAAATTCGAATTCCACCCACTACGTTGACATACACCTCATCGCTGGCCGTTCCCATCCCCCCGTGCTTGGCCAGAACTGCCAGGAGCATTGCGATCCTGTTCTGATCCATGCCCACCGCCAACCGCCTGGGATTGCCAGACTGGCTTTCGGTGACCAGGGCCTGGATCTCCACCAGCAGTGGCCTTGTGCCCTCCCAGATTACGGTCACCACACTGCCGGAAGAAGAGCTCCCGGAACGGGAAAGAAACATGGCGGAAGGATTTTTCACCTCCCGGAGGCCGGTATCGGTCATGGCAAAAAATCCAAGTTCACCAACACTGCCAAAACGATTCTTATCCGCCCGCAGGATCCGGTAACGGGCATCATCCGTGGAAGAAAGGACCACCTGGGCATCGACAATATGGCTCAGAGTCATCGGCCCAGCCAGGGAGTGATCCTTGGTCACATGGCCCACCATGAAGATGGAAGTATTGGTTTCTTTGGCATACTGGGTCAGTGCGGCAGCAGATTCACGTACCTGGGAGATAGAACCAGGGGCCGATTCGGATGCACTGGTATGCACAACCTGGATGGAATCAATGACCACGATCTGCGGTTTTTCCTCTTCGAGCACGGCACAGATCTCTTCAACAGAGGTCTCTGCCAGCATTTTGATATTATCTGCTGGCAGACCAAGACGATAGGCCCGTTCAGCTATCTGCTGGGGAGACTCCTCCCCGGAGACATAGAGAACCGGTATTCCGGCATGAGCGCTATTGGCCAAAGCCTGGAGGAGGAGTGTCGATTTCCCTGCTCCGGGAGCGCCGCCGATAAGGACCACCGAACCGCAGACAATTCCCTGCCCCAAAACCCGATCAAACTCGACAATGCCGGTTGAAATTCTTTCAGCACGGCTCCGGTCAACCTCAGAAAGGAGCTGGACAGGAGCACGTTTCCCACTGTAGCCGGGAGCACGGCCAACAGGACTCCTCCCCAGACGCACCTCTTTCACCGTATTCCACTCTCTGCAGACACTGCACTGGCCAAGCCAGCGGCTGAAATCCGCTCCGCAGTCAGTACAGACAAAGGCCTTTTCCTGTTTCTTTCCCATACAACTCCAGTTCCTTAACTAATACCGGTGATGAACGGTAAGCCGGCACTCAGTACAGTACCCCCATACAAGGGGTGAAAGTACCTTCACTAAATTCTTTTCAAAAACACCAAAAGAATTTCTAAGGTACTAATACCGGTGATGAACGGTAAGCCGGCATAAGTACCTTCACTAAATTCTTTTCAAAAACACCAAAAGAATTTCTAAGGTACTAATACTCACAGTTCCGAACAACAACAGGACTCTAGCATATCCCCCTGCAAAAGAACAGTATCGCCCTTTACTCCCTTGCCAAAAAGTCCTATTGTGTACGAAATTTGCTTTTCATGACCCTTATAACACTCACCCAAAAGACATCTCTCCCATGGACAAAAGCAACATCCCAAAAATCTCGGCACCGGCAAAATGGATCCCACTCTCCTACTCTTTTACCTTTATTCTCCGTTCCAAACGCTTAATGGCCTGGAGTGTTTTCCTCATCCTGATAACCATGGCCTTTACCTGGGCAGGCTACCTCTTCACCGTTGATTTTGTCGACGGCCTTACTGGAAATTTTTTCCTTGCTCAACCTGAAGCCGCAGGCATCTGGGGATGGACAAAATATGTGGGATGGGTGGGTATCAAGTGGCTTTTTCTCATTATCAGCCGCATTGTCGCCTTTTATCTGGCCTTTCTCATTGCCTACACGCTTTCGTCTCCCGGCTATGTCTTTCTCAGTACGACAGCAGAAAAAATACAGGCAGGGGAGCATTTTGAGGCAGATGCGGCCCTGAACATCAAGGGCATCCTTATTGATCTTCTTGAGGGAGTCAAAATTTCCGCTTTCGGAATTCTGGTGACCATAGCGGCATTGACGGCCAACGTCATCCCTGGAATCGGCCAGGTAATAGTGTTTCTCCTCTACACCTACTACTCGACCCTCATGTTTCTCGACTATCCGACCTCTCGCCGGCGTTGGAGTCTGGGCCAAAAGATCAACTGGTTACGCAAACACAGCACACCATCCTTGCGACTGGGTATTTTTCCGGCCCTGATCAGTATTGTCCCTGTTCTCAACATCTTTCTCATGGCCCTGATCTTTCCCCTGATGACAGTCCACAGCACCCTTAACTTCGCAGCCATTGAAGAGGCCATGCACCGCAAACAACAGGCAAAAGGGTAAGCAGAGGCTGGAACAAGGGAAGCAGAAACTGCGAGAGTCAGGGACAGGCATTAGGAGGCAAGGCTAGCGTGCAAGTGAGAGGATAAACTGTTTGTCCTGGCCTCAGGGATGACCACTCTCTTTTTTTTCGCAGTCAGGGTATAACAGCCCACCGGTTCCAGACGATTTTTCATATGTAATTCCTGCCTCTTGCCAACATACATCACCGGCGGAAGATGCTTACAGGTGCGCTCACCTATAACCACTTCCCTTTCTCCGGCGTGTTTCTCAAGGCGGGCGGCCGCATTCACCGTATCTCCGATCACGGTGTAATCTTTTCTGTTTTCTGAGCCGACACTGCCGAGAATGGCACTGCCGGTGTTGATACCGATACCGATCTCGAATACAGGCAGCCCATCCCTGGCTCGTTTCTCCATCAAGGCAACAGCCGCATTCTGCATCTCAAATGCGGCCCGGACCGCAGCCCTGGCCCCCTTCCTTTCACTGGACAGGTGACCAAATACCGCCATAATCTGATCACCCACCAACTTGTCAAGCATCCCCTCATATTTGAAGACAATGTCCACCATAATAGTAAAATATTCATTGAGCATGGCCAGGACCTCTTCAGGCTCTATCTGCTCAGCAATCGCTGTAAAAGAGCGAATATCGGCAAACATGACAGTCACAATTCTTCTCTCATTTTTTAACAGGTTACTGTCGTTGGAGACCATGAGTTTTTCGACAAGATCCTTGCCAACATACCGACAGAGATGCACACGGAGTTGATTCTCACTCTCCAGCTGCTCGTAGGAATCGGACAGACTTCTGGCAAATTCCCTGAGTTGAACACTCCGGCTCTGTATATCCCGGTTCGCCTGGTTGAGCTGTGCGACCATACGATTAAAGTTGGTGGCAATATCTTTCAACTCACCTTCAACCTCCATCTGAAGAGGTAAAGGAACATCGCCAGGCCCAGGCAGAGAGATCTCCCTGGCCAGAGAGGTCAGCTGATCTGACGATTTCCGGAGGAGGACAAAGCCCATGAGGATACTGAACAGGACCAGAGCTGCACTGACGATCACTGTCTGACTCGGGGTCTCCACCTCCTGTAAGAGTAGATACATAGCCAGCAGAAATGGAAGAATCCCCATCAATCCCAGGCTGATCCTTATTTTTCTGTAAAAACTGAGTTCCTGCTTTTTCGTTCTCATACTGCCCTGCTCTCTCATCCTTTAGTACAAAAGATACAACCAAAATATTGGCCGGAATCGCCCTTTCCTGAAAAGTTTTTCCCCTGCCTGCTCTTTACCTGTTTAGCAGTACTTTATATTCGTTCAGTGAGAAATTGGAAGCATACTAGTGCTCTTCGAGAAGACCTCAATGAACGAAGATGGAGTGCTGCTGAAGAGTTACAAAAACATTACCGTTTTCCTGACCAGAAGTCTAACGCTTTCCTGACAGCACCGTCCTGGGACATGAGAGCGCAGCAGGTTGACCAAGGCAGCTCCTGTGCCTATCCAGTTCTTTCTGCTCTTTCTTGGTCTGTTCCCAGGAGCCGCTCACCTCGCTGCTGCCCCTTTCATTACCCGGCTCAACCAAGCTTGCGATGCACCTCCGACTTTCTCAATGACCAGGCACTGAAACAAACGATCAGTCCCAGAATGGAGAGGGTATACCAGGGAAACCAGGCAATGGCGTCCCGAAAGGCCTGGCCCTCCACCAAGGGCATGGACAGATCAGGCCGGGAAATGGCTCCACTCCTGCGCAACTCCTGCATCAGGGCCGCAAAAAGAACCCCGATCACGCCATAGGCCAGGTTGAAGGCTAGTCCTTTAAAGCTGAGTACCGTTGCCCGCTGGTGCGATTCGGTGATCCGGTTCAGGTAGTGACTGGTAAAAAAGGAGGTCAGCATCATCCCGCAGTAGACCAAGGCCATGGGCAACAGGCCAAGATAGGGGACAAAAGCAGTCAAACTCCAGAGGGCGACAAGGGTGATTGTGCCAAGATAAATCGCATTTCTGAGTGGGCTGTTGCGACGCACCATCTCTCTGGCCAGTTTCGGGACGACAAACCCCAGGCTGGCAAACACCGCCCCGATAAGACCAAAACTGGCCTCAGGCAGATCAATGAGACGAAAATACTGGCTGGTCATGGTCACGATCATACGCAGCACATGGTCATAACCCATACCAAAAAGAATCACAGCCAGGGCAAAAGGATTTCCGACTATCCAGCCCCCGGCCTGCCAAGTCTTCCGTCCCGCCTGCCAGAGGGTGCTGAAAAAGGAATTCTCTGCCTCAGAAATATGACGAAGTGGAACCGGATCCTTCATCATCAGACTGCTTAACAGAGCCCCCAGGCTGAGAAGCAGGGTGAGATAGATGGGATAACGCATGCTCATCTGCTGGCTCACCTCTGTCTCCAGCCCCAGCCAATGAATAACGGAGTTGACCACCTGCGGATCGTAAACCAGCGCTCCCACGATCATGGTAATCACAGTCCCCAGGGATTTGGCCCGCATCTGGATATCCAGCACCTTGGGCCAGTCATCAGGGTTCCCCTCTTCCACCAGTGTATCGTAGGCCAAGGCCTCGTCTGCGCCGCTGGCCATGGCCTCAGCCAGGCCACTGAGAACACGATTAAGGAGAAAGGCCCAAAAGATAAGGCTGCCGTTTCCCAGGGGAACAAAGGCAATGAGGAGCATCTCCATGAACATGAGGACAGCGGTCGCCACCAGGAGGTACTTGCGTCCCACCACATCGGCCAGGGCCCCTGAAGGCACCTCAGAAAGGACGATAGTCAAGGCCCAGACCGTATTCAGCAAGGCAAACTGTTCAATGCTCAAGCCAAAATCGAGAAAGAGAATCGTAAAGACCGGATAATAGAAACGGCAGTTAAAAAGGACGCGCAGGGCTATAAAGAGGCGGATGTTCGGAAGTGAAAACGGAGAACTCTTGCCCACACTACTGTTCATAGTATTTTTAATAGCAAACCTTATGCAAGCTTAGAGAGGAGTTGGATAGATGGTCACGCCATTCTATTGAAAATAAAGTCCCCTGGCCAACTATTTTCTGCTGAAAACAGGTCCTATCGCTCTCGCTCACCGTCTCTACCGCTCTTTTTTGTATTTTTTGGGCCAGTCAAAAAAGAGTAAGCGGCCCGTATTCGGCTCGACCTGCTGCCAGGAATCAAGGTCAAACTTCATGGCCACAATGCCACAGGTGGGTATGTTTTCAATCTGAGTCCCGGATATGCTCACTGCAAAATCGGTGATACCAAAATTATGGCCCACCAGCAAGAGACTGTTTACCCTGTCGTCACAGGAACGAAGGATCCGGTAGAGTCCATTCTCATCTGCCAAATAAATTGCCTCGCTAAAATAGATACGCTTTTGGGGGTAGGCGATGGCCTTAGCCAGTATCTGGACAGTCTGTTCCGCTCGTTTAGCCGAACTCGATATGATAAAATCGGGCTTGATTTTTCGCTCCGCCAGTTTTTTTCCCATAAAGGGGGCATCTCGCCTTCCCCTCTTGTTCAGCGGGCGGTCGAAGTCTCTCAAGGTCGGATCCGCCCAGCTCGATTTGGCATGACGGATGAGATAAAGTTTTTTCATCAGCATTACTCAAAAACGCGATTTCGGTTTATACAGAGATGATCTGGACTGTTCTTTTTTGCCCTCCATCATCTTACGGATCTGATCCAACTCGGCCTTTGCCTGACGCAAAAGATCCTTCACCTTCTCCTGCTCCGAATTTGAATCCGCCTCCAGAAGCTGCTGTTCAAGGCTCTCCACCTCTTTCTGACTGCGATACAAATCTCTTGCCAACGCGGGAAGATACATCTCAACTCCTTCTTTTCAATTCTGGAACACCGATCTGGACAGTTCCTCAACACATGTCTGTCCGGAGCGGAAATATTTCGTATGCTCGCCTCCCTCATCTCAGTGGAGGCGCCCACCATGGGACCACAGCTGCCCCCTCCAGAAACCACCAAACCGCGGCCACAAGTGTCATCGGGGGCGTTTCTGTGGATGTTCAGAGGATTATATTGTCATTAACGAGGTAAGGAGAAACTCCGAAACTAAGGGTAAAAGAGCTTACTCATGGACAGACAGAAATCAACAGACAAAACAGCCAGCCAAGAATTACCATACTGACGACCATTGTGGCAAACACCAATTTTGCACCAAATTGCATATCACAGCTATACAAATGACAGCCACGCAGGAGAGGCCCTGGAGTCCCTTCTCCATTTTCTCCTGAAAAAATCCACCTTCCGTTCATACCTTTTTAAATTGCAGCAGAACGCCACTCTTCAAACACACCGTAAAGAAGAAGCAAAAAATTGTATATCCGCTTCCTATCCTATACAACCAATGGAAAGTCGTAACAATTCAGCAGCACTCCATCTTCGTCCATTGAGGTCTTCTCGAATAGGACGAGTATGCTTCGAAAGTCCTCAATGAACGAATAGAATGGACTGAAAACAGCTACAGAGCAGTTGGTTGCCAACTGGTGGCCATTACCTGAATAGTTTTGAAAAGTCCCTTGTCGACTCCTCTTTTCCACGGTCTTCCTCAAGGCCATCGGGGTGGTGGGCGGAGTGGGCATTGCCCTGCTCTTTGGTGTCCTGCCGGCAGTAATCTTTTTCATCAAGCACAAGTCCTTCCTTTCCCGGGTTCTCGCCCTTGCCATAGGACTACTCTTTACTGCAGCCCTGCTCGTTGATCTCAGCAACGATTTCGGCCTCATCGAAACCGATGCCATCCTTGTCAACCTGCAGAAAGAGGCGGTTACCCAGCAGAGACAGTAACAGGCAAGCTCCTGACAATACAGATAAGTGTTGCTATTTTTTTGAACATATGTTTGTCAATAGTCATCAAGGCTTCCATCATCCACTTAGCCCACTTGAAGGAGATCACCATGGCCGAATTTCTGTTTGTTCTGCACACCGATGACAATGAAAAGGCAGCCCGCTGCTTCCAGTTTGCCAAAATTGCCCATGGAAAGGGGCATACCGTCAATATCTTCCTCGTTGATGACGGTGTCCAGTGGGCCGTAAAGGGAAAAGACGGCTCGCAAAAAACCCTTACCGGTGACTGCCCGGCAGATTATCTCCCCTACCTGGAAGAGAACAAGGTGAGCACCGGAGTCTGCACCCCCTGCGCCAAGGGTAGAAGTCTTGATGAGGCGACATTCTTGAATAACATGCAACTCGATACCGGTGGGAACCTCATCGACAAAGCGGCAACGGCCCAAGTCTTCAACTTCTAATCATAAGATTTTGCTGATCGCCGGTAACGCCCAGTAGAGAAGCAATCTGATCCAGTCAACTCCTGTGCAGCTGTTCTCGTTCCTGGAATGCTCAACTCTCAGCAATAAAAAAAAAAGCAGCAGCCTCCTCCGCTTTTCATCAATCAAGGAAGAGACTGCTGCCAGGCGCAGTAAAACAGATATTCTGTTTTCTATGGAATTCAGCTTATTTCCTCTCTTGCCGATATCGCTGACCAGACCGGCGAGTCCCTCCCCAAACCGTTCTATTCCAGGGAAGGAGGCTGCAGCTTAACCGCAACCGGTGCCAGTGCCCAGGCATCCGCCGCTGCTGCAACTCTTTTTGGCCCTCCTTTTCAGAGCCGACAGTCCTTTGCCGGTGTACACGGCCTCCAGTCCCGCCTCGATAAATCCAGACATGGTGATTGGAGTGATTCCTGCCCGATTGAAGACCTCTCTGGGGGAAGCCCCCATATCGCTGGCCAGTACCGCCCGACAGTCATAGAGGAGCCTGGTCAAAGCCTCCCAACGGCCCAGCCCCCCACCAGGAGTGGGGGCCCGACGTTCCTCAATAAGGGTGTAGCCATTTTCTTCCTGGCCATAGATAAGGAATTTCGTCGTTTCTCCCAGGTGCTGATTGACAAGCATCCCTTCCAGGCTGGCCACGGCCACATAGGGCCTCACTTTTTGCGGAGTGGCAGGCATGCTGGCACAGGCGTTGAGGCATCCGGCCATTTCACCTGATTTATCCTGTCCGAGCAAGCCAACGGCATCGGCGCGACACCGTTTGCAATGACGCATCTGGGGTAAATGTTCTTCACAGCTGTTTCTCAGTCTGTTCATCATGGCCTTATCCGGCTCCACCAGATCAGCAAAAGGGGTTTCGGCATTGGGCAACATGGCCATACAGTTAAACAGATCCACTCCCATCTTGGCCATGGTCCTGGCCGTGGTTTCGGCATGATGGTCATTGACCCCGGGAATGGTGATAAAATTGATCTTGACGGTCACGCCCCGGGCTTTCAGCTTCTCAATGGCCGTGAGCTGGCGGGCCAGGAGGAGTTCAGCAGCCTGTCGATGGTGATAGACGATGTTGCCGTCTCTGACATAGGTATAGATATTCTTGGTGATTTCAGGGTCAACCCCATTCACCGTCACCGTGACGTGGGAGACACCGATATCGGCGACCTCATCGACATGCGGGGCCAGACCGAGACCATTACTGGAAAGGCAGAGGATGAGATCCGGATAATGCTTGCGCAGAAGCTGCATGGTTTCCAGGGTCTCACTGGCATTGGCAAAGGGATCACCTGGACCGGCAATACCAGCCACAGTGATACGGGGTTCGGCAACCAGAACCTTGTCCATGTAGATCAGGGCCTGCTCCGGTGTCAGGATGGTCGAAGTAACACCAGGTCGGGATTCATTGACACAGTCATATTTCCGGTTGCAATAATTACACTTGATATTGCATTTCGGAGCCACCGGCAGATGGACCCTGCCAAATTTCCCTTGGACCTTGGCATTGAAACAGGGATGACGGGAAAGATCCGGGGATGCGGTGAAGAGAGTTTTCATAACAAGCTCCATAAGAGTTTTTGACTTCTACCTTCTAGAGGATGACGTCATGTATAATAAATTTTAAAAATCGTATCCCGGATGGCTCTGGGAAAAGCTGCCTCTGCTTCAGATTCGCACCAGTATGGCAGATGAAGAGCTTTGCCGAGGCCATCACATATACGAATAACCGATCGGTGAGTCGCCCTGCTTTTTGGCGATACAGGCATTGACCACCAGATCGAAAAGTTGCTGGGTCCCCCGGTAACCGAGGTGGAGAATACGTTGGCCGCCCATACGGTCATGGATGGGAAAACCGACCCGGATAAGGGGAATGGAAAGTTTTTGGGCCAGAGGGTAGCCCTTGGAATGACCAACCAGGAGATCAGGGCCAAGACTTTCAGCCAACTCACTGATATCATAAAAATCCATCGCTTCATGGACCTGGGGCTGCTCGGGTAAGAGATCAGCAGTGGCCTGCCGAATCCTCTCGGCCAGCTTACCGCTCTTCCCACCCGAGGCGCAGAGTACAGGCATGACACCTATCTCAGCCAGAAAGGTGGTCAGGCCGACAACCAGGTCTTCCTCGCCATAGACAATGGCCTTTTTCCCATAGACATATTTATGACTGTCCACATAGGAATCCACCAGACGTCCCCGCTCTGCCTGATGCTTTTCGGGGACGGGCACACCACTCAAGCGGCTCAGGTAGGCAAAGAACCGATCGGAAGCCCCAATGCCCATAGGCATTGCCATTCTCGTATTTTCCACCCCGAATTTTTCAGCGAGCAGGACACCACCACTGGCTTCAGCCATGGTGTGACCAAATTCAACACTTCCCATGCTATTGCCCATGACAGCGATGGCCGAAAGCGGGGTCCCGCCAGGCTGTATCTTTGCATAGGTTTTGGCAGCCGGACCGTCCATGGTATCTGAGATATCCGGCAGGATCGTGGCCTTCATGGAAAAATCATCTGTGATTTCTTTTAAGTAGCGAATATCTGCCGGCGACACAAAGCCTGGCAGGATGTTTACACCACTGCCTATATCTTGTTTGCCATCTCTGCCAGCCAGGGCCTCAACAACGGAAGCGATGGCATTATGAAATCCTTCCATGTGGGTGCCGCTGTAGCTTGGCGTACTCACCTGAACCATGATCGGTTTTTCCCCTTCCACCTCCTTGTCGTATTCGCGGAGAAACAACTTCACATCATCCCCTATGGTCTCGGTAAGACAGGTGGTGGCTATGCCGATGAGTTGGGGCCGATATTTTTCGGTTACATTCATCAAGCCCAGTTTCAAATTTGCCCCACCACCATAGACTGCATGCTTTTCTGAGAGTGAAGAAGAGGCAATATCAATGGGCTCGTTAAAATGACTGATGATATAGCGCCGCATGTAGGTAGCACAGCCCTGAGAGCCGTGCAGATAGGGAACCGCGCCCTCAATTCCCTTGAATGCCAGGGCTGCTCCCAAGGGGGTACAGAGCTTGCACGCGTTGGTGGTGGAGATATAGTTGGGAGGATTTTTTGACATGATTTCCCTCAGTTTTTGGGGTTAGCAAGAGCAATACGGCAATTTTTTTCTTGGGCCGCTTCTTTTTGATAGGTGAAGCGCCACACCGGACTCATCACTGAAGAGTAGACTTCTTCAGCAAAATTGAGCATCCCGGAAAATCCAGCCAGGATCTCCTTGCGTTCGTGGTTATGATCGCAAAAGCCTACCCCCAGTTTATAGGCAATAGGGCGTTCCTTGACCCCGCCGACAAAGATATCCACCTCTTTTTCCTCCAGGAAACTGGTAAGTTCGAGAGGATTGGTATCGTCGACGATAATGGTCCCTGGATCGGTGATCTCGGCCAGCTCCCGATATTCCTGTTCGGTTCCGGTCTGGCTGCCGACCATCACCACGTCCATACCAAGGAGGCGAAAGGCCTTGACCAGAGAAAAGGCCTTGAATGAGCCACCCACGTAGATGGCTGCCTTCTTCCCCTGCAATGCCTTTTTATAAAAGGACAGCTTGGGCAGCAGTTCCTGCAGCTCTTCTTTCACCAGTTGCCTGGTTTTTTCCAGGATCTCCGGATTATTGAAATGTTCGGCCACGTCATAGAGGGCCTGGGCCATGTCCTCCACACCGAAATAAGAGACACGGATGGAAGGAACTCCATACTCATCTTCCATCATCCGGGCCAACTCCATGGTCGAGCCGGAGCACTGCACCACGTTCAGGGCGGCACCATGGGCCCGCTTGATATCAGCCACTCGCCCGTCTCCGGTGATATTGGCCACCACCTCCACGCCCATACGTTCGAAGTATTCACGAATTAACCAGATCTCACCGGCCAGGTTAAAATCACCGAGAATATTAAGGGAATAGGGGGAGATACCGGTGGTATCTCCGCTGCCGATGAGTCGGGCCATGGCATTGCAGGCGGCGGTGTACCCGGCCCGCTTATTGCCCATGAAGCCCTCAGACTTGACCGGGATTACCGGGATATGAGTCTCTTTTTCCACCTCTCTGCACACCGCCTCCATATCATCGCCGATGATGCCGACGATGCAGGTGGAGTAGACAAAAGCGGCCTTGGGGCTATGCCGTTCAATGAGCTCCAGCAGGGCCCGTTTCAATTTCTTTTCGCCGCCGAAGATGACATCTATCTCCTGCAGATCCGTGGAAAATGAGAGGCGGTGCAGCTCCGGCCCCGAAGAAAGGGCCCCACGGATATCCCAGGTATAGACGGCACAACCGATGGGCCCATGCACCAGGTGCAGGGCATCGGCAATGGGATAGAGGACCACCCGCGAACCACAGAACACACAGGCGCGCTGGCTTACCGCCCCGGCCAGTGAATCCTTGTCACAAGACAAAGAAAAAGGCTGCTCTCCGGTGCGGTAAATCTGTTCTTCTCGTTCTTTTAATAGTTCCATGCTCGTTCCTTCCTCCTGGTTGATTTGCCATAGAGAACAGCAACGACTGTGCCAAAAAGACCACATGAATTATTTATGTTTTATTTCAGTACGATAAAGAGTTGGACAGGAACGAAAAAGAAAAATAGCGACACAACCGGTAGTGTCGCAAAGTTGACAATTTTGAAGTAAACCTTCCCTTTTGTCGTAAAAAGGAGAAAGAAGGGGTGGCTTTTGTCCATCCATCATTTCTGCTTGCCATCACCGTCCGCCAGAGAGACCAAAACCATTTTACAAAAACACATTTATGTGATGAACAAAAACCAAAAGGCTACATAAATGTACCATTTAAACCTGATCCCAAAAAACCCACCCCACCACCAATCTTTTTTTTATGCATAAAACTAAAAAGTTACCCAGCAGCACCCCACAAGAGAAACTCATATGGCATACCATGTGCAACTCATTGCCTACTCGCAGCCAGAACTGGTTCCGAAATAAAAAAATCAGACGAAATATTTTTAACCACCATCTATGAAAGGAGAAAAGATGAAATCAAAACTGATCGCAATCTCAGTTGGTTGCGCCTTAACGGTTAGCTCTCTGTTCAGCGGCCAGGCCATGGCAGAGGAAACCATCAAGGTCGGAGTGCTGCACTCCCTGTCCGGCACCATGGCCATCAGCGAGACGACCTTGAAAGATACTATGCTCATGCTCATCGACGAGCAGAATAAAAAGGGAGGGCTGCTTGGCAAGCAACTTGAAGCCGTGGTTGTCGATCCGGCATCCGACTGGCCGCTTTTTGCTGAGAAGGCCCGTGAACTTATTGAAAAAGAAAAAGTGGCCTCAGTCTTTGGCTGCTGGACATCAGTATCACGTAAATCCGTACTGCCAGTCTTTGAAGAACTGAACAGTCTCCTTTTTTATCCGGTCCAGTATGAGGGTGAAGAATCATCACGAAACGTCTTTTACACCGGTGCTGCACCCAACCAACAGGCTATTCCCGCCGTTGACTACCTTATGAACGATATGGGAGTAAAACGGTGGGTACTCGCCGGTACCGACTATGTCTATCCCCGTACCACCAACAAGATCCTTGAAGCCTATCTCAAGGCCAAAGGTGTGGCTGACGAAGATATTATGATCAACTATACGCCCTTTGGTCACTCTGATTGGCAGTCCATTGTTGCCGATATCAAAAAGTTCGGTTCCCTCGGTAAAAAGACAGCCGTGGTTTCCACCATTAATGGCGATGCCAATGTCCCCTTTTACAAAGAATTGGGCAACCAGGGGATTACCGCCGACAACATCCCGGTGGTTGCCTTTTCCGTGGGTGAAGAAGAGCTCTCCGGCATCGACACCACACCACTGGTCGGTCACCTGGCTGCCTGGAACTATTTCATGAGCGTGGATGGTGAGATCAACGATGCCTTTATCGAATCCTGGCAGAAATTCATCAAGAGTGAAAAACGAGTCACCAACGATCCCATGGAGGCCCATTACATCGGTTTCAACATGTGGGTCAAGGCCGTTGAAAAGGCTGGCACCACAGACCCAACCGCAGTCCAGGAAGCCATCATTGGAGTGACCGTCCCCAATCTCTCCGGTGGCTACTCGGCCATGATGCCCAACCATCACATCACCAAGCCAGTCCTCATCGGCGAAATTCAGGACAATGGTCAGTTCGAGATTGTCTGGCAGACTTCCGGCATGGTAGTCGGCGACGCCTGGTCCGACTTTCTTGAAGGTTCCAAGGATCTGATCTCCGACTGGAGATCGCCCCTTTCCTGCGGAAACTATAACGTCAAGACCGGGGTCTGCTCCGGCCAGAAGTAAACGACCCTCTCCATCAGAACCGGGAAGAGGTCCTTCCTGTCAATTCCCGGTTCTCCCCTACCATCCACCAAAGCACTTTAACGAGAATAGCCCATGTATCCGGCCGAGACTTGTCCCTGCACCTTCAAGACGCTCCTTCCCCTCCTCCTGAGCGCACTTATTCTTCTCCTGGCCGCACCTTGCCATGGGAAAGACCCTGAAGCGCAGTTTAGAGAAGGAACCACTCTTCTCGTCCAGGGAGATTTTGAGGAGAAGCACACCGGTATTCAAAAAATAGCTGCAAGTGGCGACCAGCGGGCGGAAACCCTCTTCCTGGCCCTGCTTGACGGAAAGCTGTTTCACCTCAAAAAAGACAAGACTCTGGTCTACGCCACTCTCGACAATTCACAGGCAGAGATCAAGTCCGTCCTCAGCGGAGAAACGCTTGGGACTGTAAGCCATCGAAAAATCAAAAAAATAACCATCAACAACAGCCTGCGCAGCCAGCTCAAAGATCTCCTGGCCAAAATCGATCTGAAGAGTGCCGATGCAAGGATACGCACAGATGCGGTCAACAAGCTGATGCTGAGCTTAAGCCCGGCCTCCTCCAGCCTGTTGACGGAGTTGTTGGAAACAGAAAGCAACAGCGATGTCCGTGAGGCACTGACAACAGCCATGGCCATCGTCGACTTACGCAGCCTTGACAGCGACAAGAAGCTGCTTGCCTTGGGCCAACTGCAGGGCAATCTCAAACCGGCAGTACGCAATGAACTGCAGCGTCTGCTCTCCGAGGAGAAGGACATCAATATTCGCAGCAAGGCTGAATCGGTACTGAGCACCATCGAGACCAAAACCACCCTCTACGGCCTGGTGGAAACACTGTTCTTCGGCCTCAGCCTCGGCTCTGTCCTGGTGCTGGCTGCAATCGGTCTGGCCATCACCTTTGGCGTAATCGGGGTCATCAACATGGCCCACGGCGAGCTGATCATGCTCGGGGCCTACACAACCTACGTCATCCAGCAGCTGCTTCCGGGTTCCATCGGCATTGCCCTTTTTCTTTCCATCCCGGCGGCGTTTCTGGTCTCCGGTCTGACCGGCATTGCCATTGAACGCCTGGTTATCCGTTTCCTCTACGGTCGGCCCCTGGAAACACTGCTGGCGACCTTTGGCGTCAGCCTTATCCTGCAACAGGCAGTGCGCTCCATTTTCTCACCCCTTAACCGCAGTGTGGCCAGTCCTGCCTGGATGAGCGGTTCCTGGCAACTCAACCCCATCCTGTCGCTGACCACTAACCGCATAACGATACTCGTCTTCTCTCTCCTGGTCTTTACGGGGCTCTACCTCCTCCTCAAAAAGAGTTCCATCGGCCTCCAGGTCAGGGCCGTCGCCCAAAACCGAAATATGGCCAGAGCCATGGGAATTCGAGCCGCAAAGGTCGACGCCCTGACCTTCGGCCTTGGTTCCGGTATCGCCGGCATTGCCGGCGTAGCCCTTTCCCAACTCACCAATGTGGGACCCAATCTCGGCCAGGCCTACATTATTGACTCCTTCATGGTCGTGGTTTTCGGCGGGGTGGGCAACCTCTGGGGGACCCTTATCGGCGGCCTGTCCCTGGGGGTGGCCAACAAATTTCTTGAACCCTGGGCCGGGGCAGTGCTTGCCAAGATCCTGATCCTGGTCTTTATTATTCTCTTTATCCAAAAACGTCCCCAGGGCTTGTTCCCGCAAAAGGGCCGCGCGGCGGGCTGACGCTATGCTTATTCTCAAACTTCTAAAAAATGACCGCGGCGGAGCATTCATGCTCGCCCTGCTGACCCTGACAACTCTGGTGGTCCCAGTCTGTAACCTGCTGGTGCCTGAAAACAGTGGCCTGCACATCTCTACCTACACCATGACCCTGCTCGGCAAGTATCTCTGCTATGCACTGCTGGCCATTTCCGTAGACCTGGTCTGGGGGTACCTCGGCATCCTCAGCCTTGGTCACGGGGCCTTCTTTGCCCTGGGTGGCTACGCCATGGGGATGTACCTTATGCGACAGATCGGCAGCCGGGGTATGTACGGCCATCCTCTCCTGCCCGACTTCATGGTCTTCCTCAACTGGCAGGAGCTCCCCTGGTTCTGGCATGGCTTCCACTGGTTCTGGTTTGCCATGCTCATGGTCGTCCTGGTTCCGGGTCTGCTGGCCCTGGTCTTTGGCTGGCTGGCTTTCCGTTCCCGGGTCACCGGCGTCTATCTCTCAATCATTACCCAGGCCCTGACCTATGCCCTGCTCCTGGCCTTTTTCAGAAACGAGATGGGTTTCGGCGGCAACAACGGTCTCACTGATTTTAAAGATCTCCTGGGATTCTCTCTCCAATCCGATGCCACCCGGGCCGGTCTCTTTATCGCCTCAGCCCTTGCTCTGGGCCTGGGATACCTGAGCTGCCTTTACATCACCCGCTCCCGACTGGGCAGGCTCTGCACCGCAATCCGGGACCAGGAGGATCGCACCCGATTCATCGGCTATCGAGTGGAACATTTCAAGTTGTGGATCTTCACCTTTTCCGCCATCATGGCCGGAATTGCCGGGGCCCTCTATTTTCCTCAGGTGGGCATCATCAATCCCGGGGAATTCGCCCCCCTCGCCTCCATTGAGATCGTCATCTGGGTGGCGGTGGGCGGAAGGGCAACCCTCTACGGTGCAGCGGCCGGTGCGCTTATGGTCAACTATGCAAAGAGCTATCTCACCGGCGCCATGCCCGATGCCTGGTTATTTGCTCTGGGGGCAATGTTTGTCCTGGTGACCCTGCTCCTGCCCCGGGGAGTAACCGGACTGCTGAGAAAAAAGGAGGGGAACTAATGAGTGTCCTGCAATCCATGCGCTCGTTTATGCGCCGCGATCAGGTTTTTGAGTTTCTCATCCCGGATACACCGCCCGATCTTGATCTGACCCACGGGGTCATCCTCTACCTGGAAGAGATCAGTGTCAGTTTCGACGGCTTTAAGGCCATAGACAACCTCAACCTTTATATTGATGACGGTGAGCTGCGCTGCATCATCGGCCCCAACGGTGCCGGCAAGACCACCATGATGGATATCATCACCGGCAAAACCAGACCAGACAGTGGCTCCGCCTGGTTCGGACAGCAGATCAACCTCCTGAAAATGGATGAACCGGAGATCGCAAAGGCCGGTATAGGCCGAAAGTTTCAAAAACCAACGGTCTTTGAACACCATGCAGTGATTGAAAATCTGGAACTGGCCATGGCCGGCGACAAAGGGGTGTGGGTGACGCTCAACGCCCGTCTCAATGGTGAACAACGCGACCACATCGACGAGATTCTCCACATCATCGGCCTCAACCAGCAGGCTGCTCAGCTGGCCGGATCCCTCTCCCATGGCCAAAAGCAGTGGCTGGAGATCGGCATGCTGTTGATGCAGAACCCGAAACTGCTGCTCGTTGATGAACCCGCTGCCGGCATGACCCATCAGGAGATGGAACGAACAGCCGAACTGCTGACTTCCCTGGCCGGCAGCCACAGCGTCATCGTCGTCGAACATGATATGGACTTTGTTCGTTCCATCGCCCAGAAGGTGACCGTATTGCACCAGGGCAGCGTGTTGGCGGAAGGGACCATGGACGAGGTCCAAAACGACCAGCGGGTCATTGAAGTCTATCTCGGAGAATAACAGATGCTGCAGATCAAACACCTCAACCAGTATTACGGTGAAAGCCACACCCTCTGGGATATCGACCTGGCCGTGCCAAAGGGGCAATGCACCTGCCTGATGGGGCGAAACGGTGTCGGCAAGACCACCCTCCTCGATGTGATCATGGGACTCCTCCCCCTCCGCTCCGGTCACATCACCCTTGATGGCCAGGAGATAACAAAACTGGCGGCGGAACGACGAGCCGCCCTCGGTGTCGGTTATGTCCCCCAGGGGCGTCAGATTTTCCCTCTCCTCACCGTCCAGGAAAATCTGGAAATCGGTCTCGGCAGCGGACGCAGGAAAAGAAAAAATATTCCAGACCTTGTTTTTTCCCTCTTTCCCGTATTAAAAGAGATGATGAACCGTCGGGGTGGCGACCTGTCCGGCGGCCAGCAGCAACAGCTGGCCATAGGCCGCGCCCTGGTGCTGGATCCCTTATTGCTGATTCTCGACGAACCAACCGAAGGCATCCAGCCCAATATTGTTCAGGAAATCGGTGAAATCATCAACAAACTGAAAAATGACCTGGGGATAACCGTCCTCTTAGTGGAACAGAAGCTGCCCTTTGCCCGGGCCGTGGCCGATGGTTTTGTTATTCTCGATCGTGGCCGCTCAGTGGCAACAGGCAGCATAGACAAACTTGATAAGCACTTAATCCGCCAGTATCTCACCGTATAGAGATGACCGCAGCCGCAATTGACAGTGGGCCAGGCAGGGGCTGGAGCGCCCGTCTGCAACTGGAGTATGCCCAACGCCGGGGACGCACCGTTCTTGCCCGCAACCGCCACAGTGGCCCCCTTGTCGTGCAGCGGCCCCTCTATCCCGAAGGCGGAGTCTGTCACACCTGCATCCTCCATCCGCCCGGCGGGGTGGTCGCTGGTGACCGCCTGGAGATAGAAGTCCTCGCCGCAGAAGAGACCGCCACCCTTATCACCACACCCGGGGCGACCAAGTTTTACCGCTCAGATGGCAAAAAGGCTGTACAGGAACAGCATATTCGCGTCGGCAACGGCGCTATGGTTGAGTGGTTTCCTCAGGAGACCATTCTCTTTCCCGGTGCGGATGTGGAGCTCAGAACCAGGATTGACCTTGCCCCCGAGGCACTGTTTATGGGATGGGAGATACTCTGTCTGGGGCTGCCGGTAACTGATCAACCCTTCAACAACGGACGGCTTCTGACCAGCCTCCTTATCCATCGCCACAATACCCCCCTGCTCATCGACCGGCTGCGGGTGAAGACCGCGACAGATCTGGACCGCTGCGCCGGCCTGCGCGGTTTTCCGGTGATGGCCACCTTTGTCGCCACCGCCTGCACAAGCGAGATGCTTGCCCCCCTGCGAAGCCTTGTCCCTCACGAAAAAAAGGCAATCTACGGGGTAACGCTGATGGATGAGCTGCTGGTGGCCAGATACCTTGGTCACTCAACCTTTGCCGCCCAGCGTTTGTTTGGTCAACTCTGGAAGGGACTTCGCCCGCAGATTACAGGAAAAACTGCTTGTCCACCACGCATCTGGGCAACATGACAAGAACAGGTACAAAACAATGCGGACACCTGTCCCGCATAGCATAAAGGAACCCCCATGGAACTGACACCAAGAGAAAAAGATAAATTGCTCCTCTTTACCGCCGGACTCCTTGCCGAACGCCGTAAAGACCGGGGCCTGAAGCTCAACTACCCGGAGGCAGTGGCCTTTATCAGTGCTGCCATCCTGGAAGGGGCCCGAGACGGCAAGTCGGTGGCCGAACTCATGGATTACGGGCGCACCCTGCTCCGCCTTGAAGATGTCATGGAAGGCATTGCCGACATGGTGCAAGAGATCCAGGTGGAGGCCACCTTTCCCGACGGCACCAAGTTGGTCACAGTCCATAATCCTATTGTCTAGAGAGGCTCAAGCATGATACCAGGCGAAATCATCACCCCGGAAGGTGAAATTGAAATCAACAGTGGTCGCGCCACCATCACCATCGACATCGCCAACAGCGGCGACCGTCCCATCCAGGTCGGCTCCCATTACCACTTCTTCGAGACCAATCCCGCCCTCCTCTTTGACAGGGAAAAAACGCGGGGCTTCCGCCTCAATATTGCGGCCGGCACCGCGGTTCGCTTCGAGCCCGGTCAGAACCGCGAGGTGGAGCTTGTCGCTTATGCAGGCGACCGAACTGTCTATGGCTTTAACGGGGCCATAATGGGCCATCTGGAGGAAAACAAATGACGACAATTAGCCGCAGGGCCTATGCAGAGATGTTCGGCCCAACCACCGGCGACAGGGTGCGCCTGGCCGATACAGAGCTCTGGATCGAGGTAGAAGAAGACCGTACCATCTACGGTGATGAGGTAAAATTCGGAGGGGGCAAGGTCATTCGTGACGGCATGGGCCAGAGCCAGCGCCAAAGCCAGGATTGTGTGGATCTGGTGATCACCAATGCCCTCATCCTCGACCACTGGGGTATTATCAAGGCCGACATCGGAATCAAAAACGGCCGCATCTGGGGCATCGGCAAGGCAGGCAACCCGGACGTGCAACCCGGGGTCGACATTATTATCGGCCCCGGAACCGAGGCCATTGCCGGAGAAGGCTCAATCATCACTGCAGGGGGTATTGATGCCCATATCCATTTCATCTGTCCCCAGCAGATCGAAGAGGCCCTGATGAGCGGCATCACCACCATGCTCGGCGGCGGCACCGGCCCTGCCACCGGCACCAACGCCACCACCTGCACCCCAGGCCCCTGGAACATCCACCGCATGCTCCAGGCCGCCGACGCATTGCCCATGAATCTCGGCTTTCTCGGCAAGGGCAATGCCAGCCTGCCAAAACCACTGGCAGAACAGGTGCAGGCCGGGGCCATGGGACTCAAACTGCACGAGGATTGGGGGACGACCCCGGCAGCCATTGATAACTGTCTGAACGTCGCCGATGCCATGGACGTACAGGTGGCCATCCATACCGACACCTTGAACGAATCCGGTTTTGTCGAGCAGACCATGGCCGCCTTTAAAGATCGCACCATCCATACTTACCATACGGAAGGCGCCGGTGGTGGCCATGCCCCCGATATTATTCGCGCCTGTGGACTCAACAATGTCCTCCCTTCATCCACCAACCCCACCCGACCCTATACCGTCAACACCGTGGATGAGCATCTGGACATGCTCATGGTCTGCCATCACCTGGATCCTAAAATTGCCGAGGATGTGGCCTTTGCCGAATCCCGGATTCGCCGGGAAACCATTGCCGCCGAAGACATCCTCCATGACCTTGGCGCCTTCTCCATGATCGCCTCCGACTCTCAGGCCATGGGCCGGGTGGGCGAAGTCATCATTCGCACCTGGCAGACGGCCCACAAGATGAAGACCCAGCGCGGCAGCCTGAAGGGCGACCCTGCCCGCCACGATAACCTGCGGGCCAAACGCTACATCGCCAAGTACACGATCAACCCGGCCATCTCGCACGGTATCAGCCATGAGGTGGGCTCCGTTGAGGTGGGAAAACTGGCAGATCTGATCCTGTGGAAACCTGCCCTTTTCGGCGTCAAACCAAGTCTCATCCTCAAGGGTGGGATGATTGCCGCCGCCCCCATGGGTGACCCCAACGCCTCTATACCTTCACCGCAACCGGTACATTACCGTCCCATGTTCGGCGCCTTGGGCGGGGCACGGAATGCCACCTCACTGACTTTTCTCTCCAAGGCGGCTGTGGACACGGGCATTGCCGACAAGCTCCAGCTGCGGAGCACCATCGCCACGGTCAAAGGATGCAGGAATATCAGAAAAAAAGATATGATCTTAAACGATTATCTGCCGGTTATTGAGGTGGACTCACAGACCTATGAGGTGCGGGCCGACGGTGAACTGCTCACCTGCGAGCCGGCATCTATCCTGCCCATGGCCCAGCGTTACTTTCTCTTCTGACATGATTCACTTCACTCAAAAAACAGAGGCCGTCCAGGAAGCTGCGACCACACTGACCCTGCCCTGGTCACAGCGCAACAAGAGCCGCCAGCGCGTCCGACTGGATAATGGTGAGGAGGCCGGCCTTTTTCTCGAACGCGGCATCATCCTCCGGGGTGGTGACTGTCTGACCGCAGAGGACGGCACCATTGTCAGGATAGTGGCGGCCACGGAAACCGTGTCTACGGTGCAGTGCCAAGATCCCCTGCAGCTGGCACGTATCTGCTACCATCTCGGCAACCGTCATGTGGACCTGGAAATCAGCAAAGACCGGGTCCGCTACCCGCATGATCATGTCCTCGATGCCATGCTCCAAGGTATGGGCCTGACAGCAACGGTTGAGCAGGCCCCCTTTGAGCCGGAAACCGGTGCCTATGGTCAAGGGCATGGACACCACCATGGCTGACCGCGATGCACTGCTGCACCTCCTCCACCTTGTCAGCCCCACCTTGCCCACCGGCGCCTTCAGCTATTCACAAGGACTGGAATGGGCGGTTGAGGCGGGATGGGTCCATGACGGTCCAACTCTCCAGGGCTGGCTCATCGATCTGATCGAACAATCGCTGGCTTTTGTCGATATCCCCATTTTAGGCCGGATGATGACAGCGATAATAAACGAACAGCTCCTGGAGTTGGAGGAGTGGTGTGGTGTCCTCCTGGCCTGCCGTGAAACCTCCGAACTACGCCAGGAGGAACAGATCCGAGGCCGCGCCCTGGCAACCTTGCTCCAGGGTCTTGCTGTTGAGGGCGGCCAATCGCTGGCAAAGACCCTGAACCGCTGCCAGCTGGCCGGCTTTGCCCTGGCGGCCGTAGAGTGGAATATAGAGATGCGAGATGCGGCCCTCGGCTATACCTGGGCCTGGCTGGAAAATCAGGTCCTGACCGGGATCAAGATCATTCCCCTGGGCCAGACAGAAGGTCAGCGCCTTCTCCTCCACCTCAGTAGAGGGATCCCCCAGATCGTCGACCAGGGCCTGCGACTTCAAGAGGAAGATATCGGTGCTGCAAGTCCCGCTTTTGCACTGGCCTGCAGTCTGCACGAAAATCAATACACCCGAATTTATCGATCGTAAAGGAACGAACCATGACGCCAACAGAAAAGCCCTCTCCTCTCCGCCTCGGCATCGGCGGCCCGGTGGGTTCCGGCAAGACCGCCCTCATAGATGCCCTCTGCCGCAAGATGCGCGACCGCTACCAGGTCGCCGTGGTGACCAACGACATCTATACCCGGGAAGATGCCGAATTCCTCACCCGCAGCCAGGCCCTGCCCGCTGAGCGAATCGTGGGTGTGGAAACCGGAGGCTGTCCGCATACCGCCATCCGCGAAGATGCCTCCATGAATCTTGCCGCAGTCGATGACTTCATCCACCGCTTTCCCGATCTGGACCTGATCATCATTGAGAGCGGCGGCGATAACCTGAGCGCCACCTTCAGTCCGGAACTGGCTGATCTGATGATCTATGTCATTGATGTGGCAGCAGGCGACAAGATACCGCGCAAGGGTGGGCCTGGTATCACCCGCTCCGACCTGCTGGTGATCAACAAGATCGACCTGGCCCCCTTGGTGGGGGCGTCCCTGACGGTGATGGACCAGGACAGCAAAAAGATGCGTCGGGAAAGGCCCTATGTTTTTGCCAATATGAAAACCGGCCAGGGGGTGGATGAGATACTGACTTTTATCGAGGAGAAAGGAATGCTTTAAACTGGCCCCTTTTCTCATAGAAATCAAAAAAAGAACGGTTGAGCACCGGCTTCATTTTCAAGAAATTGTGTCAGAACAATGCATTTGCATGAAGCACTGGAGTGTAGTAATACAAAAAGATGACCTCTTCCTCAACAGATCAGCCCATCACCCTTTTTTCCGACCAGCCCCTTTCGGCCTTTGATCAGGGAATGGCTGCTGAGCTGATTAAACGCCGTAATCCCAATCTCGGCAGTCTGTTGATCACCGAACGTGCCCCCTTTTATGTCACCATCCTCTACCGCATGCTGCTCTTTAAACGGGATCATGAGTTGGAGCCACTCTATGATGATATTTATCAGGCAGTGTTCCACCCCTTGGAAGGCCTGGAACAGACTGAATACTCACCTGACCGCTTCCGCACGGATCTTGACCAGCTGGCCAACTGGAATCTGGTCTCCTCCCGTATCGAGAAACAGCGACTGCGTGGCTATCGGGACAACCGCAAACGAAAATTTCGCTATCGTCTGAGCGATGAGGCAGCAAGCCTGCTCCACTGGCTTGAGCAGCGACTGCAGGACGAACTGGAAGAGCGCAGCAATGACGCCAGGGATCTGCTCGGAGAGGTTCGCGGCGCCCTTGGCGAACTGCTCCGCCTCCTGCATGGGTTACGCCTCAACGCTGAGGGCCAGGAGGACAGTGCCAGGCGTATCATATTTCAGCTGGGTAAAGCAGACGATCTCTGCCAGTCCACCACCGAAGGACTGATTGATTTGAATGGCCGCTTAATGGCCTTTTTACTCCGGCGTTATGAGGCCGATGAGGTTCGGATCATCCTTGGCGAACTGGATAACTATGTGCAGGTTTTTCTGAAACAGGCATTTGGCCTGCGCCGGGAAATTGTCCCCCTGTTGCACCGTCTGCAAAAAAGAAGCATCCAGGATAAACTGCACTTTGCCTTTACGGCGATGGAAAAAGAACGGCGTCTCGCGCCCCATCTCCTCCAGGTACGCAGAGAGGCTTCCGGCCTCGCTATTCCGGACAGACTCAACCGTTTTTTTGAAGACCAGGGCGGACTTGACCACCTGTTACAGCGGATCAATGAATCCTCTCTCCAGGTGTGGCAAAAGCTGCGCAGCCATCTGCAGGAACTGGAGAGAAAAAACCACCGTTTGCAGGATCTCCGACACAGAATTGAGGAAATTGCCAGCCTTGATGAATCCGTTGTTCCCCTTCATTTTATGGAAAAGCTGTGCTCTTGCGGCCAGGGATTCTTTGATCGAAACTATTGGGACAGCCGGGAAAAGGCCGACCCTCCCCAACCCAGCCGGCGTATCAGCAGAAAGGAAAAGATTATCCGCGCCTATATCAAGCCGAAGAAAAAGTCAGATGGCCCGGTACAGAGCATGGACGAGGCCCGCTTGGCTTCCCTTGAAAAATGGCTGCAGGAAAAAGTACTGTCGCCACCGGCCAATGGCCAGGTTGAAAAAGGGGACTTTGGCGAATTTGCAGATTTCCCTCGCATCATGGAACTGGCCAGGGCTGGACTTCTAGGTGAGGGAAAGAGACTGGCCAGCATTGCCCTGCTTCTCCAGGCTGCAGAAGAACGGGCAAAACTTGATTTTGCCTCCTGTCAGCTTGATCTTCCGAAGCTCACCGTAAAAGCAAACTGAAAACTATTGGCTACCTTGAAAAATTAATCGCCAGTAACAAAATCCGCGACATCATCCATCAGTTTGACCAGTAAATCTTTGGGGACGGTTTCAGCCTGTGCCAACCCCATGACCTGCATGATAAGAGCGGCCTCACCGGGGGTCAGGATCCCTTGAGGCACCGCTTCGCTAAATACCCAGACCCCAGCCTCTGAGGAACTCGGTGCGGCATCAAGTCCAGACAAATCTGCGGCCTTTGTCAACAGGGCAGACAACAGTAATTCCAGGGCAGGACGCCCCATATTCTGCTCAACAAGAACCCTGGCGGCATCACATTTTTCTGCTGCCATAGTCGCCAACCTTGTCAGGCCTGAATCAATATGCCTTTGCGGCTCATACCAGGTTTGTGCCTCTGCCAGGGGCGAAGCAGCACCCAGTCGATTCAAACCATTTAAGGAGATAAGGTCGATAAGAGCCACCGGGAGAGTGGACGAGAGTTCCACAGCCAGACTCTCAGCCTCACTGTCAACTCGATCCAACACGGCAATCAAGCCCCCTTTGGCCCCTAAAATACGTTCAATCCTTGGCCCAAGTCCCTTTTGCAGCTCGTCAATACAATAACGGATAGCCTCTTCCATTCTGGTGTCCGGGGAAGAGGGCTCACGACCTTCAACCACCTTATTGTCAGATGGTTCAGGCAGCTGATCAGACGCATCTTTTTCACCTGCCCCACTCCCCTTTCCTGCTGTCAGATCATCAACCAGAGCATCTATAAGTTTTTTGGAAACACCAATCACATCCTCTGAAGCATCCTCCCTAACCACATTGTCAAAGAGGTTCTGCTTGGTAGTAAGCAGGCCAAGCACATGTTCTTCATAGGAGTCAGCCGCCACCATGGTGATGATCTGCACCTTTTGCTTTTGCCCCAGACGATGGATTCTGGCATTACGCTGTTCCAGGACCGCAGGATTCCATGGAACATCCAGATTGATGAGGACCGAGCCGCTTTGCAGATTCAAACCAACACCACCGGCATCAGTGGAAACAAAGACCTGAATTGCGTCATCTTCACGAAACCGGTCCATCAACTCACCCCGTTTGGCCGTAGGCACTCCACCATGGAGTCGGACAAAGCCCAGACCCATTCTACGCAACCGCTGTTCCACCATACGGGTCATCATCTCCCACTGGGAAAAGACCACGGCCTTGCGACCAGACTGCACACATATCTCATCCAGAATATCAGCAAGCTCATCAATCTTCGGACTGCCTTCGGTTTCTTTATCCACCAACCCAGCGGCATTACAGGCCATTCGTGCCTGTTGCAGAGCAGCCATTAAGCGATTTCGCTCACTCGGAGTAAGGGGGCGTTTCTTGGCTATACTGGCAAGTTGACCGGCATTACCCAGGGCAGCATTATGAATTTCAAGCTGTTTTTCAGTCATTCCCACGTCAAGACGCTGATTGGTTCGTTCCGGCAGTTGATCACTCACCAGACTTCGATCCCGCCTTAACATTACCGGCTCCAAACGCTTTCTCAGCAGGGAAAGATTTCGATAGCCCATAATCTTGCCCCGTTCATCCATTACATGAAAATCAACCATATAACGCCAGAGAGGTCCGAGGACTTTAGGATCAACCACCTGCATCAGACTGTAGAGGTCTTCCAAGCGATTTTCAAGGGGCGTTCCAGTGAGGACAAAGGCGTAGCGACTGGGGATCAGCTTAACAGCCGAGGCGATCTTGGTGCGCCAATTCTTGATACGCTGGGCCTCATCCATGATGATGAGATCGGGAGCCAAGGTTTTAGTAAGTATTGAAAGATCACGAAGAATCAGTTCATAATTAAGGATAAAAAAATTCACTTGCCTACGATATTGGGCATGACGCTTGTCAGGTGGGCCACCGATGATCTGGCTCTGCATATCCGTAAACTTGGCAATTTCCCTGGCCCACTGCTGCTTAAGAGATGCCGGACAGATAATGAGTATCTTTTTAACCCCTTCATGATCCTTCAGCCAGCTGGCAGCGGAAAGAGCCTGCAGCGTTTTACCCAGGCCCATATCATCGGCCAGTAGTGCCCGACCGGTACCGGCCAGAAAGGCGGTACCGGAAACCTGATAAGGATAAAGTCTGGCCCTGATACCCGGCAATCGCCCCCTGCTGTTTTCAATATCGCGCCTGATATCTGCAGAGCGCAAGCGGTGGCCTGCCGCCTGGGCCCGCTGTCTGGCCCAATCAACGGCATCATCACCAATATGGATATCACCACGGCCATCGGCAAGCTCAACAAAACTGAAAAAATCTTCCGGAATCCTACCTGTAAATTCACCACCTTCCCCAAAATAGTTCGCCAGAAGGGCCTGCAGTTCCCCGCTCATTTCCTTCATCGGGTACAGACGGATAATCGGCCCATTATCCTGGTCCAGATAGACATAGGGAAAGGGCGCCGCCTGGTCTTTAAATTCGTCGTAGCGCGGATGTTTTCTGATTTTGTGCAGGACCGCCTCGATATGCTTACAGGTACCGAGTTGATTGCCGGCAAAATCCGGGCAGGAACAAAAATTTGCCCGTTTGTGAAGATTACGGATTACGACCCGATAATTACGGGGGAAAACGGCATTAATGGAAGATGCCCGCCAACTGCCAAACCAGGGCTGGCCACTTTCCGCTTCCACCTGAACTTCTGCTTGAGCCCGTTTCATCCGGTCTTTGATGGCTGTATCAACGGCAGAAAGCAGACCATCAATCTCCTGGCGCTGATCAGCATAGGCATAGAGGACGGCCACCTGATGATGACACATTGCCTGCCCGCTTTCCTCACAATCACAGTGAAAATGGAGGCTGCCTTCCGGGCTTGACTCAATCAGGATATCCAGGGGAATATCTGTCAACTCTTCATCTTCCACCACCGCCCAGAGTCTCTTTTCATCCTGGTCAATCTCCAACACCCTGTTTTCCTTAAAAAGGGTCAGGCCCCGGCCAATGGCTTTTTGGTGGGCAACATCCTGTAACTCTTCACGATCAAAGAAAAAGATGTCTTCATTTACTGGTTGGCAGATATAGGGCATGATAGTAAATATAGTGAAGATGATTAGAGGCTGAGCAGTGCTCCCAAAAAATCCTTGCCCCGCCAAGTAAAGAAGGTATGGTTAAAAAACCATATATATAATTCAAAAACCTCAGCCCTGTAAAGAAAAAGGATGGACATTGAACTAACCAAAATGCTCGACCGCAGTGGCGACAAGGTTCGGGCGGTATTAAATATCCTCATAGAAAGTCCCTGTTTTTATGCCAGCGACCGCCAGGAGCTCTTTTATTTTTTGCGCCGCCATCGCCGGGAGTTCAATGATTTTTTTGACAAGATGTATGGCTGGCAACTCTTGATGGATGCGAAATGCGCCAGGGTTTACAAGGGGGAGTGGCACAACCCAGCCATCACCCCGGCCAACCGGGCCATGTTCAATTTCAGCCGTCGAGACGAATGCCTTGCCTTTATGATGCTTCTGGAATTTTTTGAACAACAACTGGAAGAAAACGGCATGACCGTGGAGGACCAACACAATCTGCGTTTTCATTTCGGTGACCTGTTGCACCACATCCACCGCCGCTTCCAGGAGATTTTTCCGGGTGATGCGGAGCGTTACAGTGAAGAGTATGTACGGGCCAAAGCGCTAAAACCCATCATGCCTGAGCTGGAAAAATACCGCTTTATCAAACGGATACAGCCGCCTGAAGATCTGGTTGCCCTGGCAGATGAGGTCATCTACGAGGCCCTGCCAGCCCTCTACCATTACAATAGCGCAGCACTGAGCCGTATGCTGCCCGAATTGCAGAGGGAAGAACAAATATGAAACAGCAACTCCCCTTTGCCATCACCCGCATCCGCCTGATAAACTTTCATAATTTTGTTGATGAGACCATTTCCATTCCCGACAGCGGCCATCTCTTTCTCCTTGGCGATAACGGCTGCGGCAAGACCACCGTCCTTGATGCCATCCATTATGTGCTCACCGCCGGTCGCTCCATGGAATGGAATTCCGCCGCCAGGGTTACCGGACGGAGAGACGGAGGGAGGAGGTTACAGGGCGTCATCCTGCGCTACAACATGGAAACAGGAGTGATGAACCAGCAAGGTTCCATCACTTACGCAGCTATTGAAATTGCCGGGCGCAATGGCCAACCGCTTACCATCGGCCTGGGGATGTCGGTCGCGGCCATGGATGAAAAGGTTAACCCATGGGGAGTAATTCGGGAATGCCCCCTGGAAGAGATCCCCTTTCTCATTGATGATGACCATGGCAGACGTCCCGCCTCCCGCCGCGAATTCAAACAGGCACTGGGCAACAGCCGCGGTTTTTATCGGGATGCGACCACCTTTCGCCGGGAACTTGCAGGACGCCTCTTTGGCGGCACCGACAGTTACCAGGAAATATGCCGTTTTCTCAGTATGGGCAAGGCCTACCGTGAGATTGCCGCCGGAGCAGCGGATTATCATGAACTCTTTAAACAGTTGCTGCCGGAACCGCACACCACCTTATTTGAACAGATCATTGACGGCCTGCGCACCCTTGACAGCTCCCGTACCCTGCTCGACGATCTCGAACGCAAGGTTGACTATGTCCGCTCTCTGCAGGAGTTGATCACCAACATCGACAGACAGCAGGAGGCAATTTGCCGCTATGACTGGCTCCTCTGCCGATGGAATCTCAAGACAAACCAAAAAGAACAGCACCAAAATGAAAAAGAGCTGACGCGCCTGGGGCTGAAACAACAAGAAGGAGAGGCCAGACTGCACGCCTTGCAGCGACAGGACCAACAACTCCATGAACGCCTGGCTGATCTCAAGGCCAAAGATAACAGTGGCCTGGTACGCCAGGAAAAAAGCTGCAAGGGGGAACTTCAGGAAAAAAAGGCCAAGCTTG
Organism: Pseudomonadota bacterium; assembly: GCA_018817385.1. Classification (GTDB taxonomy): domain Bacteria; phylum Desulfobacterota; class Desulfobulbia; order Desulfobulbales; family Desulfocapsaceae; genus Desulfocapsa. The sequence continues at coordinate 108,835 of JAHIUA010000085.1, forward strand.
CCATCCATGTCTCCCGGTTGAAAAATGAAAAAAAAGTGGTCCGTCAGGCGGAACTGGAACAAGAACGGCAGCACAGGGAATTGACCGATCGACTGGGTAAAGTGATCAGTGAATGCGGCCGCCGCGCCCGGAACCTGCCTTTTTCTATCACCTCTCTCCAGCAGGAGGTGGATCAACTGTTCCGCACCCCTGATGTCGACCGCTGCTCCCAGTTAGAAGGACAGGAAACCTTTGCTACTATCAAGGAACACCTCCATACACTCAATGGACAGTCTGTCCTCCTGGAAAAGGAGATTGACCGAGGCGCGGCAGAGCTTTCTGAGCAAGAAAAGCTCCTGGAGACCCTGCGCAAACAGGAAACTCCACAGCCGCAACAGGATATTTTTTCATGCATCCGAGCCATGCAAAATGAAATGATTATCCCCAAACCCCTCTACCTTGGCTTGGAGTGGTTTCCCGGTCTGGATCTGGCAGAACAGGGTCGGATCGAAGAAGTCATTGGCGAAGAGGTACTGGTAACCCTAATCATAGCGGACAATGATTATCCAACATGTCGAACCCTTATCACGGATTGGCCAGGGATGAGAATAAGCTGTAAATCACGGGCAGCAGAAGATCTGCCCGAGTGGATGCGCAGCGTCTTTGATATTCAAAACAGTGATCCCGACGCCCTTCGCTGTCTTGCCGCAGAGATGGAGAGTAGCCGGGAACCAGTTGTCAGCCGGCTCAACAACAAAAATCTGCTTGCCTTCCGCAGCCACGAACGAACGCTTTTCGGAAAGGGCGCCCGGCTCATTGGCACAGAAAGTCGCAGGCAGGCACTGGCAGAAGAGATCAGCGTGCTGGAAACAGAGATCAGCCGACTGGCCCAAAAACAACTCAAACAAGAGAAAGAACTCAAACGCATTGAGGGGCAAAAAGAACTACTGGAAAACTTTCGAGTCACCCTTTCCGATCTACTCAAAGAGATCGGCAGACTGGCCCATCAGCTCACAGCATCACAAAAGGAAACCAATCACTGCCGGGATCGTTACAGGCAACAAAAAGAGCGGCATGATGAGCTGGAGAGTGAAGTTGAACACCTTGCCATCCGTTATCAAGAACTGACAGAGTTGATTGCCCAGGAAGGGCTTGCCGGTCTGGATCGGCGCATCAGCAGCCTGGAGAGTCAGTGGCGAACAAATCGGGATACAATCAATAAAGAGAATCAACAACTCGGCGCGCTTAACAGTGACAGCAAACAGAGCAAAGAAAGGCAGAAGCGACTTGCAGCAGAATATGAAGCGCTGCAGGTTGAACTGAACCAAAAAACAGGTGAGCTTGCCTCCCGCCTGCCGGACATTGAAGATATTGCTTACTATGTCTTGAAGACAAAGACAGGTCAGCAATTTAGCAGCAGCGCCGCCATTATCAAAAAAAGGGAAGAGGCTGAGCGGGATGCCATCAGCCTGATCCTGGAGCTAAAAAAGGTGAAGCTCAACGATCCCGAGTTCGGTGCCACCTTTCGCTTCTCCTACACGGAGACGGCCAACCAGGTTCAGGATTTTCGCGGACGCCTCTTATCCGACATCCTGCCGGAACAGGAGCAGGCTGTTCGGGAACAGCAGGAGCTTATTAACGACCACACCCGTGAGCTTTTCACCAAGATCATCATGACCGACCTGATGACCTATCTTCGCAGCCATGTCAGCAGTCTGGAACAGATGATACGCCGCATTAACAGCCTCCTGGCCCACAGATCTTTTGGCGGTCAGCGCTACCGTTTCCGGGTTCGTCCCCTGGAAAATTTTCGCCGCCTGGTGGAGGTGGTAAAAAAATTCAGCCCTTTCGATCCGAAGGCGGACAAAGAAGTGCGTCACTTTTTTGAAGATCACCGAAATGACATTATGGCTGCCGAAGTGGGCGCTGTCCCAGAGGAACTGGACTACCGCAACTGGTATCGCTACGAACTGGAAGTCTCCTCCGTAGGAGAACAGGGGGTGGTGATGGATAGAACCACCAAAAGTATCGGCTCCGGCGGAGAACAGGCGGTGCCGAATTATCTCCTGATCCTGACCATTGCCCACTTCCTCTATCGGGGCAAAAAAGTCCGGCTGCACACCCTGCTCTTTGACGAAGCCTTTTACGGTATTGATGCAGGGCGGCGGGACCAGCTGCTCGGCTTTGCCACGGATCTTGACCTCCAACTTTTTGTGGCCTCACCTGACCAGGACGGGGTGCGTCGGGAAATCAAGCACTCCACCACCCTGTTTGTGGTCAAAGATAAGGACTTCAATGTTCACCTGCGCGATTTCCACTGGGAAAATCCGAATATCAGCAAACAACCAGGCTTATTTGATGGGCCTCAGGAAGAAAAGCCCATAGTCTTCGGAGAAGAGCTCTAACCCTCATATGGACACTCTCACTGCGCAGCTCAGTCTGATACTGGTAAAGATATGTAAGCGCCATGAAAAGCGAGGTACTCTTTCCGGCATCATGAAGCTGGGCCAGGATCTGGACGAGGCAGAGGGCAGGGACATAGAAAATTTCTTCGGTCTGGCCCCTCTCATCCATACCTCCAGAAACGAGATCAAACTCTCCTTTGAGCGCTTTTTGGCAGGCAAAAGTGAAAACGAAATTGCCACCTTGCTGGAACGGATCTATCAGCTGAGCGGTCGAAACCGACCGACTTCTCTTTCTTTGCATAATGATGCGGCACCCCTGCTGCTGGATCAGCTAAAGCTCAACTTTCCACGCCTTGGCCCTATCCACCAGGTTCTGAGCCAAAACCAAGAATCCCTTGCTCGTAAACTCCGCCAACAGACAAGCCAGATTCGGCAGTTCTATTTCACTGCCGCTACAATCGTTGATTACCTGCTGGACAATGAAAAAGAAATCACCCTCTCTGAATTAGGCGCCCGTTTCTGCGCAGACAGTAAACAACTGCGCCAGGGCGAACTGAAAAAAGTGGTGGAGCAGTGGCTGCGCCTGATGCGCCCCGAGCTGCCGGAAAACGAAGAAGTATGGGAGGAGTTCCTGGTCATCCGCGATCGTCTGACCATCACCGCTCTGCTCTTTGCTCCACTCATTTACAGCAAAGGCGGGCGGGAATATGACTGGATAAACCAGCTCTACCAGGCAGGAGAACCTGCCATGGTCAGCTGGTTTCACCTCGAAGGGATCACCTCCTGCCGCCTGGCCGGTAAAAAAAAGGAAAACGCCACTCTGATAAGCTGCGAAAACGAGGCACCATTCAGCCAGCTGCTCCGGGAAGAAACAGGCCATGTACTCCTTTTCAGCGCCGGCTTTCCAAACCGGGCCGTACGCAAACTCTACCAGCTTCTTTCACCCCTTGCCTCCAATTGCCACCACTGGGGAGACAGTGATCTGGCTGGTCTGCGCATTGCAGCCATCTTACACGCCATCCATCCACTCAAGCTGTGGAGATGTGACCTGGCCACCCTCAAACGCCATAAGACCAAATTGCTCCCTCTGGCAAAAAATCAGGCTCAGGCGGCATCCTCCATACTCCGCACTGAGCCAACTTTCCCCTTTGCGCCAGAACTGAGTTTCACTTGCGAACATGGCTGGCTGGAGCAGGAAAGCTGGCTGGCCGAAAAATCCAATTAACAATACTCAGTGTTCACCAGTTGATATCAAGAAATGCCATAGGGTTTTAAAAATTTTAAAATTGCCGGAGCACAGTCAGGACAAAATCGATATCCTTTGCGGTGTGCTCGGCGGAGACCTGAAACCTGATCTCTTCATCTCCCCGGGGCACCACCGGATACTTCAAACCAGTTGCCAGGATACTGTTTTGAAAAAGATACTCCACCAGCCGGGCCGTTTTTTCAGTATCGCGAACCAAGAGAGGAACAATGGGGTGCTCACCGCAAAGGACCTCAAGGCCGAGATCCATCAGCCCCACTTGCAGACGTTTTGTGAGACTGCGCAGCCTTTCAAGGAGGGCACCCCCTTCTGGACCCTCAAGAATGTCCAGAGACTTGCAGGCGACGGCTGCCTCAGCAGGGGTGACAGGATTTGAATAAATATAAAAAGGGGCCGTCTCCCGCAGATACTCGATGATGGTGCTGCTACCGGTAACATAGCCACCATTTACCCCCAGGGCCTTGCCCAGAGTGGCAACCAGCAGATCGACCTTGGCATCGGTATATTCCTCGGTCCCCCGTCCGGTCTGGCCAAAAGCCCCCACCCCATGCGAATCATCAACAAGGGTGATGATTCCCTCGCCAAAGTTCTCTTCATAGCGCTCACAGGTGGCCACCAGTTTGTCCAGAGGGGCATACTCACCACGCATACTGAAAATGCCGTCGCTGACCACAAGGACTCTTTTGCCTGCCCCAATGGCCTGCTGCAACTTTACCTCCAGATCTCCCATATCCAGATGAGCATAGATCTCTTTTGCTGCCGGCCGGGACAGCCTGATCCCATTGATGATACAGTTATGATTCAGGGCATCACTGATGACAATGGTTTCTGAAGTGATAAGAGCGGGCAACACCGCCATAACAGCACTGTAGGCAGCACTGAAAAGCATGGCCGATTGCCGGTGATGGAATGCTGCCAATCTCTTTTCAAGATCTACATGGGGCTGATAGGTGCCGCTGATAAAGCGAACCCCACCGGGTCCGGTGCCGAATTTACTAGCCGCTGCCTCTTCTGCCTCAATAAGCTGCCGGTTACGGGACAGGCCAAGATAAGAGTTAGAGTTCATCTGCAGAAACTCTTTACCCCCCTGCCCCTCTAAATAGAGGCGCGGCCCCCAATTGTCCTGAGCTCCTTTTACTCCGCAGATGACTGTCTCCCTGCCCTTCAGTATCCCCTCTATTTGCCGTTCTGCCAGCTGGACCCTGAGTATTTTTTCCAGTGCTTTGGTGGTCATCAGAGCTTTCCTCCCTCATGTTGCATGCGCTCAGAGAGCTTGTCGATCATCTCCCTGGTCATGATCGGCAAGTCGTATTCAGGCTGCCAGCCCCATTGTTTGCGAGCTTCACTATCGTCCATTTTATTGGGCCAGGAATCGGCAATGGCCTGACGAAGCAAATCAACCTCATAGGTCATGGTGAAATCGGGGATACTTTTTTTGATTTCGGCAAAGATATCTTCCGGAGCAAAACTCATGGCCGTGACATTAAAGGCATTACGGGTGGTAAGCCTGGCCGGATCCGCTTCCATCAAGGTGATGGCTGCCCGCAAGGCATCTTGCATATACATCATGTCCAGGCGGGTGCCTTGCTTGAGAAAGCAGCAATATTTTTTATCTTTGATGGCCCCATAAAATATTTCAACGGCATAATCTGTGGTGCCGCCGCCCGGCCTGGTCTCATAGGATATCAGACCGGGGAAGCGCAGGCCTCGGGTATCCACAGCATATTTTTGCCAGTAGTAATCACAGAGCAGTTCTCCAGCGACTTTGGTAATCCCGTACATTGACTGGGGGCGCTGAATAGTAAGCTGGGGGGTGTTGTCAAGGGGCGTTGACGGGCCGAAGGCGCCGATGGAGCTGGGAAAGAAGACTGCGCAGTGGCAGACACGGGCCACCTCAAGTACATTCGTCAGCCCGGTCATATTGACATCCCAGGCCAGTTGCGGATTTTGTTCGGCCACAGCGGAAAGAATACCGGCCAGATGAAAAATGGTATCGATTTTATACCGTTTGACAATGTTGACAAGTGTGGAAAAGTTACGGATATCCAGATAGACAAAGGGACCGGTATAAAGAGATTTAGGCCCCAGTTTTGTTTTATGGCCACAGGCAATAACGTTGCCGGCCCCGTATCGCTGACGCAGGGCAACCGTTAATTCCGAACCAATCTGCCCAGCCGCACCTGTTATGAGTATTTTTGTCATGTCGTCACGGTCAGCTGATGTGGGGCATCAAGGTCCACTTGATACACCATGTCCCGCTGTCACTCCTTTGCTCCAGGCAGACTATGCCGCCGTTCTGAAATTTAAAAACAGTCAGATCGGTTGAACCTGCCACCAGATAAGAGGTAAGTTTTTCCATGAAAGGCAGATGGCCCACGTACATGGCATTGTCCATATGGATCAGCGTTGGCGCAAACGCTTTCACATCATCCAACGGTTTGATCCCTGCTATTTGTTGGATATTTTTGTCAGACTGCAATGCCTCTGAAAAAAGTTCAGCGGTTTGGGCAGCCCTTTTTTTGCCACTGTGGAAGATGGTCCCCACCGGCACCTGATACCCTTTTGCGACCTGAGCAATTAATTTTACCTCATCAATACCGGTTTCCGTAAGTACCTGTTCCGGATCCTGATCTTTACTCAAAGACAGACCATGTTGAACTAAATAAAGGGCCATAATTCCTCCTGGAAAAATATATAGTTGCTGAGCCATACTTCCCCAAACACCACTGCCGGCATCGCATTCGGCTCAGTATTCGCCTGGAATTTTTTATCAGTTCCTGTGGCAGACGCAGAGTGTGTTTTCCCTGCTGTTCACGGTTCATCTATGCAGATTTTCAGGCAACGAGTAGATCGGATTGCTTTCTTGCTGCTGTCGAGTCTCCTCTGGACCTTGAGAGAAGGGAGACTGAACAAGTTTTTGCTGTCAGTATTCGCAGGAATATATATCTGATATATGCTGAACATATTGTTAAAATGCAACAGTTTTGATTGGCTGTTTTGGGTCAGGAGTTCATGGGAAGAAGGTATGGCTTTTGGGAAACACGGGTACTTTGGATAAAGCGAAGATACTCAGCAAGAAGATAACATTTCGATTTTCTTAACTAGTTACCCTGGCCCTAGACTCTTTTTTGCATTTTTTTTCAGAAAGAATGCAAATACAGGCAATTATACCTCTTTTAAAACCAATCCTTTTGTGGTTAGGTGAATACCGATTCATTTTTGTGATGATGGTCAGCAATTTACTCCTGGTTCCTGGGAACATGAGCTACCAATATGATTATTGAATCCTTGCGTTAGCCATGTTCCTTGTTGACACTGAAAATTGTATAGAGGCGTAACAATATACCTATTTGTACCAATTCAGGTAAGGGCCAACAATTGGCAAACAACCGCTCTGTAACTGTTTAGCAGTGCTGCTGAAGAGTTACAATGACTTTAATCTCACGGGAGGGGGATAGTCATGTCCAAGTTAACTCAATTACTCGTTTTCCTGATCACATTCTCCATCCTGTCTCCTGCTGGTATTGCTCTGGCCGCTGATAGGGTTGTCGTTATTCCGCTGGCTGGGAGCAAGAAACCGTTAAAAAATATTGTAACAGTCGCCAAGGGTAATGGCGATTTTACCGATCTTGTGGCTGCTGTTGATTCGATCACCGATGCAAGTGCGAACAATCCCTATCTGGTAATCATCGCTCCCGGTGAATATTCATTCGCAAAAACCCTGGCGATGAAGGAGTACGTCGATATCAGCGGCAGCGGAGAAAATGTCACCAGATTGATCGGTGCCATCGGTCAAGGAACTTATGACGCAAGCTCGGCAATTGTCGAGGCTGCCAACCACGCGACCCTTTCCAACCTCAGTGTAGTGAATACTGGTGACGGCGAGTACTCCATCGGTATTTACACCACCGGTCTCAATGCGACAGCAAAACTCCAGCAGGTGACCGTGATGGTTTCGGGATGGTACAATGTATACGGTGTCCACAATTCTGATTCTTCCCCAGAAATGTTTCAGGTAGAAGCAATAGCCTCTGAAGGATACACCACCATAGGCATAAACAATGTTTCATCATCACCAAGAATGAGAGAGGTGACAGCTTCCGCCACATTTACCAGGCTTGGTGTCGGCTACACCTACGGAATCAGGAACCAAAACTACTCTGATCCGATAATGACCAGAGTAACAACCACAGCCGAAGGGGGAAGATATATATATGGATTGTCCAATTCAGGCAACAGTTCGCCAACAATGACTGAGGTAATTGTAAAAGCCTCGGGAAGTGGTCTGAAAAACTGGGCGATATATCTCGACGCTAGTTCTTCCCCCATAATGACCGGTGTATCGGCGACGGCATCAGGTGGTGATGAAAATACAGGGATATCACTTCATCGTGGTTCTTATCCAACCATACGACGGAGTACCGTTTCAGGGACGGAATATGCCATTTTAGATGATGCTGGTTATAGCATCACCGGCCAGTCAATCCGTATAAGTCAGTCCACTCTCATCGGAGCTGTCGTCGGTAATGACACCTATGCGTGTATAGCGTGTGATGATGATAAGGGTGGAGAAATTCCTGGAGATTGCGGGAGAGAAGATATCCCGTAGATTCCCCAAAAAAGAGCGGGACAGCAACACCAGGTGCGAACTCGAGGAATTCGCCTCGTCGAGAATTTTCAAGATCTTCTCTACGAGACGAGATAGGCACTGTCAATAATAGACGCATGTTACCATTTCTACGAGAATGTCGGCCCACAATCAACGACTCACCCAAAAGAGTTCTGTCCCTTTATTACTTGATCTTACTCATGACAACATGCAACCTTACTCTCAAGGATAACTTACCATGCGAATTCAACCACTCTTTTTGTTCTACATGAGCGTCCTGTTTGCGCTCCCGGCACATGCGATCAACGTGGGTAGTGAGGCCAATAATACCCCTGGCCTGGACGCTTTTGGCACGCCTGTCGGGGTGTACGGGGCTGTCGATCTTGGCAACAACGAACAATCCGGGGACACCCTAGGTGACCTGGTGGGCAGTGGCGGCAACGCAGCCACGGTATGCTTTCCGGATATCCTTGCCCCAGAGGCCGCATCGTTCACCATGACCGCCAGCGGCTGTTCGGGCGCCGGCACCCAGACCGCAAGCATCAGCGCCAGCAACGCATCTCAAGTCTGCGACGATCTCAGCGCACTCAACCAGGGGTGTAGCTGGCGCAATGAAGGCCTGCACGCACAACGGGTCCCCAGGCGGTATGTTTGACATCGTCGGCCCCTTCCTCTGTACTCTGGACCACTGGGAATTTTTCACCGGAACTGTCACCGCGGCACCGAGCACCGTAGACATCACTGAGGTTACAGAGGCGGAGGCCTCAATCGTGGACTACTTCACTCTTACTGTCGGAGGGACACAGGTCGAGGCGAATGCCGCAAGTTTCTCGGCCGTCACGAACAGTATCCAGCTGGAGTCTGTTCTGGAAGGCCTGTCCACCCTCTTTGATGTCACGTTGAGTGGAACCACCTTAACCTTCACCACCACGGCCACCGGTCCCATCGCCCTGACTGATCTGCACCTGGAGTTCAGCACACCTGCCAGCATTGCAACGGTATAGGTAACCGACATCAGCGACGCTGTGGCTAATGTGGTCAACAGGTTCACTTTGAACATTAATAGGTCCGAGGTCTCCACCTCCGGCCTTGATTACAATGGTGTAAGCAACGGCACCGAGTTAGCAGCTGTATTAAACACGGTAAGTGGAATCGAGGTGATCTACAATGGCGGCAACAACAAGATTGTCATCGCTGCCTCAACTGCAGGAGCTATCACATTTTCGAACGTCTTACTCGCCTCGGTGCCCGAACTTGGCGGCAGCGCAGGCTCGCTGGATTTCTACGAAAACGGCCCCCCCCTGGTCGTCGATGATGCCCTCTGGAGCGGGCCTTCAGGCAGCGAAAGCTACATCCTGACCAGCGCCATGGTCTGGCTGAACACATATTCGGACGACGACATGCTCAATTTCATATCGACGTCGGGAATTAGCGGAACCTACGATGGAACAAGCGGTGTTCTCAACCTGTCTGGGAACGCCACTAGGAGCGAGTATTTGTCGGTCTTACGAACCGTGACCTATGATAACTTGAGCCATATGCCCATGGAAGGGGCCCGGGAAGTCAGTTTTCTTGTGACGGATACAGATCACTCCAGTGCTGTGTTCACAAGGGGAGTCAACCTGATTGCATCCCCCTTCCCCTGGCCTCTTTTTTTGCCGAAATCACCTATTCAAAAAGAAATGTGAACCAGAAATTTCGAACAGCCTGCAAGTAATTACAGCAACATCTTGCCTGAGAAGTGAAAAAGAGCTCAATCATTTCCCATGAAGAAGGGAACACTCTGATAAAAAAGGCAACAGATACACTCTCCCCTAACGTACACACCGCACATAATTTTCGTAGGTATAACGCTCCCAATCCGCGTAACCGCTGAAAAAATAGACACCCCACTTGTAGTCATCATAATAAACACTGGACGACCAATACAACTTGGAACTAGACTGAAAAACAGAATCAATTGTCGGCTTGGTGTAAGTAGTATCATAAGTTGTGCCGCCACAATAGTATGGTTCGTTCGGATACTCCTGTAATGGCGTGGAGACACCGTTATCACATACCACCAGACTTTTCAGCTCATCCTTCGTTGGCAAACGCCAATCAGAACGCCCTCCCAAAACCAATTCCTGGCAATAGGCAGTGGCCTGATCCCAATTATACATAAGTTCATCGTCACAACGCTGCCACTCGAGACCCTGCCACATCACGGTCTGAGAGCCGAATTCGCAGATGCCTTCGCCAAACAGCAGCAACATCAGCATGGGGGAGACCGCTTTACCCTGATCTGCCGCCTGAGCCGGTAACATTAGGCTGACCAGAACAGCAAAGAAGGCGAGCAACTGAATATTGTTTTTTCTGTTCATAATTCAACCCTCTTGAGCATGCAACTTCATGAGTACTCCTATCAGATTAAAGAAACAGATCTGTCATGAAGAATTGTTTTTGATATGATTTTACTTTCGCAACCATACACCCCTTATACTATATAAAAGACTGATGGATTAGTACCCAGTAAGGGCATACGCTGTTTGGTTTCAGTGCTTCCTAATATAATGTTAATTTCTGAGTTGGGATCATTCAAGTCCCCAACTACAATGGCCCTAGCCTCACTGGTGACCTCGACGCATGCGGGCATCTGACCACGGCCCAGTCTTTCAGCACAGAAATTGCAATTTTCGACAACCCCACGTCTGCGGGTTGGGAACTCACGATTAAGAGTATTCATGTCGAGACCTTCCCTGGGGTCTCGCCAGTTAAAACTGCGCATTCCATAGGGACAGGCAGCTACGCAGAAACGGCAGCCAATGCAACGATGGTAGTCTATGGCAACAATTCCATTATTATCTATAAAGGTTGCTCTGGTGGGACAATCCTCTACACAGGGAGGATTATCACAGTGATTGCACAGGACCAGCACTTCAGTATAGTCTGGCGATTGCTCACCAAAGGCAATTTCATAATCGATACCACTGACCCACTTAACGGCATCTTCCTCGTCAGGGAAATTCGGTACGTTATGGTTGGTATGGCAGGCAGATATCACCTTTCCAACAAGGGACGGATCATTCTTGAACCTGCTCAGGTCAATGACCATCCCTAAGCGTTTTGTGGGAGTAGTATCTTTTGGGTTAGTAACTTGGCTGCTACCAAGACCAGGCTCAACACCTGTTTCGGCCCTGGATGAGGCTGGACTGGCACCTGATACAAACCGCTCAGCAACAGCGATTCCCCCGAGTCCGGCCAACGTGGAGACCCCGGCAATCTTGAGGAATTCTCTTCTCTTCTTATCCATCAGTACATATCCTCCCTAACGGCTTATTCGATAGGAGACAAATGACAATCCCAACAAGACAGCGTAACAGATGTGTTGATATGACATTGATCACAAAACTCTTTTTTACTTGTATGACATTTCATACAGGCGTTTTGAAGGCTTTTGGGATACCGTTTTCCATCAATCTCAATCAATGATCGATCTCCTGTACGCAGTACATCGTCACGCCACACATTCAGCAACTGCATATGCTCTACCCGCATCTGCTCTGCCGGTAAAACACACAGGTTGGCATCCTGTGGTAGGGTGAGAAACAGAACAAAGAGTATCAATCCTGTTTTAATACTTTTATTATTGCCATTCATGTCGAATCCTCCACTCCTGCCAAGGGCTAATAATGAAAGGTGATAAAAAATCTCTTTTCAGACGAGGTATCTGGAATCAGGTAGAAGGCGTAGCTCGATTGAGGTGAGCCAAATTTCACACTCAATATCTGCAGACATTCCCCCCTCAAAAGAAAAATGCCTCTTAAGCAAATTCAGCTACAAAATTCTTAAGATCTCGTCCTTCTGCCCCTCATTGTTCCCTTTGAACGGACAATCCCACCCACATGGCTACCAACTACACTAAAAACAATGCTTTTTTGATTGGACCAAAAAAAGCCGAGCTGCATTGAATTTGCAACCCGGCTGACTATAATAGCCCCGTAGCTTTCCGTCCTTTGATCACTCAAAGTTTGGCTTTATATTAGAACTGAAAATGAATCCTCATTCATTTAACCATAGATAGACTAACTTTAACATAGGTATCTATACTTAGATTTTCGTTAATTCGGAAAATGGGAACATATTTATTTTTATGATGTTTCCTCCACGCTGAAGAAAATACACCAATAGCTTATACAGTCAACTGTGTATCAGACTACTGCGGAAGGCCTCTCATCCGCACAGATAATGACAATGCTGGCCAGAGTTGTACGATAGAATAAAAGTCACCCGAGAGGGATATGGAGCGAAAAGCAGCAACAACTTGAATACCGCGCCCCTCCCCCCTCACTCCACCTAAAAAGGCCGCTACCGCAATGGCAGTAACGGCCGTTTTTCCGAGAGTAGGTTATGAAGGTGACGCAACAGGTCTCGCCACCGCCAAAAATTTTGGCAGACGTATGAGCGAACGTGCCTCTACTTACTCCTGGAAGCCTGTAATAAAAAAAACAAGAAATCAGATACGAGCTTAAAATCAAATGCGTAAAGCATCACCCAAGGCACTTGTCAGGCTCATCGTGGTTAGATGTTTTACCAATTAAACCAGTACCCAGGCCAGTCCAAAGGCGATACCGTAACAGACAACCAAGCCAAAGAGAAACTGTCCGGGATTCATAAAAAGGACGGGTAAGATACCGACAGCCAACAGGCTGAAGATGCCCCGTCCCATGGAAACAAG
>JAHIUA010000016.1 GCA_018817385.1 Pseudomonadota bacterium
CGGCCCATATTTCCATAGATTTTCGTTAAATAGGCCTGCTATTCGCCTCAAATCCATGAAAATCTGGTCTCGATTTCTCTAATTTTCGCTACGATTCTCTAAATCCGACAGGCTCCTAGATGAAGCAGATGCATAATTTTGATGTGAGTTTCGACTCTACCTGTCATTTTTGGGCGGCTGGCCCAGCCAATTTTGCAGGAACAATCTTTAATCACGTCAGATAGCTTCAAGACAATCACACAAACGATGATTTTCTTGAAGCTATCTGGAGTTAAAAATTACCTTTTCAAAAAATCAGCCAGTCGCTCACTGTCATAGAAGGCTTTCTCGAAAAACAAGCCGGCGCCCGGTGCAGTATGATAAGATGGTAAAACATCAGAATGCCCTTCGAGCAAATTTCGAATACTTTCCTCCGTTAGGCGGTGACAGCCTACCTCGACCATAATCCCAACCATCCGTCGAACCATATGCCAGAGAAAATGAGACCCGACAACCCGGATCTTGAGAATTTCCTTCTCTGTAAAAACCTCAATTTTATGAATCAATACCTTGGTTGATTTTTTCAGTTCCTTTTTTTCGGCAAAAGCGGCAAAATCATGCATGCCTGTCATCAGCGATCCGGCATGCTGCATAGCAGGCAGATCCAACTCCGCTTGTACCCACCAGTCATAACGTTTACCAAAGGCCGATTTTTCTGTGCGGAGCTGGTATACATAGCTTCTTGCTATACAGTTATGACGTGCATGAAAACGTAAGTCCGCCGCCTCTACGGATTTTACAGCGATATCTTTCGGCAGGGTCTCATTGAGCTGTCTTGCAACTTCATGCGGACCCATATCACCTGCAACCTCAAGATGGGCCACATACTCAAGAGCATGAACTCCTGAATCGGTTCGACCACAGCCTTGAAGATCCATCGGGACTTCACCAAAAACACGTACAGCACCCTTCAGCACATCCCCCTGCACAGTCCGGGCATCCACTTGTTTCTGCCAACCGCTGAAATTGGTACCATCATACTCAAGTGTCAGTCTATAGCGGCGTCGTTTGTCTTTTCTACTCATAGTGTCTCGTTATTCCGGGTCGAAGATTTCGAGGTAGCCTAGGCCTCATGATTTACTCGTACGTTTCCTTACATGATGCATACCATGTCCGATGATCTGATTTTTTTGCCCTTATGAAAATTAAAATTCTCATTGAGGCAAAATAGGGGTCCAAAATAGGGGTCAAGTCTCCCTTTGACCTTTTTTTGTGAATATGGGGTAGAGAAAAACATATCCAGACCACTACGCATATTGAAATGGTCAGAACTTTGCTTGACTCATCTGAAGACGATGAAAAAAGTAAGAACACCTCGATTGGATTTTGACTGAGGTTAAAGTAAAGATATCTATGGTTCTTCCCCTGAAGATGTTCAGGGATAGTTTTAACCTATGGGGTATACTTCCAAGCTGAGGACTGCCAAGAGATATCTTTCCTCATCGAAATGCGGATTGAGGTAAAATCCAAAGGCTTTTATCTACCGAAGCTCAAAAAGAGCACCTGACCGTGGTATCTTACTAGTATTGGAAGACCTCTTAATCAGCGACTTCCAGAGTAGACAGGATTGCTTTTTCCTCAGAGGAGAGGTTATTGACTCGTTGTTCATATGTAACAAACAATGCATAACAAGAAGTGCCATCATAGGGAAGTACATAAAAGAATGTACCTTCATCTTCTATAAAAGAACGAATAATGACTGTTTTGTTTCCCATTATTTTCATGTAACTTATCGCATCAGGAGCGTTTTGAGCAATACTATTCATAAGCGTTTTTTCATATTTTATTCGCTGCTTATCATTTGAATAACTAAATGGGTCATCCGTCTCTTCAATAATAGCGACAGTGGTCCCATCTGTTCTCGGATTGATAATACCCTTGCCACCTACCTCTTCCTCAAGGGACAAAGGAATCGCCATCCAACTATCAGTGGTACGGATTTGAAACGGACCCAGTCTATGTGTATTAGATAATTTTTTTTCACTAGATGGGTGTCCTGTTTCTATTGTTTTCCGAGCCTGGGGAATTGTCTGCTTATTTTCCTCAGCATCATCCTGTTCCCAAGGATACAGGGTTTGAGACAATGCTGGAAAGGCTGCCAAGGTGAAGCATAAAAAACAGAATACTTTCAACCCTACTGTATTAATGCTCATACCCATACCTGCCTTTTCAATGTTTGTGTCATATTGATCTCCTTTGAGGAGAACACTCCTCAAAGAAACCTCCTTTATAAATTTTCAAAATTCATCTTCATACCTATTTGACACGTTTTAGAGATAGTCCATCTGTATCGGTCAGACTGTTACCGTCTGGCGAAAGATTGAGCTTCATTGATTCTCCATTAACAACTACTGTCCCTGTCCTTCCATGGCAAGAACCATTTACCGACGAAGTATCATTGGAATAAGGATTCCCCTGAGTGAAAAGCTTAAGGGTTATCTGCCCTGACAACTGTTCTCCCTTCTGGGTTAAATGCAGGGTTACATCTTGGACGGTGTGACCACCAGCAAAAGACTCTTTAGAATGGTAGGTCCCACTCCATGGAGTAGAATTTTCCTGCGTGACCTTTTTGGTTTGAGTATTGCTGCCAGGTTGCACAGGAGTCTGTTCAACGATTTTTTGCTGTTCCTGGCGCTGCTGTCCCTTTGCCATCTCTTGAGATCTGTTATAATCTTTATACTTCGTCTCCATATCATGAATATGGCTCTCTACTTTAACATCGGATTTGATTTGAACAGCCTCTCGATATTGATCAATAGCGCTTCTTAAATCACCAGCTTTTTCTTTTGCGTATCCATCTTTGATCAAAAAAGAGAACTGCTTCTCTTTTTCCCTCTCCAGCTCAATGCGTTGTTCAAGGTCATGAACATGGCTAGTAACCTTGCCATCCGCATGTATTGTCAATGCTCTCTTGTAAACATCAATCGCCTTGCTCAGTTGACCTTGTTGCTCTTGCTGATATCCTTCTGAAATCAGACGGTTAAATTCTTCTTCCTGGGCTTGTTTGCTTTGCTCTAGATTGTTTTTTGTCCCGTCGATTGCACCGGCTCTCTGTTCGCTATCCTGCTCCCCATACTTCATGACAGAAAAAGAATGCAATCGATATGGTCTTGTTGGTGCCGTGGTAATGACGACCTTGGAGATATCCACCGGTTCGGCAAAATCGAAGGTTAACCAGTCATCTCCTCCGCTCTTTTGGGTAGATGCCCATCCTATCGCCTTGACGGCTATATATCCATACTGCCTGTTGCCATCCATGACCTGCTCTATCGAATACCCACCGCTAAAAACGGAAGTGGCCGTTACCTTGGAGGGTGCTGTTTTCTGCCCTTTTGCGTAAAACTCCACTTCGCCGATCCTGGCGCTGTCCGACCTTCCCTTTGCTGTTAACTCCGAAGCTTCTGTGATATGTAACTTGATCAATTTTGAGAGTCCCGGATCAAGCTGGACAGTGATCAATTCAAGCGTATTCCCATTGACACCAGCGGCTGCAATGACCTTCGGAGAGGCCGATGTATCGCCTGATTTTGCCACCCCTGTAAGCGTTCCTGCCGACATGACCGAACCGCCCGGCTTGGTCGCTGCTGCAGGTTGCACTTTTTTTGTTTGGGCGACTGCCTCTTTCTTCGGGATGTCACGCTGCTCGGCAAGCTGTTTTTCGAGCTGGGCGATGGCACTGCTCAGGTACGAGTCCGGCCATTGGGAAATACTGGATTTATAGCTCTCGATGGCATTGGCAATATCTTTTTCCTGGCGATAGTCGTCACCTGCTTTCCTATACTCCCTTCCTTTCTCCTTACGACCAAGAAGTGAATCGAGCTTTTGCTGCACCGCTGCGTCTTTTTGTATATTGACGCTCTGTCCATACTCATTGAGGGCAGCTGCAAGATCCCCGGATGCAAGATATTTATCACCCATGGTTGCCTGGGCCTCAGCACTTTGGACAAATAGTGCCAACCTGTTTTTAATTTCATTCTGCAAGCTTGTGGCAGTTGATGCCGGATGTTCCCAATTGTTAAGCGTCCCGGTAATCAGTTTTACAGATGATCGAGGATCTCTTTCCCGGACCAGCCGCTCAGAGTCTTTCCAGGTATTGCTTATGACCAGCTCATATTCCCGCTTCTTCTTCTGGTAAGCATCCAGCAAAGCCAGATATTCAGGGTCCTTATATGATGGAGGCAAAATACTGTTGCCTTCCGGAGTCACCATGTATTTGTGAAGTAATCTGAGTTTGTTCTCCACCTTGATCATCCGTCCCTTGTCAAGGTAGTCATAAATCTCTGGAAATGTTTTCTCTTTGGCCGCTGACCATTGTTTTTTCCAACTTTCAAGTTGATTCAATGGATGCTTCCTGTTCTGGCTGTCGCCGGCAACTTTGTTCGCCACCGTGCTTGTCGCTATCGCCTTGTCCAACTCCCCTTGTTCCATCTCGAGATGTGCGCGGGCAGCGAGCTTCGGTTCTATCTTATCTCTTATTGCCTGTTTATCTTTCGGATACAACAAATCCTGGATTCGATTGAAAAGATCGGCGGCTTCAGACAGTGTGCTTTCATCCTTCGCCAGTTCATGCACTGCAGCCAGTTCTTCGACCACGCTCTGGGCATTCTCATCCCTGGCCTGCTTGCGCCACTTGTCGAATATCGCCTGGTCTTTGGCATAGTTCCCTGCGGTAATGGAATTATAACACTCGAGCTCCCTCTCCGAGCTCGAGGGGATCGGTGTGTTCCAAATGGTCAGCGGCCCTTTGCACATGCAAGGTCCGGAACCATATTCTCCTTTGACACCCGGTGCAAAATAGCCTCCAAGTGAGCCCCCGCACTCCTGGCACATACAGTTTAGAAATGGCCCGGCATCTTCGGGGTGAACCCCCATTTTGGCAACCAGGGCGAATGCCTTCTCAAACTCCTTTCTCTCGAGAACCATTTTCTGCATGACGGCGGCAATCTCGTTCTGAGCTTCGGTATAGGCATTCAGCTTGTTGGTCCCGGTCACCTCCCCCCAACTCCAGCTGAGCGCCTCAGCTATAGCGTCAGGCAGATACAACATTCCCACTATAGCGTCTCGGCCCATGTACGTACCAGTTTTCAGAAGGGTCAAAGTGACATGCTTCCTCAATGTTGGATCCTGGCCGGCTGCATGCTCTTTGGCGTAACGTTCAAGCTCTTCCGCTTCCGCCTGCTCAAAAGCAGTCCCAATACCACTGCCGTACCACAGCGAGTTCGCAGTCATATTTCGAATCCAATCCCAGTCGGTATCGGTCGGCTTGACGTTATTAATGCTGATGTCGTATCCTGTCTTGGCCATGAGTATGGCCGATCCCGCAACCATGACCACCTTGAATTTTGTCAGCTCCTTGCTCCCCATCGCCTCCTTGGTTCTTGCCCACTTCGACGCTTTCTCTGCATCTGCTGCGGCTCCGCCGGCTTTCGCCAGGGAAGAGGTCTTGGCAGCCTGGTTCAGCGCCCTCGTTTCCTGCACGATATCTTTCGCTGCCCGCGCTCCGAACGTGTTCTCCAGCTGCTGTATCATGCTTCCCTGTCTTGCCGGAGGCAGCGTGCTGAGCTCCTTGGCAATAGCCTTGGCGATCTTTGAGGCTTTTGAAGGATCTGCCTTCGCTATATCACCGAGGGAATTAATCAGGTCCTCGGTCGCTTTCTGCAGGCCCTGCTTTCTGAGACCCTTGACGATGGCGGCCTCGGTTTTCGTCGCGGCACCCCGCCTGGCGACATTGATCGTGTCGACCGCTTCATCCAGCCCCGTTATGTCACGGGCAGCAGGAGGGAGACCATTCTGCTCTCTGAGGTTATTGTTAACCTGTTGCAACCGTTCGACATATTTGGAGCCCTGGGATTCATAGAGTTGAGCTTGCAGCTCCAATTCCCTGGCCCTCGCCGGATTGAATTTCCTGACAACATTGGCCTCGTCGAGCAGGTCGTCGGCTTTATTAAATTTCGACGTCGCTAAATCCTTCATAGTGCTGGAAAAAGATGTCGCTTCATCAAGCGTCACCGGCTTGTTGGCAATCATCTTGAGCTGTGTCTTGGCGGCCTCGCGGGTGCTGTATGCCGTACCACCATTCTCATTGATATGCTTGGAGATTGCGGCAAAATCGGCGTCTGATGTATAATCAGGGTTGGCTAGAAAATCGGTGTCGGTGTCGATTTTCCCTTCAGGTGGTTTGTAACCGGCTTTTTCCGACTTGGCCCGCACCATCTCCTGGAAGTTTTTTTCGGCCTCTTTGATTTTTTTCAGATCCAGTGTACCGCCCTCGTCAAGAGGTACAACGTCGACATCCGTGTCTGTGCCGGGATTGAAGATATACTCGCCAGTCTGGGGATCAATTTTATTCGGCGGCGTTATCCTGGCCTTCATACCAGCTTTCCGAGCTGCCTCCTCGACGTTTGACACATGCATTTTGAAAAACTTGTTCTGGCATTTCTGGTATACCGCTTTCTCGAATTTTGGGTTTTCCAGGGCCATGGCGTTGATCTCTTTATTATGGTTATAGACAAACCACTCCAACTCCTCGCTGGCTTCATTGCTGGCGACCGACTTGGCTGCTTCCTCCAATCCAGGCGTCCAGGCCAGAGAAGTACCGGGCTTCATGACAAAAATGAGCAGCAAAAGCATCAGGCAGCTATTGCATGTCGACAGTATTGTTTTCAATTCCATGTCCTTTTTCGTTATCAATAACCATTTGAAATTCAGTACAATAATCAAAAACTTAGCAGTGCCACTGAATTATAGACTATTCCGCATCATACAAATCACTTCTTCTCCTCATCAATGAGAGCCTTACTTATCTGGGAGGTTATCCATAAATAAAAATTCATCGGGGTCCCCGTCACCTCACTTTGAGCACCTGTACCCCAATCATCCAGGTACATCCCGACCTCGGAAGTGTCAATTTTGAAAATCCCCATGGGCGGCAATTCTTCAGAAACCCAGGCTTGTATCGCCTGTTGATCGTCACTTATAGCCTCTACCAGCCATAAACTGATCTTTCGATTTTGAAAATTGACACTTTTTTTCCGTACTTTTTTGGCTAAATGATAAGTTAGCGTCTGCCCAACTTCAGCATCCTCACCTGTCAAAAAGTTGTGGGGTACGGTGAAAGGCGTATAACCTTCCATCTGAACAATCGCCTCTAAAACCTCACCAGGGCCCTGCTTAGTTTTTCTGGCCAGGAATCGAGTCACAACTGTCGGCGTTTGTTTCATCTTGACTACAACTTCCATCCAGGAACACGCTCCATCAGACATGTTTCCATCTTCCATGACCGAAAATGTCATCTCGTACTCTTCATTTTTCTGTTTATCATGCACCGTATATGTTGCCCAAGTTCCTGGTATAAATTGAAAGGTATCATCAATAACCACCATCTGCTTTTGTCCCTGAATTTCATCAGCGCTGCAAAATGAAGTGAAAAAAAAAAGAAAAAAATATTCCCAACACTTGAATCGGAAGAAACCTATACTTTTCAGACATAAAAATCTCCTTGCTACAATTATACTTTCGATGAATGGTTTTTGAAATCTATGCTCATATAAGGTCACTTCTCGGCTCACAAACGGAACTCAAATTCTCCCAACAGTCTTGCCGTGAATTTGAAGATGCGTTCATTTTCTGGTCTTTGCCATCTTTTTTTAGAAGTAATTTTTACTCATTCCAGTGTGGTTCAGGTTTATAAATGCTGATCTGATCTGATCTAATCATTTCGCTGCGACTTGAGCACGTTGAAGGAAACTTCGATAGGGGCGCTTTAAATGCAGGAAGTGCAATCGGTTGCCAGTGTGTCCGTTTCAGCAACTGAAACCTCTCTCTAGAAATTGGCACTCCCAGACAAGACTAGTTAAATGTCACGAAATTAAGAAGTTAAAGTCCTACTTTCCTGTTGACAAATTTATGGATTCTGGGTGATTCTATGTTGTTAAATAAAATATGGCCAGTTTTTTATCTTATCCTGACCACAGCAGAAATAATATTCCTTGAGTATTGTTTGAGAAGACAGATTCCTCACTTATGAAAGAACCAGCAAAATTAAGAAATAGTCAAACTTTTATCTCCAACATCTGTTGGATTTTCACGGTCATTTTTACTTTGCTGACGGTGTTTCCTTTTCTCGATGGCAACCCATTCAGTGGGTTTTGGGGAATGGCGTTTGTCTCTATTTTTTTATCTTTAGCCTCTTGTCTTGTCGCATTTATTTTTCTGAGCAGGGCTAGGAAAATGGACAAACTATTGAGCGGCGATATGTTGCTTGCCCGCTGGGAATTGGATGACAAAACACTCCAAGATTATGTTGCAAACCAAACAACAGAAAACTGTGAAAAAAATAAGGCCATCATGTGGTTGATCGCTATTCTTTTTGGGCTTATTTCCATACCATTTATGCTTTTTTTAGACGGTGATGAAATGTCAGGTTTTTTACTGATAATGGGTTCAACTGTACTCATTGTTTTCGGCGCATCACGTTTTTTCCCCTGGTATTATCAGCGTCAGAATCTGAAAGGGGATAGACAAGTATTGATTGGCGGCAAGTACGCCTATGTAAATGGTTATTTCCATAATTGGGATTTCCCCCTTTCGGGCTTAAGCAAAATAGCAGCCATAAACAAACCCTTCTATGGCCTGCATCTTACCTATTATTACACAGACAGAACACTCAAGCATACGCATGATTTGAAGATTCCTGCTCCCGTCGGAATGAATTTACTACCGCTCATTGCCTGGATTAAAAAAAACAATTAGCAATTGAGACCCAATAAAATTATTAAATCCGATTTCAAAGAACAATAGCTGAAAATCCCTTTAATTACGGCCCTATCACTTTTTACTTTTACCTCGTTTCATTGAAATAAAGATTAAGAAAATTCCAGTGCCAATTAAGATCAAATTTGCCATTGACAATTGAGTGTGTTTTTCAAGTTCATGAATTCTTGGAAAGAATTTAAGGTACAGAACAGCAACAGGCCCCTTCGGAATCCCCGCGCTATAAGTGCTTACCGACGATAGTAGCTCCACCCTCGATTTTTCTTCCATCAGGAAGCAAAAAATAAAGGCAAAAACAGGGGTCAAGTCTCCCTTTGACCTTTGTTGTGAATCTTTGTTGTAAATATTCGGTAGAGAAATATAGGTTCATACTGCTACGCCAAGAATACCCAGGCGGCCGCTATCGCATTACGAATCGGGGCAGGCGAAAAAAAGATATTCTTCTCGTCCAATGACTATGAACTTTTCATCTTCGTTCTTCAGGAACCCGTTGGAATGTTTAATCTCTACGTTTCCGCCTACTGCCTCATGTCTACACGAATGGGCAACAAAAAGGCGGCTGGAAAGAAAATACTGCTAACTCAAAGCTGGTAGAATAAGTTTATTCTCCTCATGAATGATTTTCCCGGCACTGCGGAGAGCTTTCATTGCCCTGGTAATACTGACTCGGTGTGCTCCTGTCAAAAAGCTCAGGTCTTCAGGGGTCAGCGGGAATTGGATCACCATTCCCCGTGGGACACGGGAACCATGCTCTTGAGCAACATTGTACAGGACACTGTAGAGTCGCTCTTCGACATTCGTCACCGCCAGACTCCCTACCCGGCTGATGAGCCATGAGATTCTCTCACTCTGGTTTCTTATAAGCTGAAGACCGATATTCGGATTTTGGCGCCCAAGCTGTTCGAACTGGCTTCTACTGTATCCGCAACCCAATGTATCTTCAAGAAAAATGGCGCTCACAGGATAATTAGCTGTCTTCCATTTATTGTCGTTACTGTTCAACCAACTCAGCTAATACTTGTTTGTAAACGTCAACTGGCTGCGCACCTGTAAGCGAACTTGCGCGGTTAAAGACCATCGTCGGTACAGATGACACGCCTAAGCTATGCCAATATGCTTCTTGAGCTTGAACTCGATTGCGAGTGTCAATATCATCCAATCTAGCGAGCGCTTCAGCAACCGTTAAGCCAACCCTTTGTAACTCTTGGGTTAGAATCTGTCGATCAGAGACATCTTTTCGCTCACTAAAAAACGCTTCAAAGAGACGCAGTTGCAGCTCGGTCTGTTTCCCAAACTCTTTTGCGTAATCGAGCAATATGTGTACATCTCGCGTATTGACCATTTTCATCCCATCAAAATAGTCAAACTTAAATCCAAGCTCTGCGCCAAGATTCGTCATATGAGCCAGGGTGCGGCTACTTTCGTCCGGAGTCATACCATACTTCCTGGCAATATGAACAGATACCTCTTCACCTTCTGCGGGAATATCGGGGTTGAGTTCAAATGGTTGCCATTCAATTTCAACCTTGTCTTGTATGCCTAGTTCGGAAATGGCTGCTAATAAACGTTTGTATCCAATGATACACCAGGGACAAACAACATCTGAGATGATGTCCAGCTTAATTGTATCTGCCATGCTAAAACCTCATTGTTTCGGTTATCAATTATACTTACAGGCCTACTCCCGGGAGAAGTGGGCCGTGATCAGGACCACGTCATGGTGGTAATCAAAAAAAATCAGTGCGTTACCGTAACCACTCATTACTCGGAGAAATCAGCCTTCACAATATTATCCGAAAAGCTCTGGTAGGCCGCTTCGAATTGCGTTGCCATATCATCTGGGAACATGTGGAAGTCGCCTGCTTCCAACGCACTCACAATACCCTCTGAAACAATTGAGGGTGAAAAACCTTCTTCAAAGCCTGCTTGATCAGCCATACCGGTAACAATTGGTCCTGAGTGAACACTTGTAAGCCTGGACTGTAACTAACGACTTTATCACCAAATTGTTTTTCCAACGCTTTGGTGGCTTCTGGATTACGAACCGCCAAATATACTTTTTTGGCTCCCTGACTTAGAAACGATTCCACAATAGCTTTGCCAAACCCACGATTTGCGCCAGTACCCAAAGCGACTTTGTTTTCGATAGAACTACTCATGATTCTGCTCTTTTCCTGTAAATTGTTGCTATTAATTTCATACCGAGCGATACGTTTGACATAATTTATACCGATTGGTAGTCAGAGAAAGACCTTTCACTTCATGAGAGCCTCGAGTTCTTTTACAACATCCGCCGGCTCTGCACGCAACGTATAATCCGTATCAACAAAAGCAGAGGTGATGGTACCGTCGACGTCGACAACGAAGGTTGCAGCAAGAGGCAGGTCGAATTGCCCTTTTCCATTATGTTTCTCAATCTCTATTCCAAAGCTTTCATAAATTGGCCGCAACTCTTCAGGCAGGGTAAAGACAATGCCTAGCTCCCGAGCATAATTGGAGTTGAGATCTGTGAGCACTTCAAATTCCAGATTATGTCTTTCAGAAGTCGTTAGCGACGCATCAGGAAGCTCAGGGGTGATTGCAACAAGCGTTGCCCCCGTGGCATTTATATCCTGCAAGACCTCTTGGTAGGCATGCAGCTCCAGACTGCAATACGGGCACCACCCGCCCCGGTAAAATGTCACGACGACAGGCCCGTTTTTTCGTAACGAAGCAAGGCTCCTGGCCTCCCCGAGATGATTTGGCAAGGTGAAATCTTTTAATTTTTCACCGACCTTTGGCGCACCCTCGACGAGGTCAGACTCGCTCAATATTTTCGCGTCATTCAGCAGAATAGTTCCAATTTCCTCTGGAAATTTGGCGATATTATCTGCTTTTAAAGCAGATAACTGCTCTTTAAGGGACATAACATTCTCCTCCCATTTTGATTAAACGTCAGTTGTATTGCTTCGTTCCTCCAAACAAGACCATCTTGAATGTTCATTCAAGTTAAATCCCAAAGGAGTGCTTGTCAATGTCTTCTTGAATGATTATTCAAGTTAATAGTGTATAGTGTTATTTGTAATGCTCAGAATCTCATCACAGATAAACGAGGCAACCCTATGGCAAGAGCCCAATTTGATAGAAACGACGTTATTGATAAATCGATCGGACTTTTCTGGCAAAATGGCTTTAGCGCCTCATCAATGCAGCAAGTAGTCAAAACCACTGGCCTTAAGCCCGGCTCAATCTATCTTGCCTTTGGCAATAAAGAAGGTTTGTTCCGGGAAGCATTGGAGAGTTATGCCCAAAAATCCATCGCCCAAATACGCCACACACTGGATACGGCAGCAAGTGTCGGTGAAGGTCTTTGCAGGCTTCTCGATGCGGTTATACAGGAATCAACCAGGGAAAATTATTGCAGTTGCTTCCTCATCAAAACCCGGCTTGAGTTAGCTGCAGAGGGAAACGATCTCCATGAAGTTGCCTCCGCCAAGCTGAATGAGGTAGAAGCACTATTTCGAAGCTATTTGGAAAAAGAGTTCGATCATACAGTGAGCAGGCAACGAGCAGTCAGCCTCATGTTACATATCTTCGGGGTGAGAGTTTATGGCTACCAACGAGATTCCGCTGATCGTATGCGTCAGGGACTGCGAGAGGGGTTGCCTTGGCTTCCCTGGGAATAATATGATCAATTTCAGGCAAGCATGATTAGGCCTGCCACCCAGCTTGTGGCATCTTTATCAGATAACATTGATTTTTCCGCTATCGGTGCTGACCATCCTGAAGCCTTCATCAATGCGATGACATCAACACCAAAACCTGACATTGATGGGCGGGCTGACTCTATGTGGCGGCAGGGTTTATTCTCTGCTAAAACGCAACATTTTTCTTGATCCTCACAAAACAGTTCTTTACAAGATCCACCAGCAAATCCTTTTGCATTTTTAAAACCTGCTTCAATGGCTTTTTGCTCTACTGCGGCTACAATTTGATGAAGCAGCTGCATCACACCCTTTCGCTCAGCGGAAAACATAACTGATGTTGGTAGCTCTATTTTCACAGTAATGGAATAGTTGCTTTGTGCCTGCCACTTTCTAAATTCGTCAGGCCCTTCCACATTGGGTGGACAACCCGCTGCAAGACCATAATTCGGACAAGTATATTCTCCGTTACATAATGCTGCCAAACTATCTTTAGACTGAATCTCTTTGGACGATACAATGGCGGAAGAGGTTGCTCCAAAGCTTATTGCTTCCTTGAACAAGCATGCAATTTGATGTTTTAATACGACATGCCCCCTTGAATCTGTTGCGTTTCTCACGATATGATCCATAATGCCGTTAAATTTGTATAACTCGCTATCTAAGCACTTCACTCAGCTTTGCCCGAAAATGATCATGTTGTTGTCATTCTGAAATCAGAACGATAAGCTTTTCCTGATCCTTTTCTACTGGATAACAATGAATCGAGTGAGGGGCAGGCCCGAAGATTGTGTTGCCACTAGAATCGAAAGTTGACTTATTGATGCTGCAACACTGTACTGTATTTGTCCCTGGTACAGGATCTAATCGACGATGCCCAAAATGTGTACACTGATTGCGATACGCACGATATTCTCCACCTTCACCACATACAACGAGAACTCGTACCGGAAGATTTCCCCCCTCAAACCGTATTGCGCCACCTGGGGTTCTTAGTTCAGAGGCTTCATGAAGATTAATGACAAGTTTCCCATCTTCATATTCCCAGCAATTTGCAACTGTAGGTTTTTTAGTCTCCGAAACCCCAAATACCCTTTGGAAAAAACTTCTTTTTACAAATTTGCAATCCATCTCATTTTCTCCTCATTAATACCTTTTTAATGTCATTCACATCGAACAAGGAAGTGCTGCATACAAGATATGGTATACGCCACTACTTGACTTACTGAGCGATCTTGTGAGATTTCGGAAAGACTTCTATAGTTTTCCACCTGAAGGTGCTAGCCCATAGCCACCAGAGGTCTCATTCCTGTAACATCAAAGACCACTCCGGCGGCAATCATTTTTGCGGCATCAGTTCCCTTAGCATCAGCTATGGCCTTTGTTACCCCATCGATAATTGGGCCTTCTTTTTGAATCTCCCAAGCTTTAAAATAAAGCCGGTAACCAGGGGTTACGAAAGTAACCGGACTTACAGCAACACAGAAAAAGCCTGCCTGAGGATTTTCCTCTAAATTTTGCAATGCCCAGTTGCTTCCCAACCCCATCACAATGGTCCCATCTTCCGATAGTTGGGGACTACCGAAACAAGCGATATAGAGGCTGTCCCTGTTTATTCGCAGTCCCAAGAGTACCCTATCTGACCGGCTTTATTTACTGTTTCAAGAACATCTTTGCTGATCTCTACCATGTTATCCTCCTTTTGGAGTAAACAAATTTTGGACTAACATGAGCCAC
This sequence comes from Pseudomonadota bacterium, assembly GCA_018817385.1. Lineage (GTDB taxonomy): Bacteria > Desulfobacterota > Desulfobulbia > Desulfobulbales > Desulfocapsaceae > Desulfocapsa. The sequence continues at coordinate 14,232 of JAHIUA010000016.1, forward strand.
AACAGCCGACCCGCCAAGTTTCGCATAGCCCTATTTTGGGTTCAATGGCAATTGTCACACCGCAGGGGCATAAGTCCCGATGTCTCTCAGGTTCGTTTATCGGTTTGAGCAGACAAGCTGCTCAACTCAACTTTATCCTGTCGGCAAGCTCCACCAGACTACTCACAGTAATGGTTGGATCTATCCCCCAAGGGTCAAATATTTTCTCCGGAGAACGGCGAACCCAGGCGGCTTTCATTCCGGCCGAAATTGCCCCTATAACATCAAAAGGATTACTCGAAACCAGCCATGCACTAGCGCCAACTGCCCTGCTCTGTTGTAAAAAATGACCATATGTTGCCGGGGATGGCTTGAAGGTCTTAATGTCGTCGACGCTCACAACACCCAGAAACAAATCTCTGATGCCCGCATTATTCAACAACATCTCAAGAGCATCTGCCTTGCCATTTGAAAAGGCATAAAGGCGAAATCCGGCTGTCTTCAACCGGGCTAACCCCGTTTTAACGTCACTAAATGCCGGGAGCACCCGGTAAATGTCCATCAGCTCAGCCTTCTGCCTGTCAGTGAGTGATACTTTGTGAAAGGCACAGGTATAAGCAAGTGCTTGGCTTGTACACACAGCAAAGTTCTCGTAATTCTGCATAAGCCCACGCCGAAAAGAGTATTCCAACTGCTTGTCACGCCAAGTTTGAGAGAACTTCTCTGCATCATCATGTACAAGCTTTTGCAATGCTGCAACGACACCATTGGTATCGATCAGGGTTCCATATACATCGAATGCAAGGGTCGTCTGCATGAGGTTCTCCTTTTGTCGGTTAGCTTGTCTGTGCTCTAATTTTTTCTAGAATCACGACATAGCAACGTGCTACTGTTACATCAGGCTGACTGTTTTCAACCTTTCAGCTATTTCCCTGCCAAGATTTTCGGCCTGCCGCCATGTGTCTTTTTGGTCTTCTACCTTGCAAAATTTTTCAGGGGTAACTTCAGTGTCGTCCCCAAAGACCCATGGCAAAGAACTCATAGGACAGGTCTGGCCAAAACCACAGACCAAACATTCCGTGTTGCCAACCACCTTAAGCTGGCCCAGCACTTCCATTCCTTCCAAAGTCAGTGCCATGTTGAGTTGATTGCTCGCCTCATCCACTCCAGGAGCTCCCCGGCCAATGCCGGTGACTACCGTCACTGCCAGTTTTCCACGGTTATAGCCGTTCTGATGTCGAAGAGAAAAGAGTCTTTCAAGAAAAGCCTTGGTAAAACCATCAATGGTACCATAGGGTGGATATCCACCAACCACAATCGCACCAGCATGTTTCACTTTCTCAGCTATCTCCTGGAAGTCGTCCTTAACTTTACAGATATTGTCTTTGGTACAACCCAGGCAGGCGATACACGGTTGGACCTTGTGTTTAGACAACTTGATAAACTCTGTTTCAAGGCCTGTATTTTCCAGAACTGCCTGGACAAGTCTGTCTGTGTTTGAGTTTTTTATAGGACTCCCAGAAATTCCGATAACCTGAGGTTTCATTGTCTTCTCCATAGTAAAAAATGATTGCCGAATATCCTGTCATATTCCTGAACCATCAATATATAGATTGTAGCAGTTGTTACAATCTATAAAATAATTTTTAAGAAATCCGATGATAACAAATAACGAATTCAATCAGCGTAAGACCTTCAAGGCCAGGATTGCAATAATTCCAAGAACAATCCAGTGGGATGTCAACAAGATACATCCAAATGAAATGGCAAGGGTTAATGCTGTGTAGCGAATTGTTTTATTGCTTGCAAGTTTATATGCTGCCATTAAAGCAATTGTGGCGTTAGCTATAAAAAATCCATCGGCCAAAGCTACCAGGTCTTCAATGGTAAAGATTTCAAAGTGCACCAGGAAGAGTACGAAGATATTGACAGAGCATAAGAACAATACAGCTCCAAGAGGTGCTCCATTGTGAAGCCTTTTATTGAGGAGGTTTAAAAGATTGTTCTGTCCAGAGCTTATTCCTGCAATGAGTCTTGCAACTCCGCCTACAAAAAGAAGTACTGTACTGATACAAAGCATCAGCGCAAGAATACCCATAACAAGAGCACTGCTCTTCCCAAAAAGAGGGTAAATAAGTGCTGTGATGGCATTCTCGTCTTGAAGATGCGTGAACTGGATTGCAGAGATCACCAGCAGATAAATCATAGAGATAACTACTGCACTAATTTTCACCGCCCTGGGGATCATAGTCGCAGGGTCCTGGACCTCTTTGGAGTAGTTGCCCACCACTTCCCAGCCAACGATGGACCAAAAAGCCAAGAGTAAGGCCCTTGATATTACAGCCAGATCAAAGGGTGACTCTAAGGAAAATGAAGTTTCATGTCCAAGCAGAACTGCACCACTTCCAAGAGTTAAAATAATGGCAATGATCGTGGTTACCGCCAGGGAAACAGTACCCAGGAAGTGAATAGGTCGGAGCAGGGCAAAGCAGACAAAACCTATCATCAGAAAAGAGATAGTGGTGACATCCAGTCCCAACAGCGGTTGTATAAACCGGGCACCAACCAGATAAACCGCCACCGGCCCAAATAAAACGGCGCTGATGAGATAAGAGGAGGTGAGATATTTGAATTTGACATTAAACGCCGCCTCAACCGCGTTTGTCACCCCTTCATCGCCTGGAAACTTTATACTCAAATTGCCCAGAACTAACGCAAAAGCAAAACCGACCACAAGTATGGCAAACCACACCGGCACCGAAAGGTTTCCGGTGAGGCCATACACAAGCGGCGGCAGAAGAATGATCCCAGAACCAAGAATGGGGCCGATCATCAGCCCGGAAAGGGTCAACGTCGTGAGTTGTTTTTTCATGTATATTTTAAATAAGCTCGAAGCAAGATCTCTCCATTTTAAACTGCACCTAGCAGCTCACAGGTCTCCACAAAAAGGTGTCTACCATACACTCTAAAACAGCTGGTTGCACAGCAAAGCCAGGTTTCTCTCCTTTTTTTCTGCTTTGCCGGACTTGGGTCTTGTTTTATTATCCCCCCTAGACACTCTCACCTTGTGGCCATGCCTTATCTTTACAATATCATCCTGTTGCATCATTTTTTGCCACACCAGGAAGGTTTTCTGATTTTGACTTCCCTGTTGTCTCCACGAACCGGAACAACCACCTGCGTGAGCCTCACAGCTGAATTGAGCCAAGTAGTTGTCCCTTTTTTTATATAGTCCTTGACAAGCCCTTCTCTTTTTGGAGAGAATACACTATTCAACGATTACTGGCTATTAAGGGGAAAAAAATCGTTTTCGCCAAGCAAGAGATAGTCGACCATTCTCCATTACAAAAGGAGCTGCAGAATGGCTAAAGAGAAAGACAAGAAAAAAAAGGACGACAAGAAAAAAGAGAAAAAAGACAAGAAAACTGAATGCTGTACAAAGTCTTCCTGTAAAAAAAAGGACGACAAGAAAAAGAAAAAGAAAAAATAGGTTAAACGAGCAAAATCCAGCACGGCGGGCTCACTCTTACTGCAGAACTGGCCCTTTTCTTCTACCGTGCTGATCTGCCAAGCGTTGACTCCGCTGGGATTAAAAACAGGGAGTCAACGGTTCTTTTCACTCCCCCGTTTTCAGAGCTAGCACCTGGCTATACATGTTTTTTTTCTAATTCTTGGAGTCTCCGCTGAACTCGTTGCGCTTAAACATTTACGCCACACCATACCATGGCCATGTTCATCCATTTTGTTACGGATTGCTATGCTGTTGCGAGCATTGGTCTGACCATCTTAGTGCCTGACAACGGCTTAGAAAAAACTCTCTCAATTATGAGCTGACAGACACCAGATACCATCCCCCAACCTGATTCGAGCCCAAATTGCCTGCACCAAAAAACCACCTGCATCAGGAAAACCACAGAAGACTAAAAGGAAGGCATAGGCATAGTGCCCCATTTGTGCTCACCAGAGGTGCTGACCACTGCCAGAACCTCATGATCAAAGGCATCCACATCCACGATCAACACAGGCCGTCGCCTGGCCCCAACGTCAAAGAGGTTATCCGCTGGCAATAACACACCCTGGGCGTTTTCTACCCGGACAAATACAAATCGTTCCACGTCATAATCTGTTTTCTTGCTTCCTAAGGTGATAAAAAAGTTATGGAAAATCCTGAAAAACTTTCCAAGCCCCCCACTGAACTTATGTTTTTGCCACTCCAGCACCTCTGGAAAACGTTCAATAATATCATCCGAAAAATGTCTTTCCTTGTCCGTAACAAGGGCTGTGAGAAAAAAATCCCCTGGAAAGATATAGGCCAGATTGGCTTCTTCCCCTTCAACCCCAGCCTGTTGATATTTCCCCGATGAGCGAATGACTTGATACAAAGTCCTTACCTCAGCATCAGGACGTGGAAATACAGAAAGAAAAGTTATGGCATCTGTTGATATGGTCTGAAGCTTCCCTACGGTATATTCTCTGATCCCCATGGCAAGAGATACAGACAACACCAGGGCCAAACAATATGTTGCTAAAAGACCAAGCCACTTGGGCCGTATCCAAGCAAGGAGAAAGTTGTAAATCTTTCCTCCAGGCTCTCCTGGAAGAAACATGGAGGTGTTTTTCATGTACCGTTCATACGTCCCGGGAGCTTCTAGTTTCATCCGCCACTCTTCATTACGGGCAAGAAGATAATAGACGAAAAGCATCGTCACATACATGATCAGGATAATGAATCGTGGCCAATAAAGGAGAAGACCAAAACCGGAAATAGCGAGGAAAAGATACTGTGGATGGCGAATTTTAGAATAAAAGCTGAACTGGACCACACCCTTTTTGGTAAAACGTCCGTAATAAAGAGGGATGGCCGCCCAAAAAAAGAGGAGCAGTCCAATAATGAGTAAGATCTGGAAATAAGAAATCCCGACGATAGCAGGATCAGAAATAAAGACCATATGAGGAAGAAAAAATTCCGTGGTCCAACTCAGATAAGCAGAAGAAGCAAAAAACTGGAGAACAGGTCCATAAACAGAATAAAAGTAGACCGCAAAGGGAGAGATCATTACTATGATCTCAATACCTATCAAAAGATAGGCGGCGATTGTACCGACTAATAAAAATTTTGAGTTTTTAGAATATTCCATATCTCTAGCCCTTCCCTTCGTTTATATTTATCACAATAAGGGTAAAAACCAAACAGTCAATAATAGTCATTCTTATAAGCCAGGCGACGGACCAGCGGCTACTGATCGTTTTTGGCCATTCATCGAGACAAAAGGCAGGATTGTCCTCCCATGTTGCCATCTCCTGGTCAGTGCTTACTTTTTTATGGAGACCAAGACAGGCAGGAGAAATGAGAAACAAAGACCGGAACCCTGATCTTTTTGTGCCGGAAACGTTTCCAGGCAAGCAGCGGCGGAACTTTTTCAGGATATCGAAAATCGGCTAAGGAGACTTGGGAACGTGCCGTTATTCAATGGCACGAAAAATTTCTGCCAGGAAATGAAGAAGATACCTTATCAAAAGGAGACACAGCATGCTTCGTCCTCTCTATACGCTACTGACTTTTCTTCTAGCTGTTTTTGTTCTTCCCCAGATCGCTTCGGCAAGCAAACAGAACGACCTTGAGGCGCTCCACAATCTTCCGGGTCTGAAAGCATATTTTGACGTAAAGGATGACTCTGCCGCCAAAATTGAACAACGACTGATATGGATCAATGATATCTATGAGCAGATGAGCCAAAAAGGTCTTAAGGCTACATTCGTCATAGGATTTCGCAGCCAAGCAAGTTTTTTTGTCACAAAGGGAGATGAATATATCGAAGAAGAAGATCTTGCCACAAAGGGAAAAATAGAGAACTGGTTGAAACACTTTGTCAAGCTGGGAATACCTCTTGAACAGTGCGGTCTCAGTGCCAAACTTTTCGATATAGACTCACAGGACTTTCTTCCTGAGCTTACAGTAGTCACAAATGGGTATATCTCGATGATCGGCTATCAGAACAAAGGCTATGCCTATGTCCCCATGTGAGGGGTTGAGCTTTGTTCTACGAGGCCAAATTGCTCCGCGAGCAACCTCAATTACATACTGCTCCATCAACCAGAGAGAACTGTTGAGAGGAATCGATTGAATGCTGAATAATTACCAATCAGGCCTGTCATACTCTCTGAGCAACAAACCATCAGGGCTGCAAGCCGGTGGAATTACCTCCAGAGAACGAACCCATTTATTTTAAAAGCTCTGGTTCTCCACACGTTATCAAATTACGTTTCAGGAGGAATAGACATGTGGCCAACGACAATCTACGGTTTCTCTATTCTTTGCATACTAAGCGTTGGTTGTCTTGTTACCCTCTCTTCCTGTACCCGATCCACCGCAACAGATGATAATAATGTTTCCCGGACAGAAATGTTACTGACGGATATGGGCAATGGAACATGTCTCCAGCTTCCCTCAGGTCTCCTGTGGCAGATGAAAAAAAGTCATGTTTTCTCCACCTGGAACGAAGCCAATGAGTATATAACCACATTAAAACTCGCTGGATTCGGTGATTGGCGTTTACCAACTCGTGACGAGTGCCTCAGTTTATTAGAGGTCCTGGAGATGAAAAAGGGAAACTGCCCCATCACGATTAAAAGAGGGCACTGGATCAGAAACAACGAAAAGGCTGAATCCGGATATTGGGAAGACTATCCTCTCTGTGGTGGATCAGAGTTTCGCTGGGTAAGAGAGAAAAAAGGCTCTGTTCGGGGCGTTCGCCGTTCAAGATAATTCTCTTTTTGCATGGGATGAACGACTTGCCTTTTTTGAGAAAAGATCTCTTCATCGCTGCACAAAAAGATGTCATTATTCAATTCAAGTCCAGCAGGATCCTTGCCTGTAAAAAGGATACAAATATGGGAATAATAAAATGTACCGACTGTGGCACTCCGATACGCACAACGGACAAGGTCTGTCCCGAGTGTGGAGCAAACCCGAAAGGGCAAATCAGACGCTTAGGCTGTATTGGGAAAGTATGTCTTATTTTATTACTGCTTGGATTAGCAGGAAATTTATTAAATTTTTGTACCGGTACAAGTAGTATATTACCAACACCCAGCCTCAAACAGTCAAATGACGTTACAGCCGAATAAGGGACTCTCAAAGAAAGTTCTGCATTCATAACAAAAAGATACCAGAGGTAACGGACTGGAATCGAGAAACAATGCACATGAATCGGAGAGGAAAAGACATCTCCCTGTCTTTTGTTCGCCAGGGCTGGGTCAACAAAATGACATTCAAAAACCAATGACAAGGCAAGAGAACACTTATGCTCCAATCAGGCATCCAACCGTCATTTAGCAGAAATCTAATACAACCAGCCAGCATCCTATAAACAAAGCGAAATCGACTAGACAACTGCAGTGGGAACAGTATATGGTACGGATGACCTTATGACAAGACGTCCTGACAACTCTTCATCCACTGCGTAACTGGAAATTTGTCCACCTTAGATCTGATGTTCCCCACAGTCTTACTGTCTGTCCACCCCTGAGTTGAATAGTAAACATGACTACAGAATGTGCACTGCAAACCAATAGAGACGAAGATCGTCTCTGTCTTATTTTTCTTGGTTCCTGGACTATTCATACCCCGCAGTGTTCTATTCCTGACATTCATCCTCTTTTCTCTTCTCCCGTCAAAACCCTCTGCTTCAACACGGACAATCTCAATGAATGGGACAGCAGATTACTGGTCGAGCTCTCTCGAATTCTCGACCTGGCTGCATCTCAATCTATCACAGTTGACGATCAAGGCCTCCCTCCCGGTATTCGCAGGCTCCTCCAGCTGACCAGAACAAATAGCGATCAACTGGCCGCTGCAAAAAAAACTTCTCCCTTCGGGCTCCTTGCAGATATCGGTAATCACACTCTTGGTTTTTTTCGCGAATCGCACGAAATGTTGACCTTCACCGGTGAAATCATCCTGGCATACAGTCGATTTTTCCTTGGCAGAGCCCGTTTCCTCAAGAACGATTTTTTCTATTTCCTTTATGACTGTGGCCCCCAGTCCCTGCCCATTGTGACCCTGATTTCTTTCCTTGTGGGTGTCATCCTGGCCTTTGTCGGTGCTGTTCAGTTAAAAATGTTTGGTGCTGACATCTATATAGCCGACCTGGTTGGATTGGGTATGACCCGGGAGATGGGGGCCATGATGGCTGCTATCATCCTTGCCGGTCGCACCGGTGCGTCCTTCGCGGCCCAGCTCGGCACCATGCAGGTCAATGAAGAAATCGATGCTCTAAAGACCATGGGAATAAACCCCATAGACTTCCTTGTCCTTCCCAGGATGACATCCCTGATAATGATGATGCCCCTGCTCGCCCTCTGGGCCGATTTCATCGGAATTCTAGGTGGTTTCTTCATCGGCTGCCTGACCCTCGACATCAGTGCCAGTCTTTATTACGAACAGACTATCAAGGCCATCACCCTCAATCATTTTTCAGTAGGACTCATCAAATCCGCAGTGTTCGGATATCTTGTCGCTTTCTGCGGTTGCCTCAAAGGACTCCAATGTGGACGCAGTGCCTCTTCCGTCGGCCAGGCAACCACCTCTGCTGTGGTGACAGCCATCGTCTTTATTGTCATGGCTGATGCGGCATTCACTTTCCTGTTTAACATCCTTGGGGTATAGTATCGCTATCATGACTCCCGCTCCGCCCCTTATCGATGTTCAAGATCTGACCATGGCTTATGGTGATTTTATCCTGCAGCAGAACTTGACCTTTTCCATAACAAAAGGGACTGTTTTTGCCATCATCGGAGAATCCGGGTGCGGCAAATCCACTCTGCTCAAGCATATGATAGGCCTCAAACGTCCTGCAGTGGGTACCATTCATTACTCCGGTAAAGATTTCTGGAAGAGTTCTTCCCATGAGCAGGTACAGCTCCTGCAAAAAACAGGCATCCTCTACCAGTCCGGTGCGTTATGGAGTTCCATGACAGTTGGTGACAACATTGCCCTCCCTTTGCAGCAATTCACCGACCTCTCTCCAAAAATTATCAGGGAGCTGGTCGACCTTAAACTTGCCCTTGTCGGTCTTGGAGGTTTTGCAGACTACTTCCCTTCAGAGATCAGCGGCGGTATGAGAAAACGGGCAGGACTTGCCCGAGCCATGGCCCTTGACCCGGACATCCTTTTTTTTGACGAGCCTTCTGCCGGCCTTGACCCCATCAGTTCCAAATCGCTCGACGACCTGATCCTTGAACTTCGAGACAGTTTCGGAGCCACCATTGTCATGGTTACCCATGAACTGCCGTCAATCTTCGCCCTGGCTGATGATTCCGTTTTTCTCGATACCGAAACACGAACCATGCTGACCACCGGTAACCCCAAAATCCTGGCTAAAGAGAGCGACATCACCAAGGTCAGACAATTTCTCAGCCGTAATGCGTTCTCACCAGTAAAAGGACTGCATCACTCATCATGACCAGCAAAAAATTACAGCCAACCCTTATAGGTGCCTTTGTTTTGTCCTCCTTTGTCCTGTTTACAGTGGCAGTCGTCATTTTTGGCGGCAGCAAATTCTTCGACAAAGAAGATACAGTGATCACCTACTTTGACGGCTCACTGCAAGGTCTGACCGTTGGGGCTCCGGTAACCTACCGAGGTGTAACAATTGGTCGGGTAAAAGATATTAGAATTCACGTTAAGACAAACGGCAGCCAACAGCATCGGATCGTCATCCCTGTCCTGATCTCACTCATTCCCGGAAAATCTATCATCAGCGACGGCTCCAACAGCTCTAATGAAAACAAGAGAAATGAATTCTTAGAATCAATGTGCAAACAGGGACTTAGAGCAAAGCTAAAGCTGCAAAGCCTGTTAACCGGTAAACTCTACATCGATCTGGCCATTTACGAAAACACGACTCCCGTATACCACAGTCAGGATACTACCTATTTTGAAATCCCCACTCTCCCCTCGGAGATGTACCAAGTAAGGCAGGTTTTGGAAAATATGAACTTCGCCGAATTGTACAATAAAACGCTGAGCACCCTCAACGCCATCGAAAGTCTGACCACCAGTCTTGATCAGGCTCTGCATAGTGAGCAGACAGAAGACATTGTAACCAAACTGGACACGACCACAACAAGTCTCAATTCCATCCTCTCCAAAATTGACACCAAGATCTCTCCTCTTTTACAAAATATGGACAGCGGCTTCACTCAGATCAATGAACTTGCCACTCATGCAGACCAGGCAGTCACCTCATTTGATGCGAAAATGTCACCTCTCATGGATACTATGGGCACAACCCTTTCCTCCCTGGAAACAACCCTGCAACAGGCAAATCAACTCCTGAACCAGGCAGAAAAAGCAATCCAACCAAGTTCCCCCCTCTATTTCAGACTCACAGAGGCCATGCGCCAACTCAAAGAAACTGCCAGCGCCATCCATAATCTGAGTACCTTCCTCCATCGGAACCCCGAGGCCCTGATCTATGGTCTGCAACCAACAGGAGACACCGACCATGAGCAATAATATTCTGTGGAGAACACTTTTCCCTGCCCTTGTGGTCCTTATCTTTTTGGCAAGCGGATGCGTGAAACAGGGGGCACCTCTCTACTACCACACCCTCAGCAGTCCAGAGCAAGCATCTGTCTCCTCCTCGGGCAATTCTCTGCCGCCCATTCTGGTGGGTCCTGTTCGCATTGCCTCCTTTCTTGATCAGGAACAACTGGTCAGACAACGTACAAGCAATTCCATTTCTCTTATCGAACAGCACCGCTGGGCAGGAAATCTTTCCGAAATGCTGAGCAATGCCCTCATTACTCTGCTGACTCAGGAACTGAGCAGTGAAAAAATCTACAGTTTTCCCAATACGCATAACGAGGGTGGACTCCGCCTGGAGCTTGACTTTCTCCACTTCGAAGAAGATCAGAACAGAATGGCTACCCTTGAGGCCCGCTGGAGAATTTTGTCAGAAGATGACCAAGCCATCCTCCACGCTGCAACTTCACGCTATCGGATAGTACCTGAGACAAAGGATTATGATGGACTGGTGCAGGGACTCAGCCAGGGCCTTACCCGCCTCAGTATGGAAATTTCCACAAAGATTCTCTTACTCACTTCTTCAACAGAGAGAGACCAATCATGACAACAAAAAACCTTTCCCGTTTTTCTATTCTGCTTCTCACCTTTTCTCTGTTTTGCCTCTATCCTCAAGACAGCAGGGCCCTAACCGTTGAACGCTGGCTTGCCCAGACAGTATATGTCCCGATCTATTCGCACATTTATGCAGACTCCCGATTCAAAGACAAGCCCTTTCAACTCACAGCCATTGTCAGTATCAGGAATACAGACATGAACAACCCCTTTACCCTGGAAAAAGTCGACTATTACGACTCCCATGGAAAACTGCTCCAGCATTACCTGGAAAAACCTCTTCTAATAGCGCCGCTGGCCTCCACCCGCTACATAGTCCCGGAATCCGATACCCTAGGAGGCTCGGGAGCAAAATTTATTGTCCGCTGGAGCAGCAAAGAGAGTGTTACCGAACCCATCATTGAAGGGGTAATGATCGGAACCAAAATGCAGCAGGGGATCTCCTTTGTCACGAACTCACAGGTCCTGTCGGGAACCATAGCGGATTAAACATCCGCTTTCGAGTCCATTGCCCTCTTCTCAAAGCAATTTATTCTTATGAAAGACGAAGACCCTCAAAGCTGTGCTGAAAAACGATTGTCCAGCTCTCTTGAAAAAACATTCAAACAGGCCATGGCCCCGTTTGAAGAATTTGTTCATGCCGAGGCCTCATCCGGATTGCTCCTCATGGCCTGTACCATTGCCGCCCTGGTCATAGCCAACACAGGATGGTACAGCACCTATGATGCTGTCCTCCACACCAAAATCAGCATCGGCGGAGGTTTTTTTGTTCTCTCCTATACTCTCCAGCACTGGATCAATGACGGCCTGATGGCCCTTTTCTTTTTTACCGTGGGGCTGGAAATCAAACGGGAAATCCTCGTCGGTGAGCTTGCCGACCGCAGGCAGGCCATTCTTCCCATAGCCGCTGCCCTGGGAGGTATGATCTTACCAGCCCTGATTTACGTCCTGCTTACTGGCAACAGCGATGCCATCGACGGCTGGGGAATTCCCATGGCCACCGATATCGCCTTTGCCATGGGGGTCCTGGCCCTGCTCGGAAAACGGGTACCCAGGCCGCTCATCGGCTTTCTATTGGCACTCGCCATCGTCGATGACCTGGGGGCAGTCCTCGTCATTGCCGCCTTTTATACGGAACAGATCAATTCCTTGGCACTCCTCTTCGCCGCCGGGGCTCTGCTCATGCTGATCCTCGCCAATATGGCCGGGATACGTCATCCTCTCCCCTATGTCATCTTTGGCCTCCTGCTCTGGCTGGGAATGCTCAAATCCGGGATTCATGCCACTCTGGCCGGCGTTATCACCGCCCTTACCGTACCGGCTAACTCCTCCTGTGAGGCCCTCCCCTTCAGCCACCAGATGAGACAGTTAAATAGCCAGTTCGAAGCACTCCATGAAGAGAAGAGACATATCATGGAGAATGGCAGACAGCAGAAGATCCTCCAATCCATGGAAAATTTTGTCCACAAGATGGAAAGCCCTCTACAGCGCATGGAACACACCCTCCACATCTGGGTCTCTTTTCTGATTATCCCCATTTTTGCTCTGGCCAATGCAGGGATTGCCATCGACCTCTCCACCCTGGGTGTTACCCTGCTGCATCCGGTGACGCTTGGCGTTATCCTGGGACTTATGGGAGGCAAACTGATTGGCATATCCCTTTTTTCCTGGCTGGTAATCAAGATGGGATGGAGCCGCCTGCCCCAGGGGGTGAGCATGGCCCAGATTGCAAGCGCTGGTCTGCTTGCCGGAATCGGTTTCACGATGTCCATTTTTATCGGAGGCCTGGCCTTTGACAATGCTCAGTACCTGCTCAACGCCAAGATTGGTATCCTTGTCGCATCACTGGGAGCCGGAATTATCGGCTATATTGCCTTATTCTTCAACACCCGAAAACCGTAACTGAGACTTCTTTTCCCATGTCACTTGCAGCAACACGCATCGACCTTCTCAAGGGTTGCCCCAGAAATATCAAAAGACGCCTCCCCCGCGACATCCTCCTCATTCTCTTTGTCACGTTTGGGGCTATTCTGACTATTATTCTGGTCCAGAGAATCAAGACTGAAAATGATATTTCCACGGCCCTGATCAATGATTCCTCTCATCTCGTTAAAAAACGTTTTCAATCCGTTACCTCACCTCTCAACAACACCATGATGCTGCTTGCCAAGTGGGGTGAATTGAATCTGCTCAGACTTGATGACCCCGAGCTCCTTGGCCGCCAGTTCAAAGCTCTTATGGGCATTCATTCTGATATCAGTGCCATCGCTCTGGCAGACACAGAATCAAATGAGGTGATCCTATCCCATCACAAGAAGCAGTGGTTCCTGTATGAAGAGCGTGAAAGGAGGACAATCTCCTCAATCTTGAATAACGGCAAGATTATCAACAGTGAGGAAAAGAGAGAGAACAGGGCCAACCAAGCGCCATCGCTCTGGGTTCAGGGAGCGATGGCCAGCACCACTCCAGCCGGAAGTCTCTTTTTAACAGCCCCCTCCCCCCTTAAAGGATCTGAAGAGACCGGTATCATCGCAAGTCTTCGCTGGTCGAGACGTGACAGCCCGGACAACAGCTTTATCTCTGTCTTTTCCTTTACCATAAAAGACCTTATGCTCTTCATGGAAGATTTGGAAATCACTGAGAATGGACACCTCCTCCTGCTCCAGAAGAACGGGACACTTCTCAGCAGCATCAGAGACAGCAGTCTGCAGCCATCAGCAACGCTCCCGTTAGCAACACAAAAGAACATACCTTTTTTCAAAAAATACTCTCAGGAACCACCATGTCCAGACCGAAATATCAACACATAACCTCCCGCTGCTTTGTCAATGCCCCCTGGTATGACCTTAAAGAACGCTATCTCGATCTCTTTCTTGCTCATCGTATTCGGCCGGAAATTGGCCTGGAAGGTCTCTGTCTCTACCGGGAATCCAGGGAAGAATTTTCAAAGATAGCCAGGATTCTCCAGGAGAACAGTCTCGACTGCACCCTGCATGCACCTTTTTTTGACCTTGCCCCCGGTGCCCTTGATCCTGAGATCCTTGAGGCCAGCCGCAACAAACTGCACAAGGCCTTCAGCCTGATCGAAATATTTCACCCCAGATCAGTGGTCTGTCATTTAAACTATGAACAAAACAAACAAGGCTACAAAGAAAAAGAGTGGCGGACGGCAGCTCTAACAACATGGCAGGAACTGACAGAGATTGCGGCTGCCTCAGGGACCCTTCTCATGCTGGAAAACACCTACGAGAAAAGCCCCGATGCCCACGAGGCCATCCTCTCCACACTCAATTCTCCCCATGCCCGCTTCTGCCTCGACGTCGGCCACCTCATGACCTTTGCCAAAACTGACTGGCAGAAATGGCTGCCCAGGCTCTCCCCCTGGTTGGGCCAGCTCCATCTCCACGACAACAACGGTGAAAGAGATGAGCATCTCGGTTTAGGGTTAGGTTCCTTTGATTTCAAGGGCTTGTTCAACTTTCTGGCCACACAAAAGCTCCATCCTCTGGTAACCCTGGAACCCCACAGTGAAGAGGACCTGTGGCAGGCCCTGGAATATCTGGATCGGACAGCCCTGCTGGATCTCCTTTAAAAATTTGTAACTATACGGCATTAGCTGAATAATCACAAAAAGTTCAATTTGAGGGGAGAGCAGTTCGCAAAGACCCTTCCTTTCCCTCGTCAAGAGGTGAGGATGACAACAAAGTCATCGCCTGCGGCGCCGATACAGAAGAGATAGCTGTCCCCGGCAACAACGATGGACATTGGAGTACCAGTTGTGCTATCGAAGGTGAGTTGTTTGTCTTGAGAAGATATCATTACGCTGCCAGTGCTGGGATGAGGGCATGTCATCATGCCTTGGCCTCCTGGCGTGTACACCTCCACGGAATGACAGAGGACTCATCCCCCCTCTATCCCTTGCCCCCTCTTAATAAATCCTGGCACGAGGAGATAACTTCTCGGCACCTCGCACGAAAAACGCTTTTCCCTCCCTCTCGCTACCCCGCCTCTTTTTGTTGATCCAAAATTTCCCAATTCCACCTGCGCACCAACAATCATTATGACATTTACGTCATGTCTCCAGACGCTATTGTGGAGATGTTTACATTTATGTCGATCAGCACACATTCCACAGACAAGGCCATAGTCCTGCCCCAGGTTTGAAAAAGCTCAAAAACAATGGCTACCCTATCGATATTAAAACCATTTTTTTTATTCGTGGTAACGCAGGCAATCCAATCTCACCATTGGCACATTATTTGATAGGACCAGTATTACCAATTGACCCATTCGTAATAATTTAACCGGCGAGGTGCAAGAAATGAAGTTGAGAAGCAAGTGGTTGATGAGTGCAATATGTCTCTTTGTAATGGCCTGCAACGTTCAGGCTGAGCCCCTGAAAATTGCCTACAGTGACTGGCCTGGCTGGGTGGCCTGGGACATTGCCAAACAAAAAGGTTTCTTTGCAAAAAACGGAGTTGAGGTGGACCTTGAATGGTTTGAGTACATGGCCTCCATGGACGCATTTGCTGCCGGTAAAGTTGATGCGGTCACCGTGACCAATGGTGATGCCCTTGTCCTGAATGCCACCGGTGCCAGAAACATCATGGTGATGATCAATGATGTCAGTAACGGCAACGACAAGATTGTTGGTGGCCCTGGGATCAGCTCCATCAAGGACCTCAAAGGCAAAAAGATTGGAGTAGAGCTTGGGGTTGTCAGTCATCTTCTTCTCATAAATGCCCTCAAGGACTATGGCATGACTGACAAGGATGTGAGTCTGATAAACGTACCTACCCACCAGACAGCACAAATCCTGGCCTCGGGCGATGTAGATGCCATTGTCGCCTGGCAGCCGAATTCGGGTCAGGCCTTAAAATCTGTCCATGGTTCCTCTGCGATTTATACCAGTGCCGATGCCCCTGGTCTGATCTACGATGTATTAGCCGTCTCTATTGGCTCTATGATGGAGCGCCGTGCTGAGTGGGAGAAGGTTGTTGCGGCCTGGTATGATGTTGTCGCCTACATGAAAGATCCCGCCAACCGAAAGGATATGCTGGAAATCCTTTCGGCCCGTGTCTCACTGACACCCGAAGAGTATGAACCTTTTCTGGAAGGAACAAAGATCCTGTCACTCCCAGAGGCCCTGAAAATCTTTAAACCTGCCGACGGCTTCGGCAGCCTCTATGGTTCAAGTGATGTGGTCAATGCGTTTCAGGTCGAAAACAAAGTGTATGATACCCCCGTAGACGTCAAGAAGAGTATCGACAGCTCTCTTACCGAGAAGTTGAAAAATTAAGGGAGAACATTCATGTCCTGGCTTTCTATTCAAAAAGAGCTCCCGGCCAGAAGGAAGGCAGCATTGATTCTGCTCTCCTTTCTACTCCCTCTTGCTCTCTGGTCAACCATCAGCTATGTGCCTTTTATCTGGCATCCAATGATGGAAATACAAAATGCAGGTGGAAGCCTGTACCTAGAGCAGGGACAAAGGGTCACCAGGAATGTCTTTGAGCAGGAAAACAGGAGATTGATGGAAGGTGGCGAGGAGGTACTTACAGGTGTTCGAGCAAATCCAGTGTACCTGCCGCCACCCCACAACGTACTTACTGCTGTTTATACAGCATTTAAAACGAAACCTCGCCGTCCCGATGACCCGTGGCTGCATGAGAGTCTGGCCCATAGTATTCAGGTTGTATTCTATGGCTTTCTCCTGTCTTCACTCATCGGGGTGCCGCTGGGCATACTCTGTGGCGTCTTTAGTTTTTTCTCAAAACTCTACGAACCGTTTTTTGAGTTCTTCAGGTATATGCCGGCTCCCGTCTTCGGTGCCCTTGCTGTTGCCGTTTTAGGAATTAACGATGGCCCTAAAGTTGCCATTATCTTTATCGGCACCTTTTTCCAACAGGTACTGGTAATTGCCAATACCACCAGACAATTACCGCCCTCACTGCTTGAGGCAGCCCAGACCCTGGGAGCAAAGGGAGGAACCCTGCTCAAGAAAGTTGTCCTCCCGGCAATTGCCCCTACTGTGTTTCTTGATATGCGCATCCTTCTCGGCTGGGCCTGGACATACCTTATTGTGGCGGAGGTTGTTGGCACAAGCACCGGAATAACCTGGTTTATCAACCAGCAGGCAAAATACCGGATTTATGAAAATGTCTACGCTGCCATTCTCATGATAGGAATTATCGGTCTGGTCACCGATATGGTGCTGGCCTGGATAGGACGAAATCTCTTTGTCTGGGATGGGGGAAAACGAAGCGGATTATTCCTGTTTCTTTCGGAATTGTTCTGTGGACCAATGGACAAGACATTTACGTTCACCAAAAAAAGAGCCTTGAAACATGCAGACTATACAACTCCCGAGCTATAAAGAACAAAGCCCCACAGTCGCTGACCGCTTCAATCGTCTGAAGCAACGGCAAGTGATCCTAGAGGCGGAGAATATCAGCAAAATATTCCCAACCGAACAAGGAGATATCACAGCTCTTGCAGATATCTCCTTTAAGGCATACAGGCGGGAATTTCTCTCTGTAATCGGTCCCTCCGGTTGTGGGAAATCAACGCTGATCAGAATCCTTTCGGGCTTGGAGAGCGCTTCTGAAGGACAGGTATTGCTTGACGGCAAGCCAGTTGACCAACCTGGTCCTGAACGGGGCATGGTCTTTCAGGGCTACACCCTCTTTCCCTGGCTGACTGTCAAAAAAAACGTCATGTTTGGGCTTGAGGTTGCGGGGAAGAGCCAGACACAGGCCCGAGCTGAGGCATTGCAGTGGATAGAAATGGTGGGACTTGAGGAGTTTGTTGATCATTATCCCGCCCAGTTATCGGGGGGCATGAAACAACGGGTAGCCATTGCCCGCGCCCTGGCAAACCAGCCGCGGGTACTATTGATGGACGAACCCTTTGGCGCCCTTGATGCCCAGACCAGAGCCCGGATGCAGTCGTACCTGATGCAGATTTGGCGGAATGTGGATATCACCATTATTTTCATCACCCATGATCTTGATGAAGCCGTCTATCTGTCAGATCGCGTTCTTGTTTTGAACGCCAACCCCGGCACAGTTCAAGAGATGATAGAGGTGCCGGTGGCACAACCTCGCTCTCCCAAACAGCACCTCAATCCTGAGTTTCTGGCGACCAAAGAGCATATCGAAAGTCTCATCCACCCGAACAGGGATGAAGAAGACGTATTACCAATCATTCGTCTTACCAATATCAAAGATGACATCCTTTGATGCCCTTATGAGCATGCTGGTGAAGAAGGCAAACAGACAGGTCTAATCATGGAACAGAAGCCAAAAACAGACAAGGTGCACAGAATAAGTGTCTCACTCCCTGAGAAACTGACAAGAGAGTTAGACCAGATGGTAACAGAGGGTGGATATCTCAATCGCAGCCAGGCAATAGCCCATATGATACGCAACACCCTCCTCGAACACTACCAACGACAAGGAACCCAGGTCATGGCCGGGGCCATGACTCTGGTCTATGACGAAGCTCGGCCCAACCTGAGGGCGAATCTTGTTCGAATTCAACGAAAATATATCGATTCAGTGATTTCTTCTCTCAATGTTTTGCTGGAAAACGACTTTTCCCTGGAGGTGCTCCAGGTCCAGGGGCCAGTGAACAGATTAAACAAAATAGTAAAAGAGATCAGGGCCTGCAAAGGTGTTGAAAGCTGCAAGTTAGCACTTACCTCCACCGTAATACCACCAATACACAGGAAAGAAGGAGTGACTGATGGAGACGTTTGAATCCGGAAAGATATTATTTGAAAAAGTGATTGCAGGGGGATGGAACTGGTCCCATATCATCAAACGGGGCACAGCCGTACGTTTGACGGACCTGGAGGGCGGGGCCAATGTTTCTGCCCTTTTCTACAACGGTACCAACTTCAGCGAACGGTACAACATGGGAGACACCTTGAAAATTCAGCACATCTCCTATCTGGCCAAAGGGTGCTGTATCTATTCGGATATGGGTCGCATTCTCATGTCAATAACGGATGAATCCTGCGGTTGGCACGATGTCATATGCGGAGTTTCCGATGCCGGCCTGATAGAGAGACGGTTTGGCAAGAAATCGTATCAACAATTCAAGAATTCCTTTTATCGCAACGGCTACGATTCCCTCCTTGTTGAACTTGGCAAGCACGGCCTGGGACGAAGAGATTTTACCGAAACCGTGAATTTTTTCAGCAAAGTTGCTGTGGATGAAGACGGCAATCTCTCCTTTGCCGAAAACGCTTCCAGGCCCGGCGATTATGTGGAGCTGCGAGCAGAAATGGATACACTGCTGGTTCTCGACAGCGGCATGCACCCCCTTCATCCCAGCAAGTCATATCTGGAAAAACCGGTGCAGATTACCATCTCAACCTGTGCTCCTGCTCTTCCTGATGATCTCTGCCGTTCCTTCTGCCCGGAAAACGAACGCGGTTTTATAAACACCGAACAGTATCATCTATAACAAATCGACGAACGATACTCTGGAGCCGACATGAATCAATGGCATCGAATGACATGGGAAGAGATCGGGCACCTGCCAGCCGCTGGTATGGATGCCGCTTTGTTGCCCGTTGGTGCAACCGAACAGCATGGCCCCCACCTGGGATGTGGTATGGATTCTGAGATTGCAGCACAACTCAGTCAAAAAGTATCTGAAAAGACCGAGGTAGTCTTATTGCCAACCTTGCCCTACGGCTGCTCAATTGGCCACTCACATTCCTGGCCAGGCACCATTGCCCTGCAGCCTAAAACTCTGATTGACGTGGTGAAAGAGATTGGTGACTGGGTGCATGCCTCGGGGTTCAAACGATTTTTTATCGTTAATGGCCATGTTTCTAACTTTGCCCCCTTACGCTGCGCTTTAGAGATGCTCAGGGCAGAGCACGATGACTTTATGGTGGCACTTATTAATTCAGGCACACTCAGTGAGCGCGTTCGAGAGAGGCACTCGCAAGATGCCAGCGATTGGCATGCCAATGAGGCTGAGACTTCATTAATAATGGCCCTGGCCCCGGAACTTGTGAGGCAAGAGCGCTTAAAAGACAGTGATGATCCCGACAGAACAGCAGGCTGTGTTTTTTCGCACCCTGTGAACCGCACGAGCACAAATGGCGTTACCGGCAAACCGAGTTTGGCAACCACTGACAAAGGCCAAGAACTGTTCACCTGGATGGTTGAAGATTTAAGCACCCTTGTGAAAAAGGGCATGAAAGAAAACCCGCCGTTAGCACAAGGTTATTTCAAAAAAACGGTACCTGTTTAGCAGCACTCCATCTTCGTCCATTGAGGTCTTCTCGAAGAGCACGAGTATACTTCGAAACCCTAAATGAACGAATACAAAGCACTGCTAAACAGGTACAGAGTAATTGGTTACCAAACTATTGGGCATTCCATGAATAGGTACAAAAGACAAGAGGGTGTTATGAGTATTAAAGTTGATATTGAGGAAATGAAAGAGAAGTTGAAAGCCAAGGGCGTTAAATTCTGCCTTGGGGCCTATGTAGACATTCATGGCATCCCAAAAGGGAAGTTTGTCCCCATTGACCACCTCCATCACATGGTGAAAGGGTCTGAACTCTATACAGGATATGCCTTGGATGGCTTAGGTCAAATGCCCAATGAAGATGAAATTGCCTCTGTTCCGGACTTAGAGAGTCTGATTCAACTCCCCTGGCAACCGGAAGTTGCCTGGATGGCTGCAGATAATACTCTGCATGGCGAGCCCTATGCTATCAACACCCGTGTAGCCTTAAAAAAAGTGCTGGCAGAAGCTGAAGCAAAGGGCTTTGGCCTCAATCTGGGGATTGAGTGCGAACTCTTCGTCTTAAAGGAAGAAGAGGATGGTTCTCTTACCGTTCCTGATCCAGAGGATCGCCTGACCAAGCCATGTTATGACGTACGTAGTTTTATGAACCGTTTTACATGGATCAATAAGATGGCCACCACTATTAACGACGACCTCGGCTGGGATTTATACTCCCTGGATCATGAAGATGCCAACGGCCAGTATGAATTCGATTTCGAATACAGTGATGCCTTGACCATGTGTGACCGCTTCATTTTCTTCCGCTATATGGCCAAACACTATGCGCAGGAAGAAGGGTTGTTAGCCACCTTTATGCCAAAACCATTTGCCGACAAAACAGGAAATGGCGCCCATTTCAACATGTCTCTGTATGACAAAGAGACAGGTGCCAATCTGTTTGCCTGCGATCCCAAAAATGATCCTCGTGGATTAGGATTAACCGAACTCGGTTACCACTTTATCGGTGGGGTCTTAAAACATGGTCTGGCCTTGTGCGCAGTATTTTCACCCACAGTGAACAGCTACAAACGTCTTGTCAGGCAAGGTTCTATGGCCACTTTTTCCTGGGCCCCTGTGTTCAACTCATTCGGTTCCAATAACCGTACCAACTCGGTTCGTGTGCCCATGGGCGGCGGGCGTTTCGAATCGAGAAATGCCGATGGCGCAGTCAACCCCTATCTCGCGGCAGCCTTAGTCTTGGCAGCAGGCCTGGAAGGAATTCGTGAAAAATTAGACCCGGGTCAGGCTCAGGAAGACAACCTCTATGCCCTATCCGAAGAAGAACGGGCGATAAGAGGTATAGAGTTCCTCCCCCAGGACTTGGGCGAAGCCGTACAGGCATTTGCAGGTGACCCGTTTGTGGAAGAGGTACTGGGAAAAGGATTACGAGATGAATTTATAAAATATAAGACCCTGGAATGGGAAGAATACCACCGCACTGTGTCAGCATGGGAGATTAAACGCTATAGCCATCTTTTCTAAGATATTTTCTGTAACGTTTTGCCAAAACAGCTCCATTACCAGCAAACAGGAAGATCGTTGCTGATTTCGTCTTAACAGGTCAAAAGAGAGGTAGCATTGTCATGAATCTGGAACTCAAAAAAAGCCTGCTCACCCCGGAAAATGCTCTCTCCACAGAGAAGGTAGAAGCTGGCTGTGGGTGGATGTATCCGGTTAACAAAGGGCAGATTATTCGTATCACCGATCTCCATGGCAACCAGGCCGTTGATACTCTTTTTTTCAACGCCAACAGAACCGAGGAACGGTATCACGCAGGCAACACCATGCGCGAACAGGGGAATGTCTACATTTCAACGGGAACAGAAATTCGTTCGAACGATAACAATGTGTTGCTGACGGTGGTAGCCGATACCTGTGGCCGCCATGACACCCTTGGCAGTGCCTGCTCATGCGAGAGCAACACAGTCCGTTATGCCCTGGACAAGAGGTACATGCATTCGTGCCGCGATATTTTCCTCAAGACCCTCCTCGATTGGGGCCAGGGCATGGATAAGAAGGACCAGGTCTGCAATATCAACTTTTTTATGAATGTCCCTGTCAACCCGGAAGGAGGATCCAATTTTGCAGACGGTCTTTCAGAACCTTTCAAATATGTAGAGATGCGAGCGGAGATGGATGTCATTGTTCTGGTGGCCAACTGTCCTCAACTCAACAACCCCTGTAATGCCTATAACCCTACCCCTGTGGAAATGACCATCTGGGATGTGGAATAAGAAGGATTTTATCTATGTTTACCAAGGTACTTGTAGCAAATAGAGGGGAAATTGCCTGCCGCATAATTCGAACCTTACGTGAGATGGGTATCATTTCGGTGGCTGTTTATTCGGAAGCAGATGCCCATTGCCAACATGTATTGGATGCTGACGAGGCGTATCTCTTAGGTCCGGCAGCACCATCTGCAAGTTATCTTGATGGTGAAAAAATCCTTGCCCTCGCCCAAGAATGCGGGGCTCAGGCCATTCACCCGGGATACGGCTTCTTAAGTGAAAATACGGGATTTTGCCAGAAGTGCGAGGACAGAGGGATACGGTTCATTGGCCCCACCGCAACCCAAATGCTTGATTTTGGCCTCAAGCACAGGGCACGTGGACTGGCCGAGCACTACAAGGTACCGCTCCTGCCAGGTTCCTCGCTGCTCACCTCGCAAGAGGATGCCCTGAAAGAAGCGCAGCGCATTGGTTACCCCGTGATGCTGAAGAGCAGTGCCGGTGGTGGCGGTATCGGCATGGAACTCTGTTTTTCTGCTGAGGAGATACAGAAAGCCTATGAGCGCATCAGAAGGTTGAGTGAAAATAACTTCAACGATGCTGGTCTCTTTGTTGAAAAATATATCGAACAGGCCCGGCATATAGAGGTACAGATTTTTGGTGATGGAAAGGGGAATGCCCTTATCCTTGGCGACAGGGATTGCTCGGTACAGCGCCGTAATCAAAAAGTAATCGAAGAGACCCCGGCCCCGCATGTCAGCAAAGCAATGCGAGACGACTTATACAGTGCAGCCAAGCGCCTGGTTGAAGGGGTACGGTATCGATCTGCCGGAACCGTCGAGTTTGTATATGATGCCGCGGAGAAACAGTTTTATTTCCTTGAGGTCAATACCAGACTACAGGTCGAGCATTGCGTAACGGAAGCGATCTTTGATGTCGATCTGGTGCAATGGATGGTCCTCCTGGCAGCTGAAGAATTACCTGAGCTCGCCTCATTTACCCTGGCTCCCCAGGGAGCGGCAATTGAAGTCCGGATCTACGCCGAAGATCCCGGCAAGTCATATCAGCCCAGCACAGGAATCTTGACCGAAGTAGTCTTCCCGGAAAATGTCCGCCTCGACACCTGGATCAAACGGGGATCTGAAATCAGTTCCTATTACGACCCCCTTCTTGCCAAACTCATTGTCCATGCCCCGTCCCGAGCAGAGGCGATCCTCGCCCTGCAGAGTGCCCTGGCCCTGTCCGCCCTCGGGGGCTTGGAAACAAACCTCATTTTATTACGGCAGATAGCTGAATTTCCAGCTTTTACAGAGGGCATATATACCACCCGCATTCTCGATACCCTCGTCTATATGGCGCCAACCATTCTGGTAGATGTTGCCGGCATGCAGACAACACTCCAGGATTATCCTGGACGCCTTGGCTATTGGGCCGTGGGAGTACCGCCTTCCGGTCCCATGGACAGCCTGAATCATCGCCTGGCCAACAGGATAGTCGGCAACTCTGAGGAAGCAGCAACCCTGGAAATAACAATAAAAGGCCCGGAACTCACCTTTAACACTCCGGCCATCATTGCTCTCAGCGGAGCTGATATCTCTGCCACCGTTGATGGAGTAGCTGTTGATCGCTACAAACCACTCCCTATAGAAGCTGGCAGTGTACTGAAAACAGGTACGGCCTCACATGGTCAGCGGGCCTATCTCTCTGTCCGAGGTGGTATCGATGTCCCCCTCTACATGGGGAGTCGTTCAACCTTTACCCTTGGCCAGTTCGGAGGCCATGCCGGTCGCAGCCTCAGGGCCGGAGATGTCTTGCGAATTGGCACTGCCTTTGAATCCGAGCCACGCTCTCTTGCCGAAGAAGACATACCCGGCCTCCCGCAAATATGGGAGATCGGCGTCCTCTATGGCCCCCATGGCGCTCCTGATTTCTTCACCACTAAGGACATAGAGACATTTTTTGCAACAAAATGGGAAGTGCACTACAACTCATCCCGCACTGGAGTCCGTTTGCTCGGCCCGGGGCCCCAATGGGCCCGTACCGATGGTGGAGAGGCTGGTCTCCACCCGTCAAATATCCATGACAATGCCTATGCCATCGGCGCTATTGATTATACTGGTGACATGCCGGTCATCCTGGGCCCGGATGGCCCGAGTTTAGGGGGATTTGTCTGCCCGGCAACCATTGTTCAGGCCGAGTTGTGGAAAATGGGCCAACTGAGGGCTGGAGACAGGGTCCGCTTTATACGTTTGAGCCAAAGTGCTGCAGAACAGTTGGAGACAGGGCAGGAAAATTTCATAAACACCTTGGCTGGAGATCACAAGGAAGCGACATTTGATCTTTCAGGGGCCGCTCAGGAACCAGCCATTGTCAAAACTCTGGCCATTGACGGCAATAAGGAAGAGGTCGTGTATCGAAGGGCTGGAGATAAGTACCTGCTCATTGAGTATGGTGAGCTTGTCTTAGACCTTCGCCTCAGATTTCGCGTCCATGCCTTGATGCTCCACCTGGAACAATTGGATCCTCCCGGGATAATTGACATTACTCCAGGAATCCGTTCCCTCCAGATCCATTACGACAATCGCATCCTCCCCCTAGCTGACCTGCTCACCCTCCTGGAACACGTTGAGAGGGAGATTGCCGGTTATGAAAATAAAGACGTTCCGGCCCGCATCGTCCATTTACCTCTGAGCTGGGATGATGTCTCAACCCATACCGCTATTGAAAAGTACATGCAATCGGTTCGGCCTGATGCACCGTGGTGCCCTTCAAACATCGAATTTATCAGACGGATAAATGGCCTGGAAAGTGTGGAAGAGGTACAAAAGATCGTTTTTAATGCCAGTTATCTGGTTATGGGGCTTGGCGACGTCTACCTGGGTGCCCCAGTGGCCACGCCAATGGATCCACGCCACCGCTTGGTTACGACCAAATACAATCCAGCCAGGACATGGACACCGGAGAATGCCGTGGGAATTGGCGGGGCCTATCTCTGTGTCTACGGCATGGAGGGACCGGGCGGATATCAGTTTGTCGGCCGCACAGTCCAGATGTGGAACCGTTATAATTCGACCCCCGAATTCGAACCTGGAAAACCCTGGTTACTGCGGTTTTTTGATCAGATACGATTTTACCCCGTCAGTCACGAAGAACTCAAAAGACTGCGCCGGGATTTTCCCCACGGAGGCGCCGGATTACAGATAGAAGAAACAACATTTAATCTCCAGGCCTATGAACAATTTCTTCAGGAGAACAGCGAATCAATCAGTTGTTTTAAAGAACAGCAGCAAAAATCTTTTGAGCTTGAGCGACAGGAGTGGCTCGAAAAGGGTCACCTTAATTTTCATAGTGAAGAACCGGTCGCCCCGATACAGGACGGAGAAATAAAAATCATCCAGGGATGCGAGGCTGTGCTCAGTCCCGTTTCAGGCAGCCTGTGGAAACTCCTGGTTGAGACAGAAAAAGCAGTCACCGAGGGCGACACGCTTGCGGTGATTGAGTGCATGAAGATGGAATTTAATGTCAAGGCTCCCTGCAGCGGCATTGTAAAACAAGTGCTGTGTGTTGAAGGTGGCAGAGTATCCTCCGGACAACACCTGGTCAGCATTTCTCCCCTCAACAGGAAAAGAATATGAATCTGACAATCTCCAACTTACATCAGCTCTACGAGAGTGGCCAGAAGAGTCCCCGACAAGTAATCACCAGGTTACTTGCACAGAGCCGGGAAAACGATCCTGAAATCTGGATCCACCTCCTGACAGAAGAGGAAGTCGAGCCATACCTCCAAGGTCTGGAATCTTCCAAGGCAAGGGATTTGCCCCTCTATGGAATTCCATTTGCAATCAAAGACAATATCGACCTTGCCGGAATTCCGACGACTGCCGGTTGCCCTGAGTATGGGTATGTGCCGACTGGCTCAGCCTTTGTTGTCGAACAACTCATAGCCGCAGGGGCTGTTCCTCTGGGAAAGACCAATCTCGATCAATTTGCCACCGGTCTCGTCGGCACCCGCTCACCCTATGGGGCCTGCAAAAACAGCTTTAGTCCGGAATTCATTTCCGGTGGTTCAAGCAGCGGTTCGGCAGTGGCAGTGGCCAAGAACTTGTGTACTTTTGCACTTGGTACCGATACGGCAGGTTCCGGAAGGGTCCCTGCTGCATTTAATAATATACTGGGGCTGAAACCATCCAGGGGATTGATCAGTACCAGGGGAGTAGTTCCTGCCTGTCGCACCTTGGACTGTGTCTCTCTGTTTGCCCTTTGTACTGGCGATGCGGCTCAGATCATGCAGGTGGCGGTGAAACATGATCCCCAGGAACCCTATTCCAGAAAGAAACAAGGCTTGGCCAAGACGACCACTGTCCGCAACACCTTCACCTATGGCGTGCCGTATAAGAACCAGTTACAGTTTTTTGCGAACCTCGAATATGAACAGTGTTTCTCAGCCACTCTGGAACGGTTAGACTCCTTGGGCGGAAAACGGGTTGAGATCGATTTTGAACCGTTCCTGACCGCAGCTCAGCTCCTCTATGAGGGACCATGGGTGGAGGAACGCACTGCCGCTGTCGGAGGATTTTTAGAGACCCATCTAGATGCCGGGTATCCGATTACCCGAGAAATCATCTGCGGGGCCAAGCCGCAATCTGCAGTCGACCTGTTTACAGCCATGTACAGCCTGCAGACACTGAAAGCCAAAACAGACGCCATACTGGAAGAGCTGGATGTGCTGATAACCCCCACGGCCGGAACCTGTTATACCCAGGCAGAAGTCTCGGCTGAGCCACTGGCCCTCAATACAAACCTTGGCTACTATACCAACTACATGAACCTCCTGGATTACTGCGGCCTGGCCGTCCCCGCAGCCATGACAGCAACAGTACCCTTTGGAGTAACACTCGTTGCCCCGGCCTTTCATGATGAGATCTTGTTAACGCTAGGTTCACGACTGCACCAGGCCGCTCAGGTAGGCATGGGAACCGGGAGTGAGCGCCCTCCTCAATATACGCCGGAAGGCCTGGAGGACACTGTTCTGGTGGCGGTCTGCGGGGCCCATATGCAGGGTCTTCCCCTTCATTACCAACTCATGGATCTGGACGCGCAACTGATAGTAAAAACAGCCACTGCTCCTTCCTATCGGATGTATGCACTGAATGGCAAGCCAGCCAAACCCGGCCTTATTCGCGATACGAAAATGGGTGCAGCCATAGAGGTAGAGGTCTATTCACTTTCCTTCAAGGCCTTTGGCCAATTTACCGCCCAGATACCCCATCCTCTGGGGATGGGAAAACTTGAACTGACAGACGGGAGATGGATCCCGGGTTTTATCGCCGAACCCCTCGTCTGCCAGGAGGGAAAAGAAATCACAGAATTCAAAGGCTGGCGTTCCTATCTCAAGACAAAAGGGATTTCCTCCAATAAATAGTCGCAGCAGACAGGGGCTGCCACCCTATCTGCTATCCAGGTCTGGGAAGTCACGACAGATCAGACCTGTCTCCTTGCCCCCCTTATCAGGCAAAAACTATGTTCTAAACAATGAGAAACTCTCTCAGAGAGATTCTTTTTTGCTCTTCATCACCTGATAATCAAGGACACCCGGGCAGCTCCTCTCCCCTTTCGAAGTTCTCCTGGCTCAAGGGAGAACTCTCCCTCACACACCTAACACAGACCTCTCTCCGCGCCCTGAAACCAACCTATTCCTTCCCTCCAACAGATAGACATTTCCTATTTGCACTATAGGAGATATTACGCTAATCATTCCTGACTTTCATTTTATCGAACCGCATGGCCATATTCAGGCCCTCCAGTTAACAAGAAAAAAAATATCAGGGCATGTCCTGAGCAGGAGAAAAGAGATGACTCATTTTGAAATAAAGGCCTATCCGGAAATGTGGCGTGCCCTTGACATGGACGTAGAGAGATTTGACAAGATGCGTCTGACGCTGGGCGAAATTTATGAAAAGACGTATCTGTCTCAGGTAAACCGACCAGACGCCATGGCCTACTTTGACAATATGATCGCCGAGATCCATGGCGGCCGGATCAAGGAGCTGCTGGCAGCGAAGGAAGAAGGCAGACCAGTAATCGGGACCTTCTGTGTCTATATTCCCGAAGAGATCGTCCTGGCCGCAGGCGGTATCTGCGTTGGCCTTTGTGGAGGATCCCAGGGATCCGTCCCCGACGCCGAAAAGATCCTCCCGCGGAATATCTGTCCCATGGTGAAATCCGCCTTTGGCTTCAAGGCTGGCCGAATCTGCCCCTATTTTCAGGTGCTTGATTTTGTCTACGGAGAAACCACCTGCGATGCCAAGAAAAAGACCTGGGAAATTCTCGACGACATGGTGCCCACCCATGTCATGGAAATTCCCCAGATGAAAAACCAGAGCGACCGGGACATGTGGCTCACGGAGGTGAAGGCGTTCAAGACCAAGGTGGAATCAGTTACCGGAAAAGAGGTGACCATAGAAGAACTGAGACAAGCCACCAGAATAATGAATAACAAGCGCAAGGCCCTGCAGAGGCTCAACAGGCTGCGCCACGCCAAGCCGACACCGATCTCGGGAAAAGATGTGCTGCTCATCGAACAGATTGCCTTCTACGATGAACCGGTCCGCTTTACCGCAGAGGTAAACACCTTGTGTGATGAGTTGGAAAAACGTATCGCCGCAGCTGTTGCCATTCCCAACAAAAATGCGGCTCGGGTGATGGTCGCCGGGGTCCCCATGGCCCTGCCCAACTGGAAACTCCATCATCTCGTAGAAGGGGCCGGGGCGGTCATTGTCAACGAGGAGAGCTGTATCGGAACCCGCTATTACAAAGACCTGATGGACGAAGACGCTGAGGACATGGAATCCATGTTAAAAAACCTCACCAGTCGCTACATGCAGATCGACTGTTCCTGTTTCACTCCCAATAATGAACGGATAGACCAGGTACTCAAAGAATACCAAGAGTCAGGTGCTCAGGGCATCATTCACTACTCCCTGCAGTTCTGCCACACCTATAATATTGAAGAAATCCGTATTCGTCAGGCCTGTGAAAAAGAAGGAATTCCATACATGTTCATTGAATCTGATTACTCTCCGGAAGATGTCGGACAGTTGCAGACCAGGGTCGAGGCCTTCCTCGAACAGATAGGCGATTAGACCGGTAAGGGGAAGGGGCACACTATGTATATAGGCGTAGATCTCGGTTCACGGACGATCAAGGTGGCAGCCTGGCAGGATGGCAGGATGGTTGACCAGCAGTTACAGGAAAGTGGTTTTGAACCGCATGAGCAGGCCAGGGAAATGATCAAGGCCTATAATCCCAGGTATATTGTTGCCACCGGCTATGGCCGCCACCTGGCCCGCGAACACTTTGCCAATGGCGTTATCACCGAAATCAAGGCCCACGCCATGGGCATCCACACCATGCTGCCCGAGGCAACCACGGTGGTGGACATTGGCGGCCAAGACTCCAAGGTCATCACACTAAATGTCAAAGGACAGGTCACCAATTTTCAGATGAATGACAAATGCGCCGCCGGCACCGGCAGATTTCTTGAAATCATGGCCACATCACTGGCCTATCCCCTGACTGATTTCGGTCCCGCTGCCCTTGCCTCGGAGGAGGAAATTCAGATCAACTCCATGTGTACGGTCTTTGCCGAATCCGAGGTTATCTCCCTGAAAAACAGAGGCATCCCCAGGCAGCACATCGCCCGGGCTGTCCATTCCTCTGTGGCTGATCGGATTATGACCATGCTCGGCCGTATCGGCTTTGGTGAATCCATCGCCTTTTCAGGCGGCGTAGCCAACAACCCCTGCATCGTGGAGATGATCCGCAGCAGGCTTGAAAACGTGGAGGTTAACGTCCCTGATAACCCAAGCATCATTGGCGCTCTGGGTGCATCCATTGAAGCTGCAAGGCTGGGTGTTCAGGCTTGACCAGGAGTGGAAACCAAAAGAAAGGTGGGTACCTCCCTGTTGTCCACACCTGGATGGCCAGAATTTGCCGTTGGCTGATAAGTGTACCTTTTCTCTATGCAGGTATCACAAAACTTGCTGATCCGGAAAGCTTCGCAAGAGTTATCGGTGGCTACGGACTCGTACCCGAACCCCTGCTTTTCCCTACAGCCCTGCTGTTACCTCTTGTTGAAATTGGTGTGGCTGCCGGGCTGCTCTTCAACATCCGCTTATGCCTTTATGCTGTTGCCACTCTGCTAGCTCTCTTTATCGCCGTGCTCAGTTACGGAATCTGGTTAGGCCTGGATGTGGACTGTGGCTGTTTTGGCCCAAACGATCCGGAGCAGGCATACCATGGCCTTTGGAGCGCACTTTACAGGGATCTGGGACTTCTTATCCCCACCCTCTATTTATTCTTATTTCATACCTATTCAGGTAATGGCCAACACTTGGCAAAAGGAGAAAAAAATGAAACTGAAAAAAATCATAGTCACCTTCCCTGTAATCCTCAGTCTGATACTGGGAATCAGCCTGTCGGCAATGGCTTTCGGCACCAATAAATTTGAAGCTGAAGTAGAGAAAGAGACAGATGCGGTCAAACTTGCTCGCGAAGTTGTCAGAGGTGACTATGACGTCATTACCACGGAAGAACTGAAGAAGTTGATTGACTCCGGTCAAGAAATTGTCATTGTCGATACGATGCCTTATGCAGACAGCTACAAGAAAAGCCATATCCCCGGGGCACAGCAATTTTTGTTCCCCATTCCAGAGATGACGACATGGGACAGCAAAGAGACCGATGGCAAAAGCCAGGATGACTTTAAAGCTCTCCTTGGCCCTGACCAAAACAGAACCATTGTTATCTATTGCGGCTTTGTAAAATGTACCAGGAGTCACAATGGAGCCATGTGGGCCAAAAAACTCGGATACAAAAATGTCCTTCGCCATCCCGGTGGAATTTTTGCCTGGAAGGGAGCCGGTTACGAAGCTGAAGCAGTCAACTGACAAAAAAACCGAGCCCAGAGAATCCGGTATGGATCCCCCCCGGAAGGGAGTGTTTTACTTCCTTCCAGGGGCACTGACTGAACAACGCAGCAGGTGTCGCTCAAGAGATTGAACTGTTTGAGCAAAGCCAGTTTTCACACTGGCGGCGACTTCGAGGAGGCCAAGGAAGTGCGAAGGGCCCAGAAAGATAGAACCCCTCTCTGGGCCTTCCTTTTCTTTTCACCCTGGCTGCCATAACGTTCAGCACGGCACATGGTGCGGCACATCAGAAAAATGGCTGAGCCCAATGACTCTAACCTGGCCTGAAAGACCAGGTTTTTCACTTTTAAAGAAACTAGCAATAGGTCGTGATCTTCAGCTCAATCAGCTGCAGGAGGGGAGACGAAGCGAAGGTGGTTTTTTTCTGAAGGAAGAGAATGGTCCACAACTGTATGTTCAACCTATTCCCTGGTCATATTTTTTTTATCAATGAATTTACGCACCAGATTCTGGAAACTCTCCGGTGAGGAAAGACAGGCCTGTCCTTCGCTGCATTGACTTAAAAGAAAGCAAAAATCGAGGAATTCATTCATCAAATGAGTCTTGGTTTTATTCTTGTGTTGAATAACATAGAGCTGACGTTTCATATCAACGCCTTCAAGACGAATCTTTTGCAGACCACCACGTTTAATTGTCCGACATACCGTCAAACTTGAAACACAGCCAATACCGGCACCGGCCTCAACAGCCTTTTTAATGGCTTCAGTATGTCCCAGTTCCATCACCACATTCAGGTCTGTAACGTATTTACCAAGTTTACTCTTAAATATCTGGGCAGTTCGTGATCCAGCCTCACGCATTACCCATTGATATTTTTTTATGTCGGTTGCGACATGACATACCTGCTCTGATTCTTTGTTTTTTGTAGCATCACTGATAAGAACAAGTTCATCCTGAAACCAGGGTTTGGCAGTTACCAGTTCATTATTGACTTCGCCCTCAACAAAGCCAAGGTCAGCTTCCCGGTCGGCGATAAGCCTCTCAACTGTTTCCGTATCATACACCCGCATGTTGAAATAAACATTGGGATGCATGCTCTTAAAGGCCGTAAGCAGGTAAGGTAAGATATAGTTTCCTATGGTAGAACTGGCAACCAGATTCAGAGAGCCGCCAAATTGGCCATCTTTTTCATTCATCAATCTATCCAGATTATCTAACTTATCGAGGATCTCTCGACAGATAGGGAGAAAATATCGTCCTCTATCATTGAGTTCAAGAGAGCGGCCTGATCGGTCGAACAAGGTCCCACCCAGTTGATTCTCCATTTCATTCAAGGCTAGACTGACCGCAGACTGGGTGATAGAGAAACCTTGAGCGGCTTTTGTTACCTGGCCACTTTCTACAACTGCATTAAAAATTTTAAGTTGACGTATTGTTACTGCCATAGAGTCCTCTTCCAGAGGTTATTATTTATTTTTTTGATGTTAATCATATCTATTATAAATTTTACTATTTATAAAGAATAAATTAATTATTACTTTGTCTTCTTCTCAGAAGATTACTTTTTGCCTGAAAAGCCACTCCGGCAGGTGGAGGCAGAGTTTCTCGACCAAAGAAACGCCACTCCGGCAGGTGGAGGCAGAGTTTCTCGACCAAAGAAACGCCACTCCGGCAGGTGGAGGCAGAGTTTCTCGACCAAAGAAACCTTCCAGGACCATACGGCGCTGGGGAATACTTTTCGAATTGTGGATAACCTTCTGCCACGTCTAATGACGTACAATTACCCAATGGGTAAAGCCAATCAGGCAATAAACTGTTGCCCCTACAGTTTACGATTCAGAAATACTCTTTTGTCAGATGCGCTCAACTAAAGCCCATAACATACACCCATAACAGCATGATTTCACTTCTATAAAGTAAGACCAACAACACTGTCGTCGTTTTAACCGAATTCAAAACGTAATTATAAATACCTTAAGGTCACTAAAAAATTCGGCTTTTTATCAAAAATCAGATAAGCTGGGCTTTGACATTTCAAGACATGCTAAAAATTTTATCGGCAGGTGCCCCACAAGAAATACCCTTTCAGGAGATCATTTCGTCAGTATCCTGCAGAGATATTACACAAAACGCCAATTTTTCAAGGTAGCCTTTTATTCAAGGTTGATATCAGGAGGAGATCGTGTCTAGACTACGTGAAATGCAGTGTTGGGAAATAATCAAATGTAACAGGAAAGAACAATGTATCTCCGGCGCAGATACAACAAAGGCATGCTGGGAACGAGTCAAGGATGATGATGCATGCTCATTCCATATCTGCATTGACTGTCTGGTCTATGTAGCAAAACAACACAACTCCCTTCTCAGTGAGGAAGAGTTTTCTTCTATCCTGGCGCATCGAGAAGAGAAAAGGACCAGAAGGTATGAATGCAATCAATTACCTACACTTCTCGAGTCCTTATATCCAGACTGATTATAGACGTTTTCTATCTCCTCCTGTATAGCGTTATAGCTCTTCACAGATACCGTGAGGTTTCCATAGGAATTGATCTGTCTGCAGCCCTTATCTTGCTCTCTGGTCCACCAGATGCCAACACCTCCCCCTAACAACCCTGTCAAACCTGTTGACCTCCATCCAATTCCGCCCTCAGTGAGAACTGTTTTTATCGCCCCCAACAGGCAAGCCCACATTTCTCAGCAAAGTCGTTCCGAAAAACTGGAGTTGACCTCTTATTTCCCTCTTGGCTATCAATGACTTATCCAGCAGCACTAATTGTCTTTCCAGTCTATCTTTTCTCCAGAAAATCCGTCGCCTCAGAAAACTGCCTGCCTATGGCTGGATCCTGCCAGCTTGTTTTTGAAAGTTGCATTTGCTATACTCACGAAAAAAGTTCTCTCAAGCATCCAGACCAATTATCAAAGCCAGCAACAGAGAATGGCCTTTTTTTCAGAAGGTTATGATAGAGAATTCAACAAAAATTCGTGGCATCATTGTCGGTGGATCAGGAATGATTGGCGGCGCACTGGTTCACCACTTCAACACCTGTTGCCCCAACAACATAGAAGTCCTGTCGCCAAACTCAAAAAAAATGAGTCTGGCGGTCGCAGAAGACATTGAACGTTATACCAACAAATGGAAACCGGATTTCATTATCAACTCGGCCATTGCCGCCATCGACTGTGACCCTCAACTTGCCTACACCATTAATTATATAGGTTCCATAAACCTTGCAAAGGTAGCACTCAAACTGGATATTCCCTATATCTTTATCAGCTCCGCGGCCGTCCTGCCCTCGGGAAATCGGCTTCGTGAAGAGGAGACACTCACCCTTGATGAAACCCTTTCCAACTATGCCAAATCTAAACTCATGTGTGAGTTGACACTCCGACATATGCATGAACAGGAGGGTCTTGATTTCACCGCCATCCGGTTGGCAATTGTCTATGGAAAACACGACCACAAGACACAAGGATTCCACAGACTCCTCTATTCAATAGCTGATCAGGCCATGCCCCTTTTTTTAACGGCAAGGGGAGTAAAACACTCCTACTCCAATGCCAAAAAAGTGCCTCTCTTTGTTCACCATACCCTGCAAAACAGAACGGAATTTACCGGCCAGGCCTACAATTTTGTGGACCCGGAACCAGTTGAACTTGTCCATCTCATTCAAACTATCAAAAACTTTCTTGGCGTCACCAAACCCCGGAACATTTTCCTTCCTCTGCACGTCGCCAAATTTGGGGCAAAGTGCCTGAACATTCTCTTGAAGGAACTCTTGAAGATCGGAATTGATACAAAAATGCCGGCAGAACTCCTATTCCTCAACCAGTTTTATGAAAATCAGACACTTGACAGTGAGAGGCTCCGCAACTCCTCTTTCAAAGACCCCTGCCCAGAAGCGACAATATTCACAAAACTTCCTGAAATAATACAGTATTACATCTCAAGATGGGAACAACGGAACCTCATCTCCGGATTCAATGATGAATTTTTCGTGCCGCGTGAAGATGTGCAGCAATTCATTAACAAACCACAGAGCCTCCTGAAAGAGATCCATGACGGAGGATTCACTCCCTTCAGCAATTTTTCCGGACTGGAGAAAAAGGAAAAGAGTTCAAAAAATGGCCTCCCTCCTGCCTGACAGTCTTCTCACCACCCTGTTGTCAGCGCCTGACTTGTCTCTACTGACTTATTGCCCACCCGGCCTTCTTGAACGAAGATAAAGCACTACTGAACAGGTACAGGGCGGTTGTTTGTCTGTTATTAGGCCTTGCCTGAATAGGGACGAATTTTCTTTTGTTTTTCTCCTCTTCTTCCGATATGACAATAAAGGCCAAGCATTAAAACTGCAAAAAAGGTATTCCCTTATCCCTATGAACCAGCAACCTGAGCCCTCTAACCACCCCAGCCCCCTGGCGACCAACAAATCCTTTTCTCCCCATCTCTCAGTTGCCGGTCAGCTCCATGGAGAAAGGCTTGTCTCCCCTGCTGCCAATAATTACGGACCTGAAAACAGTTTTATCATAGAAGACTCCTTTTACCGGTCACGGATGCCCAAAGCCACGCACTGGTCAATCGCCTGGTCCGACCTGATGATGACCATGTTTATCCTCTTTCTTTCCCTCTTTGTCTATCAGGCAGCCCATGAGGAATTCCTGGTCAGTCACACACCGGAAGTTATCGGCGGAAGCACTACCGAAGCCCTTGATATCGAGAGAGATAACGATCTCATCACCCCCATCATCCCACTGAAAAACAAGGTCCCTCTCCTCAGCGCAGGAACCATCAAAAAGGTGGAAACGATAAAAATTGCCCCCCTCGACATCGACACCGTCTTCAAGGAAAAGGCCGAGCCTCCCCCCCAAGCCATGGAACTAACGGCAGAGCAGGAGATGGTTATTCCCAACCCAGATCAACCACCTGATGTACCCATCGAGGAGGAACCCGCCCCGGCTCCAACGTTTCCTCCTCTTTCCTCCACAGGGGACTCTATCCAGCCGACACCTCTTCTCCCTGCCACTGAGGAAGCTCCTGCCGGAGAAGAAAAAACCGATCGATTCAGTGGGATTTATGACAAGAGTCAACTGACCCTGACCACAAACAAGCTCAATGACTTCGCCTCAATCGACCTGGTTCCAGACACCACCATGCGCATCATTCTTACCGGCGACCTCCTCTTTTCCACCGGCCAGGCAGATCTTTCAAGAGAAGCCCAAGAATCGCTGCAGAAAATTGCGGCCATCATCAAGAATACGCCTTATATGATCAACGTTATCGGCCACACCGACAACCTGCCCATGCATTCAAGTCAATTTACCACGAACTGGGAACTCTCTGTGGTCAGGGCCAGTCGTGTGGCCCGCTTCCTCATCGAAAAAATGGGAATGCAGCCCGATCAGTTTGTTGTCAGTGGCTATGGGGCCACTCGTCCCCGTAAGCCCAATACCAACGTTCTCAATCGAGCAGCGAACAGACGGGTGGAAATCATCATCTCCAAGCGCATGCCACCGGCAGTCAAGGCCACCTCTGAAAATCTCCTTTAACAAAAGTATGGCTATGAAAAACAAAAATATTATCGGCCTCCTTGCCTTTACCTTCCTCTTCTGTATCGGCTTTACCATTAACGGTAATCTCAGCCTCTACTTCAATATTTCCGGTCTGCTCATTGTTTTCGGCGGCACCTTTGCCGCGACCCTGCTCAGTTTCAAGACCGAACAACTCTCCATTGTCTTCAAGGTCCTGTGCACCGCCTATCGTAGTAAGAGCAAAAAAGAGACCGAGATCATTCAAATCCTCATTGACCTCTCTATCAAATCCAGGATCCAAGGAATCCTCTCCTTGCAGGATGAAGAAAACGAGACATCAATCCTCTTTCTCAGGAGGGCCCTGGGCTGTCTGGTCGACGGCTACCAGAGTGAGCAAATCAGAGATATCCTCAACACTGAGATGTATTTTTTCAAACTGAGACGGGAAGATTCGGAGCGAGTCCTTCGCACCATTGCCGATTTTTTCCCGGCCTTCGGCATCACGGGCAGCGTAGTGGGTCTCATTTCCATGCTTGGCGGCATCGGTGATACATCGGTTATTCTGAAGGCCGTTCCCATTGCCCTCACTTCAACATTATACGGGATCATATTTTCGAATTTCTTTTTCCTTCCATTTGCCGCTTTTCTTAGAGAAAGGACAAACCAGGAGTTACTGTTGCAAAAAATCATCATGGAAGGAGTGATCGCCATTGACTCTGAACTCAACTCAGTCATCCTCAAGACCAAACTGGAATCCTTCCTCACTCCGTCAGAGCGCCAGGAAGAGATGGTCTCCTACCTGAAGATCAAAGAACGGTTCAATATTGCCCCCTGAGTTTTTTTCTTTACTGACTCTTCTCCTCAACGCCGGATTCTTTTCAAAAAGAATCCTGCTTTCAATGTGCAATGATGCTATGAGTGTGGTATAATACGTCCTCATTTTACATCGTAACAGTTCACCGAAGACGCTAGCAAATTCACAACCCTTTTTTACTGTACAAGTACACTCGAAACTACAGAATAATCCCCAAAAAACATAGTTTTTGAGGTGTCCAGAGACGAATCAAACGTCTCCTGAGACAATCAGGCCCAAAAAGGTGTTTGAGACTTTTGCACTCTTTCTCTCTGCTATTTTCCTCCGCACAGGAGAACCACTTTGAATAAAAAAACATTTATCCCACTGCTCCTCCTCACTCTCCTTATTCTTTCAGGCTGTGCCGCGTCATCTATCAGCACAGCAGTAAATAAAGGTGCAAAAGCTCTCAATGCAGAGGAAATCTTTACCCTTGTCAACAACAATACCCTGCACATGGTGGCCTCTGATTTTGATGCTCACGTCTTTTGCAATCAGGATGGCACACTGGCTGCCCAAGCCCTCCTCAACTCAGTCACCGATAACGGGGTCTGGGATATCAAAAGTGACGACACACTCTGTATCAAATTTAATGTCTGGTATTTTGGCGATGCAATCTGCTCTTCCGTCTATCAGGAGGCAGAAACAAACGGCTACTTACTCTTTACCAGCAACGGCTCCCTGGCTTTTACCGTTACTGCCGCCTCTGGGAACGCTCAAAACCTCAAGATCAAACCCCAAAAAGGGATGGATCAGTCCTTTCTTCGTTCAAAGCTGGAACAGACTCAGGGAAAAAGTCACTCCCAGCCTGTGGCCGTTACTGCAGCCGCCGCACCTGTAGCTTCGCATACGGACCCGGTCAGTAGCAGCGGCCCTGGAGCCTCCACTGAAGAAATCAGCTACACAGTCAAAAGTATGGCCAAAGACTGTCCCGGCTGTAACCTGAAAGAGGCAGACCTTCGCAAAGCAGATCTGGTTGCTGCCAATCTCAAAGGAGCCAACCTGAGAGGAGCCGATCTCAGCAGAGCTAACCTGAGACGGGCAAACCTTGAAGGGGCCGACCTGTCAGGCGCCACTCTCCTCAGTGCCAACATGCCGGGAGCGAACCTTAAAGATGCAGATCTCAGTGGAGCGGACTTCACTGGTGCAAACCTGATTCATGCCGATTTCACTGGCGCCACTCTGGATGACACCATCCTCGAAAACACTCTCCAAGAGGGAGTGAAGGGGTTGAAACAATAAGATGAGTGCCGGCTTTACCCACCTTCACGTCCATACCCAATACAGCCTCCTGGATGGGGCCATTCGCATCCCGGACTTGCTGGCCAAATGTAAGGAATACGGGATGGACTCCGTGGCCATGACAGATCATGGCGCCATGTACGGAGCCTTGGAGTTTTACCTCAAGGCCAAGGCCAAAGGGATCAAACCGATTGTCGGCTGTGAATTTTATATCGCCCCCGGCAACCGTGCTGACAAGGACCCCTCTGCTCCCACCAAGGCCTACCATATCGTTCTCCTGGCCATGAATTATGCAGGCTATAAAAACCTGATGAAGCTGGCAGGCATTGCCCAGTTTGAAGGTTTTTACTCAAGGCCGCGAATTGACATGGAGGTGCTGGCTGAAAACAATGAAGGCATTATCGCCCTTACCGCCTGCCTGCACGGAGAAATTCCCTGGCTTATAACCCACAGTGGCCTTTCTGCAGCTCGAAAAAAGGCGCAGCAATTTCTCGACATCTTTGGTGATCGGCTCTACTTTGAGCTCCAGGAAAACTCCATTCCTGAACAGAAAAAAGTCAATGACGGCCTCAAAAAACTGGGGGCAGAAATGGGAGTTAAAGTCGTGGCCACCAACGACTGCCATTATCTGAATCGGCAAGATTCCCATGCCCATGAGGTCCTGCTCTGCATCCAGACCGGCAAGACCATCACCGACCCCAAACGCTTTCATTTTTCTTCCGATGATTTCTATTTTAAATCACCTGAAGAGATGAAGAAATGCTTTGCCCATTCTCCAGAGGCCATTGCCAGCACCACCGAGATAGCTGAGCGCTGCAACCTGGAGATCAATCTCGACGACTATCATTTTCCTGAGTTCACTGTCCCCGAAGGTGAAACTCTGGAATCCTTATTTACAAAACACTGTTGGGAAGGGCTCAAAGACCGCTTTGCAGCCATGCGCAAGGCTGGCACTTTCAGCAAGGAGATAGAAGAACAGTACAAAAAACGACTGGAATTTGAGATCAAAATAATCAATTCCATGGGGTTTCCCGGCTACTTCCTCATTGTTGCAGATTTTATCAACTGGGCCAAAGACCAAAAAATCCCTGTGGGCCCTGGCCGAGGGTCTGGTGCCGGCAGCCTGGCGGCCTATGCCATGCGCATCACCAATATCGACCCCATTCCTTATGGCCTGATCTTTGAGCGTTTCCTGAACCCTGAACGGGTGAGCATGCCTGACTTTGATGTGGATTTTTGTCAGGACCGCCGGGGAGAAGTTATTGACTACGTGCGGCATAAGTATGGCGGTGCCCCTCATGTGGCCCAGATCATCACCTACGGCTCCATGAAGGCAAGAGGAGTTATTCGGGATGTGGGCAGAGCGCTTGACATTCCTTTTGGGGACGTGGATAAAATTGCCAAGCTGATCCCCGAACAGCTGAAGATGACCATCGCCAAGGCCTTTGTCGAAGAGCCACGTCTTCAGGATGCAGCTGACAGAGATCCACGTATTGCCGAGTTGCTCAAAGTGGCCCAGACCCTTGAGGGACTAGCCAGACACACCTCGACCCACGCCGCTGGAGTCGTGGTCTCGCCAAAACCCATGGTGGAGTACCTTCCTACCTGTAAGGGAAAAGAGGGCGAGACGCTCACCCAGTACGACATGAAGCATACCGAGAAAACCGGACTCATCAAATTTGACTTTCTCGGTCTCAAAACACTCACCGTCATTGACTATGCCCTCAAACATATCAAGGCGGACATCGGTACCGATCTTGACATTGATGCCCTGCCCATGGACGATGTCAAGACATATAAGCTCCTCTGCTCCGGTGACGCCTTGGGAGTCTTCCAGCTGGAGAGTTCCGGCATGCGGGAACTCCTGGTGAAGCTGGCCCCGGAACAGTTCAGCGATCTCATCGCCCTGGTGGCCCTCTATCGCCCCGGCCCTCTGGACTCAGGTATGGTGGACGACTTTGTCGAGACCAAACATGGTCGCGCAACAGCCAACTATCCCCTTCCCCAGATCAAACCTGTCCTGGAAGAAACCTACGGAGTTATTGTCTACCAGGAACAGGTGATGAAAATCGCCAACATCCTTGCCAGCTATACCCTAGGTGATGCCGACATCCTGCGCCGGGCCATGGGTAAAAAGATCGTCGAGGTCATGGACGATGAGAAAATCAAGTTTATGGCCGGGGCCAGAAAGAATCAAATAGATGAAAAAAAGGCCGAAGTTGTCTTTGACCTGATGGCAAAATTTGCCGGGTATGGATTCAACAAATCCCATTCGGCAGCCTACGCCCTCATCTCCTATCAGACGGCCTATCTCAAGGCCCATTACCCGGCCCAGTTCATGGCAGCGCTGCTCTCCTGCGACATGAACAATACCGACAAGATAGTCCTCTATATTAACGAGTGCAGGGAACATGATATCGAAGTCCTTCCACCTGATATCAACGAATCGATCATCAACTTCAGTGTCCATAATGATCGTATTCGTTTTGGCCTTGCCGCTGTCAAAAATGTGGGCAAAGCGGCCCTGGAATCGATCATTCAAGAGCGGCAAGAAAACGGCAGATACAGCTCTCTTGAGGACTTCTGTAACCGTGTGGACTCACGAAAAGTCAACTCACGCGTTATTGAAAGCCTGATCAAATCAGGTTCCTTTGATTCTCTGGGCTGCCGGCGATCCCAGCTTATGACCATCCTCGATCAGGCCATGGACAAAGCCAAGGCAGTTCAGCGGGATAAACAGAGCGGACAGATGTCCCTCTTTGCCATCTCCCCAAAAACAGACACTATGGACAAAAGCGCAATCCTCATGCCTGACATCCCGGAATGGGAAGAGCGTGACAAACTGGCCAATGAAAAAGAGACCGTGGGATTCTATATCACCGGCCATCCTCTGGATCAGGCCATTCATGAAATAAAAACCGTGGCCGACACCGACATCGCCGGTCTTAGCGAATACGGAGAAGAGCAGCCGGTCAGGGTCGGTGGCCTGATCCGCAGCTGCAAACAGCTGAAAAGTAAGAAAGGCGACCCCATGGCCTTTCTCACCGTGGAGGATCTCCTCAACTCCGTTGAGGTAATTGTCTTCCCCGACACCTTTTCCCACTGTTACCAGCTCCTGTCTTCTACAGAGCCAATCATTGTCCAGGGAACTGTGCAGAACGATGAACGGGGGGCGAAGATGATAGCCGAATCCATTGAACTCCTTCCGGCTGCCAGGGAAAAGCATACGGAATCAATCAAAATTCAGCTGCAGAGCGACAAAGTAAGTAGAAAACGCCTGGAATCCCTGAAACAGGTCCTCTACCAGTATCATGGCAGCTGTCCTCTCCTGCTCACCATGCATTTTGCCGGTCAGGGAGAAGTTGATATAGAGATCATGAAAGATTTCACGGTACGACCGTGTCGGGAATTTACAGAAGAAGCAGAAAAGATACTGGGATACAAGGCACTTTCCTTCAAAAAGAAAGTCCTTACAGGGAACCGTCGCAAGCGCTGGGGACAGCCCGGAGGGTGAAGATGATGCCAACACAACAATCGGACCATACACTCCCCTTGCAGAAAACAGAGTCTTCCCCACTGAGTCGGCGGGCGAAAGACAGAGACGTCTTTCGTATTCTCTTTATCAGTATGATCCTCTTTGGTCTCCTCATGGGCGTGGCCTTCCCTCCCCTGGTGAATTCCTATTTTAACGACAGTGGGTCAGTCTCCCTCAGCTTCACCCTGATGTGTATTGCTGCCGGAATCACTGTCGGCATTGCAAATTACATCCTTTTTTCAATCGTTATCTCCAAGGAACTCCACTATCTTGTGGAAGGAATGAACCGGGTCAACAATCATATCAGCGCCGCCCTGTTCAGCAGAAAACTTCGCACAGAAACCTTTGAGATAGAGGTCAAATCCAATGACATGATCGGCCAGGTGACCATGGCCTTCAACACCATGGGCAAAACTGTGGAGCAGCGGCTGCTCAATGAAACACGTTTCAGAAATCTGACCTCGGACCTTTCCGCCAATGTTGCCCTGGACAAGACTGCGGCAATCATCCTCCACTACTTTATTGATGCCACCTGCATGACTTCCGGCCTCCTGTATGGAAAGATAGAAGAAGAGATGACCCTGCTCTCAAGCAAGGGTATTGATACAGATGAGAAGCTGCCTCGCAAACTGGAAATCTGGCAGGGGCCGATTCATGATGCCATCCAATCCGGAGAACCCTGTACCCTCGACACCGAGAGCAACTGTATCGATTGGATAACCACCACTACCCCATACGGGAGTATCAGACCCAAACTCATTCGGATTATCCCCTTAATTGCCGAGAAGAGCACCGTTGGCCTGGTTATTTCTGCCTGCGGCCAGAGCCCAATGTCGGAAAGCATTCAACTGGAAACGCTGAAAACCTATTCCTCCTACATGGCGCCCTACCTCCAAAACTCCCTCCTCCACAACAAAATACAGGAAATGGCGTCCTACGACTTCTTGACCCATGTCCTGAATCGTCGTTTCGGTCTGATACGACTGCACGAGGAATTTACCACAGCCCAGCGCCACCAAAGTGATCTCAGCGTTGTCATGATAGATATCGATAAATTCAAGACCATCAATGACACGCACGGACACGAAGGAGGAGATCAGGTACTGAAGACCCTGACTTCCACCCTTTCCCTTCATCTTCGCAACGAGGAAATCATCTGCCGCTATGGCGGGGAAGAATTTCTCATCATCCTGCCCATGACCAACCTCAACAAGGCCGGACTGGTTGCAGAACGTTTACGGGATTTGGTAGAACAACA
Organism: Pseudomonadota bacterium; assembly: GCA_018817385.1. GTDB lineage: Bacteria > Desulfobacterota > Desulfobulbia > Desulfobulbales > Desulfocapsaceae > Desulfocapsa. The sequence continues at coordinate 58,235 of JAHIUA010000016.1, forward strand.
GACCTTCTTTTACAAGAACAAGGTCATTCTGGTTACCATCAGTCTCGGGGTCAGCAGCCTCTCCTCTCTGGTCACCCAAAATGAAAATGACCTGATTAACGCTGCGGACACAGCCTTGTATCACACTAAAGCCATGGGCCGCAATCAGGTCTCCATCTTCCGCAACAACGAAGCCGTTCTCCTTCCGAAAAACAAGCCTGCCCTCTCCTGAGCGGCAGGACTCAGAATTCAGGCAGCAGAAGAATTTAACGTCTCATCGTTCTTCTCAATTCTGATTTCTGAGTCTCCGAAATCGGCATCAGCTGCGCGATATCCCCTTTTCTTAAAAACAGAGACCGCAGTCGGGACAAGTACTGGAGTCTGTAGAAAAGACAAAGCCACAGGCAGGGCAGGTCGTCTGTTCAGCTCCCCGGTCATATACTGCATGGATGTTACTCAGATCATAGGAATCCAAAGCCGTGGTCCTTTTAAACTCCTGGGCCAGGACAGCCATGGCCTCTTGCCCATCCTCTATCCTGATCCTCAAGTATACTTCGCCGCCACCACAGCAGCCCTTGCCACATCCCCCTTTTTCTCCACCAATGAGAGAGGGAATGCTATTGGCTGCCAGTACGGTCTGCAAATGCTTCATTTCACCAAGAGGCCCTTTCCTGATATCAGCCATCTCATCATCACTGGACAGCTCCATGGATCTTGAAGGACGACTTTTGGCTACCTCCTGCTCCACGGCCAGTTTTTCACTCCCTGTAATAAGGGCCACTGCACAAGAAACACAGGTCGAGATCTCTGCTCTGTACTCTTCATCACAACGTGGGCAGTATTTCAAATCCGGATCAGTATAACGCATAATATTTCTCAATTCTATGTAGATTGGGATTCAGACCTCAGGTCCAATCTACGGTTAATTGTTTCGTAACTATTCAGCAGCACTTTATCTCCCTCTATTCAAGTTTTCTCGAATAGGACGAGGAGTCTGTCCTTGTATGCTTTCGAAGCCCTAACTGAACGAATAGAAAGCAATGCTAACCAGTTACAGAGCCATTTTTTGCAACGTATTGGTGCAAATTTGAAAAAGATAAGGTCTACGGACACGAGCCGCAATGACTGAAAACCTGCACCAATAAAGGAGATGACGCTTTTTTTTCACAACACCATCAAAGGATAAAGCGGCTGAGATCCCTATCCTCAACCACATCCTGAAGTTGCTTCTTCACATAGTCTGCAGTGACTACGAAACTATCACCCTCCCGGTCACAGGCATCAAAAGAGAGTTCATCGAGTACCCGCTCCAAAACGGTATGCAACCGCCTTGCTCCGATCTCCTCTGTCTTCTCGTTTACCTCGACAGCAATGGCGGCAAGTTCTTCGATGGCCTCCGGTTCAAAAGAAAGGGTCACTCCCTCTGTTGCCATCAACGCAGTATACTGTTTGACCAGTGCACTTTCCGGCTCTGTCAGAATACGGACAAAATCCTCCTTTCCCAGGGAGGTAAGTTCAACCCGTATGGGAAATCGCCCCTGAAGCTCTGGAATCAGATCAGACGGTTTGCACAGATGGAAGGCACCACTGGCAATAAAAAGAATATGATCGGTCTTCACCATCCCATGTTTAGTGGTGACAGTGGACCCTTCAACTATGGGCAGGAGGTCGCGCTGGACACCTTCCCGTGAGACTTCCGGACCGTGGCCTCCAGAGTTGCGTGAAACAACTTTGTCAATTTCATCAAGAAAGATAATACCTGACTCTTCGGTGCGCTCCAGGGCCTCCTTGATCACTTTATCCATATCAACCAGGCGTTCCATTTCTTCCTGGGTCAAGGCCTCGATGGCATCCGGAATTTTAATTTTCCGTTTCTTTTTCTTCTTGGGAAAAATCTTACTGAAGGCGTCCTGAATATTGGACTGCATATCCTCCATACCCGAGGTGGTCATAATTTCCACCATGGGGGTGGAGCGGGAATCATCGAGATCGAGTTCTATCTCCCGGTCATCAAGTTTACCCTGACGCAGCATCTCCCGAAATTTCTCCCGAGTGGCATCTTCTTCATCGCTCTTTAGTGATGGACTTGCAGCCTTGGCGTCCCGATTACCGAGAAGCAAAGATTGGGAGCTGATCCCGCCTTCATAGTGGGGAGCAGGCGTTCTCCTGGGTGGCAAAAGGATATCCAGGATACGTTCCTCGGCATTTGCGGCAGCAAGTCCTTCCAGTCGTTCCTTTTCCTCCACCTTCACCATGTTCACCGCAATCTCGACCAGATCACGGATCATGGATTCCACATCCCTGCCTACATAGCCGACCTCGGTAAACTTAGAAGCCTCGACTTTAAAAAAAGGTGACTGGGCAAGAGTTGCCAGGCGTCTGGCAATTTCGGTCTTGCCCACCCCGGTGGGACCGATCATGATAATGTTCTTGGGCGCTATTTCTTCACGCAAGGGTGATGCGACCTGACGCCTTCGCCAGCGATTTCTAAGGGCAATGGACACTGAACGCTTAGCAGCAGCTTGGCCTACAATATATTTATCAAGCTCTGTAACAATTTCTTTAGGGGTAAGGGACTGTATAGCACTCATATCTTTTCTATCACAATAGCATGGTTTGTAAAAACACAGATATCGGCAGCAATACCCATGGCAACACGACAGATGCTTTCAACGTCTAGATCACTGTTATTCACCAGAGCCAGGGCTGCAGCTTGGGCATAAGGCCCTCCGGAACCAATGGCAAGTACGTTGTTGTCCGCCTCAATAACATCACCGGTTCCAGTGAGCAGCAAAGAAGACTCCTTGTCCACGGCTACCAACATGGCCTCGAGCCTGCGCAGCATCTTGTCTGTTCGCCATTCTTTGGCCAACTCCACTGCAGCCCGCATAAGATTGCCATTATACTGTTCCAGTTTCTTCTCCAGCAAATCAAAGAGAGTAAAGGCATCAGCGGTAGCACCGGCAAAACCGGTGATCACCTGACCATGATAGAGGCGCCTCACCTTACGCGCCTGATGCTTCATCACCGTATTTCCTAAAGAGACCTGACCGTCACCAGCCACAGCCACCTCACCTTTATGGCGGACAGCAAGTATTGTTGTTGAACGTATTTTCATATCATCCTGTTATCTTATATAAATTACCAATTGTTTTTATGAAGGCGTTTACACGTGCTGCAACTCTCCAGAAATCAATCTCCTGGCTTGAACCATTTGTTCATTACAAGCCACTTGTTACACCACCAACTCATCATTATTAAACCAAACCTTATAAAAAACAAGCAAAGGAGCAGGCGACAAGCCTGCTCCAGCAAAATAATTCAACAAGGGGCAAGAAGTCGTAAGCGTTTCCCGGCGCCTCAGCTGCGTCCGTTTTAGATCTTGGACCATAGCATTCCTATGTGCAAGGTCTAAAACGGACGCAGCTGGGGGGCTGGGAAACGCTTACGGTTTTTTGGCCATGGGATGGGCCTTATCATATACCTCTGTCAAATGATCAAGGGTCAAGTGAGTATAGCGCTGTGTTGTTGACAAACTTGCATGTCCCAGCAATTCCTGAACTGATCGCATATCAGCTCCCATTTCCAAAAGATGCGTGGCATAGGAATGGCGCAGGGCATGGGGTGTTACGGTTTGTGGAATAGCTGCCCGTTCACCGTAGTTTTTTACCATTCTTTCCACACTGCGACTGGTCAACCGCCCTCCTTGACCATTCAAAAACAGGGCCTCTCTTTCAGTCTTACGGCCCCTGCGGGCGCGATCCAGAGTAAGCTGTTCTCGCATAGGAAGCCAGGCGCGCACAGCCTCAAGAGCAGGCCATCCCACCGGCACCAGTCGCTCCTTGTTTCCTTTGCCAGTCACCCTAAGCATTTCCGTTTTAAAATCAAGGTTTGATATGTCCCGGGAGACCAGTTCAGCAACCCGCATACCGGTGGAATAAAGAAGCTCCATGATAGCGAGATCACGAAGCATAAAACGATCCCTCCGATCAGGCATTTCCAGGAGACGAAAGACCTCATCAATGGTGAGAAAAACCGGCATATATTTTCCAACCTTGGGTCCGGCAATTCCGACAATGGGATCTGAGTCCAAGAGTTCTTCTCTAAGAAGAAACTTAAAAAATGTTCGCAGTGCAGAAAGTTTACGCCCTACAGTGGCAGCACCATTATGACCGTAGAGAGCAACAACAAAACGGCGAATATGAACAGACTCTATGGCTTTCACGTCAATATCCTTGCCCAGCCCTGCCATAAATTCGTGGAGATCATGTCCATATCCTGCCAGCGTATGGGCAGAATATCCTTTTTCCACTTCCAGCCATCGTAAAAATAAGGTTAAAGCCTTTTCAATCGTAGTCATCATTTCCACATCTGAGAGAATCTTTTGCCAACACTTGGAATTGACTAAAATGCTTTTGCAAGCCTTCGTCCGCTAACTATTCAGTTCCCTATTTTCTTCTCGACTTCTCTCCAATCTATGAATATAAAGAGGGTTTAGTCTGGAGCGGCATCACCGATACAGATGCTCTCAACATACTGGAAAAGACTTTTTTTTATAATAGTATTTACACCAAGATATATTTTTTTTCTAAAAACAGGAACAAAACATTATCGTTAAGAATTATAATAACATAATGCCAGTTAAACAGATAAAATTGTGTTACTCCACCCTCTTAAAATTCAGTTTTTACGAATCTATTACTTATGGCAAAGCGAACTTTTGAAAATGCACTGACCAGACTGGAACAGATCACCGAAGAGCTGGAAGACGGTGATCTCAGCCTGGAAAAGAGCCTCAAGAAATTTGATGAAGGGATAGGCCTGGTTGAATACTGCAACAGCACCCTGACTGAGGCAAAGGCAAAGGTGGAGCTGCTTCTGGAAAAGAAAGGTGAACTCACCGCAACCCCCTTTGACGAGTTAGAAGATGGAGATCAAGAGCTATCTGAATAAACAGAGGGACTTGGTCGAACAGTCCTTTGACAGCTATATTCCGGCCACAGAGGGTGTCTTTCGTGACCATATCAAGGCCCTGCGCTACTCCCTTTTTGCCGGTGGAAAACGAATACGTCCCATTCTCTGTCTGGCTGCCGCAAGTGCAGTTCGTGGTGAGACGGCAACAGGAAATGATCTCCTTCCTGTTGCCTGTGCCCTGGAATGCATCCACACCTACTCACTGATTCATGACGACCTTCCGGCCATGGATAACGACGAACTACGGCGAGGAAAACCCACCAATCATATCCTCTACGGGGAGGCGGGGGCAATCCTGGCCGGTGACGGCCTCCTGACCTGGGCCTTTGACCTGCTCAGTGATACAGCGTATGGCAACCTGGAACCAGAGAGGAGGCTACGCATTATTCATGTTGTGGCCAGAGCTGCCGGTTCGCTGGGAATGGTTGGCGGCCAGGCCCTGGATATCGCCCACGAAAATACCACCTTCCCCTTCGAGACCCTGCAGACCATCCACCGCAGCAAGACCGGGGCCCTGATTACCGCCTCTGTACTTGCAGGGGGTATTGGAGCAGGAGCCGATGTGCAGCAACTGGCGGCACTAAAGGACTACGGTGATCAAATAGGGCTTGCCTTTCAGATCGTTGACGACCTTCTGAACGCCACGGCCACCACGGAACAACTTGGAAAAGCGGCTGGAAGCGATATCAAACTTGGCAAAGCGACGTATCCTGCTTATTTTGGGGTGGAAGAAACCCGGACCCTGGCCCAGGCGACAGTAGAAATGGCCAAGACAGCCCTGAGCAATTTTGACCACAAGGCCGAACCACTGCGACTGCTTGCAGATTACATCTACACCCGTTCACATTGAACAAGCGCTCAGAGAGACAACCGCCTAACAACTGAGAATTGAAGATAGACCGCTAAGGACACTCATCTGCCCCCCGGCTGAACGAGGGCAGTGCAACTGCGAATAAAACACTGGTAACCTTTTACACCAAGAGTCCAGGCCTCACTCAGGACCAATGCTATGCTAACACCCAACAGTACCAATTGTGCAGTCCCAAGACTCAAAGACATTCAATCCCCTAAGGATCTGCGCACGCTCACCGTTGATGAAATGAATGTGATTGCTGAAGATATCCGTCAAACCATCATCAGCACCGTATCCAAAACCGGAGGACATCTGGCCCCAAGCCTTGGAGTAGTAGAACTGACGCTGGCGCTCCATTATGTCTTCAATACTCCTGATGACAAGTTAGTCTGGGATGTGGGTCACCAGTCCTATGCCCACAAGCTTCTCACCGGCAGACAGGAACAGTTTCATACCCTGCGTCAGTACAAAGGACTGAGTGGTTTTCCCAAGTTCAAAGAAAGCGAATATGACGCCTTTGAAACCGGACATTCTTCTACCTCCATTTCCGCTGCCCTGGGGATGACCCTGGCCAAAGATATCAAAGGCGACAAAAACCGGGTGGTAGCTATTATCGGCGACGGTTCCATGACCGCAGGCCTGGCCTTTGAGGCCCTGAATCAGGCAGGACATCTGGATAAAGACCTCATTGTTATCCTCAATGACAACGAGATGTCAATTTCTGAAAACGTCGGTGCCCTCTCCAGTTTCCTCTCCCGGCAACTCACCAGCAGGACCGTCCGCCATCTACGCAAACACATATCCGCCGGACTCAAGGAGTTGCATGGTGTCGGAGATCGCTTTCTCAATGTCCTGAAAAAAAGCGAGGAGAACATCAAGAGTTTCTTCACTCCCGCCATGCTTTTCGAAGCCCTGAAATTTTATTACATAGGCCCCATTCCAGGACACGAACTGGGAGACCTCATCCTCACCCTGGAAAACATCCGAGACAATGTGGATGGCCCGGTTCTGGTTCATGTTATCACCCAGAAAGGAAAGGGATATGGTCCCGCTGAACAGAATCCAGGCAATTATCATGGCCTCGGTCCCTTTGATGTCGCCACCGGTGTACCCAAACCATCTTCCGGGTCAATCAGTTACACCCAGGTCTTTGGAGAGACCCTTTGCAAGATAGCCCGCAGCAATCCAATGGTTACTGCCATCTCTGCAGCCATGCCCGCAGGAACCGGACTCACCACCTTTTCCAAAGAATTTCCTCAACGCTTTTTTGATGTGGGAATCGCCGAGCAACACGCTGTCACCTTTGCCGCAGGCCTGGCCATTGAGGGGATACACCCGGTAGTCGCCATCTATTCCTCATTCTTCCAGCGAGCCCTCGATCAGATCATCCATGATGTCTGTCTTCCCAACCTGCCAGTAACCCTGGCCATTGACCGGGCCGGTGTGGTTGGCGATGACGGCCCCACCCACCATGGAATCTTCGACATCTCATTCCTCCGTTTCATCCCCAATCTCATCTACATGGCGCCAAAAGATGAGAATGAATTGCAACATATGCTCTATACTGCGGTTTCTCTGCCGGGACCGACAGCAATCAGGTATCCACGCGGATCTGGGGAAGATGTCGTCATGGACCAGGAATTTCAAATCCTGGAACCAGGGAAAGGAGAATTGCTCCGGGAAGGAAAAGACATCCTCCTCCTACCGGTGGGCAACAGAGTGTACCCGGCGCTGCGAGCAGCAGAAGGCCTGGCAAAAATTGGCATAGAGGCGACAGTCATCAACCCACGCTTTATCAGGCCTCTGGACAAAAAACTCATCTCTCACTGGGTAGAGATAACAGGGAGAGTGCTGACCGTTGAAGACAATGTCCGCCATGGCGGATTCGGCAGCCTGATCCTGGAATTCCTCTCCGAAAACAAGCTCTACAATATCAAATCGACCATACTCGCCCATCCGGATGAATTTGTCGAACATGGTCCGCAGAGGACGCTTTGGAAAAACTCACGTCTGGATTCTCCCTCTATCATCAATGCCGCCATGGAGTTGATGAAGGATTGAGGGAACGGTTTGTAGTTTTGGGTTTACGGCTGGAGTCGGTCTGTCCACTCTTCAGCGCTTACAGCTTCCAGCCATGGAACTGTAAAAAAGCTGCAAAATCATTCATATCAGAAATCTGCCTGTTCCAGGGTTTGAGACTGGTGTAGAAAGGGTTGCCTTTCTCTGCCGTGGTACCATACTCCTTATCCATCCCCACATATAAATCCAGACTGACAAGGCTGAGGAGGAGACTCTCCCATGGCTTTATCGCCCCTTTGACATGTCCTTTGAGGGGCCACTGGTCATAGTACATACTGGTGCTGCCACCGCCTGCCAGTGGCAAAGATTTCAACGAGGAAAGGGTTTGCCTGTCGGCAGAGACTGTTTGGTACGGGTGAGAAAAATCGGCAGCGATAACCTGCACGTCCATAACCCGATGCAAGGCAGGGCTGATGCTGACCAGCAGGCCATCATCTGCTGCAACCATCTCCAGTTGCGCGGAAAGGATCTGACCAAAAACACGTTGCTCTTTTCTCGGCCAGGCAGAGGGATAGGCGTCGGCAGCAAGATAACTAGTGGGGATAATTGCCACATAACAGCCGCAGGTATTGACCGTAGTGACCAAAAGCGGCCTGTTTTCCCCATCCAGAGTGATCACAACGATAAGGCCCACATTGTTGCCTGCCGCAAGATGAAAGGGAATGAGACTGAAAGGGGTTTTTGAAAAGTGTACCCGATACACCAGATTTGTATAGGCTGCACGTGCGGTGCTAAATACCAGTTTCTCGGAATAAATTACGGCCTGCTGCGGATCAACAAAAACACGGACAGAGCCACCGCGTTCCTCTGCCTGGACCTTACCGATCCGGTTATATGGCTGCTGCCATTCAGAGATCAGAAAAGAAAGAGTCGGTTGTTCCCCTCCCTCTGTCAGAGCGGAAGCTCTCAGCAAACGGACATCTTCTGGTTGGTTACGAATCTGGGCCGCGCAACCAAACAGAAGAAGGAGCAGCACACAGGGCAAGAGGACGTTCGTCAATGCTGCGACAACAACCTGAAGCCGTGCCCGCTGCATCATACTAAATTTTTCGGGTCCAGCAATCGTGCGAGGTAGGCCTGGTCGAGGTCAGTCATCTCTTTTGCCACATCAAGAATAGGACGCCTCTGCTGGTAGGCACGGTTGGCAATCTCAGCAGCCTTATTGTAACCGATCTCCCGGTTGAGCGCAGTGACCAGGATTGGATTTTTCGCCAGATTTTCCTTGCTGATCTCCGGGTTGACCACAAAATCTGCTATAGCCGTTTCTGCAAGAGCCGTACAGCTGTTGGCCAGAAGGGTGATGCTTTGCAACAGATTATAGGCGATCACCGGCAACATGACATTGAGCTGAAAATTACCGGACTGGCCAGCCACTGCCACGGCAGTATCGTTTCCGATAACCTGGACAGCAGCCATGGCAACAGCTTCCGGCACCACCGGGTTCACCTTACCCGGCATAATAGTACTGCCTGGCTGCAGGGCTTTGATGTTGATTTCTCCCAGTCCCGACAGAGGCCCGCTGTTCATCCAGCGCAGATCGTTGGCAATTTTTATCAGTGCCACAGCCAGGGTCTTTAGTTGACCGGACAGCTCGACGGCTGTGTCCTGACTGCTGATGGCCGCAAACAGGTTCTCGGCGGGAGTGAAGACCTGGCCGGTAATACCAGAGAGTTGCCAGGCAAACAAGGCCCCAAAATTAGGAGCGGCATTGACGCCGGTGCCTATCGCTGTACCTCCCTGAGCCAGTTGACAGAGCCTTTGTCGAGTATCAATAATACGTTGTTCCGCAAGCACAAGCTGGGATCGCCAGCCGGATAACTCCTGAGCAAAACTGATGGGCAGGGCATCCATCAGGTGGGTACGCCCGGTTTTGATCTGTCCTGCCAGTTCGTCTTCACGGACAGAAATTACCACCCCTAACCGATGGAGCGCTGGCAACAGTTCATTTTCAAGAGCCAGATTGGCACTGACATGAATGGCGGTGGGAATGACATCGTTACTGCTCTGGCTGCAATTGACATGATCAATAGGATGGACAGGGTATCCGAGCTGCTCGCTTGCCAGTGTTGCAATCACCTCATTGACGTTCATATTAGTGCTGGTCCCTGATCCCGTCTGAAAAACATCCACCGGAAAGTGCTCCAGATGCTCACCATCGCCAATTCCCAGGGCGGCAGCGTAAATGGCGTCGGCCATGTCATTTTCCAGCATACCGAGTTGGGCATTGGCCTTGGCGGCCGCGGCCTTGATCAAGCCCAGGCTGCGGATAAAACCTTCAGGCATGGAAATACCACTGATAGCAACGTTGTCCATCGCACGTTGGGTTTGTGCGCCATACAGCGCCCGTACAGGCACTTTCACCTCGCCCATACTGTCACGCTCAATCCGATACTGTTCACTCATCACAGCCACCTTTTACTCATTATCAAAAACGTGATTCAGGATATACTTAAATACGCCGCCATAGTCACACTTTCTGTCCCTTTCCGATCAAAACCCATTCCACAAAGTGATAGGAACGCCCTTTACCCGTGAACCCGGCAGGAAGTTCAAAAACACTATCTCAATCGTTGTACCTTCCAGTAATCAGGCGCAACAGATCTCTTTATTACTCTTCTTGGTGGAGAACAACGTCACCATTCTTGGTCTGCAGCAAGCACAGCAGCAGTAATCCAGGAAAAATCCAATGGAATTACAACACAATACAACACATCATATCAAATAACAACACACAAACCATTTTTCCTGTCCCCTATCACACAGCTTTTTCGAGTTTCAGATAGTTGAAGCTCAATCGGGCACAAAGCAGGTCCAAGCTTCCAACTCTTTCTGGTTCGTCTTTATCCATAGGGGAAGGTTTTTTCTCCAGTATGACAAAAGTTCTCGTCTAGTCTGTGGTCAACAACTCTATTTGAGTTTCAATATGCTGCAAAATAAAAACATCTTAAAGCATTTATCCTACTCCCTGTGCAACATAATCTTACACTCACCCTCTCCCATACAATTACGCATGAGTAAGAAACGTTCGCGTAAATTCTCCAAATCCAAAAAATAAATATTTAAAAAAATACTCAACCCGAAAGCCGTGTTAATGACTATCACGGATTTTTTTTTCAACCAGTACCTATTGATGTCAACTCCTTTGCCCGAGTACCAGCAGCAATCCTTTTTTTCAGCGACCGGATTGATAGAAAGACAGCAGAAGTGATGCACATGCAGGGATACAATAAAATCTCTCTGGCCCAAAATGGGGTCCCCGAGCACAATTCCCTTTTTGAAACAACACTCAGCCATCGTCCGAATCCAGCAGAAGAATTTGATGCCTTTATGAACGAACTGAGCCAAGTAAATGATAAAATAGAATTCACACAACAAGTCCCCCTCTTTACAAGGAGAAGAGACTTTACCCCAAACAACCCTCGCGCCAGGAAAGAGGATCACGGCCCGAGCCGCCTTCATTCGCGGCTGAAGCCGCTTGTACAAAAAAAATCAGGTTCTCGCACTCTCGCTTCCCGCAGACTGTATTTCAAGCCGATGCGGACCCAAAAAGAAACCAGGAGGGGCAAGTCAGCTGCTTCTTGTCGCCACTCCCTCACCCTTCCTTCAACAGTTGCAGCAGCTCTGCCGCGGAAATCTTGCCACTCATGTCACTACCGTCGAGGAGATTGTCGGCCAGGTCCCGTTTGTCTTTATGCATGGCAACTATTTTTTCCTCTATGGAACCCTTGACCACCAGGCGATAGACCGTGACCGGACGCCGCTGGCCGATACGATGTGCACGGTCGGATGCCTGATCTTCCACTGCCGGATTCCACCAGGGATCCATGTGGATGACGTAATCTGCGGCTGTCAGATTGAGTCCGGCACCACCCGCCCTGAGACTGATGAGAAAGAGATCACCCTTTCCTGCCTGAAAATCTTTCACCCGTTTGGTCCGCTGTGTGGTGCTGGTGGAACCATCCAGATACTGATACGAAATCCCCAAGGCATCCAGACGTTCCCGAATAAGCGACAGATGGCCGACAAACTGACTGAAGACCAAGGCCTTATGCCTGTTCTCGAGCAGCTCTTGGACAATCTGAGTAAAAACTTTGAGTTTTGAGCTGGCAATCCCTAGATCCGGCACCACCAACTGCGGATTACAGCAGAAACGCCGCAGTCTGGTAATTTCAGCAAGGATCTGCAGATGCTGTTGTCCACCTTTTTCTATTGTTCCTTCGGCCAGGTTCTCCAGGGCCTGTTGCCTCTGGGCCTCATACATGGCCTGCTCTTCCGCACTCATCTCCACCTGCATTGTCACCTCGGTGCGAGGGGGCAGTTCCTGCAATACATCCTGTTTCAGTCGGCGGAGAATAAAGGGCTGAATCAACTTTCTCAGACGAGTTGAGGCTACCCTATCCTTCTGCTTCTCAATGGGATTGGCAAACTTCTTTTTAAAACTCTCCTGGGATCCAAGAAGGCCTGGGTTGATAAACCTGAACAGATTCCACAGTTCACCAAGGTGATTTTCAATGGGCGTGCCGGTGGTGATGACCTTGAAGGATGCCTGCAGATTCATGGCGGCCTGTGAACGTTTGGTCTGCATATTTTTAATTGCCTGAGCCTCGTCAAGAACCACCGTCTGCCACTCTACACCTGCCAGCATCTCCCCTTCGCTTTGAAGCAGGCCGTAACTGCAAATGACAAGATCAAAGGCACCCAGGTGGCTCAACCGCTCCGCTCTGTCGCCATCTCCAAACAACTGGACGTTGAGGGTTGGAGTAAAACGGGTTGCTTCATCCTGCCAGTTCATCATCACCGAGGTCGGCGCCACCACCATGGTCGGGCCATCCGGAGCACGCAGGAGGATGGCTGCCAGGGCCTGCACGGTCTTACCCAGACCCATATCATCAGCAAGACAACCGCCAACCTGCCAGGCCGAAAGACAGCCAAGCCACTTGAACCCTTCCAGCTGATAGTCGCGTAAGGTTGCCTGGAGGGTGGAGGGCAGCTCCGGGTCACTGATGTTCTGAAATCGCTTGAGGTTATTCTTCCAGTGTATGTCGGCCGTACAGCTGCCGATTTCTTCTGTAAATTCTTCAAGGGCCAGACCTGCCAAAGGACTGAAGCGAACCCCCTGACCATGATTTTCGGAATAGGCACGCAACTCTTCAAGCCGTCTCTTGAATGCCTTGTTCAAGGCCAGAAATCTACCGTCATCAAGTTTAATAAACCGGCTCTGCGAATCCAGACTCATTGCCAGCAGCTTCTTCATATCCAAGGTCATCTTGTCATCAACCTTAAACGTTCCCGTGGCACCGAACCAATCATTATCCCGCTTTATTCCCATGGAAAATTGAGCGAATGAAGCCTCAGGCGTCACCTTCAAAGTCTCTCCCTTGGGCCACTCCAACACCGCCTTGTCACCCAGTTCCCGCAGTTCACATAAGAGTTCCAGACATTCCTCGGGTTCTTCAAAAATCCATTCATTGCCTATGCCTTCATGGTGCTTCAAGGTTTGACATTCCTGAATGATTTGATCTGCATTTTGCTGTTCAAGCTCGAGATCACGAGCGGTCTGCAGCTGCTTGCCGTCTATTTCAGCAAGGACAGTTTTTCCACCACTTCCCGGCTGATAATAGGAACCGCCATCTGCAAAAGGTTTACACAAAAGCTCCACCTGCAGACCATTGTTATAGGGAAGGAGGTGGACATGGGGACGAGGATCAGCTACAACTTTCTTCATATCAGCCGACAAGCCGCCAATATCTGATTGCACCGTCAACACCTTGGCCACAGAAGAAAGTGCCTTCAGCACCTTATCTTTTGCCTCCAGGGGCACAGTGATCGAAGATCCTATGATATCCGCCACCCGGCTATACTCTGGGGTGACAGGTATAAAGGTCAGACGGGTGGGACTCTCCTGCACCAGGGCATACGAATCGTTTTCTTCAAGGGGAGGATGGAGAGTGATCTCATAGCCCTTTTTCTTTTTCAGAACATGGAGTTCCGGAGACCCTTTGAGCAGTTCCACCCGTACCGAAGGATTGTTATGCCAGAAAAGCTGGGGATGACCGACAAGAGCAGGAAGAGCCTGGCTTGGCAGGAAGGAGTAGGACTCAGAAGAGCCACCGTAATAGCTGTAACGTGATGCATAGGTTTTCTGAAGAGAGGCCACAACATTTTTATCCTGGCCACTGAGATAGGAAAGCGTATTGACCTGCGAGTAAAGTGTGGACAGGGCAACCGCCCGCCCCTTTGTCCATTTTCCATTTTTGCCTAGCTTCTGCAGACGCGGAGCAATCTCACAATCGCCAAACTCTGCATCATAGTCAAGCAGCCACACCAAACGCTCAGCCCCAGCGTCGACCTGGCTCTCTTGGCTATTATGAAGATCCGTAAGGGCATTGAGTACCTGCTCCCAGTTCTCTTTTGGTTGCAAAGCGGTACAAAGATCGGGCAAGGGAGCGAGTTTTTTCAGTTTTTCATAACGCCTTCTATTGGCATCCGTATCAAACTTACAGAAAAGCAGTAATGCAGCCGCCTCTTTGGCCAGCCAATAGTATCCTCCTTTTTCAGCATGCTCCAGTAACAGGCCAAGACTTTTTTCTGCCCCTTCAATCGTCTCCTTTCCCTGCCAACAATGGGTGAGGAAGGCCATAAGTAGGGAGATGTAATCATTGTAGCTGCCAATGGTCTGAAAGGAATGAAATTTTATCTCAGCCTTACTCCTTTGCCCCATGGCCAGTAACAGGACCTGCTCCAGATCACCACACATGGTTTGGCCAGTCTGACCCTTCTCTTTTTTGATCAAGGGCACATAGGTAAGGGCCTCCTGCATGTTTTCACTGCTCCCGGACTGCAGCAAGGCAAGAAGATAGAAAAAACCGGCAATATTTGTATAGGCTACCTTTCTTTTTCCCCTCTCTTTTTTGAGCAGTTGCAGACCTTGACGGTACAATTGCAGAGATTCGTCCGTTTTTCCTTCCAAAAAGGCCAGCCAGCCGCGATAACTCATCGATGACCAGGTCGATGGAGTCCAGGCACTGACAAGCTCATGCGCTTTCTTGATTTTCCCTCTGCTGATCAGGTGTAAGGCCTGGATGGCAAAAAATTCCCCTCCTGTCACGCCCCTTTTTTGACAATATTCACTGAGAAAATCGAGGAGATCATCTGCAGGAGCGACGCGAAAAAAAGCATGATTGAGCCTGGGGATGATAAAATCTGACAGCAACGCAGGAGATAGAGTATGAAGCATTTCCCTGTCAAAGGGGTTGAAAAAAAGCAGCTCATAGGGATGCTTTTCTAAAAACTCACTGGGAAACTGGTCATACACGGAATGGAGTACGTTCCGCAACTGGGCTTCATTTCGTCCGCGGTAAAAGGCGATTCTGAGGTCACGAACCCCTTGATTATAATTTTTATACCAGGAGGTTGTCCGCCACGCCTCCTTGGCAGAGATGATTTTCTGGACAGCCATCGCCAGGCTCTCAAAACTTTTATCAGCCACCGCTTGGCGACTGACCAGCTCCACTATTTCCAGATCACATCTGACGCTCTGAGCACTCATTTCCACAAATCCCTGCTCAGCCAAGGAGCTAAGGAGGGGCTTCATATCTTTAACGACAAACTCTTTCCCATTGTCATTTCTCAATCCGGCCTTATTCAGACATTTCATAAGGTCGGTTCTGGAAACAGCGTCGTAGATAACCGACAAGCATTTCAGCACATTTTGCTGGTCAGAAGAAAGGCTGGGATAGATGGCAAGAAAATTTTGTTGCGCAACGCTGAGGGATAATTGAGACATAGGACAAGGGGGGAAGAGAAGATTAGTTGTCTGCGGAGAAAGGCTCTCCAGCATAGTATGAGCCATAGATTGACTAGATTGAAGATAATACCATATTCGCTTTTCTTTGCTAATAGAAACGAAAAAACACCTGGCCCACTCTATCTCCGGCAGGGGCTTCTGCCGCGAATGGCCACCGATATTGCTCAGCCAGAGAGGAGGTCGCTTCCCCTCCGTATTCGCGGCTGAAGCCGACTCCAACAAGGGCATACTTATCTTCAGCGCATTTCCCGGCAGCAATATCAGGGCAATCTCAATTGTCGAGCAAGCAAACTCCACAGCCAGGACGCAGACAAGGAGTGATTCCCTCTCTAAGTGGGAGCGGATTCGGCCGCGAATGGCCACCGATATTGTTTATGAGATAAGGGGCTCACGCCACCTCCATTCGCGGCTGAAGCCGACTCCACAGGGGAATGGGGGGACCCGACCAAACTCTGCTGTCCCGCCCCTCTCCTGCTCCCCAGACCAGTCACCTTTCACCCCTTGTCGACAATGCGGTTCAGGACATAGTTCAAGACGCCACCGGCACGGTAGTAATCCACCTCCACTGCCGTATCCAGGCGCGACTGCAACGAAATCCGACGCTGTTCACCGGAGGGATAATGGATCAGGGCAGAAAAATTCTGCTTGGCTTGCAGATCACCATCGAGACCCAGGATATCGATCTGCTCGTCACCACTAAGCCCTAATGTCTTACGATTTTCGCCCTCCATAAACTGGAGGGGCAAAACCCCAACCCCCACCAGATTAGAACGGTGTATACGCTCGAAACTCTCCACGATCACCGCCTTCACACCGAGGAGCAAGGTGCCTTTGGCCGCCCAGTCTCGGCTGGAACCGGTCCCGTATTCCCTGCCCCCGATCACCACAGTGGCTATCCCCCTGGACTGGTATTCCATAGCGGCATCATAAATAAACAGGGGCTTCGTCTCACCCGCCAAGTGGGTATAGCCCCCTTCAAGTTCGGGAGTCATTTCGTTACGGATACGGATATTGGCAAAAGTGCCGCGTATCATAACTTCGTGATTGCCGCGCCGCGAACCATAGGAATTAAAATCTTCCTCAGCGACGCCATGACTACGAAGATACCTGGCCGCCGGGCTGTCTAAGGGAATGGTACCTGCCGGTGAGATATGGTCGGTGGTGACCGAATCTGCCAGAATGGCCAGGATAGGGGCAGCAACAATGTTCTTCCTATTACCGCTGTACTTTTCATCGAAGAAAGGTGGTAATTGGATATAGGTGGAGTCGGCGGCAAAGGCAAAGGTCGCGCCACTGGAGCATTCAATCCCTCTCCAGGCGGCATCACCCTGGAATATGGTGCTGTGCTCCCTGGTAAACATGTCTCTGCTGACAGTCTGTAACAGATCGGCAATCTCGGTATCGCTGGGCCAGATATCCCTGAGATACACGACCTCACCATCCCCGCCAAAGCCGATGGGATCACGGCTGAGATCAATACGGGTAGTACCCGCCAGGGCATAGGCAACCACCAGCGGCGGCGAGGCCAGCCAACTGGCTTGTACCTGCGGGTGGATACGGCCTTCAAAGTTACGATTCCCCGACAGCACTGCGCAGACCAGGAGATCATTGGCAGCGACGGTCTCTTTCACCTCCTCTGGCAAGGGTCCGGAGTTTCCTATACAGGTCGTGCAGCCATAGGCCACGAGATGAAAGCCAAGACCGTCGAGCGCTTCCTGCAGTCCAGTCTTCTCCAGATATTCTGTGACCACCTTGGAACCGGGAGCCAGAGAGGACTTCACCCAGGGCTTACGCTGTAAGCCTTTTGCCAGTGCCTTTTTGGCGAGCAGACCCGCCCCCAGCATGACAGCGGGGTTGGAGGTATTAGTACAGGAGGTGATGGCAGCAATCACCACATCACCATGGTGCATGTCCTGATCAAGTCCCCTTACCGGAAAACCGATATCAAACTCTTCGCCCTTGCCATCGGACTCAATAAATCTATCCATCACGGACTTCAGTTCCCGAACCAGTACCCGATCCTGAGGTCGTTTGGGCCCGGCCAGGTTTGGCTCCACCATCGACATATCGAGATGGAGGGTTTCTGCGAAATCAGGCGTCTGATAATGCTCACCACGCCACATACCCTGGGCCCGGCAATAGGCCTCCACCAAGGCAATACTCTCTTCGTCACGACCACTCAGACGCAAATATTCGATGGTTTTGGCATCCACAGGGAAAAACCCGCAGGTGGCACCGTATTCCGGCGCCATGTTGGCAATGGTGGCACGGTCCGCAAGGGGCAGGTGATCCAGACCAGGACCGTAAAACTCGACAAATTTCCCCACCACCCCATGCTGACGCAGCATCTGTGCCACCCTCAACACCAGATCAGTGGCGGTAATCCCTTCCGCCAAGCGACCGCTGAGCTCAAAACCAACAACATCAGGAATAAGCATGGAAATGGGCTGTCCCAGCATCGCCGCTTCTGCCTCAATCCCCCCCACCCCCCAGCCCAGCACCCCGAGACCATTGATCATGGTGGTATGGCTATCAGTACCGACCAAGGTGTCCGGATAGGCGATGATCTCGCCATCCCCCCCCTGAACCAGGACCACACCAGCCAGATATTCAAGATTGACCTGATGGCAGATACCAGTGCCTGGCGGCATGACACTGAAATTGTCGAAAACGGACTGGCCCCATTTCAGGAATTGATAGCGCTCCCGATTGCGCTCCATTTCCATGGCCACGTTTTCTGCAAAAGCAGTTTGAGTAGCGAAGCTATCGACACTGACCGAGTGATCAATAACCAGATCCACCCGAGACAGGGGATTGATTTTCTGCGGATCGCCTCCCCGCTTGACCAGGGCATCCCGCATGGCGGCCAAATCCACCACCGCCGGAACGCCGGTAAAATCCTGCATCAACACCCGTGCCGGAAAATAGGCAATCTCCTGGGCACTTCCCCGGCCAGCACTAACCGCCAGGGCGACAATATCATCATCAGAACAACTGCGATCATCCTGATGACGCAACAGGTTCTCCAACAGGATCTTGGTGGAAATCGGCAGACGGGCAATCGATGCATACGATGCCAGGTCGCCGCCACTGATGGCATAGTAGACAACCTGCTTACCGTTGACCTCCAGTGTACGTTTCGTATCCAGGAAACAATTCGACATTGTCATGCTCTCGGTCCTTGTTACCTATTGAACAAATAGGAATAGAAAGGGAGGAAAAGATCTTATTCTTGACCTGCAGCCACCACATAGCCTAATACGCCAGTCTACCTTGTAAGCAACATCCAACTCATTAAGATATCATAAATTTTATCATTGGCTACAAAGAACATCCAAAACCAAAACTTTCGCGTAGGCTGCAGACAAGAAAATAGCAAACATTTTGATATGGTACAGATAATGTACATGGAATATCAAAAGCAATGCGATATTGTGCATACCTGTCTTTGCTGGAACTCAGCAAGGAGAGTCAACATCTTTGGGAAATATTTTGACTCTTAAGGAAACAGAAAAATGGGATCAAGTCTCCCTTTGACCTTTGTTGCGAATGTGTGACAAAGAAAATATGTCCGGAGCACTACGTATAGAATATCAAGGCACCTGGTATCAGGTTAGGAATCGGGGCGGGCGAAGAGAAGGAAAAGAAGCGGTCAGCCATTCACTGGGAACTGCCTTTACTCAAGGATGGGAACACCACCCCATCCTATGATCCGTAACTCTGATCTTGAGGGATTGTGAGGAGACAGACCACGAATGTCTCTGCCCTTCAATAACACCCCGTACTCTATCCCTTATTGTTTTCAAGCCACCTTTACAGTGAGCTTTTCGGGGTTGGATCCCACTTTCATATTACCGCTTAAACCAGTACCCAGGCCAGTCCAAAGGCGATACCGTAACAGACAACCAAGCCAAAGAGAAACTGTCCGGGATTCATAAAAAGGACGGGTAAGATACCGACAGCCAACAGGCTGAAGATGCCCCGTCCCATGGAAACAAG